>NZ_BPQT01000046.1 GCF_022179405.1 Methylobacterium marchantiae
TCATGATGCCGGACAGACTCTCAGTGGGGAAGTACGTCTGGATAGGTCTGTCAAAATTGTCCAAAAGAAGCGCATGGGTCGACTGTTCGATCTTTCGGAATCATGGTTTCACGGCGCCTCAATCAGCGTAGCCATATCCAACTTGAAAACAGGCGGCACCGTCGGCGAGCCATACAGTCTCTCAGTCCTTGTCCGTTGGATGTCATTCTGCGCAGTTGAGATCAGTCGACTATCTCCGCGAAGCGATCCGCGCGCGTGATGCGCAGACCGTACCGACTGGCCATATTCGATTTCGACGGAACGCTGGCCGATACGTTCCCATGGTTCTGCAGCGTTATCAACGATGTAGCCCTTCGCTATCGTTTTCGGCAGATTGGCCTGGCGGAAACTCAAGCGCTTCGCGGCCTGTCTGCTCGTGCTCTCATCCGCGAGCTTGGTGTGCCGGCATGGAAGCTGCCCTTCATTACCCGGCACATGCACGACTTAGCGGCCCGTGACATCGGTGCATTCGCTCTGTTCCCTGGAGTGTGGGAGATGATCCGGGACCTCCATGACGCTGGCATCGTGCTCGCCATTGTCAGTTCGAACAGTGAAGCCAATGTTCGCCACGTCCTGGGTCCCTGCGCCTCAAGCTTCCGGCATTATGCCTGCGGCGCATCGATGTTCGGGAAGGCCAAACGTCTGACCGCCATGATGCAAAAGACCGGTCTCGGCCGCGATACCATCTATGTTGGTGACGAGTTGAGAGACCATGACGCAGCAAAGGCGGCGGGGTGTGATTTCGGAGCCGTGTCCTGGGGGTACACCAGAGGGGATGTATTGGCTGCGGCGCAACCTACCCTGATTTTTGGACATCCAAGCCACATCGCGAAGACGATCTGGTCTTTGCACACCTAATACTGTCACCAGCACGCATCATCTCTGTATAAAAGTGCATTATGAAACGGGGATGGTGCCCCAGCCGGATTGCCGAACTCCGTCGCGACGCGCAAGACCCTGGGATCCTTGGTGAGAACGGATGTGCACGATGCTGATTCAGAGCCATGCCAATTCTCCGGATTAACCGAATCTCATTTCAGCTG
Organism: Methylobacterium marchantiae; assembly: GCF_022179405.1. Classification (GTDB taxonomy): domain Bacteria; phylum Pseudomonadota; class Alphaproteobacteria; order Rhizobiales; family Beijerinckiaceae; genus Methylobacterium; species Methylobacterium marchantiae. The sequence goes on from NZ_BPQT01000046.1 coordinate 1,083, forward strand.
CCCAGAGTGCGGTGGGACATCGATCCTCAGGCAAAAGCATCGTCGAAAGTCTGATAGACAGTTTGCGAACCGCTTATCAGATCAATCTCGGCGCGCGAGACTTCCGAGCTTTTTGCGGACCTCATCCATCGTCTTCGGCTAACGGAGAAGCGGCTGCGGTGACTCAATTGGTGCACACGACTGACCTTAGCCTTGGATTTTAGGCTTTCCGGCTCGAAATGTAATGAGTTCGATCGTGATCCGAATGGATGACTCATCGCGAGGAACCGGACAGCTTGTGAGCTTCCACATTCGATGATGCAAATTTTATGTGTCTCTAAACGTCTATCGATCCTCCATTAATTGAAGAATTCTCCGCCCGCAGAGGCGGACGAAGGCTAGGACGAGCACCGGGACAAGCGCAATAGCCCCGATATTCGGACCCAAGAGAAACGAAAGGCCGACCCCGAGACCGGCTGTGAAGGCTGCGGGCACCATGGCGAACTCGCAAATTGTTTTCGTTGGCTGGCGAAGCATCCAACAATTACTCGCATTAAAATGCCATAAAAAGGAAAAAATCTGGCTTTTTAATGCATATTAATAAAATTTACGAAATGGCACTAGGATCGTACGACTACTTGTAAGAATTTACAATCTTTCTTAGAGTATTATTCCTGATCGTCGTCGTCCGTGGGGCTGCATTTAAGAGCACGTTAGTCGGATTTTATCTCTACTCAGAGACAAAATGTAGTCCGCTCGCTATTAGAATAATTTTCTATTTTAAATAGCACAACCTAGATATATATATCAAAATTGACTTATAATCTCATATAGTTTGTCACGATCTTGGAAGTATAGATCTGATTCTCAAGTAAATGAGCAATAATATATTATATATATTGTTATTAATGGATCTTTATTCAAAAGAATGACTTATCTAATGAATTTTAATAAATTTGGCTGCCTATTTAGTAAAAGAACAAACGGAAAGGTCGCTGCGTCCGCGTGATTGGCTGGGGCGGGAGGATTCGAACCTCCGGATGGCGGTACCAAAAACCGCTGCCTTACCACTTGGCGACGCCCCATCGACGCAAGGCCGCGCGTTGTCTAGACGCCACGTCGGCGTGTTGCAACAGCCTGTTCGCGTTGATGGGCAACGAAAGAGGAGAGGCCGGATGTCGAGACGCATCGCCATCGTCACAGGGGCGGGGTCTGGCATCGGGCGTGCCGTCTCCGTCGGATTGGCTCGGTCCGGCTTCAATATCGCTCTGGCGGGCCGTCGCCGGGACCCACTCGATGAGGTAGCCGAACTGGTATGCAGTGCTGGCGTCGAGGCGTTGCCGGTTGAGACCGATGTCGGTGATGCTGCTGCGGTAGAGCGGCTTTTCGCGGCGGTGAAGGCACGGTTCGGCCGGCTCGATCTCCTCTTCAACAATGCCGGCCTGTTCGCGCCCTCGGTTCCCCTCGAAGAGATCACCCTTGAACAATGGCGAGTGGTGGTGGATGCCAACCTCACCAGCGCGTTTCTCTGCACGCAGGGAGCCTTCCGCATGATGAAGGCCCAGAATCCGCGTGGCGGCCGCATCATCAATAACGGCTCGATCTCCGCCCATGTGCCGCGCCCGAACTCGGCGCCCTATACCGCCACGAAGCATGCGATCACCGGTCTGACCCGGTCCACCTCCCTAGACGGTCGCGACCACGACATCGCCTGCGGGCAGATCGACATCGGCAATGCCGAGACCGACATGACGAAGCCGATGGCATCGGGTATTCGCCTGCCCGACGGGTCGCTGAAGGCGGAGCCAGTCATGGATGCCCGTCACGTGGCAGACGCGGTGGTCTACATGGCCGGACTGCCCCTCGACGCCAACGTTCAGTTCATGACCGTCATGGCGACGAAGATGCCCTATATCGGCAGGGGCTGAGGCCACCTGCTTTCGTCTGTTGCCTATTGGCCTTACAGACAGGGCACGCGCCAGACCTCATACCGACATACCCGCCCCGGCGGACCAGAGAAGCAACCGCCCGCGATGTTGATGCAGACCGCACTCATGGATACGACGGCCAAGGACACCGCCGACAAGGCGAGAGACTCCGTCGCCCGTCGCCGCACTTTCGCGATCATCTCACACCCGGATGCCGGCAAGACGACTCTCACCGAGAAGCTGCTCCTGTTCGGCGGCGCGATCCAGCTCGCTGGCGAGGTGAAGGCCAAGCGCAACCGCGTCTCCACCCGCTCGGACTGGATGGGCATCGAGAAAGAGCGCGGCATCTCGGTCGTCACCTCGGTGATGACCTTCGAATACGGCGGCTGCGTCTTCAATCTTCTCGACACGCCGGGCCACGAAGACTTCTCCGAGGATACCTACCGGACTCTAACGGCCGTCGATTCGGCGGTGATGGTGATCGATGCCGCCAAGGGTATCGAGGCGCGCACGCGCAAGCTGTTCGAGGTTTGCCGCCTGCGCGACATCCCCATCGTTACCTTCATCAACAAGCTCGACCGTGAGGCTCGCGATCCGTTCGAGCTTCTCGACGAGATCGAGAAGACCCTGGCGCTGGACGTGGCGCCGGTCACCTGGCCCATAGGCCGCGGGCGGAGCTTTGCCGGCACCTACGACCTCGGCAACGGCCGTGTCCGCCGGCTCGACGCAGCGGACGACGGCGGCACCGTGGCCGTGTCAGGCGTGGACGACCCGCTTTTCGACCAGCTTCTCACGGAGGAGGGTGAGGTCGCCACATGGCGCGAGGAAGCGGAGCTTGCAGAATCCGGCCTGAAGCGCTTCGATCTCGAGGCGTTTCGCGAAGGGCACCTCACGCCGGTCTTCTTCGGCTCGGCGCTTCGAAATTTCGGGGTTCGTGACCTCATTGATGGCCTCGCCCGATTCGCGCCGCCGCCTCGCGGCCAGGATTGCGACAAGCGCCTGGTGGAGCCGACCGAGCCGAAGATGACGGGGTTCGTCTTCAAGATCCAGGCGAACATGGACCCGAACCATCGCGACCGCATCGCTTTCATGCGCGTCTGTTCGGGCAAGCTCAGCCGCGGCATGAAGGCCAAGCTCGTGCGGACCGGCAAGCCGATGTCGCTTTCCGCGCCGCAATTCTTCTTCGCCCAGGACCGTGCCATCGCCGACGAGGCCTTCGCTGGCGACGTGGTCGGTATTCCCAATCACGGAACCCTGCGCATCGGCGACACTCTCACCGAGGGTGAAGAGATCGTTTTCCGTGGCGTGCCGAGCTTCGCGCCTGAGATACTGCGCCGGATCAAACTCACCGACGCGATGAAGGCGAAGAAACTTAGGGAAGCGCTTCAGCAGATGGGTGAAGAGGGCGTCGTCCAGGTCTTCCGCCCTCATGATGGTTCGCAAGCGATCGTCGGCGTGGTCGGAGCGCTGCAGCTCGATGTGTTGAAGGAACGCCTCCTGGCCGAGTACGGCCTTCCGATCGATTACGAACCGACACGCTTCTCGATCTGTCGCTGGATCGAGTCGGATCTGGAAGCCGACTTGGATTCCTTCGTCGGTACGCATGGCTCGGCCATGGCGAGCGATCTCGATGGATCGCCAGTCTTCATGGCGACCACCGCTTTCTCCTTGCGCTACGAGGAAGAGCGTGCGCCGAAAGTGCGGTTCACCGACATCAAGGACTATCAGAAGCGCGCCGTGTGAATCCCAAGAGTGTCATGCGGCACCGATACAGAAAGAGCCACGCAGTTAAAGCTGCGCGGCTCTTTGTTATTCTTGATCAGGTCGAAAAGGCGGCGATCAGCGACCCTGCTGGATGGCCGAGAGAATCCATCGGCCGCCGCGCTCGCGCACGAAGGTCCAGAGCTCAAGGGCCTCCGGTTCGCCGGTTCCGACCGTCTGGTTGGTGCGGCGGTCGATCGTCACGTCGGTGATGGCGTACCGCATCGCCAGGGTTGCGTATTCCATCCGGCCTTCGCTCCACGCTTCCGAAAGATCGCCCTGGAGTAGTTTCACGTTCGAGGTCCGATTGACTACGCCGCGGGATTCATTGGCACGGAGTTCCTCGACGAAGTAGCTCGCCATTTCCGGTGTCGCAAGATTGCGCAACGCCTGGACGTCCTCGCGGCCATAGGCCGTCTGCACATCGTTCAACGCGATCTCGAAGCTTTGATAATCGCCGGGGCCGATATCGACCTTGCCGATGCTCGGTTGGGGAGCGCCGCGCGGGGCAGCGCCCAGTGCCGCGCCTGTCCCCGTACCCGGAGCAGCGCCGTAGCCGCCCGGATTGGAATTGCCGGACAGATCGGAGCGGGCATAGCCGGCGGGAGCCGGGTTACCCTGGCGACGACGGAACCAGCGCACGGCGAAGGCGACGACCATGACGATGAGGCCAACCTGAAGCAGGAGGCCGATCATCGAGGCGATGCCGCCGAGGCCGCCGAAGAAGCCGCCACCAAGGAGTGCACCGAGAAGGCCTGCACCAAGAAGACCGGCCATGAAGCCGCCGCCGAAGCGGGGACGCTGTGTGGCAGCGCTACTCATGCCGGGATTGCCCATGGCCGGGCCGGGCTGGGTCTGCGAGCGCTGGATCGGAGCTGCGCTCGGAGCCGTGGTGGTGGACGAGGGCGCGTTGAAGGTCTTCGAGCCGCGCGAGCCCATGCCGCCGCCACTGCCCGGACGGGCCTCGGCAACGGGCGCTGCGACGGCCAGCACCGCGGCGAGCGCGAAGATGGTCGCGGCGCGCGTGCGACGCGTGGATGAGGTGAACATGAATACGCCTCTGAACGAAGTCTGAGATAGTCCTGGCGGGAATGCCGAACCTCATATGGTGACGTCTCGGGGAGAGTTTTAGTCCATTTTCGGTGCCCCTTTTGTCCCGCGAAACGTGATGAAGGAAGCGTGACGTTCTCAGCCCGCAGCAGGAAAGATCATGCGCACCGTTGTTCCTTCGCCGGGTTTGCTGTCGAGGGCGACCGTCCCGTTCTGGCGTTTTACCAATCCATGGACGATGGCGAGTCCGGTGCCCCGCCCAGCCTCCCGCGTCGTGATGAAAGGAGCGAGTGCCCGCGCCGCCATCTCGGGCGACATGCCATGTCCCGTATCGTGCACCGAGATGCCGACGGCGCCGTCTCCTGGTCGGCGGATCGCCGGGTCGCCCGGAGGCACGAGAAAGCTCGCGATCTCGACGGTGCCGCCGCGTGGCATGGCCTCGCAGGCATTGGCGAGGATGTGGGAAAGGGCAAGATCGACCTGGGTCGGGTTGCTTAGGCCGTTCGGGAGGTCCGAGGCGGTCCGGATCGTCAGTGCAACGCCGGGAGGGAGGGTCGCACGCATGCGTACTCCGAAGGCGGTGATGAGGGCATTCATGTCCACCGGCCGGACATCCGGCGCTATCCGCCGTGAAAACGTGAGAAGCTGACGCGTCAGAACTGTCGCCCGCTCGGCCGCGTCGGTTGATCGTGTCACTGCCCGTTGGATGAAGGGCTCTTCCCGGTCCGAGAGCCGCCGCTTCAGCCCGTCGATGTAACCGATGAGAATCTGCAGGAAGTTATTGAACTCGTGGGCGACGCTGTTGGTGAGAAGGCCCAGCGCCTCGCGCTGACGCGAAAGGGCCAGCGCCCCTTCGGCATCCCGCCGCCGTGTCACGTCGACCATTTGAACGAGTACTAAGCCCGCATCGGCTAGGCGTACCGCGAAGATCTCCGCCCAGAAAGTCGATCCGTTTCGCCGCCATGCCAGAACCTCGATACCTTCAGGCCGGTCACCTGCAAGAGCTGCCGCGAAGGCGGTACGAGCGTCTTTGTCGCTATTGGAGCCAAGGAGGAGATGCACGTCCCGTCCGGCGAGGGCGCTGCGTTCATGACCTGCGAGAGCGGCAAAGGCCGGATTGGCGTAGACGATTATCGTCTTCGCTGGGTCGATCATCAGGGCAGGGACGGCGCTGGCATCGAGAGCGGCCTGGAGATCGATGCCCGGGCTCGGCGCATCCCGCAATCCGCCGTCCTTGTGAGACAGTGCCATGCTATGTCCTGGCTCCTCGGAGCGAATTGGGCCCCAGGGTTAGTCGCATCGGACGCTATCGCCAAGTTTGTCCCGGCTCGGCCTGTCCCAGCAATCCCTACTGGCGTACCCACATCACCCGTGCGATCCAGGCGATCTCGCCCACTTGAACGGTTCGTTCCGCGTGATCAGGGTTGAGCGAGAGTAGCTCGATCGTCCGAGCTGTCTTTCGACGAAGTTCCTTGGCCAGCACCTCACCGCTGGTCAATCGCACTACGACACGGTCGCCCTTGCGAATGCTGGCCGTGGGGGAAACGATGAGGACGTCGCCGTCGCGGTAGAGCGGCTCCATGGAATCGCCCTGAACCTCGAGGGCGAAAGCACGATCCTCGCCGAGATCCGGGAACTCGATCTCTTCCCAGCCGGGGCCGCCGGTAGGCATGCCCTCCTCGGTGAAAAGCCGGCCCGCACCGGCCTGCGTAAGGCCGATCAGCGGGACCATCGCGCGCGGCATGCCTTCCCGCGGCTCGATCAGGTGCAGAAAATCGTCGAGCGTCGCGTTGGTAGCCGCAAGGACCTTCGAAACCGATTCGGTGGACGGCCAGCGCTTGCGTCCATCCGGCCCGATCCGCTTCGACCGGTTGAAGCTCGTCGCGTCGAGGCCAGCGCGCCGCGCCAGACCCGAGGCGGAAAATCCGTGACGTTCCGCGAGTCGGTCGATCGCGGTCCAGATCTGCTCGTGAGACAGCATGGGGAGACTCGATCATGGCGACTAAGACAGACCACCTAGCTTTAGGAAAGTAGAACTAAAACACGTCGAAAGCAACGGCACGTCGCCATTATCTCCAGGGTGCAGAGCCTTAAAGCTAACGACTTAAGGTAGAGATCGTTCATGGTTGCGATGAATGCGGACCCGTTCTATCGCGGAGCCACCGTACCGGAAGGCAATGCGCGATGCCCCTGATCTATAAGATTTGTCCGCGCACACTTTGGCAGCAAGCCGAAGCAGCCGGGCGATTCGCCGGTGCCCCCGTCGATCTGGCCGATGGCTTCATACACTTCTCCACCGCGGATCAGGTGACGGAGACGGCGGCCCGCCATTTTGCGGGGATATCCGATCTCGTTCTCATCGAACTCGATGCCGATTCGCTGGGAGAAGCCCTGCGCTACGAGCCGTCCCGCGGCGGAGCTCTGTTTCCCCATCTCTACGGCGAACTGCCGCTTCATGTAGTCCGGTCCGTTGTCGAAATTCAAATAGGGCCGGACGGTCGACACGTTTTTCCGGCTGGAGTGACGGCGTCAGGAGACGCAGCATGATCGGCGCTCTCTTCCCGCTGGCAAGGCCTATCCTGCACGGTCTCGACGCAGAGACCGCGCACAATCTGACCCTTCGTGGTCTCGCGCTGCTGCCACCACGCCGTCCGACACAAGACAATGCCAAGCTCGCGGTCACCGCCTTCGGTCGACGGTTTCCTAATCCGATCGGGCTCGCAGCAGGGTTCGACAAGGGCGCACAGGTCCCAGACGCGCTGCTCGGCCTTGGCTTCGGCTTCGTCGAAGTCGGCGGAGTCGTGCCGAAGCCCCAACCCGGCAACCCGCGTCCGCGGGTGTTCCGCTTGAGCGGGGACGGGGCCGTGATCAACCGCTTCGGTCTCAACAGCGAAGGCCTCGACGTCGTACGCAACCGGCTCGCCTCTCGGAGCGGCCAGCCCGGATTGGTAGGCATCAACATCGGCGCCAACAAAGATTCGACCGATCGAATCGCGGATTACGTGGCCTGCACCACGGCGCTCGCGCCGCACGTCGCCTTCGTGACGGTCAACGTCTCTTCGCCGAACACGCCCGGCCTGCGCGACCTTCAGGGCGAGGCCTTCCTCGACGACCTGCTCGGCCGCGTGGTCGAAGCCCGCGACAAGGCCTCCGCAGAGACGGCGATCCTTCTGAAGATCGCGCCAGACATCTCCCTCGAGGCACTGGATTCCATCGTCGCCACCGCCTTGCGCCGCAAGGTCCAGGGCCTCGTCGTCTCCAACACCACCACCGCGCGGCCGGCGAACCTGTCCGAGGCGTCGCTGGCGACCGAGACCGGTGGATTGTCCGGCCGGCCGCTCTTCGCGCCGGCGACCCGGCTCCTGGCCGAGACTTATCTTCGAGTCGGTGGCACCATCCCGCTCATCGGCGTCGGTGGAATCGATTCCGCTGAGGCGGCCTGGACGAAGATCCGCGCTGGAGCGAGTCTGCTGCAGCTCTACTCGGCCCTGGTCTATGCCGGCCCCCGCCTCGTCGGCTCGATCAAGACCGGCCTCGTGCGCAGGCTTGCCACCGAGGGAAGCCAGGACTTGTCGACGATCGTCGGGCGCGATGCTGCGGAGTTGGCAAAGCTCGGGATGAAGGCGGATTAGGCGGTCAGAAGCGGAGCATAAGGGGTGCTCGTCCGTCTTCTACGTCCTTCCGGTTCAGCCGCTTCAAGTGGTTTTCCCGCGTCGCGAAGAACGCGATCGGATCATGCTCTTTGACGATTGGCCGAGCTGTTTGAATGCCGCATTTCTGCATGATCCGCATGCGTTGGAAGCGGGGCCGAGTTTAGAACTCGAAAAGGTTGCTCGGTTTCGTGCCAATGAGCCGCGACAAGCGCATGACTGGCCTGCGTCCCATCCCGATTGAGTGAGTCTTGTGCGGCGCGATATCGCTGCTGGTATCAACGATGTTATCGCTCCGCGATAGCGCCGTCCGGCCATCATTTGCCGAACCCAGGATCGTCCATGGATCACCCGGTCGCGTCGCCAAAGCGCTCATCCGCCGCCGGAGGCTGGGGTGCGTTGAAGAGCTGTGGAAAGCATCTTCTGAGTAGCCGTGCCCCGCTTTCCGGCGCTCGGGCCATGCTCAAGGCCAACCAGCCCGACGGGTTCGATTGTCCTGGCTGCGCTTGGGGTGATCCGGCGCACGGTTCCTCGTTCGAATTCTGCGAGAACGGCGTCAAGGCGGTCTCGTGGGAGGCGACCGACAAGCGCACACCACCCAAGTTCTTTGCCAAGCACACCGTGTCGGAGTTGCGCGGGTGGACCGACTATGCTCTCGAAGGTGAAGGCCGCCTGACGCATCCCATGCGCTACGATGCTGCGAGCGACTGCTATCTGCCCGTCAGCTGGGACGACGCCTTCGCCGAGATAGGCACCACCCTGCGCGGTCTCGACAGCCCGAACCGGGCCGAATTCTACACGTCCGGACGCGCCTCCAACGAGGCGGCTTATATCTACCAGCTGTTCGCCAGGCTCTACGGTACCAACAACTTCCCCGACTGCTCCAACATGTGCCACGAAGCCAGTGGTATCGCCCTCCAGGCGGCCATCGGCATCGGCAAGGGCACTGTCCTGCTAGAGGATTTCGAGAAGGCGGATGCGATCTTCGTAGTCGGGCAGAACCCCGGCACCAACCATCCGCGCATGCTCGGCGACTTGCGCAAGGCCGCCACACGCGGTGCCCGTGTGGTTGTGTTCAACCCCGTGCGCGAGCGCGGCCTGGAGCGTTTCGCCGACCCGCAGAACACCGTGGAGATGCTGCGCGGCTCCAGTGCTCCAGTGGCGAGCCATTATTACCAGCCGCGTCCGGGCGGCGACATGGCGGCCTTCCGAGGCATCGCCAAGGCGGTCTTCGCTGCCGACAATGCGGCGCTCGCCGCCGGCCGGCCTTCGGTGCTCGACGTCGCCTTCCTCGCCCATCATGCCGCTGGACACGAAGCCTATCGGGCCGTGGTCGCGGCCACGACCTGGGATGAGATCGAGGACCAGTCCGGACTGTCTCGCGCCGATATCGAGGTCGCGGCCGATGTCTATCTCGGCGCCGACAAAGTTATCTGCACCTGGGCCATGGGTGTCACCCAACACAAGCACTCGGTGGCGACCATCCGCGAGATGACCAATGTCATGCTTCTGCGCGGGAACATCGGACGTCCCGGTGCCGGCCTCTGCCCCGTTCGCGGCCATTCCAACGTGCAGGGCGACCGCACGGTGGGCATCAATGAGAAGCCGCCGGCTTCCCTGCTCGATGCCCTGGAGCGTGAGATCGGCTTCACCGCGCCGCGCAAGCACGGCCACAACGTCATCGGAGCCATCGGTGCCATGCTCGACGGATCGTCGAAGGCTTTCATCGGCCTCGGCGGTAACTTCGCCCGCGCCACGCCGGATACCGCGCTGGTGGCGAAGGCGCTGGCCTCCTGCGAACTCACCGTTCACATCGCGACCAAGCTCAACCACTCGCACCTCGTGCCCGGGCGCGTCGCCTACCTGTTGCCGTGTATCGGCCGCACCGAGATCGACCGGAATTCGAAGGGCAAGGTCCAGATCGTCACGGTCGAGGATTCCATGAGCATGGTTCACGGTTCAGGCGGCATCAACAAGCCGGCTTCGCCTGAACTTCGCTCGGAGATCGACATCATCGCCGGCATGGCCGCCGCGACCGTCGGATCGGACAAGGTCGACTGGGCCGCGCTTGCTGACGACTATGACGGCATCCGTGCGCTGATCGAGCGGACCATTCCGGGTTTTGCCGGCTACAATGCCCGCGTTCGTCGCCCGCGCGGCTTCATGCTGCGCAACCTCGCCGCCGAGCGCAACTTCGAGACGGCAACCGGCAAGGCGACCTTCTCGGCCGATCCATTGCCGGAGGCGACCGAGCACCAGCAGGCGCGGGGGAAGGTCGGAACATTCGTGCTCCAGACCTTCCGTAGCCACGATCAATATAACACCACCGTCTACGGACTCGATGACCGCTATCGCGGGGTCTACGGCGAGCGCCAGGTGCTGTTTGCCCATCCCGACGATCTGGCCGAGATTCGTGCTGCGGCGGGCGATCGGGTCGATATCGTCGGCCCGCATGACGATGGCGTCGTGCGGGTCGCCGAAGGCTTCCGTCTCGTCCCGTTCGATATGCCGAGGGGAAGTCTCGCGGGCTATTACCCGGAACTCAACGTCCTTGTTCCCCTCTCATCTTTCGGCACGGAGAGCGATACGCCAACCTCCAAATCGGTGATGGTCTCGATCCGCCGACCGGTGGAGGCTGCGTGAGCGCGCCTCCCGCCGATGCCGAGACCTTCCTAGCCGTCACCGATTCCATCGCCGATCTCCAGCCTGGTCTGTCCAGTCTCGAAGCCGGGTTGCTCGCGGGGCTGTATCTGAAGCTCGCCGCCGACAGCCGCAGTTTCGCGCGGGTCTTCGGCGTCGCGCACGCTCTCGTCCTGCGCGCCGTCGAAACACTGTCGACGGAAGCCGAGCTTCTCGCGGTCACCGAGCGGAACCAGCGTACTCAACGGGCACGCTACGAGGCGACGCCAGCGGGGCTTGCGATTCTGGATCATCTCCACGGCTGAATCGCCGGGAAGCGATCCCGCATCACGTTCCATAGCTCTGGATCAACGAACCCGCCACCAAGGTCCAACCGTCCACCAGGACGAAGAAGATCAGCTTGAACGGGAGCGCCACCGTGGCTGGCGGCACCATCATCATACCCACCGCCATCAGGATCGAGGCGACGACGAGGTCGATGATGAGGAAGGGAATGAAGAGAAGGAAGCCGATCTCGAAGGCGCGCCTCAACTCCGAGATCATGAAGGCCGGCGTGACGATCTCGAGGCCGATGGCTTCGGGGCCGGCGGGAGCGGGGGCCTTGGCCATATCGAGGAAGAGCTTCAGATCCTTCTCGCGGACGTTCTTCAACATGAAGGTCTTGAACGGGGCGGATGCCCTGTCGAAGGCGACGCCCTGCGTGATCTGTCCGGCGATCAGCGGCTCGATGCCGGTGCGGTAGGCCTCGCGCGCGGTCGGCGCCATAACGAAGGCGGTGAGGAACAGCGCGAGGCTTGTGATCACCGCATTCGGCGGTGCGCTCTGGGTGCCTAGAGCCGAGCGCAAAATGGAGAGGACCACTACGATCCGCGTGAACGAGGTCGCCATTACGAGGACTGACGGCGCGAGCGCCAGGACGGTAATGAGAGCGACGAGTTGAAGCGCCCGCTCGGTCACGCCCCCCTGACCAAGATCGACCGAAAGGCTCTGCGCCTCGGCCGCGCCGATCCCGACCGCGAGGAAGCCGCCTGCCGTCAGGACGAAGCCGGCGGCTTGGAGGCGAGGCGAGGGCGTTCGGATCACAGGTTTCATAGCGGGCGGCAAACTGCGTCCCCTGAGGCTCGGGCGCAAGCCGCCGGTACGATAAGAAGGCTTGATCGAGAGCAAAGAGGCTTCGCCTCGTCAACGGGCGGCACCGATCCGGGAATGCCGATGGAATTCTTTGCGCTGGCCCCCTGGGATGGCTAGGTTCCCTCGAACAGGGCCGGCCGACGCTGAAGGATGATGATGACGAACCCAGCCGCTACCGAAGCCCGGGACATCGGACCGTTCGCCGAAGCCGTATGGCAGACGCCGTTCGGCCTTCCGCCCTTCGAACGCATCCGGCCGGAGCATTTTCTGCCCGCCTTCGAGACAGCTCTCGACACGCACGATTCCGAGATTGCCGCTATCGCCGGCAATGCCGAAGCGGCGAGCTTCGCCAACACCGTTGAAGCCCTGGAGCGCGCGGGCCTCGATCTCGACCGCGTCGCCTCGGTCTTCTTCAACCTCAGCGGCAGCAATACCAGTCCCGAACTTCAGGCCGTGGAGCGGGCCATGGCGCCGCGACTCGCCCGCCATGGCAGTGCCATTTACCTCAATCCTCTGCTCTGGGAGCGGATCGCCGCAGTCGATGCGGATGCCGAGAACCTCGTAGACGAAGAGCGCCGCGTCCTCGATCGCTACCGCACGCGGTTCCGGCGGGCAGGGTCGGATCTCGCGCCCGACGCCAAGGCGCGGATGGCGGAGATCGCGGGGCGCATGGCCGAACTCGGCACCAATTTCAGCCAGAATTTGTTAGCGGATGAAGGCGCCTTCATTCTTCCGCTAGACGGTGATGGCGATCTTGCCGGTCTCCCCGATTTTCTTCTGTCCGCCGCAGCCAGTGCAGCCAAGGATCGCGGCGGAGAGCATGGTCACGTAATCACCCTGTCGCGCTCGCTGATCGAGCCTTTCCTGGTATTCTCGACTCGCCGCGACCTGCGCGAGAAGGCCTACCAGGCCTGGATCCGCCGCGGCGAGAGTGGCGGCGCCACCGACAATCGGACGATCATTGCCGAGATCGTCGCGCTTCGCGCCGAGCGGGCCCGCCTGCTCGGCTTCGACAGCTTCGCCCACTTCAAGCTGTCGGACACCATGGCGGGATCGCCGGACGCGGCCATGGACCTTCTGCGCAATGTTTGGACGCCGGCCCATGCCCGGGCCGGCACCGAACGCGACCGTCTGCAGGCGCTGGCGTCGGCCGAAGGCGCCAACATCGCCATTGGACCACACGATTGGCGCCATTACGCCGAGAAGCTTCGGCGTGCCGAGCACGACCTAGATGAGGGAGAGATCAAGCCCTACCTACCTCTCGACGGCGTCATCGCGGCCTCGTTCGACACAGCCGAGCGCTTGTTCGATCTGCGCTTCGAGGAACTGATCGACTTCCCCCGCTATCATCCGGACGTGCGCGCCTGGGCCGTGCGCAATGCCGATGGTTCGGAGGTCGGCCTCTTCCTCGGCGATTATTTCGCGCGCTCGTCGAAGCGCAGTGGTGCCTGGATGAGTGCCTTCCGTTCGCAGGAGCGGCTCAACGGGACCATCACGCCGATCATCGTCAATGTGATGAATTTCGCCAAGGCACCGGACGGTGAGACGCCGCTCCTGTCCTTCGATGATGCGCGCACACTGTTTCATGAATTCGGCCATGCTCTGCACGGGCTGTTGTCGAACGTGACCTATCCGCTCCTCTCTGGCACAGCGGTGGCCGGCGATTTCGTTGAATTGCCGTCTCAGCTGTATGAGCACTGGCTCGAACAGCCTCAAGTTCTGCGCGCCCACGCGAAGCATTATCGCACCGGCGAGCCTATGCCGGAGGAATTGCTGAAGCGGCTGCTAGCGGCGCGGGCCTTCAACCAGGGCTTCTCGACGATCGAATATACCGCTTCGGCCATCGTCGACATGACACTGCACCTGTCGAGTGCGGGCGAGAATGGGCTCGACGTGCTGGCCTTCGAGGCAGATGCGCTGCAGCGCATCGGCATGCCAGCGGAGATCTCCATGCGGCATCGCTCACCGCATTTCGCGCATATCTTCTCTGGCGACAGTTATGCCGCCGGCTATTACAGCTACCTCTGGTCTGAGGTTCTGGATGCCGATGCGTTCGATGCGTTCCGCGAGGCTGGGGACATCTTCGATCGCGAGACGGCGGCGCGCCTGCGCAAGTTCGTCTACGGAGCCGGAAACCTGCGTGATCCCGGCGAAGCCTATATTGCCTTCCGCGGTCGACTGCCGAGTATCGACCCGTTGTTGCGCAAGCGCGGTCTGGCCGCGGCCTGATTCAGCCGAGGTAGTTCACGAGGGTCAGTTTCGAGAGCATCGATGTGACCTGATAGCTTGCCTGGAGCTGCGTCTGCAGCGCCAGGAGCTTGGCGGTCACCTCCTCGGTAGACACGGTGTCGACCCCGTCGAGGCTGTCCTGCAGCGCAGCTCGGGTGGAGCTGTTCTGCGATTTGGCATCCGCCATGCTTTTGGCAGCGAGGCTCAGCTCGCTGGCGATTCCCTTCACGCCGTCCTGCCCACTGCTCGACGACAGCAGGGAGCGCGACCGCTCGGCGATGGCGAGATAGCGCGCCTCCTCCTTGGATCCTGTCTGCGTCGTGGTGAAGCTCTGCACCGCTACCTGCGCGATGCCGGCGAGAACCGAGCGGATCGGCGCCTCGTTGGCCTGCGCGCCGATATTCAGCTTGCGGTCGGCCCCGACCTGGACTGTCGCCGTCGCGCGAGGATCGCTGGAGGTGTCGTCCCCGGTGTACCAGATGACGGTCTTCGTGCTGGCCTGCTCGGCGTAGCCGTTGCCGTCCGCCGACACTCTGCGCGGAGCTAGGCCGGCCGAGCTCGAACCCGCGAAGAAGTCCTGCGAGGCCCGCGATGCCGAACTGGCCGAAAGAGTCGTTCCCGCTGCCTGCTTCAGGGCGTTCGAAAGGGCTGTCGAGATGTT
This sequence comes from Methylobacterium marchantiae, assembly GCF_022179405.1. Classification (GTDB taxonomy): domain Bacteria; phylum Pseudomonadota; class Alphaproteobacteria; order Rhizobiales; family Beijerinckiaceae; genus Methylobacterium; species Methylobacterium marchantiae. Next base: position 16,112 of record NZ_BPQT01000046.1, read on the forward strand.
GCCCGCTACGTCTCCGGTGAGCGAGAACTCGCTCGTCGACGTGGAATCCGCCGTAGCCTTGGCTGTTAGAGTGATCGTCTGAGTCGTTCCGTCGCGCAGTCCGAGATTGAAGGTCAGCGTGTCTCCCGCCGTTGGCGGAGTATTGACGGTCAGCGCCACCGAGGCGGGCGCCCCGGTCCCGAAATTCGCAGCCAGGCCGAGGGACGCGTCGCCCTGGATGCTTGCGACCGGCTTGCCTGCGAACCGGGCGTTCAAGGCCGCCGCGGTCTCGGCTGCGGTGCCGAGCTTGATCGTGTCGGTCGAACCGGCCGGAGGGTTCGCCGTCAGGGTGAGGTCGGTGAAGGTCTGCGTCCCATCCGGTTGATTCACGGCGACGCGGATTCGGTCGCCATCCTTCGGGGCGTTCGCGACCGTGAAGGTGACGTCCGGTGCAGTGCCGCCCATCGTTGCGCCGGCCGTGATGGCCGTCGGATTGGAACTCGTGGCCGAGACGAGGTTGAACCCGAAATTGGCTCGCGCCTCGGTCCCTGCAGCGCCCGTCCCCTCCTCGCTGACCGTCACGGTTTGGCCCGACACGCTCGTGGAGACGCGGCCATTCCCGTTTGGTCCGATATCGGCGGCGACCTGCTCGCTCACAGTGGTCTTGAGACCGTCGAGCCCCCGGCTCGCCACCCCGTTCAGGATTGCGTCCGACGAAGCCACGGGCGGCGCGTCGGTGGCCCGTCCACCGAAGACGTAGTTGCCTGCTACCTCTTGGTTTAGAGCCTCGACCGCCGCGTCGAGACTGTTTCTGGCGCTCTGCACGACGGTGCCGGCCGCAATGGCGCTTGTGGCTGTCAGCGAGGCCTGTACTGCGTCGCCCAGGGTGGCGACCTGCGTCACCGCCGTGGTGGTCAGTTTCACCCGCGTATTGTTCGCGGTGATGGCCGCGTCATATCCGTCGAGAGCGCTGAGGGAGGCATGAGCGCTGAGACTCGTAGTCCGCGCCGCGCCGATGCCGCCATAGGTCTCGGAGTTGCGGCCCGTCGCCAATTGGCCGGCCAGCGTGTCGAGCCGGCTCTTCAGGCCTACCAGGTTCGTCGTATTGCGATCCTGGAAATATGTGCCGGCCGTGAAGGCGTTGATCGTCATCGTGACCTCGGCGGAGTGAACGTCGAACAGGGGCTGTCAGGGATCGGCGGAAACCGTTCGCTAGATCCGGAGGAGGGTATCCATCATGTCGCGTGCGGCCGTCAGCACCCGTGCATTGGCGCTGTAGGCGGTCTGCAGTTCGACGAGCTTGGACATTTCCTCGTCGATGCTGACGCCGGACGAGCTGGCGAACCGGCTCTGGGCTGTAGCCAGAGCGATGCCTTGGCCCTCGTCGAGGTTCTGCGCGGTTGCTGCGGCGGCGCCCTGCGCGTCGATGATACGCTGGGTGAAGTCCTGCACCGAGGACGTGTAGGGCGCGCTGATGCCGCCGATCCCGCTCGCCGCCGAGAAGGTGCGGCTCGCGCTGGTCAGGGCGTCGTAGAAATATTGCGGTCTCGTCGCATCGCTGGTCTGGGTCGACGTTGACGACTTCACCAGCGTATCGGTCTTGGCGACCACCGTCGGGTTCACCGTGATGCGCTGGGCAAACCCAGTCAGCTGCGATCCACCGTCGAATGAGCCCGTGTACAGACTGCCCTTGCCATTGGAATCGATGAAGAGGGGGATCTGAGTTTGGCCGTTCTGAACGTCCGTGGGCGAACCCGACTGGGTGACGCTGGCGCTGATGCCCTGGATCGCAGGAGCACCGCTGCCGGTCTTCGCCAGGATTCGCACGCCCCCCGCGCCGATGCCGGTCTGTGCCGTCACGGCGAAGGTCGAGCCGAGTGCATTGGCAATCGCGGTGCTGATGCTGGTCGGATCGCTGGTCACGGTGATCGGAACGATGGTGGCCGACGGGTCGCTGGTATCGGCCGGGTTTACGGTAGCTGCCGGAGACTTGTTCGACGGCATCAGGATCAGGTTGCGCTGCGTCCCCGACGCATCCTTCAGACTGATCCTGATGGCATTGCCGGCGCTCAAGCCCGTGAGATCGATGTCGAAACCGTCCCCGACAGATGTCGACGCGGCCGTTCCCATTGCGGATTTGTCCGAGAGCGAGCGCGAGAGACCGGCCGCGAGATCGTCGAGCTGACGCTGAGCCTGAGGTAGCACCGTGTCGCGCAGCTCAATGCCGGCGGCCAGCGACCCCGAGCGGATAGCGTTCGAGGCCACGAGATCGATCTTGGCGCCGCCCGGCGTGGTCGCCGTAATGGTCCCGACGCCGCGCTTCGCCGGATCGGTCGAATAGGTCGAGTCCGGCGTCAGCGTCCCGCGTCCGTCGAAGCTCAAGCTCGCGGCCGCTCCCCTGTCCACCAGGGTAACGCCGGACGCCGTGATGACCGTGACGGTGCCGTCCCGCTGCGGCGAGGTCTGCACATCGAGATAGCCGGAGAGCGAGTTGATGGTCTGATCGCGTTGGTCGAGGAGATCGGCCTTGGCCGAATCGTCGTTCGTCGCGGCGATTTTCGTATTGAGCGCTGCGATCGAAGACAGAAGGCCGCTCGCTGTCGTCGTGTCGTTGGAGAGCTGGTTCTCCGTGGCCGTTCGAAGCGATTGCACGCCGTCGGCGATAGTCCCGATCTTCGAAGCGAGGTTCGAGGCCGCCGAGACGACGGTGGAGCGGGCGGGAGCCGAGGTCGGGTCCGCCGCGAGTGTCTGAAGCGCGAGAGTAAAGTCGTTCATCACGCCGTCGAGGGCGGTCGTCGTGCCGGGCGTGCCGTAGAGTTTGTCGAGTTGGGTCCGAACGTCCGCCATCATGCTCGTGTAGGACGACCCCGAGGTCTCGAGGCGCAACTGTTTGAGAGCCGCGTCGTCGAGGATTCGGCCAATCGTACCGATGGCAACGCCGGAATTCCCGACTCCCTGCGCGACGGTATCGAGCGTGCGTTTGACGTAGCCGGCGGTGCCGACGTTCGCGATGTTCTGCGAGACGACGCCGATGGCGGCCTGAGTGGTCTTCAGGCCGGCAGCTGCGGTACTCAGGGCTGTGAACGACACGGTCGCCTTCCTTCTACGTCACTGGATGTCTCAGCTTTCAGCGAATGATGTTGATCAGGGCGGACATCATATCCTGCGCGGTCGAGATGACCTTAGTATTGGCTGAGTAGGCCTGCTGGGTTACGATCATCTTCGAGAATTCACTCGCAATGTCGGTATTCGACTGCTCGATGTTGCTGCCTTCGATCGTCGTGCCGTTGAGGCCTACTCGCGGCGCGCCGGAATCGAGGGTCTGAAGATAATTGCCGGACGAATCCGCCTTCAATCCATCGGGGTTCGTGAACTGCACGACCTTGATCTTGGCAAGCGCGATGCTGTTGCCGTTGCTGTAGCTTCCGACGACCTCTCCGTCCGAATTGACGGAAACGCTGTTCAGTTGGCCGGCGCTGTATCCGTCCTGTGTCAGCGTTCTGGTGGTCGCTTCAGTAGCCGTATAGGCCGTCAAGCCACCGGCCCCGTAGGCAACGCTGATTGCCCCGAGATTAATTCCATTGACGGTGACGTTGGGAACGGACACCGACGTTGCCGCTGGCGTCACTAACTGTCCGCTGCTGTTGAACTCGAAAGCAGTACCAGCATTCGTCCATGCGCTGGCTGTATCCGTAACTGCATTATTGTTCTGATAGAACAGGTTCCAGACGTCGTTCGTTGCCGGTGTGGCCGATGCGTTTCCATTCTGAACCTTGGCCCAGACTGTGTTGATCGTAACCGGAGCCCCGCTTGTCGTATATGCCGTCAGGCTTGGACCATCGATACTGTTCGCCAACAGCTTGGAAGCTTCGGTAGCAGGCACTGTCGCTGCACCCGTGCCGGTCGTAATGCGAGGATCAGTCGCAAATCCTGTCGCGGGAAGCAGTTCCGATCCTGCTACCGTGGATGAGTAGTTGGTCGTCGCAGGCGTCTTCGGGAGGTTGGCCGAGTAGTTGATCGTCGTCGTCGCCTTGGCTGGCAGTGTCGAGGTCGAGATCTGGATCGGCCCCTCGCTCGTTGCCCGTCCGGTCACCGGGTCGAGGCTGGTCCCCGTCAGATAGGCGCCACCGCCATTCTTAAGATAGCCATCCTTGTCGGGAGCGAAGTCGCCCCGACGGGTATAGAGATTGTTCGACGAGAAGGTTGTCTGGTTGTTGGCGTCGCCGCTCTTGGTCTGGACCACGAAGAAGCCCTCGCCGTTCAGGGCGATGTTCGTCGGAACCTCGGTCGCGTTGATATTGCCCTGGATCGTAGTCGTGAGCCGAGAATTGGCCATCACGCTGCCGGCCACTTGGCGATTGGGTGCCTGTTCGGCGACGAGATCGACGAAATTGGTATCGACCCGTTTGAAGCCCGTCGTCTGCGAGTTGGCGATGTTGCCTGAGATGTTCTCGAGGGAGAAAGCCTGGGCCTTCAGGCCCGAGACCGCCGTCTGCATCGCGGTAAAGACATCCATGACCGGCAACCTTTGACTCTAGTGACGTCGACCGGAGACCGGCTCGCCAAAAGGTTTCAGCAATCGCGATGCCAAGACTAAGTAGCTGATTTGATGAGATAAAGATTTTTCTTGCTCGGCAAGAAGGATCAATGGCGGGTGACGCCCCGGCAGCTTTTGCCGGTTCCTGTCGGTGACGCGGCGGCGTTTACCCAGCGTTATGCCGGGAGGGGCTATCATCGTGCAGAACCGAACCGGACGAGGATTATGAAGAGCAAGCGGACGACCCTTGTCCACCTCATCTACTTCTCGCGCCTCAACCTCGCCGCCGATGCAGCGGGCCGAACCCGCCAACTCGGCGAGATCACCCGGCAGGCGCAGAAGAAGAACGAGTTCTCGGTCATCACCAGCTTCCTTCTGGTGGAGCAGAATTTCGCGGCCCAGATCATCGAGGGCGAGCGCACGTCGGTGAACGACACGTTCGGACGGATCAACAGTGATTCGCGACATCGCGACGTTCAGATCGTCGAGTGGCGCGAAATCGTGAAGCGCGAATTCGTCAATTCGTTCGTGACCGCTGTCCGCAATCCCGTGAACGATGCCGTCTTCCAGAAGGCCAACCTTCTGCCGATGTTCCAACGCGGCACACCGAAGGCCGCCGCGATCCATTCTCTGGCCGTAGCCCTGCAAGCCGAATCCATGTCCAAGCAGGGCATCGACCACCTCTTCGTTTAGCCAGATCCGCCGACAACCCTGATGCCGTATATCCGGCCCTGAGCCTCGAAAGCCCATGAGCGAGACGCCACCGATCCTGATCGTCGACGATCAGGAGAAACTGCTGAAGCTTGTCATTCTCTTGATGACGCGGATCGGTTTCCCCGATGTCGACGGTGTGACCAGCGGAGTCGAGGCGCTGGAGCATATGCGTGAGCGCAAGTACGCGCTGGTCATCTCCGACCTGACGATGGAGCCGATGGACGGACTCACGCTCCTGCGGGAAATCCGCGGCAGCGACGTGCTGATGAATACGCCCTTCATCCTCACCGAAACCTCCTTCGATTTCGAGGATATCAACTTGGCGCATCAGGCCGGCGCCGACGCCTTCATCCTAAAGCCGTTTGATATGTCCGTCCTCAAATCGAAGCTGAAACAGGTGATCAACCGGAAGCCGCGCCGGCGCGAAGCGCCGCTCGCGGCGGAATCGACGCTGAGCGTCGACTTCCCGATGCTCGGGAAATTCTGATCGTCCCCGTCGTTCGAGTCGGTATCGCCACCGTCATGTCACCACGAGGCGCTTGTAGAGGTGCCAGGTGGCGTGGCCGAGAATCGGCATCACGATGGCGAGGCCGGTGAAGAGCGGAATCGAACCGACGACGAGCAACGCCGCCACGATACATCCCCAGGCAGCAAGCGTACGCGGATTGCGCCGGAATGCATCGAGAGAAGTCTCGACGGCTGTCATTGCATCCACGTCCCGGTCGACGAGCATCGGAATGGATACGATGCTCGTCGCGAGGACGATAAGCGCGAAAGCGAAGCCTACCCCCGTTCCGATCACCATCAGCGCCCAACCGCGCGGCGCCGTCAGCACGTCGTTGAAGAAGGCAGCGGGGGTGGCGGGGACGTCCAGACCATAGAGCGTCCAGAACAGACCCTGGGCCGCCAGAAGCCACGCCATGAACACGATCGCCAGGACGATTCCCATCGTGGCAAGCCCCGTCGATGCTCGCCGGCTCAAGCTCAGGAAGGCTGCATTCCATCCAATATTTCGGCCGCTATCGCGTCTCCGGCTAAGTTCGTAGAGGCCGACCGCTGCGAATGGGCCGATCAGCGCGAATCCCGATGCAAGTGGAAAGATCATCGGCATCAGGTCCGCGCCGAAGGCCATGAGGGCGATGAAGAGGCCGGCGAGAGGATAGATCAGGCCGAGAAACAGAACATGGGTCGGCATGGCGAGAAAGTCGTCGACGCCGAGCACAAGAGCGGCCTTCAAGTCGGCGAGCCCGATTTCGCGTATGGGAAAGGGGGTGGTGACTGAGCGGGAAGAACTGACAGGAAACGTCGTCATGGGTCGAAGCCTCCAGGTGATGAAGCTCACGACGCCGGCCACACCTTGATACACATGCTCGCGCATGACGGCGCCGATAGCAGTATTTTATCAGTTAACGCCCAATATCGACAAATGTCCATGGGTAGCGATCAGTGTGCATTGAAGGTGACGCACTGAATCGATGCCGTATTTGGAATGTTGCTATAAGTCTTTATTCGGCATCGGATTATTTGAAAAGCGGCGTCGCATCCGCGGGCGGAGATACAAGATTTCCACATCCCGCAGATGGTCGAGATTATGCGATGCTCCTGCTAGAAAATGGATATCCGGCCAAAAGTCATCCAGCATCCTGGAACATCCGAGCAGGACTTAGTCCAGCATCCGCGCCATCGCAACGAATCCCGCTACAGGAACCTCCTCGGCACGGGCCGTTTCCACTATGGCCGCCGCTTCCAGCAGACGTGCGGGGTCAGGCGTCGCGGCCTTCAGACTCTGGCGCAGCATCTTGCGGCGCTGGCCAAACGCCGCTCGCGTGATGCGCTCGAGTGCTGCCACCGAGCAGGGGAGGGGGGCGCGCCTTGGCTTCAAATGAACCACGCTCGATGTCACCTTCGGCGGCGGTACGAAGGCGGAGGGAGCAACGTCGAACAGAATATGCGCCTCAGTGCGCCAGCCGCAGAGAACGCCGAGACGACCATAATTGGCCCGGTCGGTTTCATCCGCGACAATGCGCTCCGCGACCTCGCGCTGGAACATCAGGGTAAGGGATTCCCACCATGGCGGCCAAACCGCCTCGGTCAGCCATCCCGTGAGCAGCGGCGTCCCGACATTGTAGGGAAGATTGGCGACGATCCGCACCGGACCGTCGCCAACAAGGGGACGCGGATCGAAGCGCAGCGCATCGGCATCGACCACGTCGAGTCGTCCGGGATAATGCGCGGCAATTTCCGCGAGCGCCGGCAGGGCGCGTGGGTCCCGCTCGATCGCGATCACACGGGCGGCACCTTCGGACAGTAGGGCACGTGTAAGGCCGCCCGGGCCGGGGCCGACCTCCACCACCGTGACGCCGTTCAATGGACCCGCGGCGCGGGCGATGCGCCGGGTGAGATTAAGGTCGAACAGGAAGTTCTGTCCGAGGGCCTTTTTCGGCGCGAGATCGTGCTTGAGCACCACATCGCGCAGCGGGGGAAGTCCGTCGTCGCTCAAGGCCGTCGCCCAGCAAGTCTCGCTGCGAGCCGCAGAGCGCCCATGAGACTATCCGGCCGCGCCAAGCCCTTACCCGCGATGTCGAAGGCGGTGCCGTGATCGGGTGACGTCCGGACGAAGGGAAGCCCGAGGGTAACGTTAACGCCATCGTCGAAGGCGATCGTCTTGATCGGGATCAGGGCCTGGTCGTGGGTCGGCGTCAATGCGACGTCGTAGGTCGCCCGGGCCCGGGGATGGAACAGGGTATCGGCCGGCAGTGGTCCTCTGATGTCGATCCCCTCGTCCTGAAGCTGTGCGACGGCGGGCTCCAGGACGTCCCGGTCCTCCGTTCCCATCGTGCCGGCCTCTCCCGCATGGGGGTTGAGCCCGGACAGGACGAGACGGGGACGGTCGATTCCGAAGCGCTCCCTGAGATCGTGCGCCACGATGCGCGCCGTACGGACAACGAGATCCTGGGTCAGCAGTTCGGGTACCTGCCGCAAGGCGACGTGGATGGTGACAGGGACCACGGCCAGGGTCTCGCTCCACAGCATCATCACGGCGAGAGGCGGGGTCTCCCCAGGCTCTACCGACAAAGCGCCGAGGAATTCGGTATGGCCGGGATAGGCGAAGCCGACGCTGGTCAGGACGTATTTCGCGATCGGATTGGTGACGAGGGCGACGGCCTGGCCGGATCGAACGAGACCGACCGCCGTCATGATCGATTCGAGCGTCGCGCCGGCGTTCGCCGCGTCGGGCCGTCCCGCGATGGCGCCGACGCGGGTGCCGCTCGGCAGGGGCATCACCGGAAGCGCGCGAGGAAAGACCTCGACCGCGAGGTCGGGGCCGACTTCGGCGACCGGAACCTGGAGCCCGAGGCCGCTCGCTCGCGCTTCGATGAAATCCGGGTCGCCGACGAGGAAGAATGGGGGAAGCCCGTTACCTTCGTCACGGGCCTGCCAGGCCATCAGCGCGATCTCAGGCCCTATACCGGCAGGATCGCCCATCGTGAGCGCAATGGGTCTGTGCAACGTCATCGCCTGCTTTGGTCGTCGCGTGAGGGCGAGATCAGGCTCCCGCCGGATCTCACCGGGTTGCCGCGATGCCGTCGGCCGTGGTCGCGATGTTGACGTTCTGGCGCAGGTCGACCTCGCCGAGGGTCTTCAATTCGACGCGTAGCAGGACGGTGCGGTTCCGCTCGGTGACGCCGAGGGCGGCAGCGGTCGGCGATACGATGTAGTTCAGCGAGAAGGTGGTGCATTCGTCCTGATAGCCGCCGCCGACGCTCAATCCGGCCAGATAGGTGCGGCCGGGATTCGTATAGACCGGCGCAGCTCCGACCGGGTTCGCGAGATAGGCGGTATAGGCGTTAGCGAAGGTGTCGCGCACGTCGATGTAGTGGGTGAGGTCGACGAGCGCGGAACCTGTGACGAACCAGTTGGGGGTGATGTGGTAGGTCGCCGTCGCGATCACGCCTTCCCTTCGGTTGTTGAAGCCGAGTTGGGGCTGAGCGTCGTAGTAGGAATAGAACATCGACAGGTCGACGGGTGCGAAGGGTGCGAGGCGCGCGATGACGCCCGTTTCCATACGGTTGATGGAGAAGTCGCGCTGCTCGAATCGAGCGCGTGTAATGAAGCTGATGTTCTGGTTAGGCGACAGCTGGAACCGTCCGACGTAATCGGATTCCCGCCTTTCCAGACCTGAATCGAGGCCGACATTGGCGATGTCGCCGCGCCGGAACGAGTTGACTCCGGCAACTTGGATGGATTCGCCGAACATCACGTTCGCGTACCAACCCGATGGCGTCACCACAGAGTACTGGGCACCGAGATTGGTGCGGACGCCGCCTTCCACGCGGTCGTAGCCCGAGAACTTGTCCCATTCGAACAGCGAGGTGTCGTCGAACACGAGGCTCTGCGCATCCTCGTTGGGGAGGCGTCCGATATGTGTTTCGCTTGGACGGATCACGACCTGAGCGATCGGCTCCAACGTATGGACGCCGAGAGGTCCAAAATTGCTCACGAACGGATAACGGTAGTCGAGGCCGACCGCCGGCATGACGCGGCCGGAGAAATCCGAATCCGTGGTGCTGATCGTCTGTGCGAGCGCGTTCTGATAGCCAGAATTCTTCGGGTCGACGAAGAACGCGTCCGTGCGGAGATAGGCAAACGGCGTGAAGACCTGCCCGGCATCGTCGATGAAGGTGCGCCGCCAAGACAGCTGCGCCGAAGCGCGTGTGTTGCTCCCTGCCAGACCGCGGATGATGCAAGTACTGCGTGTGAAAGTGGTGCAGGTCTCGTAGAGGGGATAGGTCACACCGTTGACGGTGGGATTGTAGAGGTAGGATCCCGTCCGCGGGATGCCCTGGAAATCCGTGGCTTCGCGATCGAGATGGGTGATGTTCGCCTCGAATCGAACTTCGCCGCCGAGGAAGCTCGGGCCGTTGATGCGCTTGTCGTAGTCGATCACCGGCGCAACGATCGGCTGTTCCTTCTGCCAATCGTAGCTCGACAGGCCCTTAAAATAATAGGCGCGCGCCTCGAACCACGAGCGGTCGCCCTGGCCGATCAGGTAGGCGGTCGACACCGCCTCGCGGAAATAATCCGTGGTGATGTTCGAATTGCGGATTCGATAATTGTCGAGAAACCACTTGTCCGTGACGCCGACCACGTCCCAACCGGTGCGCCAACGGTCGTTGATGTAGAACTGTCCCTTGGATTCGATCGCTCCGCGGAAGTCGCGGTCGCCCGCACCGAGGGGACCGGGTAGGAAGGCGCTGGGGGTCGTCTGGAAGATGCCGCTGGCGCGGACGATGTAGGTTCCGGTCTCGAGCCGATGGCGTATCTCGCCCTGGCCGAGGATTCCCTGGTTGCTCAGGAAAGCTGGCGACAGAGTGATATCGAAATTCGGAGCGACGTTGATGAAGAACGGCAGCGCCGCACCGCGTCCGAGTGCCGTCGATGTAATGAAGCGCGGCGTGAGGAAGCCGGTCTTGCGCTTCACCGTCGGGTCCGGCGCTTCGAAATACGGCAGGTAGCCGACAGGAATGCCCGCCAGTTCCAGGACCGATTCCTCGAACGAGATCGTATGGGTCTCGTTGTTGTGAACGATCTTGGCGGCTCGCACCTGCCAGAGCGGCGGTATCTCGGGATTGTTCTTGCACGGCTCGCAGGCCGTATACGTTCCCGATTCGAAGGTCGTCTGTTCGCCGTCCACCCGTTCGCCGCGTGGCGCGGAGAAGCGTGTGCGAACGGGCTGCCCCCGCATTTCGACGGTGTGCTGGATGCGCAGGGCGTCGACGAAGCCGTTCTTAAAGTCGTCCGTCAGCTCCATCGTCTCGCCGGTCACTACCGCACCGGTCTCGTCGGTCAGGCGGACGTTGCCTTCGGCGAAGACGCGGCTGCTGGCCCGGTCGTAACGGACACGGTCGGCCTGGAGGGTGCGCGGGCCGTAATGCAGCTCTGCGTTGCCGCGGGCCGTGACGGTGTTGTTGTCGTTGTCGTAGATCAGCTCGGCCGCCTCGACGAGGAGACGCTCCGCCGGCTTGCCCGAAAGTACGGGCTGCGCCGCGGGGGGCTTGCGAGCCACGGTTTTGCGTGACTGAGCGGTATCGTTCCGCCCAGCCGTCTGCGCACGCGCTCCATCGGAGGCCAGCGCGAGCGCAAAGCCTGAGACGAATGCCAACAACCCGGCGAATTTCACGATGTCGGAGACTTTACGCAACCCGTGTCCCAACCTCTGCCTCGGCCTCGTTTCGCATCCCGTCACCGACAACGGCATCAGCCGTCCTCCTGATAGAGAAGCGTGAGCGTACCGAGAAGACTCCCTACCACGGCCGGGAACCATGCTGCCACCGGTGGCGACACGATCCCTGATGCACCGAGGCCCTCCATGACCTGTCGTGCGACGTAGAGGAAGAACCCCGCCGCCACACCGCCAAGCACAAGCTTGCCCACTCCACCAAAGCGGAAGAACCTTAAGGAAACGCTGGCTGCCACGAGCACCATGGCAACGAAGAGGATGGGTCTCGCCATGAGCACATCATACTGGAGTCGGTAGCGCGTCGCATCCAACCCAGCCCTCTCCGTCCGTACGATGGTCTCGTTCAGTTGCCAGAAAGGCACAGATTCCGGAGGCGTGAAGCGCTGCCTCACCTGGCCCGGATCAAGATTCGAGGCGAGGAGATAAGAATCGAAGGCCTCCGGCGGCTGGCCCTTGGTAAGAAGCCGTGCATCCTGAAGGGTCCAGTAGCCGTCATGGAGCGTCGCGCGGGCGGCCTCGATCTGCGATATGAAAACTCCTGTATCGTCGAACGTATAGACCGAAACGCCCGCGAGGGTGGTGGTGCCCTCAATGGCCGTTCCTGCCCTCAAGATCGCCTGCCCGTCGAGACTGTTCTGACGGATCCACAGATCTTTGCCGGAACTCAGTTTGGTGGATCTGGTGAAGATCTTGGCCTCGATTTCAGTGGAACGCTGCTTCATTGCCGCGGAGACCGGATTGTAGATTCCCACCGTGAAGGCACCGATGGCGAGGGCCACCAGGATGCCGGGCTGCAGGAACTGCCAGGCTGATATGCCGGCAGCCCGCGCCACCACGAGTTCGAGCTTGCGCGACAGCTGAAGGAGGGCCGCCATGGATCCGAACAAGATGGCGAAGGGCAGGACGCCTTCGGCGACCGCCGGAGTTCTGTAGAGCGACAGCTGCGCCATCAGACTTGTGGACGCGCCCTCGGTATCCCCCGCCCGTCGCAATAACTCGACGAAATCCAATGTGTAGACCAGCGCGAAGACGGTGATGAACACGCCGAGCACCGTGCGCAGGAAGCGCAGGGCGAAGTAGCGGCCGAGGGTGAAGCCGATCAGCATGGCGGGGCCTCAACCGTTGCCGAGGCGGGGCCGCCGCAGCAGAAAGCGGCCGAAATTCGAGAGGGTCTTGGCCACCCGTGCATTCCAGTCCCGTACCGCGGCGCCGTTGAAGACGATCAGGCAGGAGAAGACCAGCGTTAGGGCCGGAGCAGCATAGATCGCGATGACGGCGCCCTGGCTCCTCACGGCCGCGCTGCTGGCGGCGAAGCCGGCGATGCGAAGCACGATGACGGCGATGATGGCCCCCGCCACCGCAAGGCCGCGCCCCTGACGCGTCGTGCGCGGATCGCCGAGAGCGGCGAAGGCGATGAGGGTCAGAGCGAGAGGGTAGAGCCATGCCGAGAGCCGATCGTGAACCTCGGCGCGGAAGCGGCCCTTCTGTGACTGGTAGTAACCCTCGCTCGTATCGGGGAAGAGGAGCTGTGCCGTCGAGCGCTCTCGCGGTTTGTAGACGGTCTCTGCATCCGGCGGGGTGAAAGCCGCGAGATCCACAGTGTATCGCTCGAAGGTGATGATCGAGGAATCCCGCGAATCCTTCTGCTGCCGATGGATGCTGCCCTTCTCCAGAGCGAGGTAGCTCTGACCCTCGTACTCCACTGCCTGTCCCTGCTCGGCGATATAGACCACCGTCTTGCCGGCCTCACGCTTGTCCTGGATGAAGATGCCCTGCAGCGTGCCCCCGGGACCGCGCTCGCGGAAATGGAAGGTGATGCCGCTGTCAAGCTCGGTGAACTGGCCTTCTTTCACCACGTTGGAGATGAAGTCGCCGCGCACGCGCGTGAGCACGTCGCGTAGTTCCTGGAAGGACGAGGGCATCACTTGGATGGTGAGGAATGCAACGCCCGCGCTCACGATCAGGCCGAGTGTGAGGAAAGGGCGGAGGATGCGCCGCGGCTGCATGCCGGCGGCCGACATGACGATGAGTTCGGAATCTCCGTTAAGCCGATTCAGGGCGTAGACCACGGCGATGAACAGGGCCACGGGAGCGATGACGGTGATCAGCGTCGGCACCGAGAGACCGGTGATCAGGAAGAAGATGATGAGCGTCTGGCCTTTGGCCGTGATCAGGTCGAGTTCGCGCAAGGCCTGGGTCACCCAGATCGTGCCCGTGAGGCCGATCAGGCAAGCAAGGAAGGCCCCGGCCACGATCCTGAATATGTAGCGCTCGATCTGCGTCATTGAATCTCGTGGCGGGCCATTAGAACGGCTTCCATGGGAAGCTCCCCAGGCGTTCTTCATGCCCCCCGGCATCGCGCCCGTCCACCGATGTCGAGCTCGTTGGGGCGCTCCAAATCGGGCGGTTTCGCGGCAGCCGGATCGCGTTGCGTTCTTCGCCTCAAGGGGTACACAGGGAGCATCGCGGCGCCGCGTGCCGAGCCGCACTGACCAATCCAAACCTTCGGAAAGCGTGACTTATGGCGGACGGTATCACGATCGCATTCGGGCCTCTCGGTCCGGTCGGCCACGGCCACGGCGACGTCGTCGTCTTCGTCGGCGACGATCTGGCTCTCTCGCCCGCCGTCGCGCAGGCGGTCGGCCGCGGCGTGTCCGATCTGGTGGCGCGTGCCGCCGCGAGCGAGCGGTTCAAGGGCAAGTCTCTGACCTCGCTTTCGCTTCCTGCACCCGCCGGCCTCGACGCCGATCGGCTGCTCGTGATCGGACTCGGCTCGGAGAAGGACCGCGCCAAGATCGATTGGCCGGCGCTCGGAGGCTTTACCGCGAGCAAGGTCAGCGGTCGCAATGCCAACGTCGCTCTCGATTGGCCCGGCGCTTCGGTGAGTCCGGCAAATGCCGGCGATTTCGCCCTCGGTGCTCGCCTGCGCCATTACAGCTTCGACCGCTACAAGACGAAGAAGAAGCCGGAGGGTGAGGAAGGCCGCGTCACCGCGCTGACCCTCATGGTCTCCGATCCCTCGGCGGCGGAAGCCGCCACCAAGGCGTCCGATGCCGTGGCTGGTGGCGTTTTGCTCGCCCGCGAACTGGTGAATGAGCCGCCGAACGTGCTCTATCCCGAAGAGTTCGCCCGGCGTGCGGAGGAATTGACCGAGCTGGGCGTTGAGGTCGAAGTTCTTGGTCCCGGCAAACTGCAAGCCTTGGGGATGGGGGCCCTCCTTGCCGTAGCACAGGGCTCCACCCGGGAAGCTCGCGTCGTCGTCATGCGATGGAACGGAGGCGACGACGCGGCGGAGGCGCCGATCGCCTTCATCGGCAAGGGCGTGTGCTTCGATTCCGGCGGTATCTCCATCAAGTCCGCCGGTGGTATGGAAGACATGAAGGGTGATATGGGCGGTGCCGCCTGCGTCGTCGGGACGATGTTTGCCTTGGCGTCGCGCAAGGCGAAGGTCAACGCCATCGGTGCGATCGGCATCGTCGAGAACATGCCGGATGGCGGTGCCATGCGTCCCGCCGACATCGTCACGTCCATGTCGGGTCAGACGATCGAGATCATCAACACGGATGCGGAGGGCCGCCTCGTCCTCGCCGACGTGATCTGGCACGTGCAGAGCGCCTACAAGCCTAAGTTCATGATCGATTTGGCGACGCTCACCGGCGCGATCATCGTGGCGCTCGGGCAGGACATAGCGGGCATGTTCTCGAACGACGATGCGCTTGCCGCCAAGATCACCGCCGCCAGCGAGGCGACCGGCGAGGCGGTGTGGCGCATGCCGCTGATTCCCGCCTACGACAAGGCCATCGATTCGAAATTCGCGGACATGAAGAATACCGGTGGTCGCCATGGCGGTGCCGCTACCGCCGCGTCCTTCATCAAGCGCTACGTCAACGACGTGCCCTGGGCGCATCTCGACATTGCCGGGGTCGCGATGTCGTCGAGCCCCAGCGAGATCAACCGGAGCTGGGGAGCAGGCTGGGGCGTGCGCCTCCTCGACCGGCTCGTGCGCGATAATTACGAGGTATGAAACCGTCCGCCGGCGCGTCGGCAGCACTTCCTCTTCTGGCCGCGGCGCTTGCGATCGGCGCCGTCGCCACGACCGGGTTCAGCCAAGCCTCGCCACTGCCACCCGAAATAGGGGCCCGGTTCTACGGATTCTTTCTCGACCGGTATCCACTCTTCGCCTTCGCCCTGGTCTACGGTCTGGTCTGGATCGCGATGTTGGCGATGAGGGGGGGCACTTCGCTCGTTCGGCGCATCCTCGGAGTACTGGTCGGAGCGAGCCTGCTCCTCGGTCTCGGTCTACATCCGACCTTCGGCGGCCTCGTCCTGCGGGCTGGTTTCGCCACCGGAGGCATGACCTTCCTCACCTTCCAGCCGATGAGCGCCGCCTATGCCACCGGCGCAGCAGCGTCGGCTTTCGTATTCGGCGCGGCGCTGGCGGTAAGCCGTCTTCTCATCGGCGCGAGCACACCCGCGGCCTCATGGCGCCAGCGCATCGCCAGAGGGCTCTACCGCTGCGGGACGGGATTCCTTGCCCTGTGGTTCGCTTTCGCGATGATCGGAGCGGCCCATCTCGCCGGTTTCGGTCCATGGCCACGCCGCGCCATGTCGGTGAGTGAAGCCGGGAAAGCCGTGTCCCTCATCTTCGCCGGCTTTTTTCCTCATGTCATGCTCGTCTGGCTGGCGCTCCGATACAAACCCCGGCAAGCATCGTTTGCGGCTTGATCCTGAACCCAGGATACCGGAAAGATAGTTTACATGTGAACGAAGGCGGCACTAAGCCGCCCCGCGCATCAGAGGGAGGATCGCGATGATCCAAGGCATGGTCCAGGCGCCTGTTTCCGCGCGCCCATGGCTTTCCATGTATCCGCCTGGCGTGCCGGCCGAGATCGATACTACGAGCCAGCGCACACTCATCGACCTCTTGCGCACCAGCACGGAGCATTGTGCTTCGCGACCGGCGATCCGCTGCTTCGGCAAATCCATCACCTATGCCGAGCTAGGAGAGTCCGCCGATGCGATCGCGGCGTGGCTGATCGCGCATGGCTTCGCGAAGGGCGACCGGATCGCGATCATGATGCCGAACGTTCCCGCGTACCCGGCTACGATTTATGGGGTGCTGCTGGCCGGCTGCGTCGTCGTCAACGTCAACCCGCTCTACACCCCGCGCGAACTGACGGCGCAGATCAACGATTCGGGAGCGCGTGCGCTCTTCGTCCTCGAGAACTTCGCCCACACCGTCTCCTCGGCTTTTGCCGATCTCGCTCTGGACCGCATCGTCATCGCAGGCCCCGGCGATGGGCTCGGGCTCAAGGGGCGGATCATCAACCTGGCCTCGCGCCACATCAAGAAAGCCGTGCCGACCTACAGCTTGCCCGACGCGAAGACTTCACGCTTCGAGACAGTGTTGCGACAGGGCCGAAGCCTTCCGAAAGCGACCGTGTCGGTAGGGCCGCAGGATCTAGCTTTCCTGCAATATACCGGCGGGACGACAGGGGTCGCGAAGGCCGCGATGCTGACGCATGCCAACGTCGTCGCCAATGTGGCGCAGTGCCAAGCGTGGTTCGGAGCTTCGCGAGCCGACAACGTCGAGCGCGTGATGGTCACGGCCTTGCCGCTTTATCACATCTTCGCCCTGACCTGCTGCTACTTCTTCTTCATGAAGATTGGCGGTTGTTGCCTGCTCATTCCAAATCCCCGCGACGCTGATGGCTTCGTCAAGATCCTGAAGAGCAATCGCTTCACCCACTTTTCCGGAGTGAATACGCTCTTCAACCTGCTCAACAATCATCCCAGGATCGCAGAGGTCGATTTCTCTCAACTCGATTTCGTCATCGCCGGCGGCATGGCCGTCCAGGCTCCTGTGGCCGAGAAGTGGAAGACGATCACCGGTAAGTCCATCGTCGAAGGCTACGGACTTTCAGAAACCTCCCCGGTCGTCTGTGTGAACGTGCCCCATGTCGACTGGACCGGCACGATCGGATTTCCGCTTCCCTCCACCGATGTCGCAGTGCGCGATGATGAGGGACGGGACGTTCTCCCGGGGGAACCGGGCGAACTCTGCGCGCGCGGACCGCAGGTCATGGCCGGCTACTGGAAGCGGCCGGACGAGACAGCCCGCGCCACGACAAGCGACGGCTACTTCCGTACCGGCGACGTCGCGGTCTTCGAGGCGGACGGTCAGGTCCGCATCGTCGATCGGATGAAGGACATGATCCTGGTTTCGGGCTTCAACGTCTATCCGAACGAGGTCGAGGAAATCCTTGTAGGCCATCCAGGCGTGCTCGAATGTGCGGTGGTGGGCACGCGCTGCGAGGAGACCGGCGAGATGGTCGTCGCCCACGTGGTGCTAAAGGATAAGAGTGTCGGCATCGACACGCTGCGTGCCTACGCTCGCTCGCAGCTCACCGGCTACAAGGTGCCCCGGCGCATTGTCTTCCACGAGGTCTTGCCGAAGACCAATGTCGGCAAGGTACTGCGCAGGGCCTTGCGCGACGAGTCGCCACGGGTTTGAGGCCCTTTATAATGTAACCTGCGACGGCTTCTCGCCGAATGAGGAGAGTCGGCCGTGCTTGCGTGCGGGAGCGGTGGGGCCGATGTTCACGGGACAGGGCCGCACCGCGTGCGGCAAGCCGGACCCTATTCGAGGACGTCATATGTATATCAAGCGCCATCGCACCTGGAACTTGCCGGAGCGCTTCGCCACGCCCGAGAGCATATTCTTGAACCGCCGCTCTATCTTTGGGGGTGCCGCAGGCCTCGCCGTGACGTCTTTGATCGGAACAGAGGATGCTTTCGCCGCTGCCGATCCTAAAGGCGGCCTTTACCCGGCGGCGCGGAACGAAGCCTACAGTCTCGACCGGCCCCTGACGCCCGAGAAATTTTCGGCGGATTACAATAACTTCTACGAATTCGGGACGTCGAAGACCGTGCTTCCGGCGGCGAACGCACTCAAGACCCGACCTTGGACCATCAAGATCGACGGTCTCGTCGACAAGCCGTTCGAGATCGGTATCGACGATCTGGTGCGCAAGATGGTCCTGGAAGAGCGGCTTTATCGTCACCGCTGCGTCGAGGCGTGGTCGATGTCGGTACCCTGGACCGGCTTCCCTCTATCGAAGCTGGTGGCGCTCGCAAAGCCGGCATCGGGGGCGAAGTACGTCCGCATGGAAACGTTCATGGACAAGTCCATGGCGCCGGGTCAGCGCTCGTTCCTCTACCCTTGGCCCTATGTCGAGGGGCTGACGATGGAGGAGGCGAACAACGACCTCGCCTTCATCGCTACCGGTGTCTACGGCAAGCCGCTCGCCAACCAATTCGGCGCACCGATCCGCCTCGCGGTGCCGTGGAAGTATGGCTTCAAATCGGTGAAGTCGATCGTAAAGCTGTCGTTCGTCGCCGAGAGGCCCAAAACCTTCTGGGAGGGCCTGCAGGCATCGGAATACGGATTCTGGGCCAATGTGAACCCGGCCGTTTCGCATCCACGCTGGAGCCAGGCGACAGAACGCGTGCTTGGCACCGATCAGCGGGTGCCGACGCTGATCTACAACGGTTACGGAGAGCAGGTCGCGGGGCTCTATAAAGGGCTCGAGAACGAGCGGCTGTTCGTCTGAAGGAAACGCTTGCTAATAAGTCCAGCGCTGGGCCTTTGCGACGAGAAAGTCTCTGAAGGCCTGAACGCGCGCCACAGAGCGCATCTCCTCAGCATAGACGAGGTAGCTCTCCATGTGCGGCATCTCGACGTCGCGAAGGACCTGCATGAGGCCGGTCTGGCCCTCGACGGCGTAGTCGGGGAGGATACCGATGCCGGCGCCGGTCTCCATGGCCTTCTGAAGAGCGGCGATGTTGTTCACCGTGAAGTGGATGCTGCGCCGTTCCTGGCCTTCGCGGCCCACCGTCGAGAGCCAGTGCGTCGCCAGCAGATAGGATGGTTCGTTCCCGCCGAATGACACGAGGCGGTGGTTGTCGAGATCCGCGATCGCTTTGGGTTCGCCGAACCGCTTCACGTAATCGGCCGACGCAAAGGCGTGGTAATGGACGGTGAAGAGACGCCGCTGGATCAGGTCGGGCTGCGCAGGGCGCCGCATCCGAACCGCGACATCGGCCTCGCGCATGGCAAGGTCGAGCTCTTCGTTGGTCAGGATGAGTTCGACGCGGACATCCGGGTAAAGATCGAGAAACTCGGCGATCCGCTGCGCCAACCACGACGTGCCGAGGCCGGTCGTTGTCGTCACCTTGAGGTCACCGCTCGGGCGCTCGCTCGTCTCCACCAGTCGTGCCCTGGTGTTCTCCAGGCGCAGCTTCATGTCCCTCGCCGCTCGGAACAGAAGGTCGCCCTGTTCGGTGAGAATCAATCCACGGGCATGTCGATGGAAGAGCGGTGCCTTCAATTCCCGTTCGAGCGCACTGATCTGGCGGCTTACCGCCGACTGGCTAAGGCCGATATCGTCGCCGGCACGGGTGAAACTGCCAGCCTCGGCGACATTGAGAAAGATTCGGATCTTGTCCCAGTCCACGGCGTCCTACCCCCTCACGCAGACCCGTGCCGGCGGCCAAGCGCCTGATGCCGGACCCAGTTCGGGCAGGGATCGGACCTTGCCGTATTTCGGAGTGCCCGGCCGCCGTTCGATACGGTTCAGCCGCGCAACACGGGACGACGAGCCGATGAAACTCGACCCACGCTGATTTTAGGACAACGATCTTGCGATTAGGTTGAGGCCGGATGCAAGGCGCCGAACGGAGATTTCCCTATTCGGCTGCAGCTTGGCGAGGGGTTTCACCAAGATCCAGGGCTGCCAGATACTTTTCGGCCTCCAACGCTGCCATGCATCCCATGCCGGCTGCCGTGATCGCTTGACGATAGACGTCGTCGGTGACATCGCCGGCAGCGTAGACGCCGGGGATCGCGGTCTCGGTCGTGCCGGGCTTCGTCTCGATATAGCCGCCATGGCGCATGGCGAGCTGACCCTCGAAGATGGATGTCGCCGGCTGGTGCCCGATGGCGACGAACACGCCGTCGGCCTTGCGCTCGGTGATCTCGCCCGAGCGCATGTCCTTGAGTTGCAGATGCGTGACAGATGTTGGGTTCTGCGTTCCGCAGATCTCCTCAATCGCATGATGCCAAACGACCTCGACGTTTGGGTGCTTGAATAGCCGGTCTTGAAGGATGCGCTCGGCCCTGAACTCGCCGCGGCGATGAACGACCGTGACCTTGGAAGCGAGGTTGGCGAGGTACAACGCTTCTTCGACGGCGGTGTTGCCGCCACCCACGACCACCACTTCCTTGCCGCGAAAGAAGAATCCGTCGCAGGTGGCGCAGGCCGAGACGCCGAAGCCCTGGAATTTGGCTTCAGACGGAAGGCCGAGCCACTTCGCCTGGGCGCCCGTGGCTATGATGAGAGCATCGCAGGTGTAGGTCTCGCCAGAATCCGCCTCCAGATGGAATGGACGCGCCTGAAGATCGACCTTGGTGATGTACTCCGAGACGATCTCAGTGCCGACATGCTCGGCCTGGAGCCGCATCTGCTCCATAAGCCACGGCCCCTGGATCGGGTCGGCGAAGCCCGGATAATTCTCGACATCGGTGGTGATCATGAGTTGGCCACCCGGCTGAAAGCCGGAGATCAGCAGCGGCTTGACCATGGCGCGGGCGGCATAGATTGCGGCGGTGTAGCCCGCGGGGCCGGAGCCGATGATGATGAGTTTCGAATGATGGGGAGCCATATGTCTCACGTCTCCTGCGATCGCGTCGCAGATGCCAAGCCGGCGCAGTGCTCGATATAGGCGCGGGCCATCGCTTCTGCGATGACCGGCGTCGCGTCGAGAGGTGTGTAGTACAACTCTTCCAGGCGTCCGATGAAGGGCTTCAGGGCGCCGGCCATAGCCAATCCGGCAAACAGCCGTCTATGACGGATGTAGGTCTTCGGGAGATCGAAGAGAAGAACCGGTGCTCCGGTGCTCACCGCCTCTCCGACCATGTTAGCCGAATCCGATGTGACGACGATCGCATCCGCGATGGCCAGCATTGACACATAGGGGTTCGCTCCCGTGCCGTCCCAGAAGAACCCGCTCTTCTGTTCGACCAAGCGCTGGAGTGCCGTCCGTAACGGCGGTGGCGTGCGGCGAGATACGGTGAGCATCAGAGACACGCCGCCGTCGGCGAGCTTCGTTAGGTTGGCCAGCAATCGCTTCATGTCGGCCGAGCGATAGCTGAGGTGGCGGCTATCGCCCCCAACCAGCACGGCGGCGCGAGGCTTCGCCAATCCGCTCAGGCGTGGATCGGGCTTCCGGCGCGCTGCGGCCAGGCGGGCTGCCGTGACCTGATGTGGCGCGGTGAGAGTGGTGAGGACGTTCGGCCCGCGAAGATCGTCGTAATCCGGTACCCAAATGAAGTCTGCGGTATCGTGGCCGGTGCGGGGGTCCTTCAGGAATGCCGAGAAGGTCCGCCCCTTCGAAGCCTTGCGGATGGCACGGAGATACGGAACTGCACGGCGCCCCGAAGCAATTACGATCTCCGGGAATGGACCCGATAGAACGCCGCCGCGATGGCCCGGCCGATCGCGCGGGTCGATGGGACCCCAGGGCGCGAGCCAGCCGAAGGGAGGACGCGGTGAGACGCGGCGGATCTCGAAATCGAGACCCAGGGTCTCCGCGAGTCCGATGCATTGATTCTCGTCGCCGGCCTTACCGTCCGTGACGATCCAGGCCCTAACATGGGCGAGGCTGGCGGCATAGGTTTCCGCAGCAGACCGCATCATGCTGGACGCTCCCGATATCGACAATGCCAGTCAGTCAGACGGGAAAGCCCGACGCAGCCAACCGGCATAGTGCTGAGCGATCGCGGCAACGCGCCGGCGCTCGGAATCCGGATCGTACCATGCTCCACCCGAACTCGATGGAAGCGCCGAAAGCTGCGGATGGCGAGCCAGGACTTCCCCGCGACGACCGACGAGCAGCGCTTCTCCGTCGAGATAATCTGATGGCGAACCGCCACCAAATCCGCTGCGACCGCCGCCTTCGCTGCCGGTATAGGGCCGAAGCGAAAGACTCTTGATCCGGATCACCAGAACTGGCCCGGCCCCACCGAGTTTGTCGGCGAACGCGTTGTTCAGTGCGCTGAGAAGATCTCCTCGCAACGCCTCGGCGGGTACGCCACCACCCTGCGCCAGAAGTGGCCCGACATCGACTCTGATTCCGGACAGGCGTGCTGCCCCAAAGGAGGAAAGCCCCTCGGCTTCAGCCGATACTGCCGAGATCATCACGGCACAACTGCCGATGAAAACCCTTCGCCAGCTCCAGAGGAATCGGCCGAGCACCGTCTGACGCATGTTTCGACCCAAGGGCGTCAGACGCCGTACTGGACGGCTACGACCTCGTAGGACTTACCACCTCCCGGCGTGGTCACCTCGACCGTATCGCCCACTCCCTTGCCGATGAGGGCACGAGCGATGGGAGACGTGATCGATACCAGTCCCGAACGAACGTCAGCTTCCGGCTCGCCAACGAGCTGGTAGGTCTTTTCTTCCTCGGTATCCTCATCGACGAGCTTCACCGTGGCGCCGAACTTGATCTTGGTGCCCGATAGCTTGGTAACGTCGATCACCTCGGCTCGTGCGATCATGCTCTCGAGTTCCATCACGCGTCCCTCATTGTGGGACTGCGCTTCCTTGGCGGCATGGTACTCGGCATTCTCCGACAGATCGCCGAGGGCACGAGCTTCGGAGATGGCCTGGATGATGCGCTGGCGCTCCACCTGCTGGCGATGCTTCAGCTCGGCTTCCAGAGCAGCGAAACCGCGCACCGTCATCGGAACCTTGTCTATCGTCATCGTCTCGCGCCACAATGAATAGGCCCGGTCGGAAGCAAAAAGCTCCCTCCGGGCCAGAGTAAGATGGTCCTGAAGCCTCGTCACTTGATGTGCCCGTTCAAGACGGATGCCACATCAAATGTTAGGCTGCGAAGTATTCCTGCAAAGCGCGGACTTGGAGGTCGCCCTCAAGATAGGCCTTGATCCCCTCTGCCGCCGCCATCGCTCCGGCTAGAGTGGTATAGTACGGCACTTTATGCAAGAGGGCCGCCCGCCGTAGGGACCGCGAGTCCGACAGCGCGCCTGCGCCCTCGGTGGTGTTGAACACCAGTTGGATGTCGCCGTTCTTGATCGAATCGACCACGTGCGGCCGGCCCTCGAGCACCTTGTTCACGCGCTCGGTCGGCACGCCGTTCTCGACGAGGTAGCGCTGCGTTCCTCCGGTGGCGACGATCGTGAAGCCGGCCTCGGACAATTGCCGGATCGCCGGCAGAATACGGGCCTTGTCGGCATCGCGAACGGAGACGAACACCGCACCGCTCTTCGGGACCTGCGTGCCGGAGCCGAGCTGGCTCTTGGCGAAGGCGACACCGAAGCTGCCGTCGAGGCCGATGACCTCGCCGGTGGAGCGCATCTCGGGGCCGAGCAGAACATCGACGCCCGGGAATCGGGCGAAGGGGAAGACCGCTTCCTTGACCGCGATATGGTCGAGCACCTTCGGCTTGAGTTTGAAGCTCGCCAGGGCCTCGCCGGCCATCACCCGCGCAGCGATCTTGGCGATCGGCTCGCCGATGACCTTGGCCACGAAAGGGACGGTGCGCGAGGCCCGCGGGTTCACTTCCAGAACGTAGATCGTGCCATCCTTGATCGCATACTGAACGTTCATCAGACCGCCGACGCCGAGCGCGAGCGCCATGGCTTTCGTCTGCCGCTCGAGCTCTGCAATGGTCTCGGGTGAGAGCGAACGCGACGGGAGCGAGCAGGCGGAGTCGCCCGAATGGATGCCGGCCTCCTCGATGTGCTCCATGATGCCGGCGATGTAGACGTCCTTGCCGTCGCAGATGGCGTCGACGTCGATCTCGGTGGCGTCCGACAAGTAACGGTCGAACAGAAGCGGATTTTTGCCAAGAACCGTGTTGATCTGGCCGGTCTTGTCGTTGGGGTAGCGCGATTTCACGTCCGACGGTATCAGACTCGGCAAAGTGTCGAGGAGGTAGTCGGCGAACTGGACCTCGTCGCGGATGATCGCCATGGCGCGGCCGCCCAGCACGTAGCTCGGGCGCACCACGAAGGGCAGGCCGAGATCGGAGGCCACGAGGCGGCTCTGCTCGACGGAATAGGCGATGCCGTTCTTCGGCTGCTTCATCCCGAGCTTGTCGAGAAGGCGCTTGAACTGGTCGCGGTCCTCGGCGAGGTCGATGGCGTCCGGTGAGGTGCCGAGGATCGGCACGCCGGCCGCTTCGAGAGCGCGGGCGAGCTTCAGCGGGGTCTGGCCGCCGAACTGGACGATGACGCCGTGCAGCGTGCCGGCCTGCCGCTCGGTCTCGATGATCTCGAGCACGTCCTCCTGCGTCAGCGGCTCGAAATAGAGCCGGTCGGAGGTGTCGTAGTCGGTTGAGACCGTCTCCGGGTTGCAATTGACCATGATGGTCTCGTAGCCGGCCTCGGTGAGGGCGAAGCAGGCGTGACAACAGCAATAGTCGAACTCGATGCCCTGGCCGATGCGGTTGGGTCCGCCGCCGAGGATGATGACCTTCTTGGCATCGGTGGGCTGCGCCTCGTCGACCACGGTGCCGGCGAAGGGCGCCACGTAGGTCGAGTACATGTAGGCGGTGGGCGCCTTGAACTCGGCCGCGCAGGTGTCGATGCGCTTGTACACCGGGCGGACGCCCAGTGCCCGGCGGGCGGCGCGGACGCTGTCCTCGTCGGTCTTGGCGAGCACCGCGAGGCGGGCATCCGAGAAGCCCGCCGCCTTGAGCTGGCGCAGCGCGCCGGGTGTGGTGGGGATGCCATGCGCCTTGACCCGGTTCTCAAGGTCGATAATCGCCTGGAGTTGCTCCAGGAACCACGGGTCGATCTTGCACGAGGCGTGGACCTCGTCATGGCTGACGCCGAGGCGGAGTGCCTGTCCCACTTTCAGCAGGCGATCCGGGGTCGGCGTGCCGAGCGCGGCTTTGATCGCGTTGTGGTCGTCGCCCTTGCCGAGGCCCTCGATCTCGATCTCGTCGAGGCCGGTGAGGCCGGTCTCCAGTGAGCGCAACGCCTTCTGCAGCGATTCGGCAAAGCATCGGCCGATGGCCATGGCCTCGCCCACCGATTTCATCGCCGTGGTGAGCGTCGGCTCGGCGCCCGGGAACTTCTCGAAGGCGAAGCGCGGGATCTTGGTGACGACGTAGTCGATGGTCGGCTCGAACGAAGCCGGGGTCGCGCCTCCGGTGATGTCGTTGGCGATCTCGTCGAGGGTATAGCCCACGGCGAGTTTGGCAGCGACCTTGGCGATGGGGAAGCCCGTTGCCTTGGAGGCCAGAGCGGACGAGCGCGAGACGCGCGGGTTCATCTCGATGACGATCATTCGGCCTGTAGCCGGGTCGATGGCGAACTGTACGTTCGAGCCGCCGGTCTCCACGCCGATCTCCCGCAGCACCGCGAGCGACGCGTCGCGCATCACCTGATACTCTTTGTCCGTGAGCGTCAGGGCCGGGGCCACAGTGATGGAATCGCCGGTATGGACGCCCATCGGATCGATGTTCTCGATGGAGCAGACGATGATGCAGTTGTCGTTTTTATCGCGAACGACCTCCATCTCGTATTCCTTCCAGCCGAGAACGCTCTCCTCGATCAGGACCTCGTTGGTCGGCGAAGCGTCGATGCCGCGCTCGACGATGTCGAGGAATTCTTCCCGGTTGTAGGCGATGCCGCCGCCGGTGCCGCCCATGGTGAAGGAGGGCCGGATGATCGCCGGGAGGCCGACTTCAGCGAGCGCGATCAGGGCCTGCCCGATGGCATGCTCGCCGTAGCGCTTGCGCCGGTCGGATTCGCCCGCATGCCACTTCTTCTCGAACGCGGCGAGGGCGGCCGGGCGGGCGGTCTCCTCGGTGGAGGTCTCGATCCGGGCGATCTCGGCGAGGTACTTTTCGCGATCCACCTTCTTGGCGGCGGACGCGTTGGCCACAGCCGATTTCGGCGTTTCCAGGCCGATCTTGGTCATCGCGTCGCGAAACAATTGCCGATCCTCGGCCTTGTCGATGGCCTCGGCCGTGGCGCCGATCATCTGGACGTCGAATTTTTCGAGTATGCCCAGCTTCTTGAGCGAAAGGGCGCAGTTCAAGGCCGTCTGGCCGCCCATGGTTGGCAGCAGGGCGAAGCCGCCGGGAAGGACATGGCGCTCCTTCTCGATGATCTTGGCGACGATCTCCGGCGTGATCGGCTCGACATAGGTCGCATCCGCCATGTCCGGGTCGGTCATGATGGTCGCCGGGTTCGAATTGACCAGCACGATCCGGTAACCCTCCTCGCGCAGCGCCTTGCAGGCCTGCGTCCCGGAATAGTCGAACTCGCAGGCCTGCCCGATCACGATCGGACCGGCACCGATGATGAGGATCGTGGAGAGGTCGGTGCGTTTCGGCATCTGGCGCCTTGGCTTGACGGACGCGCGCGTCCGTCAAGCCAAGGCGCCACAATCTGGAGCGGGCCGGATATGGACGCGAGCGGCGTGAATGATCGTTAGGGTTCGCGTCTACACGCGGCGGGAGGGTTTTGGAAGAGCGCCGAGAGGCTTGGCGACGATTGTGCCCGCCCCGGACGGCCGCCGGTCCGCCTCCAAGGACAATCAGGCTATAATAACTATAAATCTAAGAAGATGCGAAATATTGCACCCTCGACAGAGCCGTGTAATTAAGACGATCGGCGCCTCGTCGATCTCGAACAAGACTAAATCGAGGATGGGAATGACAAAGCTAGGAACGCTCGTGGGCACGCTGGCCCTTTGCATCGCCACCGGCCCAGCCGCTTTCGCCGCCGAGATCGCCGTGAAGACCCTCAACAGCGGGCCGGGTGGTCTGATGGTCTTCGACCCTGCCTTCGTGAAGTTGGCGCCGGGCGACAGCATCAAGTTCGTCCCCCAGGACAAGGGGCACAATGCCGAGCTGATCAAGGGCATGGCGCCCGAGGGAGCGGAAACCTTCAAGACCGTCCTGGGCAAGGAGGAGGTCGTCAAGTTCGACAAGCCCGGGGTCTACGGCATCAAGTGCTCGCCGCATTACCTTATGGGCATGGTCGCCGTGGTGGTGGTCGGCGACAAGCCGGAGAACCTCGAAGCGGCGAAGGCGGTGACGCACAACAAGCTCGCCGCCAAGCGGTTCGAGCCCCTGCTCGCCCAGGTTCAGTGACTTATAGAGAGGAGGCGGCGCCAAGCCGCCTCCGACTTCCCGTGCGGTGCCGTCAGAGGCCGATATAGAGGGCGGCCACCGCGCGATCGATGGAGAGATAGAACACGCCGAAGGCCACGGCGGCGGCAGCGGCGAATTCGAGGGCGACGTTGGGCAGGGTCTGCGAACGGCGCAGGATCTCGCGGCCGAAGAATAGGCTGAGCCAGGCGATCGTGAGGACGACGGGGAGCACGAACAGGAAGGACCAGGTGCTCTCGATGGTCTGGGCGCCGCCGGCCGGGTCGATGAGCGCGCGGATGTTGCGGACCCAGGGGGCGTAGCAGGCCGAATACAGGGCGGTCATCCAAGCGAGGGCGACGGCCACGCCGAGATGGAACGAGAAGACCCGATGCAGGCGCGAGAAATCATCGCGCGCGTCGTCGAATGTCATGTGGAAAACCCCGTGCTCATAGCAGCAGGACGATTGTCGCGGCAGCGTCATCGTGCCGATCGTCGCTGGCTTCGGGCAGTGCAGCTCAAAGTCGGGTTTTTTGTGACGGGCGCGGGAACCATTTCGCGAATGCTCCGGCGGCGATCCGCCGGAGTTTGTTGGAAGGCGCAAAAATGCGCCCGGCGAGGCGAGCGATACGGCCCTACGCGGCGGTGGTGGGGGCCATCTCGGCCTTGCCGCTGCGCATCAGCGTCACGAAACGCTCAAACAGATAGTGGCTGTCGCGCGGGCCCGGCGAGGCTTCCGGATGATGCTGCACCGAAAAGGCCGGGCGGTCGGTGAGGGTGAGGCCGCAATTCGAGCCATCGAACAGCGAGACATGCGTTTCGACCGCCGTCACCGGAAGGCTGGCCGGGTCCACGGCGAAGCCGTGGTTCATCGACACGATTTCGACCTTACCCGTGGTCTTGTCCTTGACCGGGTGATTCGCGCCGTGATGGCCTTGAGCCATCTTCACCGTGCGACCGCCCAGCGCGAGACCCATGAGCTGGTGTCCGAGGCAGATGCCGAAGGTCGGCACCTTCCGGTCGAGGAGTTCACGGATCACCGGGACCGCGTATTCGCCCGTGGCGGCCGGATCGCCCGGCCCGTTGGACAGAAAGACGCCGTCTGGCTTCATCGCCATGATCTCTTCGGCCGAGGTGGTAGCAGGTACGACGGTCACGTCGCAGCCGGCTTGGGCGAGCAGGCGCAGGATGTTGCGCTTAACCCCGTAATCGATGGCGACGACTTTGAGGCCTTCGCCGATCTGCCGCGTGCCGTAGCCGCTCTTCACCGCCCAGGTCGTCTGCGACCAGTTGGAATTTTCGCGGCTCGTGACCGGCGGGACGAGATCGAGCCCTTCCATTGGGACGAGGGCGGCGGCGCGCACCTTGAGTGCCTCGCGGTCGAATCGGCCGTCTGGATCGTTGGCGATGATGGCGTTGGGCATGCCATGATCACGGATAAGGGCGGTCAGAGCCCGCGTGTCGATTCCGGTGATGCCGACGATGCCGCGTGCCTTCAGCCATGCATCGAGATGGCTCGATGAGCGCCAGCTCGACGGGTTGGTCACGGCTGAGGCGATGACCGCGCCGCGCACGCCGGAGGCCGGGGCCGCGTCGAGGCTCTCCAGATCTTCGTCGTTGGTGCCCGTATTGCCGATATGCGGGAAAGTGAAGGTGACGATCTGGCCGGCATAGGACGGGTCGGTCAGGATTTCCTGGTAGCCGGTCATCGCGGTATTGAAGCAGACCTCGCCGTCGGCGGCGCCGGTCTGGCCGATACCGAAGCCTTCGAGGATAGTTCCGTCCGCCAGTACGAGGAGGGCGGTGGCGACGGGCTCCGCCCAGTGTGCGGGCGTGGAGGATGGCTGCGCCTGGGCGCCTTCGTCTTGCAGCATCGTCGCGATCTCGCTTATGTCCGGCCAACCCATCGACGCCGGTGCGACGGCGCGTGCAGGTGGCGCATTGTGCGGCGCTCATAACGAGCGGGCCGTGATGGGGTCAATGTGGCTCCTGTTATCGACCGGCTCAACCACCCCGTTCGGCTGCTAGCAGCAATTCGCAGACCATCCGGGCGCCAAGTCCAGCCACCGAGACGATTTTCAGGAGACGACCAAATGTTACGCGCCCGCCTCACCACCGAAATGAAGGAAGCTATGAAGGCCGGCGACAAGGCCAAGCTCGCCACCGTGCGGATGATCCAGGCTGCACTGAAGGACAAGGACATCGAGGCGCGCGGCCTCGGCAAGGAGCCGGCCTCCGAAGAGGAAATCCTCGCGCTGCTGCAGAAGATGATCAAGCAGCGCAACGAATCGGCCGGCGTCTACGACCAGGGCGGCCGGCCCGAACTCGCCGAGAACGAGCGGGCCGAGGCCGCCATCATCGCAAGCTATCTGCCACAGCAGATGGATGAGGCCGAGACCAGGGCCGCGATCGAAGCGGCCGTCGAGGAAACCGGTGCGGCCGGCCCGAAGGATATGGGCAAGGTCATCGCCGCCCTGAAGGGCAAATTCGCCGGCCGGATGGATTTCGGCAAGGCGAGCGGACTGGTGAAGGACGTGCTGAACGCCAAGTCTTGACCTCAAAGGCGTGAAGGCGCGGTGCGTCGAAGCGTTCGGGACTCCTTAAACGCGGTCGGCTAGAATGCTGGCCTGCAAAGGTCTGGTCGTCCCGTGCGTTACCCACCCCACATCCTCGAAGAGATCAGGGCGCGGCTTCCCGCCTCCGACGTGGTCGGGCGGCGGGTTCGGCTGAAAAAGGCTGGCCGCGAATGGCGCGGCCTGTCGCCGTTCAATTCTGAGAAGACGCCGTCCTTCTATGTCAACGATCAGAAGCAGGCCTATTTCTGCTTCTCCTCCGGCAAGAATGGCGACGTCTTCACGTTCCTGATGGAGACCGAGGGGCTGAGCTTCCCTGAGGCGGTCGAGCGACTGGCGGGCGAAGCAGGTGTGACCCTGCCCACGCCCAGTGCCGATACGCGCGAGATGGAGACAAAGCGCACCGGTGCCTTCGAGGTAATGGAACTTGCCGCCGCCTACTACGAAGACCAGCTCAAGGGCCGCCTCGGCACAAGCGCCCGCGCCTATCTCGACCGGCGCAGCCTAGGTCCCGAGATTCGCGCGCGGTTCCGGCTCGGCTACGCCACGTCCGAGCGTTACGGCCTGCGCGACCATCTCGCCGCGAAGGACGTAGACAAGGAGCTGATGGCCGAACTCGGCCTGTTGGTCAGCGGCGACGACATCGCCGTGCCGTTCGATAAATTTCGCGACCGCGTGATGTTTCCCATCACCGACAGCCGGGGCCGGGTGATCGCGTTCGGCGGTCGCGCGATGCAGGCCGATGCCAAGGCGAAGTATATGAACTCGCCGGAGACGCCGCTCTTTCACAAAGGGCACGTGCTCTACAACCTGCACGGCGCCCGCAAGGCCGCCCATGATCGCGGGACGATCATCGCGGTGGAGGGCTATGTCGACGTCATCGCCATGACCATGGCCGGGCACCCGAATGCGGTGGCCGGTCTCGGCACCGCGCTGACAGAGGAACAATTGGCTCTGCTCTGGCGCAACGCCGACGAGCCGATCCTGTGTTTCGACGGGGACGGGGCCGGCCAACGTGCGGCCTTCAAGGCGCTCGACGTGGCTCTGCCGGGACTGACGCCCGGCAAGTCGCTTCGCTTCGCGATCCTGCCGGAAGGGCAGGACCCCGACGATCTTCTCCGTTCCGCCGGCGCCTCTGCCATCGACCGCGTGCTCGAAGGGGCACGACCCCTCGTCGAGGTGCTCTGGTCGCGTGCCACCGAGACGACGCCCATCGACACGCCGGAGCGCAAGGCCGGCCTCGCCAAGAGCCTGCGAGAGATGGTCGCCTCGATCCGCGACGAGACGGTGCGTCGCTTCTACAAGGACGAAATAGAGGGGCGCCTGCGGGCCTTGTCGCCCGGAGGTGGCGGTTCACGGCGCAACAACTACGAGCCACGCAACGGGAGCGCCTCGACGTTTCAGCGGCGCCCCAGGCTAGGCGACCCGCCTCCATCGCCGCGAATCACGACGAAGTTCAATCCGCTATTTGCGGGATCGACGAATTCGGGCGGGACCGCCATGTTCCGGGATCGCGAGGCGATGATCGTCTCGAGTTTGCTGGCCCACCCGGAATTGTTGGGGATAGAAGCCGAGGACCTGGCGGCGCTGAAACTCGACGATCCCGATGCGCAGGCGCTGCGCTCTCTGTTGCTGGATCAGGCCGCCGATGCAGATCAGCCCGATGTCGAGGTTCTGGAGAGCCGCTTGAGCAGGGCAGGGCTCAAAGATGCAGCAGCGCGACTGGCATCCCATGTCAGGCCAGGAGATCGCTGGACGCTCGATCCGCATGCCGATCGGATGCGTCTGGAAGACGCATTGCGTCAGGCCGTGATCTTGCACCGGAAATCTGGAGCGCTAAATAGCGAGCTTCGCTCTGCCGAGAGAGCATTGGTCGAGGATGAGTCCGAGGCCAACTTTGCTTGGCTATGTGACGTCAAGGAACGTATGGCCGTGATCGCAGGGGCAGAGGCTGACGCCGACGTGCCGGAATCAGACGATACGGCGGCTTCGTAGTCCGCGACGAACTGAGATTTGGAGCGCCTTTCGCGGCGCATGGTTAACAGTTGGTCAAGCGTCTGGCTTGTAGACCGACATATGAGATATCGACGCGGTCGCTTCGTGCGCGCCGCACATCACTTAGAATGGAAGCGTGGACGACGCGGAGTGAGCCGAACGCTCCCGCTCAACGCGACCAGGACATCAATAGGCGGAACATGGCGACGAAGGCAACGGAACGGGACGACACGGATGCTGCTCCGGAGCAACAGACCGACGGACCGCTCCTCGATCTGACGGATGCCTCGGTCAAGCGGATGGTGAAGCTCGCCAAGAAGCGTGGCTACATCACCTACGAGGAAATCAACGAGGTGCTGCCAGAGGGCCAGTCCGATCCGGACCAGCTCGAGGATGTGCTGTCGCAACTCTCCGAGATGGGCATCAACGTCGTCGAGGCGGAAGAGACCGAGGATGCTGGCGGCGACAAACCCGCCAATGGCGAAGCCTCCGACGACGATGATGCTGCCGAGGGTACGGAAGTCGCCGAGATCGCTCCCGCCAAGCCGTTGGCCGTGCGCGAGACGACCGCCAAGGAGCCGACCGATCGCACCGACGATCCGGTGCGCATGTATCTGCGTGAGATGGGCTCGGTTGAGCTTCTATCCCGCGAGGGCGAGATCGCGATCGCCAAACGCATCGAGGCCGGTCGTGAGGCGATGATCGCGGGGCTCTGTGAGAGTCCACTGACCTTCCAGGCCATCATCATCTGGCGAGATGAGCTCGTGGACGGGCGTGTGCTCCTGCGCGACATCATCGATCTCGAAGCGACCTATGCCGGGCCGGACGCGAAGAACGCCCCCCAGCTCACCGAGGGTGAGGAGGGCGACGACTCTGAGGCCGAAGCGCCGATCCCGGCCGAGGGTGGCGACGACGAAGACGACATGGAGAACAACGTCTCGCTCGCGGCGATGGAAGCCGAGATCAAGCCGCGCGTTCTCGAGACGTTCGACAATATCGCCAATAACTACAAGAAGTTGCGCAAGCTCCAGAACGAGCACGCGGACCTGAAGGCTGGGGGCGGTAAGCAGAGCTCGGCTCAGAGCCAGAAGCAGTCCGACCTGAAGGACACCGTCGTCGCCGACGTCAAGTCGCTGTCGCTGAACTCGAACCGCATTGAGGCACTGGTCGAGCAACTCTACGACATCAACAAGCGCCTGATCAGCCATGAAGGCCGCCTGATGCGCTATGCCGAGAGCCATGGCGTCGCCCGCGACGACTTCCTTCGGCATTATCAGGGATGGGAGCTCGATCCGAACTGGATGGAGCGCGTCGGTACGCTTGGCGGCAAGGGTTGGAAGAATCTCGTCGAGAAGGGTGCCAAGCAGGTCGCCGACCTCCGCGAGCAGATCTTGACGCTCGCCTCCGAGACCGGTCTCGAGATCGGCGAGTACCGCAAGATCGTCAACATGGTCCAGAAGGGCGAGCGCGAAGCCCGTCAGGCCAAGAAGGAGATGATCGAGGCCAATCTCCGCCTCGTGATCTCGATCGCCAAGAAATATACCAACCGCGGCCTGCAGTTCCTTGACCTGATCCAGGAAGGCAATATCGGCCTGATGAAGGCCGTCGATAAGTTCGAGTATCGTCGCGGTTACAAGTTCTCGACCTACGCCACGTGGTGGATCAGACAGGCGATCACCCGGTCGATCGCCGATCAGGCCCGGACGATCCGTATCCCAGTGCATATGATCGAGACGATCAACAAGATCGTCCGCACCTCGCGCCAGATGCTGCACGAGATAGGTCGTGAGCCGACCCCGGAGGAATTGGCCGAGAAACTAGCGATGCCGCTGGAGAAAGTCCGTAAAGTCCTGAAGATCGCCAAGGAGCCGATTTCCCTGGAGACGCCCATCGGTGACGAGGAGGATTCGCATCTCGGCGACTTCATTGAGGACAAGAACGTCGTTTTGCCAATCGATGCGGCGATCCAGTCGAACCTGCGCGAGACCACGACTCGCGTGCTGGCCTCGCTCACGCCACGCGAAGAGCGCGTGCTTCGCATGCGCTTCGGCATCGGCATGAACACCGATCACACGCTCGAAGAGGTCGGACAGCAGTTCTCGGTGACCCGTGAGCGTATCCGTCAGATCGAGGCGAAGGCACTGAGAAAGCTGAAGCATCCGAGCCGATCGCGGAAGCTCCGGAGTTTCCTCGACAACTGAGCACCGTGTGGTCCGCAGTTAGGGACGGCCGACATTCCATCGAAGACGACAATGGCGCACCCAGAGGTGCGCCATTGTCGTTTGGGACATTTTCACCGAATCCGGGTTTGCACGGGCTCGAAACGGACTGCTGTGCTTCGTATCGAAATCCTATTCGTCGCCCGCTCTCGAAGGGTCGAATCCACGAGAGCCAAAATAGATGCTCTCAGCATCAGGCAGGACCCGTCCGCTTTTCCGACTATTATTCCGCGACATCTCCCCTGCCGATCAAGGAGCATCTATCGAACAGCCGTTGCACAGAGACGCGATTCGCCCTCTCGCCACGCTGATCGATGCGTTTGTCGAAGGATGCTTGTCGCCGGATATGAGCCTCGTTCGATTCGGCGTGGCCGGATGTGGTCGGCGGCAGGCTGGATATTTCCGGATCGGCCAAAGCCTGCAGGTTCGTATGCGCGGCCGGCGGACGCTCGCGCCGGGATTGTGCTGTCGCAGGGATGGCCAGACCGATCAGCGTGGTGACGGACACGATGGGGATACTCTATGTCTCGGAGGGACTTTAGCTTCGTAGAAGGCCCATACTGGAAAATTTTAATTCAGCATGGCACGCTTTCAGCTGCGTTTCGCTTCAGAAATCGTCACGATTTTGGCGGCGCCCGTTGCCGCCCGTCTCTCTCCGACCCACCTTGGCGTTATGCTCGAACTCGGTCCGCCTCACCCTCCGCCCACTGCCGATGCAGACGGGTCGGAGGCCAACGACGTTCCGTTCGGCGCATTGCAGGACTGCGTGGCTCTGCGGGACTGGCTCCTGAGCGAAGGCGCCCGCCTTCCGCAAGCGGACGGCCTGCTCGCGGGAATGTCTGAACGACTGAACGGTCTCGGCGTACCCGTCGATCGGGCATCGACCGCCATCGATACGTTGCATTCTGAGTATTCCGGCGTCGGCCGTTTCTGGACGCGTGAGACAGGATCGACGGTCCGCCTGTTCCCGCATGGCGACGCCTCCGACAAGGCTTATCAGGAGAGCCCCTTCTTCACCGTTCACGAGACCGGCGAGTGGCTCATCGTCGACCTAACGGAGCCGATGGATCTGCATTACTCGATCATTCCGGAACTGAAGGCCGAGGGCTACACCCACTACATCGTCGCACCGCTGTTCTTCACCAACGGCACGCGCAACGGCATCACCTTCGCGACCCGCGCGTCCAATGGATTTCGGGACGAGGACATCGCTATTTTGCGCTTCGTCATGCCGACTCTGGCGGCGGTGATGGAGATGCGGATCGTCAATAAGACGCTGGATCAGGTCCTGCGTATCTATGTCGGCGATGAGCCGCACAGGGCGATTCTGTCCGGCGATATCCGCCGTGGTCAGGTCAAACGGATCCGGTCAGCGATCCTATTCGCCGACATGCGCGACTACACCCAGATTTCCGCGAACATGACGCCGGAAGAGGCCGTCGATCTTCTCAACATCTTCTTCGATTGTCTCGTACCAGCAGTGGAGCGCGAAGGCGGCGAGGTGCTCAAATATCTCGGTGATGGGCTCCTTGCGATCTTTCGCGAGCGCGGCGACGACCTGGGTGGCGCTGCGAAGGGCGCTCTCATCGCCGCTCGCACCGCTCTGGCCGCACTCGACGAAGCGAATGCCATCGGCCGTTTCGCAAAGCCGGTCGTGGCGGGCATCGCCCTTCATCACGGCGAGGCGGCTTACGGCAATGTCGGTTCCGGCGCGCGGCTCGATTTCACCGTCATCGGCCGCGACGTGAATCTCGCGAGCCGCCTCGCCCGCCTCAACAAGACGCTCGGCGAGCCTCTCCTCATGTCGAAGCCTTTCGTCGATTTTCTTTGGGACGAGTCGGAATCGCTTGGTGAGCATGCCCTGGATGGGTTCGCCGAACCGATGGGCGTCTATCGGCCCGGTCGGACACCTGCAGCGCTTTGATACCGGTCCGGACTTCTTGCGACGTGTAGGGGATTGACCGCGGTCGCATCCTTGCCCACATCAGGCCTGTTCCAGGGAGATCCCCGTCAAGGGGCTGAGAAACCGATGAGCTTGGACCGAGAGGCCGGGCGGCGCGGAAATCCTTTGAACCTGAACCGGCTCATACCGGCGTAGGGATTGGACCGCGGGTTTTTCATCAAAGAAGCCCGACATGCTTCGGATCAGAAGCTGAAGGACACCAATCTCTGCGGATCACGCGGAGGTTCCTCTTGGACGTCTCAGCCATATCAACGATCGGCTCGCGCCGAACCGCCGGCATCGTTATCGAACATGGTGCGATTCCCGCGCGCAGCGACGTCATCGTGGTCGGCGCCGGATTGATCGGGCTGTCCTCGGCTTGGCGTCTGGCCGAGGCCGGGTTTTCCGTTACGGTGATCGAGCGCGATACCGTCGGTGCCGGGGCGAGTCTCGCTGCTACAGGTATGCTGGCGCCCGCCGCCGAACACGAGCCGGGCTCCGATCCTCTGCTGCCACTTGCGCTCGAGAGCCTGGCGCGGTGGCCGCGCTTTCGCGACGAACTCGAAGCGGCCTCCGGCATCGGTATCGATTATCGCGAAGACGGGACCCTGGTCCTGGCGATCGGCCGCGACGAAGTGGATCGCCTGCGCTTCCGGCACGACCTGCAGATCAAGTCGGGCCTATCCGCGCGCTGGCTTTCGGGGGCGGAGGTGCGCGCCCGGGAGCCCGCCCTGCGTCCCTCGGTTACCGCTGGGGTGTTCTGCGCCGGAGATCATCAGGTCGATCCGCGCCTGGTCATGGCAGCGCTCGCCCGTGCAGCACAGGCTGCCGGTGTGATCATCGTCGAGCATTGTCCGGTCGAGGCCCTCGATTGGGAGAGCGGCGGCGTCCGCGGTGTCATCACGCCTCGCGGGCTTGTGGCTGCCGGAACCGTGATCCTGGCCGCCGGTGCGTGGAGCGGCGAAGCGGGGCTTCTCCCGGACGAGCTTGCTCTGCCTGTCCGACCTCTTCGCGGTCAATCACTGGCACTGAAGACCACGGTCCGAACGGGCAGTCTCTCGCATATGGTCTGGACCGAGCAGGTCCATATGGCACCGAAAGCCGATGGTCATATCATTGTCGGCGCGACGGTGGAGGATTGTGGCTTCGTTCCAGGGGTCACCGCGGGCGGCCTCTACGCCCTCCTGGAAGGTGCGCGCCGCATCCTGCCAGGTATCGAAGAAATGGAGGTCGAAGCGGTCTGGAGCGGCTTTCGGCCAACCTCCGACGACGATGCGCCGATTATCGATACGCTAGCCCCGGGCCTCGTTGCCGCTACCGGCCACCATCGCAACGGCTACCTCCTGGCCCCCGCCACCGCGGATGCCGTTGTCGCCCTCGTCACCATCGGTGCACTACCGTATTTCGCGGGCGGTTTCGGCTTCGGTCGGTTTCAGCGGCCGGCTCGGACCGAGAGGAGGGCCTTCGCATGAGGCTCACCATCAACGGAAAGCCGCGGGAGATCGAGGCAGCCGATCTGTCCGCGCTCTTCCGGATCGAGGCGGGGGAAGCAGGAATCGAAAGCCCGCAGGGCATCGCCATCGCGCTGAACGGCACGGTCATCCGTCGCCGCGACTGGGACACCACGCCTGTCGCCGAGGGCGACAGGATCGAGATCGTGCGCGCCATGCAGGGCGGCTAGAATCATCGAGGAATCGAGATCATGAACGGTCACAAGATCGAAGCCACCGCCGAGGATGCTTTGGTCATCGCCGGCGTCACGTTGAGTTCACGCCTCTTCATCGGCACGGCCGGGTATCCGACGCAGAGCATCATGGTCGATGCCGTGGAGGCGTCCGGCGCCGAGATCGTCACCGCTTCGATCCGCCGGGTCTCGCTTCAGGGCCATGGCTCCGACACCGTGCGGCGCCTGAAGGGCTACCGCTTCCTGCCCAATACCGCGGGATGCGAGACCGCCCGAGACGCGATCATGACGGCGGAACTGGCACGGGAGGCGCTCGATACGACCTGGATCAAGGTCGAGGTGATCGGTGATCGGGAAACGCTCTATCCGGACGTTTCCGAGTTGCTGGAAGCCTGCCGTCACCTCGTCGATGACGGTTTCACTGTGCTGCCCTATTGCAACGATGATCCCGTCATCTGCCAACGCCTCGCCGATATCGGTTGTGCGGCAGTGATGCCGATGGGCTCGCTCATCGGCTCGGGGATGGGGGTCGCCAATCCCGCCAATCTGGAACTGATCTGTCGACGCGCCGGCGTACCGGTCATCGTCGATGCCGGAATCGGAACCGCTTCCGACGCCGTCGTGGCGATGGAACTCGGCGCGGCCGGCTGCCTTCTCAACACCGCCGTCGCCAAGGCCGACAATCCCGTCCGCATGGCCCGCGCCATGCGCCATGCCGTCGAGGCCGGCCGTCTCGCTCATCTCGCCGGCCGCATCCCCAAACGTAGCCGCGCCGAGCCATCGAGTCCTCAACTCGGCCTCGTCGGTTCGTGACGCCCGCTCCGTCGCAGCTCCTCGTGGTGACGGATAGGACGGGCAGTCCTCGCCCGCTGGTCGAACGGATCGAGGCGGCTCTCTTCGGCGGCGCGCGTTGGATCTGGTTCAGGGATCGTGACCTTGCAACGGTCGAGCGGCGATCTCTCGCTGAAGACATATTGGGACCAGTGCGCGAAGCCGGTGCTCGGCTCGTCATTGGCGGGGACGTGGCGCTGGCTTGTGCCATCGGTGCCGACGGCATCCATCTCGGCGGGGGTGCCACGGCTCGGGATATCGACGCGGCACGGAGGGATCTTCCAGCCGGATGCACTCTCGGGATTTCGGCCCATTCGCCGCACGATATCCATCGGGCGGAGGCGGCTGGCGTAAATTACGCCACTCTGAGCCCGATCTTCCCGACGCTGAGCAAACCGGGATACGGTCCCGCCCTTGGCCCGCAGGTCCTGCGATCCTGCCGGGATCAGAAAATCCCGGTTCTCGCTCTCGGCGGTATCACCCCTCTAAACACTGCCGCCTGCCGCGAGGCCGGATTTGCCGGGGTCGCCGTGATGGGAGGGGTGATGAGGGCAGACGATACGCGATCGGCGGTGCGCGCCCATCTCGACGCGTGGAATGATCGAAGCTGAGCCGTCGCTTCGGAATAGGCCTGCCGCTGGTCCGAAAGACGCCGTAAGGAGCGAAAGCATGGAGCATCGTCCCCGATGCAGTATCCGGGACTTGATGCCGGAGCATGCACTCAGTCGCCACCCAGGATCACGGCGGGTGCTCCAGACAGTGATACGGCTTCTCCCAAGGCGCGCGCTTCCAGACGCGATGCATCGGTGCCCGAGCGGACGAACTCGAATTTGAGCACGCGTGCGTCGGTCCCCGAAGTGCCTGCACCGCCCACCAGCAGGTTCGCTCCCATGGTTGTGCTCGTCGCCGCGACATGGACGGCGCCGGACGTGCCAAACGGGCTGAGGCTGGCGATCTCGCGGAAGTGAGCACCGTGTCCGTGTTCGGTCGGGCTATGAAGGTACATGTCCGGACCGCCATCCAAGGCCGAGCCGCTGGAGAATACCTTTACGGTGCCGTCCCCAGCGAGTTGGCCGACGACGATGCGCTTCGCTCCGCCGAGGGCACCGGCGAGCCACCCGGTCGCGAGCGAGACGCCGCCTTTGTAGGCAGGCCCGAATGGGCTGAATCGCGCGGTGTTCACTGGCGTGTCGATGCTGGCGCCATGCATATCTGCATGGCCTGCCGGCGTGGCTCCGGCGATCGGTTTGAGGAGCGGGAAGGCGAACACCTTGACTTCGGTCGGTGTGCCAGGGCCAGGTGCGGTGACGATGCTGTTGCGCCCGGTGGAGAAGTCGACGAAGCCGGTGGCGAGGCTGACGCCCGCGGTGTCGCTTGGATAAGGGCTAAAGCTCGCGAACAGTTTGGGAGCGGTACCCGGCGTTGGCAGTGCCGTGCCGTAGACGCGCACGGCGCTCTGCGCCCCGGGACCGGAGCCGACGACGATATTATCGGCGGTCGTCCCGTCCACCTGCGTTGCCGCCACGCTGATGCCGCCGCGCGCCGCTGGCTCGAAGACCGGGAAACGCGTCAATTCCGTTGCGAAGGCGGTCTTGCCGGGCCTCGCCTCCCCCGAATAGACGATCACCTCCGGGGCTAGCCCCTGACCCGAGCCGACGAGGAGGTCGAGCACGCCGTTTCCGTCGATATCGCCCATGGCGACGCTCAGGCTCCCCTCGTAGCCGGGGAAGGGCGTGAGTGTTGCCATGAGTCGGTTGTCCGCGCCGTCGAGCACACGGACCTCGGTTGGTCTGCCGCTAGTGCCGGGCACGACGACAGCGTAGCTTGAGATTGCCGGGATGACGTTGATCAGCGCCATCAGCCCGTTGTCCTCATGATTGAGGCGGTGGCAATGCATGACGAACAGGCCGTCATAGGTGTCGAACCGTGAGCGGATGGTGAGGATGCCCGGCTCGATGACACTCTCGTCGATCTGCATGGTCGGAGCCGGCGCATTGGCGTTGTCGACGCCGAAACGGTCGGGTCCGGTGCGCAGTCCGGTGGTGGGGTCGTAATAGTCGATGACCTGGAAATCGTTCACGTGGACGTGGATCGGATGCTCGTCGTTGTTGTGATTGACGAAGCGCCATTCCTCCACGGAGCCGAGCCGGGGCTGGATCAGCGGCATGTTGGGAAAGGCCGCGGCGTCGAAGGCGTAGACGAAGGATTTGGGGTCGCTGACCGTCGCTTTGTCGTTGAGAAATCCTCCGGAGATCAGGATCTTGCGCGTCACGTCTGGCGTGGCGTCGGTGAGGTCCACGAAGGAGGTGTAGGCGCCTAGCTTCTGTCCCTCTGCGAAGGCGATCGTGGTGCCGCCGGTGCTGGCAGGGCTCGCGGTCGCCAGCTTCTGGGTCGGGAAAGCGAAGAAGCCGTCGACATAGCTCACTGCAGAGGGCTGCACGCTGAGGCTGCCGAGCACCGCCGTCGGGTTCGAGGTGCCATTACTGGTGTAGAGGATGCCGGGCTGTGAGATGGTCCTGGCACCGCCGCCGCGCGGGGGCATCTCGAGCACAAGATCGCCTTCGGTAGGCAGCGTCACCGCGATGGCGAAGCGGCTCGCCGGTGGGATCAGCAGCTGTGTGCCGTTCTCGGTGGGTGGGTAGTGTACTTCTCCCGCCGGATTTCCGTCATGGCCGACGATCGCGATCTGCGGATGCCGGCCGGTCGCAGTCTCGGTCAGCTGGACGTTGATGTAGGCGAAGTCGCTGATATTCGCGAGAACCCAGATCTCGGTCTGACCGGCCTTGCTGCGGATCATCGGCTGGAACTGTCCGTTGACCGTGAACTGGACGTCGCGCTCGCGGTCCGGCAGTGCGGGATTCGCCGGCAGGTCGAGAGCGGTGCGCCCGTCGCTGGCGGTGAAGCGCTGCAGGTTGCTCGGGATGGCCTGCAGCAGGCCACGGTCGTTACGGATCGAGAGAGGGCCGGAATACCATCCGGTAGGAAATTTCGAGCCGGCCGGAGCGGCGGCGAAGTTCACGGGCGCCAGGATCGGGCGATAGGTGCCCTTGGCAAGTTCATCGGCCTTGGGTGGCACGATGGTACTCACGTATTGCGGCCAGTTGGCGTTGTTGAGTTGCGGCGCGGGCCCCCCTCGGTCGAAGACGAAATTGTATTGCAGCAGCATATTTCGGATCGGAATCCGGTTCTGCGTCACCGCGGGCAGATTGCCGTCGGTGCGTCCGATCGCGAGGAGGCCGGCAAGGCCCATATAGGCTTGAGGCGACGTCAGGCTGTGCAGGTGACTGTGGTACCAGTAGGCGCCCTGCGGCATGTCCCGCGGCACATCGTAGGTGTAAGTATTCGACATGCCTGCCGGTATGTACAGCATGACGTTGTCGGAATTGCCCTTCGGACTGATGTGGACGCCGTGGACGTGTAGGTTTAGCGGCGAGTCCCTAAGCTGCATCGGGTAGAGCGGGACATCACCGCCCTTGGCCGTGTATTGCGGGCTGAAATAGTCGGCGATGGTCAGGCCGCTCAGCGCATTGTCGAGATGGACGATGAGGCGCTCGCCCGGATATACTTGCAGGGTCGGCGCCGGAAACAGCCCTTTGCCGTCTTTCGCGCCGTTCGAGCCGGTACCCCTGATGAGTTCGTAGTCGAACAACAGAAAGTTCTCGACCGGCTTCGCAGCCGTATCGAGGGCGACCCGCCCCTGACGCGCCGTGAGCCGGACTT
The DNA here is from genome assembly GCF_022179405.1 of Methylobacterium marchantiae. Taxonomy (GTDB): domain Bacteria; phylum Pseudomonadota; class Alphaproteobacteria; order Rhizobiales; family Beijerinckiaceae; genus Methylobacterium; species Methylobacterium marchantiae. The sequence continues at coordinate 58,738 of NZ_BPQT01000046.1, forward strand.
CGAGCACACCGTCCTTCGTTGCCAGCGTCACCGGCTCGCGAAACTCAGGTGACGTGATCCCCGGCCCTTGTGCGGCGACGCGGGTGATCATGCAGATCATGGCAGCGCTGGCAACAACGAGAGCGGCAATGAGGGCGCGCAGCGGTTCCGTCTGCCAATGCGAGCTGGCGGGAGCCTGAATCATGAGTTTCCTCGCAGGATGGGAATAACCGTCGCTGCCGAGTGTCGTGACACCCGTCGAGTGTGCGACCTCATAATGCCGACGCTCGTCTCGCTTGCATTCCCCAGTCGAACGGTAGCAAATTAGAGCATCGTCGCTGGTCTGGGTAGCCAGAAAGCGTGGCCGTGATGTGGAAGAGCTGGCCCGGGCCGTTCTCCAGGATGCGACAGTCCATACGACCGATCCGTACCAGTATCGTCCATGCTGGCTGTCTTAACCATCGAAGCTTCGGGCCGGCGGGCGGTTGAACGGGGCGTGTGGCTTCTCCACGACCGATCGGTGGCGGCCAAGTTTTCGTTGTCTCGATATCGCCGACGCTGCCGAAGAGACCGGCTTCGCAGCCTTTCAGGTCCTGTCTTCCGCATCCGAGCTCTCGTGCCAGTCCGCGTATATCGGCGCCGAGGTAACCCGCTTCCTCAACACGGTGCGGGCGGCCTGAACACGGGCTTTTAGAGAGAACTCGAGTGGCGTCGGATCTGACCTTCCAGGGCCTCAGGCGGCTCGGCGAGGTCTTGCCCTCATTCGCCGCGTTCTGCAGACCGCAGTCATCTCGTCGCCTTAGCATTCTTCAGCGGCTTCGCCGTCGCTCCAAGACATGCGTCATCGTTCAGGTGCCGTCCATCTTCTGAGATGTAGGCATGTTCAATGGCTCAGCTTGATCTCACCGGGATCATGGCGAGCGAGAATCGATATTTCTGATTTCTTGGAAGGCACTGCATTTATCGGATTAAGGGTTCCTGAATACGTCTTTCAGAACGCGTTAAATCGCTCGCCGCTAGCACCGACGCCGACATAGCGGTGGAGAGCCATGACGATCGACGCCAGCGATACCCACAGTCCTTCCGAAGCCGAGAATGCGGCAAACCCGGCTTCCGGGATTCAAGCGTCGCGCGCCGGACCGAGGTCTGATGCCGGCTTATCCACGGGCGGCACGCGAAGCGGCATGGACAGGGAGACCCGGCGCCGGATCGGACGGAACCTCCGCATCCTCTACGGCAACGTCTTGGATTTGCCACTGCCGGACCGGTTCGAGGCTCTCCTCGCCGAACTTTCGGATCAGCCTGCCTCGCTGGAGACCTCATGATGACTGCAGTCCTTCGTCCCGTCGGAACGCCTTCGGGCGCCGATGCCGAGATGCGCGACCTGCTGCTCGGCGCGATCCCAGCCCTCAGGGCCTTTGCGTACTCGCTGACTTACGATCTCGACCGCAGCGACGACCTCGTTCAGGACACGCTTGTCCGGGCTTGGACCAAGGCGGATAGTTTCGCGCGCGGCACGAACCTCACCGCCTGGCTGTTCACCATCCTGCGGAATCTGTTCTATTCCGAGCAGCGCAAGCGTAAGCGCGAGGTGGAGGATGCCGACGGAGTCCATGCCGAACGGCTGACCAGTCTGCCCGAACAGGAGATCCGCGTGGAGATGCGGGAGTTCCAAGCCGCTCTCGACCTCTTGCCCTTGAGCCAGCGTGAGGCCCTCGTCCTAGTGGGAGCGCAAAGCTTCACTTACGAGGAGGCCGCCGAGATATGCGGCGTTGCTGTCGGCACTATGAAGAGCCGTGTGAGCCGTGCTCGTGGCCGACTGATCGAGACGTTGGGTATGAACGGCACCGATGATATCGGAGCCGACGCTTTCACGCGGGCGGCACTCGGCAGCCTTTGAAAAGCTTGTCGCTAAGGCCGGCTCAGTCCCATCGACTGGAGGGCTTTACTTGCATTCCTCGCGCGCGCGCTTCATCGCCTCACCGAACCCCGCCAGCGCGTATTCGTCGTTGGTGGGGTTTCCACGCATGGACGTTGTCTTGACCTGCAGCTTGGCGACCTTCGCCATCTCGCCGACGAGGCGGGCTTCCTCTGACGGGTTCTGCAGCCAAGCGTTCTCGTCCTTTACCACTAAGCCGTATTGCGAAGTTCCAAGGTTCAGGCTCGGATCGGATGCCGCTGCGCTTGCAGCGGCCTTGCCTTGGCTGGCCGCCGGTTTGGGCGGAAAGCCGAACATCACGGCTACTTCGTTTTGTACGTTGTCGCTCTTGCGGATTGTCACGAACAGGTAGGCGGTGTCGCGCTTCAGCGTCTTGGGTGAGCGGGCCTGAGGCTGGGCGATGGCATAGCAGGTGCGAGCCTTGCCCTGACCATTGGCGAAGACGTTCCAATCTCCGAAGATCGCCACCGGCGTCGCTTGCTGCATACCCGGCGCGCTGAGCGCCTTCTTCTTCTCTCGTCCGCGTCCCTTGGCCTTGGCCGTGGAATCCTGCTCGGCGCCTAGATCCTGCTGCGCTTGGGCCAGCGAGATTCCGGTACCCGGTGCCGGACCGAAGATCGACAGGAAAGCGGCCGTGGCGGCAAGGAAGAGGCAGCGGCGGATAGGATTCAGCATCGTGTTGAGGTTCTCGAATACGGAATGGCCGCCGCTAGGCGATCGCAGCAGACCGCCTCTACGACGAGCGGATCGGCAGCGTTCGCCATGGTCTCGACAAATGCTGCCAAATTGTCCGGAATTGCGGCGGGATATCCAGGCATCCGAGACCTCTGTATTGAATCGACAGATCGGCATTGTGTCCTGGGGGCATCCTAGGCGTGGGATGTCGAGCGTCGGCAACCCTTTCGTGCGGCCATGTGCTCGACCCAGATCAGGGTGGGTGCGCTTCAAGCCAGAGGGGCGATCTGCCAAGGATGGCGCCCATCGTCATATCGAACTGGGGACGCTCGGCGGCAGCGATGTCGGTCACCGGTAGATCGGTGATGGAGGTCGCTGAATGCGCCGTGGTGGCCGAAGCTTCCATCACGTCGGGGACGGACAGAACTCGGGGCTTCGGGTCGTTATATGGCGTGTTGTAGCATTTGCGGATCGACGCCCAGAACGCCATCCTGTCCGTTTCCGGCAGGCGGGAAAGGACGGAATCGATCTGGGTCATGGCTTGTGCCGCAAAGGCAGCCGTGTCTTCGGGTTTCATCCAACTCTCGACGGGCATCGGCATCTCCGGAGTGCTTGGTCCGAGCTTTACGAAGGATCACATAGCTAGGCCGTGAACGCACCCGCTCCGGCCGAGCTTTTTTGTCGCCCTGTGAATCACGCCGACGCGGAAGGCGCCTTGAGCAGCGCCAACCAGCGCGTGGCCTGCGTCCGGACGTTGTCCGGCGCGGTGCCGCCATAGCTGGTGCGACTGGAGACCGAGTTCTCCACGCCCAGCACCGCATAGACCGTATCGGTGATCCGCGGCTCCGCCTCTTGCATCTCCAATAGCGACAGTTCCTCCAGTCCGATCCCCTTGGCGGAGGCGGCGCCTACGAGGCGGCCGGTGACGTGGTGCGCCTCGCGGAACGGCAGGCCCAGTTCGCGCACCAGCCAATCGGCGAGGTCCGTGGCGGTGGCGTAGCCCGAGCCGGCGGCGCGGGCGAGCACGTCGGCATTGGGCTCTAGATCGCGGACCATGCCGGTCATCGCCGCGAGGCACAAGGAGAGTGCCTGGAGCGCGTCGAACGTGCCCTCCTTGTCCTCCTGCATGTCCTTCGAATAGGCGAGCGGCAGGCCCTTCATCACGATGAGCAGGCCGGTCAGCGCGCCGATGACGCGGCCGGACTTGGCGCGCACGAGTTCGGCGGCATCCGGGTTGCGCTTCTGCGGCATGATCGACGAGCCCGTCGTGTAGCCGTCGGACAGCTTGACGAAGTTGAACTGAGCGGAGGTCCAGACCACCAGTTCCTCGGCAAACCGCGAGAGATGGACGGCGCAGATCGAGGCGGCGGCCAAGGCTTCCAGGGCGAAGTCGCGATCGGCCACGGAATCGAGGGAGTTCGCGGTCGGCCGGTCGAAGCCGAGGGCTTCGGCCGTGGCGTGACGGTCGATGGGGAAGGAGGTACCGGCGAGCGCCGCGGCACCGAGCGGGCATTCGTTGAGCCGTGCGCGGGCATCGCGGAAACGCCCCCTGTCGCGGGCAAGCATCTCCACGTAGGCGAGACAATGGTGCCCGAACGTGACGGGCTGCGCGGATTGAAGGTGAGTGAAGCCCGGCATCACCGTGGCTGCGTGCTGCAGCGCCTTTTCGGCGAGCGCCTGCTGCAGGTCGGCAGCCTGGGCGTCGAGGCTGTCCAGGGTGTCGCGCACCCAGAGCTTCATGTCAGTGGCGACCTGATCGTTGCGCGAACGTGCCGTATGCAGACGCCCGGCGGCGGTCCCGACGATTTCGGTGAGACGGCTCTCAACGGACATGTGGATGTCTTCGAGTTCGCGCTTGAACACGAACCCGCCGCCCTCGATTTCTTCGCGCACGGCCTTGAGGCCATCCTCGATCGTGGCCACATCGGCCGATGGCAAGATGCCGGCCTTGCCGAGCATTGCCACATGCGCCAGCGAGCCGCGGATGTCCTGGGGTGCGAGGCGTTTGTCGAATCCGATAGAGGCGTTGATCTCCTCCATGATCTCGGCGGGGCCGCTCGCGAAGCGCCCGCCCCACATCCGGTTGCTCATGTCGACACTGTTCCTCTCGGTCGCCCCATCCACTCGTCGGGCGACGCAACGATGATGCCCGGAGCCAAGGCGACCCTGGCTGCCGGAGCCGTCGTAGCCCTGATCGCGGGCGGTCTCGCCGTATACGGGACGCGTCCGACAGGCGGCAACAGCGAGAAGATCGCAGAACTGTGCCGCGATGCGGTGGAGACGATCACCCGCATCGAACCCCTCGCTCGTGGCGAGGTAGCGGCCATGGAGGTCGTCCGAGCGCCACGACCGGCGCCGGATCTTGTATTCAAGGGGCCGGACGGCATCGACCATACCCTGGCTCAGTTGCGAGGGCGCCTCGTGCTGGTGAACCTATGGGCGACGTGGTGTGCGCCATGCAAAGCGGAAATGCCCGCGCTCGACAGGCTCGAAGCGATTTTTGGGGGCAAGGACTTCACCGTCGCCGCGATCAATGTCGATACACGCAACCTCGATAAGCCGCCGCAATGGTTGAAGGATAATGGCATCGCGAGCCTTTCCTATTATGCCGATCCCGGCGGGCGGGTACTGCCGGCGATCCAGAAGGCGACCGGATCGCTAGGGCTTCCCACAACAATGCTCGTGAATGCCAAGGGCTGCATCCTCGGAATCATGAAGGGGCCTGCTGATTGGGCCAGCGAGGATGCCAAACGGCTGATCCAGACCGCTCTGAAGCCGGACTGAACTGAGCCGCGTAAGGCGAGGGTGGTCTGCCGCCCGCACAGAGGTCAATCAGTGAGGCACGCGCTTCAGGGCTATCGCATTTGAGCG
>NZ_BPQT01000047.1 GCF_022179405.1 Methylobacterium marchantiae
GGATCGCGCCCGCACGCGCAAAGATCACGGCCCGGAAAACCTCGCCATCCTCCGAAAGCTCGCCCTCAACGTCCTCAAACAGGCCCGCCCCGGCCTGTCCATTCGGCGCAAAAGAAACAGGGCCGGATGGTCCGACGCCTTCGCCAGGACCATCATCGCTCAAATGCGATAGCCCTGTTCCTTGATCGCTCGCGCCTTGCAGGCATGAAGGAACGCGCTCGGACGCGTAGGCCCGTACCGGGGCTTGCCGGAGCTCCTGGCAGGTGGTCAGGACGGATGCCAGGCTCTATCGGCTCATTGATGAATGGCTCCTCGTAGGGCGCCGAAGGCTCATCCGGCTTAAGCGGACGCTCGCCTGGAAACGGCCGCGTCGGCATCTCGGATGGGATGTCGCCGTCGGGGATGGGATCGGGCATGCTAGGTGTGGCCATTCTTGCTCCTTCGTTTCCGTTCGTACTGGATGACCTGCGAGCCAAGCGTCCGCCGGTAGCGAAGCAACATCTGGCCCTACGGCCAAGCCGAACCTGATTAGGGACACATGGAGTCCGGCATAACTTCGAAGCTGTCACGCCGTTTGCTTTAAGACGTTCGGCAACGAACGAAAGATATGTCGGACCAGGAAACGCTCAATGATGCGGATGTATCATCTTGATAGGCAATAATTTGGTATAGACCGTCCACGCCTATCTATTGCCGGCTGTTGCGAAGAGTTCGACAGTTAAGGGAGCGTCACAGCGGACACCGGCATCGGACATCCGGCGAGTTTCTTGAGAGTCGCATCACAGGCGAGCGCGACGGCCTAACAGAGCATTGAGCGATGGTCAGGTACACGTTCCTGCAGGTAGTAGTCTAGGAATGACTGAATCCGGTCGGAGTTGAAAGAAGCAAAGAACGAAGATCATTATCTCGGATTCAGGATCGGGCGACGATGTCGTCATGACAAGCCTAAGGTAGCAAGGTGTTACGCTGATCTTCAGGAATGGCATTCATCGCGCCAAGTAACTCGAAGAAAGCGACCCGGTTATTTTGGTTCAATCCGACGACAACGCCGCCGCGATGCCGACGTCTTCTACTTCACGATGTCGGTGCTTCCGTCGGCTGAGGTAGGAGTTTCGTAAGGTCATGGATCATCACGCGATAAGGTTGGTGCCCTGCTTAGACTCGGAGCAGCACTCACAGGCCCGCAAGAGTCGCCTGAACCATATTGTCGTCTGTTTCCGCGGCGAAGCCGGTGGAAGAACGACGAAGCGGCGCAGGCGCGGCACGAGGGCAATGATTTCGTCGCCGAATACTTTCGTGACCTGCTGCTTCGCTTCCGCGACGAGCAGGGCGGCCCGGCTCCGAAGCAGAACCCGGCGAGACTGCGAATCAGGATTAACCGCGTCGGCTCCTGGAAGCTTTCTGCCAGTCGCTATTCCATCCGGCCCCGGACGAAGCAAAATATTCCTCGAAATGCAGAATTTTTGCAGATTCTATATTTAAAAAATTTTTATTATTCGTTTATTTACTGTAATATTCTGGATATATGCGCGCCTCTACGCTAGAAAATCTGCACCAAGATCTGGCTGATCGTTCACGGTCACGTTGGCGATTCAGATATATCGCTCGTCCGACCGCCCTCTGCGGAACCGCCTTCCATTGACGACTGTTACGGCCGAGCTTGATCCAAACAGTATGGGAGGCGATCGAAGGTGACGGTTGGCGTCGAGAGGCACGCGCTCCAGCAGACTAACGTCGACCGAAGTGTCTACGAGGTCGACATGCCGCCGGCGTCAGCAGCCGGAACCTCGCGATCTCGCGCCTCGACGGCGGAGGCACCCGTGCGGGGTCGGGACAATGGATTTCCAGCACCCGAGACCGGAAAATAAAAACCTCTGAACTGGTACATCTGCATCATTGCTTGCGTGGAACGGCAAGCCAAGTGAGGGGTATGTCAATTGCTCAGGACTGGCAGCCTCCCGTGAACGCGCAGAAGTCGAACGACGACTCCGACAAGCTCAAAGGCTCTGTGAAGGAGGCCATCGAAAAATTAATCGGCGACCCGAAAGTCGAGAGTGTGGGAAAATCTCAGCAGAAACTACCGAAGTCCGACGTGAAACCAAAGACCACCCCTGAGTCGTAACGTCGGTCACACGTCGCATCAGACGAACATCATTCGAAACGGAAACAGGAACTGCATTATGGTTGATACGGATCGTATCACTGGCACTGCCAAGGAGCTCGGCGGCAAGGTGCGGGGCACGGTAGGCGACCTCACTGGGTCAAAGCGCGACTCGGTCGAGGGGCGTGTCCGTGAGGCGCAGGGCGCTTCTGAGAACCTTTACGGTCAGGCCAAGGACACCGTGCGCGACGCCGCCGAGCACGTCGTCGACACTGCCCGCGACATCGGCGGAAAGGTTCGCGAGACGGTCGGCAATCTGATCGGGTCCGACGACGTCGAGGATCGCGCGCGCCGCGCCCAAGGTGCCGCTAGCGACACCTACGACCGTGCCGAGGACGCCTACGAGAACGGCGGCCGGTACCTTCGCCAGGGTAGGCGCGAGGCTGCCAGCCAGATCGCCGAATACCCCATGGCCGCACTGCTCGTGGCGGGCCTCCTCGGATACGGCATCGGCCTTCTCATCCACGGCCGCGACTGACCCGCTTGGCCGCGATTGATCGGTCCGACCGCGCTGGGATTGCGCGGTCGGAATCCAGAGTCCCCCCTCGAACGACCGAACGATTCGGACGACCGACGACCCGGAGTACCAGTAACGTGTCCACCACCCCCATCCTCGCCACCCCTGGCGCCTCAGCCGACACCCGCACCGTCCTTCTCAACCAGGTCTCGTGGGGTGCCATCTTCGCCGGTGCCGTGACGGCGCTGGTGACCCAGGTCATCCTCAACATGGTCGGCGTCGGCGTCGGCCTGTCCAGCGTCGGCGCGAAC
>NZ_BPQT01000048.1 GCF_022179405.1 Methylobacterium marchantiae
CCGGCTCCTGGACGTTTGCGTGGAATGACGCGGCCTCAGAGCCGGTAGCGGATCTGGTCGGTCCAGAAGCGCTCGAGGCGACCCAGCGCCAGATTGAGCCGGCCGAAATCGTCGTCGGAGATTCCGCCGATCGGCTGGATCGTGCGGGCGTGCTTGTCGTAGAGGCCCTGGATGATGTCGTGAATGGTTCGGCCCTTCTCGGTGAGGCTGATTCGGACCGAGCGGCGGTCGGTCTTCGACCGGGCATGGTGAAGGTATCCGGCCTCGACGAGCTTCTTGACGTTGTAGGAGACGTTGGAGCCGAGATAGTAGCCCTTGGTCCGCAGCTCGCTCGCCGTCAGTTCCTTGTCGCCGATGTTGTAGAGGAGCAGGGCCTGGACGCTGTTGACGTCCTCGCGGCCCCGACGCTCGAACTCGTCCTTGATGACGTCGAGCAGGCGACGGTGAAGACGTTCCACGAGATGCAGGGCTTCCAGATAGGAACCGTGCGCGGGGTTGGTCTCGGTGGAAGTATTGGTGTCGATCACCTTGGCGGACTGGGACTTCATCGGGATGCCTCGTCAGGGTTTTGTGGCGGGTGCCGTTGTGTCCGGCACCGCTTATGAAGCCAACCTACGAGTCACGGATGAAAGACGGTTTAAGCGATAGGATGAATTTGCGATTTACCTCTGTCGGTAAATACAAAGTGAAAGTAATTCTGTAAGATGTTGTTTACCTGACCTCGCGGGCGGCCGCCCAAGACAAAGCAAAGTATATCACGATGATTCCACCGTGAACTGCTATGGCCGGCAGTGGCATCGGCAGCAGGTGCGGAGTCAGGATCGCCAGGGTCACGGCACTCGTGGCGGCGAGCAGCCAGACGACGCCACCCCAAGCGCTGGTCAGCCACAATCCGATCGCCGCCATGAAGTCGATGACCGCGAAATAGACGATGACGGTCTGGCGACCGAGCGGTTCCGCTTCGAAAGGACGTGCACCGGGAAAGACGTCGAGAATCGTCGCCCATGTCGAGATGCCCTTCGCCACCCAGAACAGGGCCGTGAGGCGCATGAACCAGACCAGCACCACGTCCCAGCCCGTCTGCGGCACGCGCGGCGACCGCTCGATACGGTCGCCGGACATTTCGCTGGCGCGCCCGCGTCCGTCACGCGTCGCGCCGACCTTGGTCAGTCCCCTCATGACGAGATCCTTTCCGATCCATCGAAACGCGGCTCGTTGCCGTCAGGCAGTGCGGTGAAGGCATCGGCGACCGAGGCGGGATCGACCGCCGCGATCGTGGCCGGTCGCCAGTCCGGCCGATTGTCCTTGTCGACGAGGACCGCACGGACTCCTTCGTGGAAGTCGTGCCAGCGCATGGCGCGCATCGCGAGACGATACTCCGTGAGTATCGCTTCCTGGAAATCCATGGCGATGCCCCGCCGCATCTGCTCGTAAGCGATGCAGAGCGAATGCGGGGACCGCGTGCGCATGAGGGCTGCGGTCTCCGAGGCGAAGGCGGACCCGTCCGCATCGAGCCTCGCCAGGATGTGCTCGACGCCACAGCCTGAGAAACACGCCGCGATCGTCTCCGCCTGTTCGGTGACGGGGCCTGGATCCGGATAAGGAGAGGCGTAGCGACCGAGAATCGCCTCGATGGAGCCCCCCTTCGCGAGGTCTTCGACGATCCTCTCGAAATCGGCCGCCACGGCGTGATGCGTGGCGAGCCCGAGGGCGAGGGCATCGCCCGGACCGATCCTGGCACCGGTCAGGGCGAGGTAGGTTCCAGTACGCCGCGGCAGGCGCGGCAACGAATAGGTCATCCCGACATCGGGAAAGAAGCCGATCCCCACTTCCGGCATCGCCAGCACGAAGCGCTCGGAGGAGATACGATGGCTACCGTGCAGGAAGAGCCCGACCCCGCCGCCCATCACGATGCCCTCGATCAAGGCGACATAGGGCTTCGTGTAGCGCTTCACATAGGCGTTGAGCTGATACTCGGTGAGCCAGAATTTCCGCACCTCGTCATGCCGGTTCTGGCGGGCGAGGTCGTAGATCTGCCGGATGTCGCCGCCGGCGCAGAACGCCCGGCCGCCGCGACCGCGCACCACCACGCGGGTGATCGTCTCGTCGCACTCCCAGGCGGCAAGCGCATCATACATCGCCGTCGACATGGCGAAGGTGAGCGCGTTGAGGGACCGGGGCCGGTTCAGGGTGATGACGCCCGCTTCACCGTGCCGCTCGAACAGGATCTCCGGCTCGCCTGCGCCCGTCATTCATCACCTCCGATAAGCCTCCGGCCCGAGGCCGCCTGCCTCTGGCGGATCGATGGGACTCCGCCGCCACTGCGTCGGGCGCGTAGGGAAAAAGTCGCGTCCGGGGCGACGCTTAGACGAACTCTGCCATGCCCCGTCAATCGGGCAGCGGCGATCGGCCCGGGTTTCGAAGAGTTTTGGGGATGTGATAGGCCGACCCCGACGCGCCCGTGACGAGCATCGAGACGGATACCATGACCGAAGCGACCCCGACCCCGCGTCCTCTCGCCGTCGAAACGGCCAAGGCGAGTTCCACTGCGTCGCTTGGCATCACGCAGCGGCCGCGGCGCAACCGCAAGGCGGAATGGTCACGTCGCCTCGTGCGCGAGAACACCCTGACGGTGGACGACCTGATCTGGCCGCTCTTCGTCATCGAGGGAACCGGACGTCGCGAGCCCATCGCCTCGATGCCGGGAGTCGAACGCCTCAGCGTGGACGAGATCGTCCGCGATGCGGAGCGCGCGGCCCGGCTCGGAATCCCGGCGATCTCGTTCTTTCCCTATACCGATCCGGCCCTGCGCGACCCGACCGGCTCGGAATCGCTCAATCGCGACAACCTCGTCTGCCGCGCCGTGCGGGCGGTGAAGAAGGCGGTGCCGGAAATCGGCGTGATGACCGACGTCGCCCTCGATCCCTATACCAGCCACGGCCATGACGGCCTCATCCAAGACGGGGCGATCCTCAACGACGAGACGGTCGCGCTCCTCGTGGAGCAGAGCCTGATCCAGGCCGAGGCGGGCACCGACATCATCGCACCGTCCGACATGATGGACGGCCGCGTCGGCGCGATCCGGGTCGGGCTCGACAAGGCCGGTTTTCGCGACGTTCAGATCATGGCCTATGCGGCCAAATACGCCAGCGCTTTCTACGGACCGTTCCGCGATGCCATCGGAACGTCCGCGGCCCTGGTGGGTGACAAGCGAACCTACCAGATGGATCCGGGCAATTCGGCGGAAGCCTTGCGCGAGGTCGCCCTCGACATCGAGGAGGGCGCGGATTCGGTGATGGTCAAGCCGGGCCTGCCCTATCTCGACATCATCCGTCGGGTGAAGGACGCGTTCGGCGTACCGACCTTCGCCTATCAGGTCTCGGGCGAGTACGCGATGATCCAGGCGGCCGCCCTCAACGGCTGGCTCGACGGCGACCGCGCCATGACCGAAAGTCTGCTCGCGTTCAAGCGCGCCGGTGCCGACGGCATCCTCACCTATTTTGCGCCACGGGTGGCCGAGCGCCTGCGCGACGGCATCTGAGATGCGCCTGCGGGCCGTCGCGGCCCTCGGCAGCATCCTGTTCCTGGCCGGCTGCGACAGTTCCATCGACCGACAGCGGGTGACGACCTGCCGACGGACCCTTCCCGCCCTGGTGGCGACGGATCTCGACCCGCGTCTGCTGCATGTCGGCCGCGGTTCGGCGCCCGAGAGCGTGCGCGTCGACTACGCGATCGGCAATCGCCCGCATCGCATCGACTGCCTGTTCGATGACGGTGCTGGACTGATCGGTATCCGCCTGGATCATAAGGCGGTCACCGGCGGAGCGCTTTTCATGCTGAAGCGATACTATCTCGATACGCCCGACGCCGAAGCGAGCGATCCCGCATCCGCGCGATAGGCATTCGCATAGACGTGGCACCCTTATTGCGTCGATTTTGACCGGTGGAACAACGACGTTTTCTCCGAACCGTCTCGTTCACATCGCTGTCCTGCCGCTGACTACGAAACCTACACTATGTTCCGAGATTTAAAGTACCAAGCTTCGAGCCTGGTTCGCGCATTTTGAGGGTTGCTATGTCGACGAAATGCAACGAAGCGATTCAGCCGGCCGATAACCTGTCGATGCTCGTCGAGACATCGACGCGGCAGCTCAAGTCGCTCACCGATCACAGTATCGGATCGATCAAGTCGATCACCCGGCGGATGAACCTGCTCGCCATGAACGCGCTCATCGAGGCGGCCCATGCCGGTGAACGCGGTGCCGGATTCTCCGTCGTCGCCAACGAGGTCCGCAGCGTGGCGGGCGAGATCGAAGGGCTCGTGTCCGGTCTCGGCAGCGCGCTGGGCGACGGCGTCGATAGCCTGACGAAGGCGGTGGAGCATCTGACGAGCGAAGGGCGAGCCGCGCGCTGCATCGATCTGGCGCTCAATGCCGTCGAAATCATCGATCGAAACCTTTATGAACGGACCTGCGACGTCAGATGGTGGGCGACCGATGCCGCCGTCGTCGAATGCGCCCTCGATCCGACGGAGGCCGCGCGGAATCACGCCTCGCACAGGCTGGGGGTCATCCTCTCCGCCTACACGGTCTATCTCGATCTCTGGCTCTGCAGTGTCGACGGCAAGGTCATCGCCAACGGGCGCCCCGATCGGTTCGATGTCGTCGGCCACGATGTGAGCCAGGAGCCCTGGTTCGCCCGCGCCAAGCCTCTGGCTTCCGGCGACGATTTCGCGGTCGCCAACGTGGCGCGGATCGCCGCACTGAACGGATCGCAAAGCGCGACCTACGTCGCCTCGGTTCGCGAAGGCGGCGAGACCAACGGCAGGCCGATCGGCTTTCTCGCCATCCATTTCGACTGGGAGCCGCAGGCTCGCACCATCGTCCAGGGCGTTCGCCTCGCGCCTGCGGAGAGAGCCCATAGCCGCGTCATGCTGCTCGATGCGGACGATCGCGTCATCGCCTGCTCGATGGGCAAGGGCATCCTGTCCGAGCGCTATCCGCTGCGGACCGAAGGGCAGAGACAGGGAAGCTACATCGACAGGTCCGGCCGGCTCGTCGCGTTCCATGAGACGCCAGGCTACGAGACCTATCGCGGCCTCGGCTGGCGCGGTGTGATCGAACAATCCGCCTGATCCCGCGGCGACGGAGCGGAGGCGACCTTGAGCGGAGATGGTCTTGAGCGGAGACTTGGTCCCTCCCATGTCTTCTCACGAAGGAGAATCGTCTCCCCTCGAAAAGGCTCCCGGCCATGCTCAACACGCCTCCTGGCTACGACCCCGCCGGCTATGCCGAGCGCTACGGAACCGGCTTTCCGCCGAATCTCCCGATACCCTTCGTGCGGGCAAGTCTCGGGGCGCGTTTCGTCGCCTATCTCCTCGACATCCTGTTCATCCTCGGCTTCACCGCTCTCCTCACTCTCGCGATTGCGGTCCTGGGGCTTCTGACGTTCGGTCTCGGCTGGACATTGTTCGCGATCCTGCCCGCGAGCGGCATTCTCTACAGCGCGGTCACGGTAGGCGGTGCCTCCCAGAGCACCTGGGGGATGCGCATGATGGGCCTGCGCGTCGTATCCCCGGCGAGCGGCGTGCGTGTGGACTTCATCACCGCCGCGATTCACGCGCTCCTGTTCTACGTCGCGATCTCGACGTTCCTGCTCTGGTTCGTCGACATCCTGTTCGGACTGATGAGGCCGGACCGCCGGCTCGGACATGACGTCCTCGTGGGTCTCGCCGTCATCCGCGCCGGGTGAGATTTTCTTTGATCCGCGCCGCCTCGGCATATTGAGCCCGGAGCGGTTGCGGATACACTCAAGGATGCGGGGCGCGTGGCGTGCCTCGCATCCCGCGAGCTACTGACAGCGTGACGAGCCATCCCCGCGACACTCCGCAATTCTATCTCACGTCGCCTTCGCCCTGCCCGTATCTGCCGGGACAGGAAGAGCGGAAGGTGTTCACGCATCTGGTGGGCCGCCGCGCCCGCGATCTCAACGAAATCCTGACCCAGGGCGGCTTCCGCCGCTCGCAGACCATCGCCTATCGGCCGGCCTGTGAGTCGTGCCGCGCCTGTATCTCCGTTCGGGTCGTGGTGGCGGATTTCATCGCCTCGGCCAGCCAGCGGCGCATCCTACAGCGCAATGCTGACCTCGTCGGCAATCCCGAACCGAACCGCCCCGGCTCGGAGCAATATGCCCTCTTCCGCCGCTATCTCGATGCCCGTCATGGCGACGGCGGCATGGTCGACATGACCGTGCTCGACTACGCCATGATGATCGAGGACAGCCACGTGGACACGCATCTCGTGGCCTATCGCCGGCGCGGACCGGACACGGCGATCAACGGACGCGGCACCGGCCCGACCGTGGCCCTCTGCCTCACCGACGTCCTCTCCGATGGGCTGTCGATGGTCTATTCGTTCTACGATCCGATCGAGGCCCAGCGCTCGCTCGGGACCTACATGATCCTCGACCATATCCGTCGGGCCGCCTCCCTCGGTCTGCCGTATCTGTATCTCGGATACTGGGTCGATGGCTCGCGGAAGATGGATTACAAGGCCCGTTTCCGGCCGCAAGAACGGCTGATGGGGACCGGCTGGCAGCGGGTGGAGTAGCTCCCACCCGCTGTAGAGCGTCTTTTCAGAACCGGGCGATGACCTGAGCCCGGATGAGCCTGGGAGCGCCCGGGCTGATGTTGTTGTTGCCGTCGGCCGTCGCGACATACTTCCGGTCGAACACGTTCTCGATGTTGACCTGCGCCCTCCAACTGTCGTTCAGGCGATAGAACAGCCCGAGATCGAACCGCGTATAGCTCGGCAGCCGGACGGAATCATCGGACGCCGCGAAGGTGTGGGTCTGGTTGATGACGCCGATGCCGAAGGAGAATTCCGGCGTCACGTCGAACTTGTTCCACAGCGTGACGGCATTGAACGGTACCAGGGCGACACGATTGCCCGGACGGATGACCGTGGCGCCCTGGCTGAAGCCGCTCTCGATCCGCGCGTCGGTGAACGCATAGCCTCCGGCGATCTGCCACCAATCGGTGACGTAGCCGTTGGCGCCGATCTCGGCCCCCTGCGTCTTGGTCTGACCGCTGGCGAGAAAGAAGCCGGCGTTGTTCGGATCCGGAAGGCGCTGATTGAAGCGGTCGAGGTTGTACAGGGCGCCCGTCAGCTGAAGCGTCGATGAGACGTCGACCTTCAGGCCGACCTCCATGTTCTCGAAGCGTTCAGGCTCGGAGATCGCGAGCCCCGGCGACAAGGTGCCGAATTGGTCGCCTGCGGACGGGAGATAGGACACGCTGTAGCTGCCGTACACCGCGACGTTCTCGACGGGCTTGATGACGATGCCGGCGCGCGGCGAGATCAAGTCGTCGACACGGCCGACGGCGACCCGGTCGCGCCGATCGGTGGCGGAGAAATCGAAGTGGTCGTAGCGCAGACCGCCGATCAGTTGCAGGTGAGGACCGATTTCCACTTGATCCTGGGCGTAGAGAGCAGCGAGCCCGAGATCGTAGCGGCTGTTGGCACCGCTTGCGATGTTACGGAAGGTGACGGGAACCCGGCTCACCGGTGACATCGCATTGACCACGAGATTCTGCGATCCATTCGACGCGAAGAATCCATCCTGACGATATGTCAGGCCCTCCTGATAGCCGAGCTCGAATCCTGCCAGCAGAGTGTGGAGCAGAGGCCCGGTCGCGAACTTGTAGGTGAAGTCGTTCTGGCTGAAATAATTCGTTCGGTTGGACTCGTTGTTGTACGCGGACAGCGTCGCGGTGTCTCCGTTCGGACCGGATACGACATTGGACCGGATATTGGGGTAAACGTTCTGGTAGAACTTCTGGTAATCGGCGAATCTCAGCTGGCTGTGCATCTGCACACCGGTTTCGAAGCGATGATCCAGGGTGGCGGTGGCGATGTTGGCGTCGACCCGGGCGTAGCTGAGATCGGGATTGCCGAAGTAGGTCGAGACATTCTGGCGATAGCGATAAGGCCGGCCGAATTGCGAGGGAATACCGCGATCGGTGGTGCGATCGTCGTGGAAGTATTCGTAAGAGAGCTTCAGCGTCGTATCCGGACCAAGCAGGAACGTCATCGTCGGATTGACGCCGTAGCGTCGCAGATCGCCGTAATCGCGGAAGGTACCGCTATCCTCGACGACGCCGTTGAGGCGGAAGAAGGCGCCGTCACTCACGCGGTCGCCGACATCGACGGACATGCGTTTGTTGCCGTATTGGCCGCCCTGGAGCACGACCTCGCGAAGCGGCACCCCGTCGGGGTCCTTCAGCACACGGTTGATGATGCCGCCGCCGCCGCCGCGGCCGAAGATCATGGCGTTCGGGCCCTTCAGCACTTCGATGCGCTGGACGTTGTAGAGATCGCGGAAATACTGGACGTCGTCCCGGATGCCATTGACGAAAAAATCGGCGTTGGAGCGCTGCCCGCGGATCACCACGTCGTCGCGATTACCCTCTCCCTGGTGCGGGATGACGCCGGGAACGTAGCGGATCGCCTCGGTGACGCTCTGGATACCCTGATCGAGAATCTGCTGGCGGGTGACGATGCTCACCGATTGCGGCGTGTCGATCAGGGGCGTGTCGGTCTTCGTCGCGCTCCGGGTCCTCGTCGTCAGGTAGCCGATGCTCTCGCCACGCGCAGCGTCCACGTTGAGCTGGTCAAGAGTGATGGCGACAGGGGATCTCGCATTGCCGACACTGTCCTGTGCTCGGGCAACATCGGCACCAACCAGGTAGGTGGCCGTCAATAAAACTACAGGTTGATACTTTCCGAAATGGAAGAACATGGGCCTACTTCGTCCGTCTTAGAAATATAATTCGGGGACATAGACGCGATAATCTGATTTATAGCGCCTAAGTCTTATCTCTATGAAGAATATATCGGCGGTGAAACAGTCTTAACGAAACGAGTAACGATTTTAATTTCAGAAAGACTCTAATAAACGTTCCAGAACACGCGCTAACTGCCGGGCTCGAATGCCGAAAGAGGCGAGGGATTGTTTCCTAGATTGTTTCTGAACTGTCTCTCTGCGCCGCCCTTCGATGTAAAATTGACACAGGTTAATTCAGGTCTGGCGCCGGGATGCGTTGAGCGAGGCGGCCGCTCATGCTAGGCGCCGGCCTCGACTGGTGCATTCCGCGGGCGCTTCCGGCGCCCGGCGGCTCCCCATGGCCATTGCGGCGCGAGGGGGCTTCGCGGGAGACACCGACCCTGACGCGTTGACCCGAGGCGCCGCATGATCCCCCGTTACAGCCGCCCCGAGATGACCGCGATCTGGTCTCCCGAATCCCGGTTCCGCATCTGGTTCGAGATCGAAGCGCACGCCACCACGGCGCTGGCCGAGATCGGCGTGGTGCCGAAGCAGGCGGCCGATACGATCTGGGAGAAGGGGCGCGACGCGGTTTTCGATGTCGCGCGTATCGACGCGATCGAAGCCGTGACCAAGCACGACGTCATCGCCTTCCTCACGCATCTCGCCGAGATCGTCGGTCCCGACGCGCGGTTCGTGCACCAGGGCATGACCTCGTCGGACGTGCTGGACACCTGCTTCAACGTCCAGCTCGTGCGCGCCGCCGACATCCTGATCAAGGACGTCGATGCGCTTCTCGCGGCGATCAAGCGCCGGGCCTTCGAGCACAAGCTGACCCCGACGATCGGTCGCTCGCACGGTATCCATGCCGAGCCGGTGACCTTCGGCTTGAAGCTCGCCCAGGCCTATGCCGAGTTCGAGCGCGCCCGCGCCCGTCTCGTCGCCGCCCGCGAGGAAGTCGCCACCTGCGCGATCTCGGGCGCCGTCGGCACCTTCGCCAATATCGACCCGCGCGTGGAAGAATACGTCGCCAAGGCCATGGGTCTTACCCCCGAGCCGGTCTCGACCCAGGTCATCCCGCGCGACCGCCACGCCATGTTCTTCGCCACCCTGGGCGTCGTCGCCAGCTCCGTCGAGCGTCTCTCCATCGAGGTGCGCCACCTGCAGCGGACCGAGGTGCTCGAGGCGGAGGAGTTCTTCTCGGAGGGGCAGAAGGGCTCGTCGGCCATGCCCCACAAGCGCAATCCCGTGCTCACCGAGAATCTCACCGGGCTCGCCCGCATGGTGCGCTCCTTCGCGCTTCCCGCCATGGAGAACGTGGCGCTGTGGCACGAACGCGACATCTCGCATTCCTCGGTCGAGCGTATGATCGGCCCGGACGCCACGGTGACCCTCGACTTCGCCCTGGCGCGGCTGACCGGCGTGATCGACAAGCTGCTGATCTACCCCGAGCAGATGCAGCGCAACCTCGACAAGCTCGGCGGTCTCGTCCATTCGCAGCGGGTGCTGCTGGCTCTGACCCAGGCCGGCGTCTCGCGCGAGGATGCCTATCGGCTGGTCCAGCGTAACGCCATGCCGGTCTGGCGCGGAGAGGGCGATTTCCTCACCCTGCTGAAGGCCGATGCGGACGTTACCGCGTCCCTGACCCCCGAGCAGATCGAGGAATGCTTCGATCTCGGCTACCATTTCAAGCACGTGGACACGATCTTCACGCGGGTGTTCGGCGAGGCCTGATCGCGGGCGAGACCTCGCGGTCATTCACGCTGCACATTTCGTGCTTCGAGACCTCCTGACGGCACAGCAGCCGTACCTGTTCGGACGAGAGGAAGTCCCATGTCGCGCATCGTCTACGTCAACGGCGAGTTCGTGCCTTTCGAGGCTGCCACCGTCTCGATCATGGACCGCGGCTTCCTGTTCGCCGACGGGATCTACGAGGTGTCGGCGGTGCTGGGCGGTCGCCTCGTGGACAACGAGGCGCATCTGGCGCGGCTCGACCGGTCGCTGGGCGAGATCGGCATCCGCAATCCCCATCCGACCAACGAGTGGGTGCGGCTCCAAACCGAGCTCGTCCGACGGAACGAGCTCGCCGAAGGCCTCGTCTACATGCAGGTGACGCGCGGCACCTACGAGAGGGATTTCGCCTTCCCGCCCGCCGAGACGCCGCCGACCGTGGTGATGTTCACGCAGGCCAAGACGGTGGCCAGGAACCCCGTCGCCGAGCGCGGCGCCAAGGTCATCACCGTTCCCGACATCCGCTGGAAGCGGCGGGACATCAAGTCCGTGGCGCTCCTCGCCCAGGTCCTGGCGAAGCAGGAAGCCGCGAAGGCCGGCGTATCGGAGGCCTGGATGGTCGAGGACGGCTTCGTCACCGAGGGGTCGTCGTCCACCGCCTTCATCATCACCGGCGGAAAGGTCGTCACCCGCCCGCTCTCCACCGCTCTCCTGCCCGGCATCACCCGTCTCGCCGTCATGCGTCTCGCGGAAGAGGCAGGCCTGACGATCGAGGAACGGCTCTTCTCGGTGGAGGAGGCTTTCGCCGCCGAGGAAGCCTTTTTCACCAGCGCCTCGGCCTTCGTGATGCCCGTAGTCGAGATCGACAGCTGCAGTCTCGGCGACGGAGCACCCGGCCCTCTGACCAAGCGCTTGCGCGCCCTCTACCTGGAGATGGCCGGGGCATAGCGGCGGGGCCGCGCCGCTCGGTCGTCCCGCGCTTCAGCAGGAACTCCATCGCCGTCGGAGCGGTTTGTCCCCCAACTCCTTGGGGGATCTCGATGTCGAAACCGCTTCGTCACGCCGCATTACTCGTCGTCGCCCTGTCCGCCTCTGGCGCCTACGCCCAGTCTCCGGACGTTCCCCTGAAGGGCCGCGACACCTCGCCGAACATTCCACCCTCGACCGAGACGGTGCCGGAGAAGGTTCGCCCTTCCGAGGACGGTAACGGCGGTTCGACCTTGAGCGACAAACTCGAAAAGAATGACGGCGTCATCAAACCGCCGGGCAATTCCGCTCCGGGCATGGTCGTCAAGCCTCCCGAGACGGAGAATAGCGGCATGCCGGTGATCAAGCCCGGCCAATTGCCCGGCCGCGAACCGGGGACCGAAGCACGGTAAGAATCGGGCGTTCCAGAGAGTTCGGGCCAGGGGAATCGCATTTGAG
>NZ_BPQT01000049.1 GCF_022179405.1 Methylobacterium marchantiae
GCTGCCGGGACAGAAGGCCGGCCGCCTCCGGCTGGCCTGACATCTTCGGGCGGGATGTGACGCACCGATCGTGCGATCACCTCCCGCGCCCGTGCAGCAGGCGCTTGATTCACGCAATCGAACGCCCCGCATTGGGCTGCTCGGTGAGCATCCGAAGGGCTTTTGCGAGGCCGGCCTCGACGTATTTCGCGGCCTGTGGAGAGGTCTGAGTGATGTAGGCCGCGATCTGGTCGAGATCGTCCGCTGCACGTCGAGAGAAAAGCAGCCTCACTGTCTTTACATCGCTGAGCGAGGCCGGTGCCGCTCGAACGCTGCGGCGACGAGCGCGTCTGCTTCCCCTTCGATGACGTCGCCGCGACCGATCTGTGCCAGCCCCTCCAGAACGAATGGCAGATCATCGGGCTCGATGTCGCTTGCGGCATTCCGGCGGGCAGGCATGAGAATCGCGTTTACGACGCTGTCCCGCTCGGCTGGTGGCATCCGACGCATCGCCTCGGCGGCTTGATCTACGATATCGCTCATCGATGGGCCTCCACGCGGTATCCTACCATAGTTCGAATTTTGCGACCCACTGCCACGGTAGGCGCGGCGGCTGAAACCGAGCGAGCGTTCCAGATTTCCGGCGCGAGCGGGGATCGGGTCCGGCCTCCGACACGATCGAGAATGCCCGATATCGCTTGTGTTGTGGCGCACGACCATTCCTGGGTGTGGCTCCCCTGCGCTTGTCCGGCGCCGGTATCGATGACAAAAGCGCGCTTCTGAGGTCGGGCCGTTACGGTCCGATTCCCGTTCGATCCCCTGACCCTACGAGAGAAATGACAGAGGCGACCCCTTCCGGCAGGTTCGACGAGAGCCGTTTCGATGCCGGCCCGGTCCTCATCACCGGTGCGAGTGGTTTTCTCGGTGCCGCTCTCGTGGACGTGTTCCGCAAGGCGGGCTTTTCCGTGCGGATCATGGTGCGGGCCTCGTCCCCGCGCACCAACCTCGTCTGGACCGACGTGGAGATCGTCGAGGGCGACATGCGCGACCGTGCATCGGTCGCCGCCGCGCTCGCCGGACAGCGCTACCTCGTCCATGCCGCCGCCGATTACCGGCTCTGGGCGCCGGACCCGGAGGAGATCGTCCGCACCAACCGCGACGGCGCCGTCATCCTCATGGAGGAAGCCCTGCGCGCCGGGATCGAGCGCATCGTCTATACGTCGAGCGTCGCCACCATCAAGCCGCATGACGACGGCACGCCCGCCGACGAGACCCGGCCCCTGACCCCCGGCACGGCCATCGGCGCCTACAAGCGCAGCAAGGTCGTGTCCGAGCGCGTGGTCGAGGAGATGGCGGCACGCAACGGCCTGCCCGTCGTCATCGTCAACCCGTCGACGCCCATCGGCCCCCGCGACGTCAAGCCGACGCCCACCGGCCGCATCATCGTGGAAGCGGCGCTCGGACGGATGCCGGCCTTCGTAGATACCGGCCTCAACCTCGCCCATGTGGACGACGTCGCACACGGCCATCTCCTGGCCCTGCGCCATGGGCGGACCGGCGAGCGCTACATCCTCGGCGGCGAGAACGTGCTCCTGTCGCAGATGCTCGCCGACATCGCCGGCATGGTCGGGCGCAAGCCGCCGACGATCAACCTGCCGCGCGCCGTGGTCTATCCGATCGCGTTCGTCTCCGAGCAGATGGCCCGGTTCACCGGCAAGGCACCGTTCGCGACCATCGACGGGATCAAGATGTCGCGCTACCGCATGTTCTTCACCGATGCCAAGGCACGGGCCGAACTCGGTTACACCGCGAGGCCCTATCGCGAGGGCCTGTCGGACGCCCTCGCGTGGTTCCGCCAGTCGGGATACGTGAAGTGAGCGCCACCCTCGACAACGCGACGGATGCGCGTTCGGGCAAGGGGCACAAGGACGAGAACTTTCCCGTCGCCTCCCACCTGATCCACCCGAAGAATCGCGGCGCCATCCTGGCGTTCTACGATTTCGTGCGGGCGGGCGACGATGTCGCCGATCATGCCGAGCTGCCGCCCGAGCGCAAGATCGCGCTCCTGGATCGGCTCGCCGATGCCCTCACGGGCAAGGGGCCGTCCGACCCGGAGGCCGAGCCGCTGAAGCGCGAACTCGCCACGCGCGGCCTGCCGCCGACCCACGCCCTCGAACTCCTCGACGCCTTCCGTCTCGATGCCGTGAAGAACCGCTACGAGGACTGGGACGACCTCATCGCCTATTGCCGGCTCTCGGCCATGCCGGTCGGGCGCTACGTCCTCGACGTCCATGGCGAGAACCCTGCCGTGGTCTGGGGACCGTCGGACGCGATCTGCGCCGCGCTCCAGATCATCAACCACCTGCAGGATTGCGCGAAGGATTACCGCCGCAACGACCGCGTCTACCTGCCCAGGGACGTGCTCGACCGCCACGGCGTCACCGTGGAGGCGCTGGCCGCCGACAGGGCGTCCCCTGCCCTGCGCGCCGTCATCCGCGAACTCGCCGAGCGGACGATGGTGCTTCTCGACGAGGGCGCGATCCTGCCCGACCTGATCGACGACCTGCGCCTCAGCCTCGAGATCGCGGCGATCCACCGGCTCGCCGTGGTGCTCACCAAGGGGCTGCTCACCCGCGACCCGCTCTCCGAGAAGGTCCATCACGGCAAGGCGGGGTTCGCCCTGACGGCGCTTGGCGGGATCGCCGCGACGCTGGCGCGGCGCCCGCTCCGCTCGCGCATTCTCCGCCGTCAGGCCATGCGCGTCGCGAGCCACGGAGCCCGGCCATGAGCGCCACCGCATCGCCCGCTCCCGCGACCGCGGAGACGCGGGAAGCCGCCCTGCCTGCCGCCGGCTCCTCGTTCTACACCGCCATGCGGCTGCTGCCGAAGGATCGCCGCGAGGCGATGTACGCGGTCTACGCCTTCTGCCGCTCCGTCGACGACGTCGCCGACGATGGCGGACCGGCGCCGGTCCGCGCGGCCGAACTCGACCGCTGGCGCGCCGATATCGACGCCCTCTATGCCGGCAACCCGGCCCCGCGCGTGCGCGACCTCGTGGTGCCCATCCGGCGCTACGGCCTGCTGCGCGAGGATTTCCAGGCGGTCATCGACGGCATGGCGATGGATGCGTTCGAGGACATCGTCGCCCCCGACGAGGCCACCCTCGATCTCTATTGCGACCGGGTCGCCAGTGCGGTCGGGCGGCTGTCCGTGCGCATCTTCGGCCTGCCCGAGGCCGACGGCATCCGCCTCGCCCATCACGAGGGCCGCGCGCTGCAGCTCACCAACATCCTGCGCGACATCGACGAGGATGCCGAGCGCGGCCGCCTCTATCTCCCACGTGAGAAGCTCGCCGCCATCGGCCTCGCCGACCCGACGCCGCAGAGCGCCATCGCCCATCCCCGTATCGGCGAGGTCTGCCTCGCCGTGGCGAAGGAAGCGCAGGACCATTATTCCGAGACCTGGGCGATCATCGATCGCAGCCCGCGCAGGGAGACCAAGGCCCCTCGCCTGATGGCGGCGGCCTACCGGCTCTATCTCGACGCGGTGCTGAAGCGCGGCTGGGCCATGCCCCGCGCCCGGGTGAAGCCCTCGAAACTCGCCCTCCTCGGCGTCGCCCTGCGCCACGGGATCCTGTGATGACGGGAACGCAGACCGGAACGGTCCACGTCGTCGGTGCAGGCCTCGCGGGCCTGTCGGCCGCCGTGTCGATGGCCGAGCGCGGCCATCGCGTCATCGTGCACGAGGCCGCCAAGCAGGCGGGCGGGCGCTGCCGTTCGTATTTCGATGCGACGCTCGGCCTGACCATCGACAACGGCAATCACCTGCTGCTGTCCGGCAACCGCTCGGCACTCGATTTCCTCAAGCTGGTCGATGCGCCCTCGGACGCTCTGACCGGGCCGGAGGAAGCCGAATTCCCCTTCGCCGACCTGAAGACCGGCGAGCGCTGGACCCTGCGGCCGAATGCCGGCCGGGTGCCGTGGTGGGTGCTCCAGGCCTCGCGCCGCGTGCCCGGCAGCCGGGCCATGGATTACCTCGCGCCCCTGAGCATCCTGCGAGCCGCGTCCGGCAAGGCGCCGGGCCGCGGCGGCACGATCGGCGAGCGCATGGAATGCTCCGGGCCGCTCTACGAGCGTCTCTGGCATCCGGTGCTTCTCGCCGCGCTCAACACCGACCCGCAGGAGAGCGATGTCGGGCTCGCCGCCACCATCCTGCGCGAGACGCTGGGCGCGGGCGGCGCCGCCTGCCGTCCGCTGATCGCCGTGGGCGGTCTCTCCGCGGCCTTCGTCGATCCGGCCCTCGCCTATCTCGAGAAGCGCGGGGCCGAACTGCGCTTCGGCCGTCGCCTGCGCGGTCTCGGTGCCGGCGAGGGACGTGTCGACACCCTGCTCTTCAGCGACGAATCGGTCACGCTCGGCCCGGACGATTCGGTGGTGCTGGCGCTGCCGCCCTGGGTCGCCGCCGACCTGATCCCCGGTCTCTCCGCGCCGAAATCCTACCGCTCCATCGTCAACGCCCATTTCGCGGTTCTTCCTCCACAGGGCTCGCCGTTACTTCTGGGCGTGGTGAACGGCCTGACGGAATGGCTGTTCGCCTATCCCGATCGACTGTCGGTGACCATCAGCGGTGCGGATCGCCTGCTCGATGTGTCGCGCGAAGACTTGGCCAGGCAGATCTGGGCCGAGCTCTCGACTTTGACCGGACTTGCACCGGAACTGCCAAGCTGGCAGATCGTCAAGGAGAAGCGGGCGACCTTTGCGGCGACGCCCGAAGAGGCCGCACGACGCGCGAGCGCCGTGACGGCCCACGACAATCTCGTCCTGGCAGGCGACTGGACCGCGACCGGCCTGCCATCGACGATCGAGGGAGCGATCCGTTCGGGAACGACGGCCGCGCAAGCGCTCCTCAGGGGCGCGCCTGCGCGCCGTGAAGCTGTGGCGCGCGGCGCGGCGTGAGGAAGGGGCCGTGTATGGCGGCGCTCGAGGCGAGGACGATGCGAGAGGCATTCAAGAAGGTCGAGACGCTACAGCGTCCCAAGACCCAGGAAATCTCCCTGGACGACGTCGAGCATGGGGTGATGCGGGCGACGCAGGCCCTGACCAACCTCGTCCATGCGGACGGGCATCTCTGCTTCGAGCTCGAAGCGGATGCGACGATCCCCTCCGAATACATCATGTTCCACCAGTTCCGGGCGACGACCATCCCGCCCGACCTGATGGCCAAGATCGGCAACTACCTGCGCCGCACGCAGGGCAAACATGGCGGCTGGGCCCTCGTCCATGACGGCCCGTTCGACATGAGCGCCAGCGTGAAGGCCTATTACGCGCTGAAATTCGTCGGCGATTCGATCGAGGCCCCGCATATGCGGCGCGCCCGCGAGGCCATCCTGTCGCGCGGCGGCGCCGCCAATTCCAACGTGTTCACGCGGTTCCTGCTGGCCCTGTTCGGCGAGGTGCCGTGGCGCGCCGTGCCGGTGATGCCCGTCGAGATCATGCACCTGCCGAAGTGGTTTCCCTTTCACCTCGACAAGATCTCCTACTGGGCGCGCTGCGTGATCGTGCCCCTGCTGGTGCTGCAGGCCAAGAAGCCGCTCGCCAAGAACCCGCTCGGGCTCGGCGTCGCCGAATTGTTCGTGACGCCCCCCGACCACGTCCGGTCCTGGCCCGGCAGCCCGCACGCGACCTGGCCCTGGACGCCGATCTTCGGCGCCATCGACCGGTTGCTGCAGGTCACGCAGGATTATTTCCCGAAGAAGCGCCGCCAGCGCGGCATCGACAAGGCCGTGGCCTGGACGAGCGAGCGCCTCAACGGCGAGGACGGCCTCGGCGCGATCTTCCCGGCCATGGTCAACACCGTGCTGATGTACGAGGTGCTGGGCTATCCCGCCGATCACCCGCAGGTGCGGATCGCCTGCGAGGCCGTCGAGAAGCTCGTGGTGGTCAAGGAGCACGAGGCCTACGTCCAGCCCTGCCTCTCGCCGGTCTGGGACACGGCACTCGCCGGCCATGCCCTGCTCGAAGCTGGCGGACCCGATGCCGAGCATCAGGCCCGGCGCGGCCTCGACTGGCTGCGTCCGCTCCAGGTGCTCGACATCAAGGGCGACTGGGCGGCCGGCCGTCCCAATGTCCGTCCCGGCGGCTGGGCGTTCCAATACGCCAATCCGCACTTCCCCGACCTCGACGACACCGCCGTCGTGGTGATGGCCATGGACCGGGCGACGCGACAGCACGGGCTCGTCGCCGACGTGCCCGACTACGCCGTCTCCATCGCCCGCGCCCGCGAATGGGTCGAGGGCCTGCAATCGAGCGATGGCGGCTGGGCGGCCTTCGACGCCGACAACAACCATCATTACCTCAACAACATCCCGTTCTCGGATCACGGCGCCCTGCTCGATCCGCCCACCGCCGACGTCACCGCCCGCGTCGTCTCGATGCTGTCGCAGCTCGGCGAGACCCGCGAGACCTCCAAGGCCCTCGATCGCGGCGTGACATACCTCCTCGACGACCAGGAGGAGGACGGCTCCTGGTACGGCCGCTGGGGCATGAACTTCATCTACGGTACCTGGTCGGTCCTGTGCGCGCTGAACGCCGCCGGCGTCGATCCGGCCTCGCCGGAAATCCGCAGATCGGTGGCCTGGCTCATCCGCATCCAGAACCCGGATGGCGGCTGGGGCGAGGACGCCTCGTCCTACAAGATCGATCCGGCCTTCGAGCCCGGCTACTCCACCGCGTCCCAGACCGCCTGGGCGCTCCTCGCCCTGATGGCGGCGGGCGAGGCGGACGATCCGGCGGTGACGCGGGGCATCAACTACCTGACGCGGACGCAAGGCGCCGACGGATTCTGGTCCGAGGAGCGCTACACGGCGACCGGGTTCCCGCGGGTGTTCTACCTGCGCTACCACGGCTACCCGAAGTTCTTCCCGCTCTGGGCCATGGCCCGGTATCGCAACCTCAAGCGCAGCAACACGCGGTCCGTCGCCTACGGGATGTAGGCCCTTTCGGAACCTTCCCTTCTCCCCTCTGCGGGAGAAGGTGGCCCGCGCAGCGGGTCGGATGAGGGGAGCGCCATCTCCGGACAGGTCGCCCCCTCTCCCGCCTGCGCAGCAGGCACCCTCCCCCGCAGAGGGGGGAGGAATTTCGCGTTCCGGATTTTCCCATGCTCCCCATCCTCGCCGTCACCGGCCTCTCCAAGGAGGCGCGGCTCGCTACCGGTCCCGGAATCGAGGCCGTGGGGGCCGGCGGGTCGCCCGAGCGCCTGCGCACGCTCCTCGCCGCCCGCACCGAGCCCGGATGCCGGGCGGTGGTGAGCTTCGGCATCGCGGGAGGGCTCGATCCGGCCCTCGCTCCCGGTGACATCGTCATCGCCACCGGCATCGTCAGCGATGCGGGCCGCCGCGAGACTGATTTCGGCTACCGCGCGGCGCTCCTCGCCGCCCTGTCTCGGGCCGGTGTGAGGGCGCTGGGCGCTGACCTCGCCGGGGTCGACGCCGCCGTGATGAGCGTCGAGGCGAAGGCAGGGCTTCGTGCGCGCACCGGCGCGGCGGCGGTCGATATGGAATCCCATGTCGCCGCGGATTTCGCCGATCGTCACGGGCTTCCGTTCGCGGCGATCCGGGTGGTGTGCGACCCGGCCGGTCGCGCCCTGCCCGCCTTCGTCGCGACGGCGCTGAAACCGAACGGCGATCCCGACATCCTCGCCGTTCTGGCGGCGCTCGCCCGGCGCCCCGCGCATCTGCCGGCGCTGATCCGCCTCGCCCGCGATTCGGGCCGGGCCTTCGGGGCGCTCTCGCGGTCTCGCGCCGCCTTCGGCCCTAGCCTGGGGCTACCCGACGCCTGACGGGCCCGAGCTTCGCCCGAGCGGAAAACGAGAAGCCCCGCGATGCATCGGCATCGCGGGGCTTCTCGTTTCGATAAACCGTGTCGTGTGAAGTGGGTCAGGCCGCCGTGCGGTTGCGGGCTTCGCGCTTGGTGTCGACGCCCGAGGCTTTGATCTCGGACAGCTTCTGGGCGACGTTGCGGGAGAACACGAACTCGGCCGGGCGCTGGTTCTCGAGGCTGACCTCGGGAGCCATCTCGCCCTCGGTCTTGATGCCGCGGATGGCGTGGATCAGCGGCTTCCACGGCTTCTTCACGGAATCGACCACCGAGGAGGCCTCGTAGCCCGAATGGACCATGCAGTCGGCGCACTTCTCGTAATTGCCGGTGCCGTAGGAATCCCAGTCGGTCTCCTCCATCAATTCCTTGAAGGTGGCCGCATAGCCTTCGCCGAGCAGATAGCAGGGCTTCTGCCAGCCGAACACGGTGCGGGTCGGGTTGCCCCAGGGCGTGCAATGGTAGGTCTGGTTGCCGGCCAGGAAGTCGAGGAACAGGCCCGACTGCTGGAAGGTCCAGTTCTGGCGGCCCTTCTCCTTGCCGTGCCGGAACACGCCGCGGAACAGGTCCTTCGTGGCCTTGCGGTTCAGGAAGTGCTGCTGGTCGGGGGCGCGCTCGTAGGCGTAGCCGGGGGAGACGGTGATGCCGTCGATCCCGAGCTTCGTCACGGTGTCGAAGAAATCGGCGATCTTGTCGGCCGAGGAATTGTTGAAGAAGGTGCAGTTGATGGTGACGCGGAAGCCCATCTCCTTCGCCTTGGTGATGGCGGCGACGGCCTTGTCGTAGACGCCGCGCTGGCACACCGACTGGTCGTGCATCTCCTTGTCGCCATCGAGATGGATCGACCAGGTGAAGTACGGGCTGGGCTTGTAGTCCTTGATCTTCTTCTCGAGCAGCAGCGCGTTGGTGCACACGATCGCGAATTTCTTCTGCGCGATGATGCCCTCGACGATCTGCGGCAGATCCTTGTGGAGAAGCGGCTCGCCGCCGGCGATCACCACCATGGGTGCGCCGCACTCGCGTACGGATTCCAGCGCGTCCGCCACCGGCAGGCGCTTGTTCAGGATCTCGTCCGGATAGTCGATCTTCCCACAGCCGGCGCAGGCGAGATTGCAGCGGAACAGCGGCTCCATCATCATCACGAGCGGGTAGCGCTTGCGACCGGTGAGGTGCTGCTTGAGAATGTAGCCGCCAATCTTCGCGACGTAACGGAGGGGAATACCCAAGACGCGGCTCCTTATTTTTGGCCCCGATATGATCGGGTGCATTACCGTGAAAAGCGGCGGAATTCCAGCGAACTAGGTTGGAACCGCTCTCGATGGGCTCGCCTTGCCCGGTGGGCGGAACGTGTTTGCGCGGCCCTGGGACAATCCAGCCACAGGTTGGCCGGCCACAGGTCGGGTGGTGACTACCGCGTCGACATCGAGCCGACTTCGATGCCTTATCGCAAAGCCCGGTGCTTTTTCCTATTCGGTCAGGGAATGCCAGAACTGCGCCATTCCCGGCGGCCTCCCGGCTCGGCGCTTCCCTGTGTCCCAGCCGCCTGAAACATCGCCTTTCAACCGGGACGGGGCATGCTGCAGTGCGCGGGCGCACATCGGCGGGCACCTGCGCCGTACTGCGACGCCCGGTATTCTCCCCGCGTTGCATTCCCGTCTGCGGGTCATTACGGAAACGATCGAGCGATATGGACCGCTGCTCGTGCGTGCACGTGCGAGCGCGAATGACATCCGGTGACCCATCGACACGGAATTCATGTGTCCGGAGCGGCGCGCTGCGCTGCCGGGACTCGTGGATTGCGCTGCCAAGTGGTAACCGACCCTAGGACCGAGACCGGTCCCGTGCCGAGTGCGCCCGCCGCCCATCGCATTCGCGAGGCTGGCCGGTCATGCTCGGGCGACCGTGTCGCTAGTCAGGCAGGATACTTGTGATCGAACGTCTCGTCGCGTTTTCCGTCCATCGGCGCTGGCTCGTCATCACCCTGGTGGCGATTCTCACCGTCGGAAGCGCGGCGCTCGGCGCGCACCTGTTCCGCATCAACACGGATGTCGAGCGCCTGATCGACAAGGACGTGCCCTGGCGCCAGGACGAGATCAACTACGAGAAGGCGTTCCCGCAACGGACCGGCACCCTCGTGGCGGTCATCGACGGCAAGACGCCCGAGGTCGCCGAGGAGGCCGCGGCCAATCTCGCCAAGGCCCTTCTCGACCATCCCGACCAGATCGAGACCGTCTACCGCCCCGATGGCGGCCCGTTCTACGACAAGAACGGCTTCCTGCTGATGTCGCAGGAGGAGCTGACCAAGACCATGGAGCAGCTCGTCGAGCAGCAGGGTCTGCTCGGGCCTCTCGCGGCCGACCCGACGCTGCGCGGCGTGATGCGCGTGCTCGGCCTCGGCGCCAAGGGCATCAAGAGCGGCGACGCCAAGATCGAGGATCTCGACGGTCCGATGACGCGGATCGACGAGGTGCTGCGGAAGGTGCTGGCCGGAGAGCCGGCCCGGTTGTCGTGGCAGCTCCTCCTCTCAAGCGGCAAGGCCCAGAG
Source organism: Methylobacterium marchantiae (assembly GCF_022179405.1). GTDB lineage: Bacteria > Pseudomonadota > Alphaproteobacteria > Rhizobiales > Beijerinckiaceae > Methylobacterium > Methylobacterium marchantiae. The sequence goes on from NZ_BPQT01000049.1 coordinate 10,395, forward strand.
CACGGAGCTGCGCAAGTTCATCATGATCCAGCCCAAGCTGGATTACGCGGCGCTTCAGCCGGGTGCCGAGGCCTCCGCCCTCGTCCGCGGCCTCGCGACCAAGCTGACGATCAACACCCTCGGCGGCCTCGATGGGGTGGACAACCCGCGCATGCGCCTCACCGGCCCCGTGGCCGTGGCCGATGACGAGTTCGCCACCCTCTCGGACGATGCGCTGCTCAACAACGGCGTCACCGTCGCAGCCATCGTGCTGTTCCTGTGGCTCGCCCTGCGCTCGGGTCCGCTCGTCATCGCGGTGATCATCACCACCTTCGCCGGCCTGATCGTCACCACCGCCCTCGGCCTGCTGATGGTGGGCGAGCTGAACCCGATCTCGGTGGCGTTCACCGCCCTGTTCGTCGGGCTCGGGATCGATTTCGGCATCCAGTTCGCCGTGCGCTACCGGGCCGACCGCTTCGAGCAGCCCGACCTGCCGAGCGCGATCCGCGCCGCCGCGCGGGGTGTCGGCTGGTCGCTGAGCCTGGCCGCCATCTCGCTCCTGGCCGGCTTCTTCGCCTTCCTGCCCACCGCCTTCCGCGGCGTGTCCGAACTCGGCCTCATCGCCGGCGTCGGCATGATCGTGGCCTATGTCTTCGCGCTGACGCTGCTCCCGGCCCTGATCGCCGTGTTCAAGCCGAAGGGCGAGGCCAAGGCCGTCGAGACGACCTGGCTCTCCGGCGTCGACCCCTGGATCATCGAGCACCGCAAGCTCGTGCTCATCGTCGTCGGCGTGATCACGGTGGCGGGCATCCCGCTGCTGTTCAAGCTGCCCTTCGATTCCAACCCGATGCACCTGCGCAGCACCAAGGTGGAATCGATCTCGACCTATCTCGATCTCATCAAGGATCCGGAGACCAGCCCGAACCTGATCGACGTGATCGCGCCCTCCGTCGCCGCGGTGCCGGAGCTCGCCGCGAAGCTGAAGGCCCTGCCTTCGGTGGCCAAGGTCATCGACATCGAGACCTTCGTGCCGCCGGACCAGGACCAGAAGCTCGCGACGATCGCAGAGACGGCGGAGCTGCTCGGACCGATCCTCAATCCCGTCCGCAAGCCGCCGCCCCCCACCGATGCCGACACGGTGAAGGCGCTGAGGGAGGCCGCCACGGCCCTCAAGGGTGTCTCCACGGGGAATTCCGCCGGAGCCAAGGCCGCGGGGTCCCTGGCGGGCACCCTCGACAGCCTCGCCGCTGCGACGCCGCAGGTGCGCGAGTCCGCCAACGTCGCCGTGACCACCGACCTCAAGACCCTGCTCGTCCGGCTCCGCGGACTCCTCGCGCCGCAGAAGGTGACCCTCGACAACATCCCGCCCAAGCTGAAGGCCGAATGGATCGCCAGCGACGGGCGGGCGCGGATCGAGGTCCATCCGAGCGGCGATGCCAACGACAATGTCGTCCTGCGCCGCTTCGCCAAGGAGGTGCAGACGGTGGCCCCGCATGCAACCGGGGCGCCGGTGGCGACCACTTCGTCGAGCTACACGATCCTCGGCGCCTTCGTGCAGGCCGCGCTGACCGCCCTCGTGGCGATCTTCATCATCCTGTCGGTGGCCCTGCGCAAGCCGTGGGACGTAGCGATGACCCTGGGGCCGCTGGTGCTGGCGACGCTGTGGACGCTGATGGCCCTGCATGTCGTCGGCATGCCGCTCAACTTCGCCAACATCATCGCCCTGCCGCTGATGCTCGCGGTCGGCGTGGCCTTCCACATCTACTACGTCATCGCCTGGCGGGCGGGCGTCACCGACATGCTGGCCTCCAGCCTGACGCGGGCGATCTTCTTCTCGGCGCTGACCACCGGCACGGCCTTCGGCTCGCTGGTCCTGTCGAGTCATCCCGGCACGGCCAGCATGGGCAAGCTCCTCGCTTTGTCGCTGTTCTTCACCCTCGTCGCCGCGTTCTTCGTGGTCCCCGCCTTCCTCGGCCCCCCGCCGAAGCAGCCGGACCCCAAGCGCCCCGAGGGCGATGCGGCCGTGCCGCCCGACCTCCAGGTCAGGCGTCCGGCCGAGGCGGTGGCGGCGAAGTAGGCAGAAGGGCAATTCTCACGAGAAAGGCCGCCGTCGCGGGAGCGACGGCGGCCTTTTGACTGGGCAGACAAAAGGCTCGACACGCCTTGATCGAGGAGCGGTCCTTCCTCAGGAAAAATCGGAGAAGCCGCCGCTCGTCGCTCCGGCCCTCTTCACGGCTGCGATCGTCTCCGGCGCGATCAGGGCATCGCGCTCGGCGGCATAGGCGTAGCCCGGCGCCTCGCCAGGAAACCCGCCGGCGGTGGCCGGGTGGGTATAGAGCTCGGTCAGGCCGCTCGGCAGGTGCTCCAGGAGCCCCGCCACACGTTGCGGCGTCATCGCGCCAGACCATGCCAGCCCGAGGGTCCGATCGGGGATCAGCAGGCCGGCCTGACGGGCGCGGACGGCCAGCAATCCGGCCCAGGGCGCGATGTCGAGGGCGGGTTTCGGGTTCGTGCCCGGCTCGGCGGCGCGAAGGATGGCGCGGGGCTCGCGCGGTACCCGGATCGCCCGCATGCCGTAGCCGCGGCCGATCGCCAGCACCCGACCGGCGATGAGCGGATGCACGTGGAAATGCTTGTGCGCGTTGACATGGTCGAGGGGCAGGCCCGTGGCCTTGTAGGCTTCGAACTGGGCCGTGATCTCCGCCGAGAGCTGGCGGCGCGCCGACGGCTTCACGGCGAGATCGAGGCCGAGACGTCCCATGTCGCGGCGGATCAGCCCATCCGCGTCGACGAGGTCGGGCAGCTCCGCCGCCGGCAGGGTCGGCCAAGCCTCGACCATGACGAGGTGGAGGCCGACGCGCAGGGACGGCAGGCGCCTCGCCCGCGCCACGGCATCGGCCGCCGCCGGGGCCGACACCATCAGGCTCGCCGCCGTGAGGATGCCCTCGCGATGGGCCTGCTCGACGGCGTCGTTGACCTCGAGACTCAGGCCGAAATCGTCCGCAGTGACGACGAGTCGCTTCATGGTGTGCTCATGGCTTCTGGCGCGCGTGGCCGATCACGACACAATGCACCGTCAGAGCCCGAGTTCGCTGTGCGAGCCGAGCCGGACCAGCTGTAGAATATCCAAGCCCGCCAGCCGGTAGATCAGCACGAGGTCGGGCCTGAGATGACAGTCGCGATGATCGGCCCAATTCCCAGACAGCGCGTGATCACGGAACTTCACAGCAAGCGTCTCGTCCTTCAGCAACGATTCGAGCACTCCCGAAAGGTCCGCTTCCAGCGTTCGTTTGTAGCGTCCTTTGAGCTCGCGTCGATAGTCCCGCTTGAACCGGATCGTATACTCAATCGCCCGCATGCAGGTCGGCCAGCAGGCTCTCGATGCTGCCGACCTTTGTCGTATCGCCCCGTCTAGCGGCCTTCATGGCATCGACGGTCTCCGAATTCGGAGTCAGAGCCTCGAATGGAAAAGTCTTGTCCGCGGCGACCCGCGCGAACATCAGGCGGACTGCATCGGACGCGGTGAGACCCATGGAAGCGAGCACAGCACTCGCTTCGCGCTTGGTCTTCGCGTCTACGCTCGCTCTGACGATCAGCTTATCTGCCATTTTCAATCCCGGATCATGCCCAATCCTCGATCTCAGCCGAACATACCCATGGAGCGACGGGCTCGCTAGCTCTGACAAGGGAAAGGTCATCGCGCCGATCGAATCGCACCAAACGAAAGCGGCCGGGCACGAGGGCCCGGCCGCGATCATCCGCAGATTTCGAGCGTCAGGCGGCCTTCGAGGTGCCCTGGCGCTCTTTCAGGAAGCGGTAGAACTCGACGCCTTCGCGCAGGCGGCGCTTCATCATGTCGGGCGAGCGCACCATCTCGGAGACGATGGAGGCGATCTTCGGGGCGCGGAAGTAGAACTTCCGGTAGAATTCCTCCACCGCCGCGAAGATCTCGGAATGCGACAGGTGCGGGTAGTGCAGCGGCGCGATCTGCACGCCGTTCTCGTCAACGAGCTCGGCATTCGCGACGTCGAGCCAGCCGTTCTCCACCGCCTGCTTGTAGAGGAAGGTGCCCGGATAGGGGGCGGCCAGCGACGCCTGGATCGTGTGCGGGTTGATGCGCTTGGCGAAGGCGATCGTCTCCTGGATCGTCTCCCTGGTCTCGCCGGGCAGGCCGACGATGAAGGTGCCGTGGATGGCGATGCCGAGGTCGTGGCAATCCTTGGTGAACTTCTCGGCCACCTCGACGCGCATGCCCTTCTTGATGTTGTTCAGGATCTTCTGGTTGCCGGACTCGTAGCCGACGAGCAGGAGGCGCAGGCCGTTGTCCTTGAGAACCTTCAGGGTCTCGCGGGGCACGTTCGCCTTGGCGTTGCACGACCAGGTGACGCCGAGCTTGCCGAGCTCGCGCGCGATCTCTTCGGCGCGGGGAAGATTGTCGGTGAAGGTGTCATCGTCGAAGAAGAACTCCTTCGTCTGCGGGAACTCCTTCAGGCAGTACTTGATCTCCTCGACCACGTGCGCGACCGAGCGGGTGCGGTAGGTGTGTCCGCCCACCGTCTGCGGCCAGAGGCAGAAGGTGCAGCGGCTCTTGCAGCCGCGGCCGGAATAGAACGAGATGTAGGGGTGCTTGAGGTACCCGATGAAGTACTTCTCCATCTCGAGGTCGCGCTTGTAGACCGAGGTCACGAACGGCAGCTGGTCCATGTCCGTCATGATCTCGCGGTCCTCGTTATGGACCACGACGCCATTGGCATCACGATAGGACAGACCCTTGATCTCGGACATCGGGGTGCCGTCGGCGACTTCCTTGACGGTGAAGTCGAACTCGTTGCGGGCACAGAAATCGATGCAGGGCGCCTGGGCCATGGCGCCGGCGGCGTCCACGGCGACCTTGGCGCCGATCAGGCCGGCGATGAGCTTCGGATTGGCGGCCTTGAGGGCCTCCACCGTCTTCACGTCGGACTTGAAGGAAGGGACCGAGGTGTGGAGCACCACGAGGTCGAAATCGTTGGCCTGGGCCACGATCTCGGGGAGCTTGATGTTGTGGGGCGGCGCGTCGATCAGCTTCGAGTTCGGCACCAGGGCGGCCGGCTGGGCGAGCCAGGTCGGGTACCAGAAGGACTTGATTTCGCGCTTGGCCTGGTAGCGGGAGCCCGCGCCGCCGTCGAAACCATCGAAGGTGGGAGCCTGGAGGAAGAGCGTGCGCATGGGGTTCAAGGCCTCAGCGAGAAAGGAAAAAGGGCGGGCGGGACGCTAAAAGCGAAGATCAGAGCGAAGATGCACCAGCATCGTGGCCGAGGCTTCGCTCGGGGATCAGTGTGCCATCCGCAACCACCCGATAATCGTGACCTTTCCATGTCACCGCACCCGAGACAAAGCTCCATGAGAAGTTCATGAAGGAGAGGATGTCACGTATCGGCAACAGCCAGTAGGGGTGCGGAGCGAGGCCAAAGGCGCGCTCCAGGCGGACGCAGAGGATGATCCGGCAGGCGAGCGCCAGGGCCGCCACGGCGAGGCCGCTGGTTCCGGCGCCGGGGATCAGGGCGCCGATGAGCGCCAGCGGGAAGGCATGGGTGACGATGGAGCCGGCATAGCCGGCCGGATCGACGTTGCGGATGGTGCGGTTCCAGCGCAGCTCGTGCTTCCACAGGCCGGCGAGATCGGTGTCGACGCAGGTATGCCCGATCGTGAAGGTCGGGATCGCCACGAGGCCGCCCTTGGCGCGCAGGGCTTCGCCCACGGCGTAATCGTCGGCGAGGTCGTCGCGGAAGGCCTCGAAGCCGCCCATCTCGGCGAGCGCCGCCGTTGTGAAGGCGATGGTGGAGCCGAAGCACGGCTTGGCGAGGCCGAGCGAGGTTCCCATGACGACGTTGGGCAGGAACTGCACGTCGATGGCGAGCGCCGAGAGATGGGCCCAGACGCCGCGATGGGCCGGCACGCCGTGGTAGAGGCAGGTCACGCCGTTGACGCCCGGCTGCCCGAGTTCGGCGACGATCCGCTCGAGATAGTCGGGCCTCGCCACCATGTCGCTGTCGGCCAGCACGATCACGTCGTGCGCGATCTCCGCCGACATGTTGATGAGGTTGGAGACCTTGCGGTTCGAGCCGTGCTGGCGCGCATCGATGACGAGGTCGAGGCGAAGGGCCGGATAGGCCTCGGCGAGGCGGCGCACGACAGCGATCGCCGGGTCGGTGGCGTTCTGGACGCCGAACACCACCTGCATCGGTCCGGCGTAATCCTGACGGCAGAAGGTCTCGAGGTTCTCGTAGAGATTGGGCTCCATGCCGCAGAGCGGTTTCAGGATGGTGACCGAGGGACGCACGGCGTTCGCCGCCAGGACCGGGACGGCGCGGCGGGCGTAGCGTCCGGCGAGGAAAGCCGCGGTCAACCCGTAGACGCATCCGGCCAGTGCCAGCAGCTGAAACAGGATCGACAGCCAGGTCAGGTTCGCCAGAGGCAGATCCGTCAGGGGCAGGTCCGTCAGGGGGAGGTCCATGATGGGCGAGGCTCGGTCACGGTTTGCATGAGGGTGCCGCAGGGTCGGGAAAGCGGCACGGATGGGATCGCCGGCGGGGCGCGGCGAGGGGCGTCTGGCCTGCGTCTAAGGCTTTGGTTTGGCGGCGAGCATCGCCGCCGTCCGATCGCGGAGGAATTTCAGCAGGCCGTCCGCGCCGCCGGACTTGAGCGGATCAGTGAAGCTGCCGCGCATGGCGGCGACCTCGCTGACATTGCCGTTGAGGTAGACGTCCTGGATCCGGTTGCCCGAACCGACGAGATAGTCGACCTGCGAGGCATCGCCCTCGGCATTGGCCACCTCGGTCTGGACCACGCGGTTCTGTCCGCGCGCCTCGCTCTCGGGCTTGACGTCGAACTTGCCGCCCGCGGCCTGTGACAGGCGCGTGGCGTAGGTCGCGGTGAAATACTGCTTGAAGGCTTCCGTCAGTGCGCCCTGCTGCTCGGGCGTGAAGCCCTTCCACTTCGCCCCGACGGCGACCCTGGCCATGCCGGGGAAGTCCATGCTCTGGTCGAGGACCGGACCGATGACGAGGGCCCGGCTCTTCACGTCGGCCTCGGGCGCCTTGAGCGCGCCCTCGAAGCTCGCATAGAGCCCGCGCACGGTCTGCACCGCGGCATCCTCCGCGGCCCGCGCGGGAGATCCCGAGAGCAGGCCGAAGACGAGGAGGGTCGAGGCGATGAGCCCCGAGGCGAAGCCACTCACGCGCATTTCCGCAACGCCCCCATCTCGCTCTCCATCGACCGCAGAACGGTATGGTTTCCGACAAGGTTCGCGGGCACGCGAGCCACCGGCACGGCGTCGATGCTTCCGGTGCGGGCGATGTCGCTTCCGGTCTTCGCCACGTCATACGGATCGGAGCCCTGACGCTCGGAATCCTGCCGATCGAAGTCTTGCCGCTCGGCTGCCAGTGCCGGCGAAGCCTGCTCGCCGGTCTCCGGTGCCCCCTTCTTGCCTTCCATGAAGTGCCAGGCGACCAGTCCGGGAAGGCCGACGGCGAGATCGGCCAGCCGTTTCACGAGGGAGAGTGCCAGGGCCGCCTCCGCGGGAATGTCGAAGATGGCGCAGAGGGCGATGAGGCCGCCCTCCTGGGCGCCGAGGGCGCCCGGCACCGCGAAGGCCGCGCCGCGCACGGCCTGAGCGAGGCTCTCGATCACGATGGCCTCGGCCACGGTCATCGGATAGCCCATGAAGTGGAGCGCCACGTAGACCTCGGCCGCGCCGATGACCCAGCCGATCAGGTGGACGCCCATGGCGCCGACGACCCGCTTGGGCGAGGAATAAAGTCGGCGCAGATTGTCGTAGAGCACCTCGACGGCGCCGAGCGCCCGCCATTCGCGGGCGGCGGCGAAGCGGCTCAGCAGAGCCTGGATGATCCTGTGGCCGCTGCGGCGCTGGATGAGGAAGAAGGCGCCGAGCGCGGGAGCGGCGATGGCGAGGCCGCCGGCCACGGTGCGCACGACGGGACCGTCACCGTGCAGCCAGGCGAGAAGCGCGACACCACCGACGGTGAAGAGGAACTGGGTGACCGCCTGGGTCATCAGGTCGACGAACATGCTGGCACCGGCAAGGCCGCCGGACAGGCCGCGCTGAGCCAGCAGACGCGCACCGACGAAATCGCCGCCGACGGTCGCCACGGGAAGGAGCGTGTTGATGCCCTCGCGCACGAAGCGCAGGGAGACGCAATCCCGGAGGCTCGGACGCTCCGAACGTGGGAACACGACGAACCAGCCGAGCCCGGCCCACGCCACGGCGGCGGCGCGCGCCACCACGACGATGGCGGCACCCCAGCCGGCACTCACGACCGCGGCGGCCACGTCATCGAGTCCCGAGGACCAGAACAGACCTGCAACCGTGCAGAGCCCGGCGATGAGGGCCAATGTCGTCAGACGCTTCATGATCCCCCTTCGACCGTCGGCACGGACGATTTTTTAGAGAAATTCACCGACGCACCGGACGAAAAACCTTCCGGAAAACGTTGGCATCATCGGAAGTTGCAGCTTTGGATTTCGTTGTCTATCACCGGATAGACACAGTGCGGTCCAAAGCGGCGAAGGGGCAGAGGCCTCGAAGAAACAGCCGCACGAACGGCGCCACAAGGGACGAATGATGGACCGCGAAGCTTTCACCACGGCACAGGACGCCGTGCTCGCCGACGCGCGGATCGACAGCTACGACACCGCCTCGGCCCCGTATCGCAATCCCCCCGCCCCTCAATCGCCCGTCATGGCCTGGAACGAGTGGGACCCTCTGGAAGAGGTGATCGTCGGCAGCCTCGACGGCGCGACCATCCCGTCCCACCACCTCACCGTGATCTTCAACCTGCCGCGTGCGGCCCAGCCGTTCTACCGGCTCGCTGCGGGCTTCCGCTATCCGAAGTTCATGAAGAAGCTCGCCCAGCAGGAGCTCGACAACTTCATCACCATCCTCGCCGGCGAGGGCGTGAAGATCCGGCGCCCCGACGCCGTGGATTTCTCGCGCAAGTACAACGCTCCGCGCTGGTCTTCGCGCGGCTTCTGCGTCGCCTGCCCGCGCGACCCGTATCTCGTCATCGGCGACGAGATCATCGAGAGCCCGATGTGCTGGCGCTCGCGCTACTTCGAGGGCGACGCCTACCGCTCGCTGTTCAAGGAATATTTTCGTAACGGCGCGCGCTGGACCTCGGCGCCCCGGCCCCAGCTCACCGACGAGCTGTACAATTACGATTACCGCGTGCCGAACCTGAAGGCCGGCGAGCCGATGCAGTTCACGGTCAACGAATTCGAGCCGGTCTTCGACGCCGCGGATTTCGTCCGCTGCGGCCGCGATCTGTTCGTTACCCGCTCCAACGTCACGAACCTCATGGGCATCGAGTGGCTGCGCCGCCATCTCGGTCCGGGCTTCCGCATCCACGAGATCGAGAGCCGCTGCCCGCAGCCGATGCACATCGACTCGTCCTTCATGCCCCTGGCGCCGGGCAAGGTGCTGGTGAACCCCGACTATATCGACGTCGAGAAGCTGCCGGCCGTGCTCAAGAAGTGGGACGTGCTGATCGCGCCCCGCCCCGATCCGGTGGAGGGGTTCATGAGCAAGATCTCCATGTGCTCGCCCTGGACCTCGATCAACGTGCTGGCCATCGACGAGAAGAAGATCGTCGTCGACGCGAGCCAGCCGACCCTGATCAAGGCGCTCAAGGACTGGGGCTTCGATCCGATCCCGGCTCCGTTCCTGTCCTACGGCCCGTTCGGCGGCTCGTTCCACTGCGCCACCCTCGACGTGCGCCGCCGGGGTGCCCTGAAATCCTACTTCTAGGATCGGGTAGACTCCGCCGCGTCGAGAGACGGCGTGGCGGAGCCCTCGCTCGACGTGTTTCCCCGGACACACCGATACGGAAACCGCGGCCTCGCGCGGATTTCAGTGTGATGCATTAGGGAATTGTGTCCACAACCGGCGTCATGGATACACTGACCCCGACGCCCCGATCGCACCATGGTCAACGGAACCGCGCGGCCTCTGCCGGCGCGGCCCTCGCCCTATCGGCCTGTCTCGCATCCGGGACCGGTGCGCTGGCGGCCGACCTGATGGAGCCGCAGCGGCCTCCGACGTTCGTCGCCCTCGACCAGAACCTCTGGGTCGTCACGGTGACCGCCAACATCCAGGCGACGCCGCGATATCCGGGTTCCGACGACTACACCGCCATCGGCTACCCCTCGATCAGCATCAGCAAGGTCGGCGATCCGGTCCGGTTCTCGTCGCCCGACGACGGTATCAGCTTCTCCTTCTACGACTCGTCCAAGGTCCATGTCGGCGTCACCGCTCGCTACGTTCCCGGTCGCTATTACGGTGACGACCGTCGCAACCTCTTCGGCCTGCGCGACGCGCAATACGCGATCGAGCCCGGCGTCTTCCTCGAATATTACCCGGTGGAGTGGCTGCGGACCCGCGCCGAACTCCGCCACGGCGTCTTCGGTCACCACGGCTTCGTCGGATCGCTCGGCGCCGATGTGATCCAGCCCTTCGACCGCTGGCAGGTCTCGATCGGACCGCGCTTCAACTTCGGAGACGAATCCTTCGCCAAGCGCTATTTCGGCGTCCAGCCCTTCGAATCGGCGCTCAACGGCGGGCTGAGGCCGTTCAAGCCGGACAATTACATCACCGTCGGTGCGCTCGGAGCCCTCACCTACACGTTCAACGAGACCTGGGCGGTGACCGGATATGTCGGCTACAACCGGATCGTCGGCTCCTCGTCCAACAGTCCGCTGGTGGCCGGCCGCTACGGCACGCCCAACCAGTACACCTTCGGAATGAAGGTGAATTACAGCTTCGTCACCAAACCCTGGTTCTGAGCAGAGGTCTCTTCTCGACCGCCATCTCGTCTGAATATCGCTCGGTCGGCACGGATTGCGTGCCGACCGGGCCAGGTTTCAGAGCGATCGCCGGCCCAATGCCCGCTTCCACGCCGAAGAGGCGAAGGCGAGCGCGACGCCGTATTGCAGCAACCCGTTCTCGGCGAGATCCGCCGGCGCGATATGCAGTTGCAGCGCCCAGCGCGTGAGAGCGTTCGTCACGATGACCGCCGCGCAGAAGGCGGCGGCGGTGATGAGGGCGGCAACGAAATCGGGCATGGCGCGACATCCGGAGAACCGGATCGGGCCGTAGCAAGGCGCGCGCCAGCCCTGTGCGAACCTATTCAGGCCGCCGGTGGCCTCGTCGCCAGCATGGCGGGATGCTCGGCGAAACGCGTGAACCACGCCGCCAGATCAGGGTGCGACCGCTTCCAGCCGAGTTCGGCGAAACGCAGGTCGAGATAGCCGAGGGCGCAGGCGATGCTGATCGTTCCGATATCGATCCGGTCGGCGAAGCTCTCCGCCTCGGAATCCAGGGCCGCGAGTGCGCTCACGATCTTGGCTTCCTGCCCATCCATCCAGGCGACGGAGCGTTCGGACGCGTCGCGCGCCGTGAGTTCGTAACGGATCAGCAGGGCCGCATCGAGGATGCCGTCGGCGATGGATTGCGCATTGAGCGCCGACCAGCGCGCAGGTCCCGCCGGCGGGAACAGCTTGCCGCCGGCACGCGCATCGAGATATTCGCAGATCACCCGGCTATCGGCGAGAGCGTGGCCCTCGTCGTCGAGGAGGGTAGGCACCTGCGCCATGGGATGATGCGCGAGGATGGTGCCGTCACGCTTCACCGGATGCGCCGCGCTCGGCAGCAGGGCGATGCGGTCGGCAATCCCCAGCACATGGGCGCAGGCCATGACCTTCCGCGCGAAGGGCGAGAAGTGTGAATGGAACAGCTTCATCGGGACTCGCTGGGCTCGAAGCGGAATTTGGGGGCTCTGCTTTCGGGAAAATCCCATGCGAAGACAAGCCCCGTCCACGCCGGTTGGGCGCTTGCAGTCCTCGACGAGGTCCGGGATCAGGGGCGGCGTACGGGTTTCGGCTTGGGTTGGGTCACCGCTGCGGGTGTGGGAACTGCTGGCGCCGCCGCCGCCGGAGTGGCGCGTGGCGTCTCCACCACGAGGCGCTTCACCGGCCAGCCGTCGCTCCAGCGCTCCATATCGCTCAGGCGCGGGTTGGCCTTGAGCGTCGCCGGATCGCCGCCGAAGGCCGCGGCGGCGGCGAGATCGAACGTCTTCCAATAGGCGAGGTAATCGAGGCTGTCCGCGCGGGAATTGTTGAGCTGCGCCAGCAATGTCGTCTGTTCGCCCGTCAGCGACATGTCCGCCGACCATTTGAACGGGGCGGGAGGCTGTTTGGGATCGCGCGGGGGCTCCGGCGGCAGCTTGATCGCACCCGCGTCATAGGCCGTGTCCACGGCGCCCGGCGAGGTCAGCGTCGCCGTCAGGGAGGGAAAGCCGTGATCGTCCGAGAGCGCGCGGATGAAGAGCTTGCGCTCCGGCGCGACGGCGCTCGATTCGCGCAGGAGCCTCCGGGCGGCGAGATCGGCGGCACGGGCGTCCCGATCGCCGATGACGGTGATCAGCAGGGTCTCCGGCGCGATCTTCGACAGGTCACGCAACACGACACCACGGGATCGGGGATCGCTCGCGATGCCGCCGGGCATGATGGCGAAGACGAGGCGGGGAACCGGAAGGCCGGCATTCTCCGCGTCGGCGGCGAGGTTGGCGGCGATCGGTGCACCGGCGAGGTGGCCGATCAGGGCGACACGCTTCGGGTTCGGTCTGGCATCGGGATCGTTTTCGAGATCCGACAGCGCGGCCTTCACGAGCTTCTCGGCATTGCCGGTGGCATCCGCCGGCCGCGTCCGGTTGACCTCCTGGAAGCGCGGAAACAGGACGAGATATCCCGCCCGGGCGAGGTGATCGATCCAGGCACCGTAAGGCTGCGGATTGGGCGATCCCCAGGCGTGGAGGAAGACGACGACGGGCCGCCCGTCCGCCGGAGCGGCGCCGGTCGAGTAGAACACGAAGGTCGCTGCACTCGGCCGCCCGAGCGCACGTTTCACGATCGGGACGGAACGATTTCCGATGCCTCCCGGCCCGTCGGCGGGCTGAGCGGGCGGTGTCGCGCCGAGAACCGGTTCGCACAGCGACGCGACGGCCAGCGAAGCGCCGAGAACGAGGCATTCTTTCAGACGCATGAGGGGCTCGTCGGATCGATCCAGAAGGGCGAGTCCGACATATCAGGTTTTGTTCGATGTATGGGACGACGATACAAGTCTCGGCGCGAAGTCTTCGCGGCCTGCGTCATTCAGGCCGCACTGACGGCGATGTTGGCGTCAGGATGCGCCGAATGCTTGGCTATTCCGCAGTCTCATCGACACCGCGCCTCTCGTCGATCAGTGCAGCCAGGCGCAGCAGGTCGGCGGGAGCCGCCGGATCGATCACCTGGCCGTAGAACGCGCGAAGGTCTTCGCCGACGCTCTGCATCAGACGCGACTGAGGGAAGATCGTGTACGATTGGCCCGAACGATTGATATTAGCCATGTTGAAGTTGGCGGCGGTGTTCATCGGATACTCGTCGGATCGTGACTGGTCAGTTGACGATTGACCTGACCAACGGCTGGACCCGACGAAGTTTCCATTTAATCCATGATAATTTGACGATGCGAGCAAAGTTCCGTGTCAGGGCGGGCTGCCGCCGATCACGTCGATGCCCGGGCCCTGTTCCGGGGTACGGCCCGCCGCCTCCTCGACCCAGGCCAGAATGTCCGACGCTCGCCACGGCTTCGGGATGAAGGTCGCCGAGACCCTCAGATCGCTCGGCTGGTCTCCCGCATCGCCCGACGTCAGCAGCACGCGCACGCGGGGCCAGGTCACTCCGATGATCCGGGCCAGCTCGAAGCCGCCGATGGGGCCGGGTGTGCGCACGTCGGAGAAGACGACGCTGACCGCGCCCTCCTTCTCGTTCAGGATCGCGAGGGCACGCTCGGCGGTCTCCGCCTCGATGACGCTGAACCCCGTCTCTTCCAGCAAAGCGGCCGCGAGGAAGCGCTCATCGGGTTCGTCCTCGACGACGAGGATCACCGGTTTCTCGCCCGATGGATTCGCAGCACTCATGGGTCCGGAACGCTCTTCAGGCCTGACGGCCGTATCGGCCGTCACCTCAGCAACGCTATGTAGTCCCACCCGTCAATGTGTCGATCCGGCGCTCGGACGACTAGTTCCGCGATGCATCACTCCGAAAAACAACGACCATCGCGGCCGTTTCTCCATTCTAGCAGAGGGAACGCCCCCGCGGGAGGCGTCGGATAGCACCGCTCTGCAGCTTTAAAGGCCAGTGGAGCGGCGTACGATTTAGCCGACCCCGTGGCTTTTGAGGAACGCCAGGGCGCGGGTCCATCCCTGTTCCGCGCTGTCCCTGCGGTAGCTCGGCCGGTAATCGGCGTGGAACCCGTGCGGCGCCTCGGGAAAGACCACGAGTTCGACGCTCCGCCCGGCGGCGTTCGCCTTGTCGCGAGCCTCTTCGACGCTGGAGACGGGAATTCCGGTATCGGCTCCGCCGTAGAGCGCCAGAAGCGGGGCGTTGAGATCGGCCGCGACGTCGCCCGCCGTCTTCGGCTGCAGGTCGGTGCGGTCGCCGCCGAGGGGGCCGTACCACGCCACCGCCGCCTTCAGGTCCCGTCTGTGCGCCGCATAGAGCCAGGCGCCGCGTCCGCCGCGGCACCACCCCATCGTGCCGATCCGCTTCGGGTCGGCCTTCGAATCGGCGACGGCCCATGAGGCCGCGGCGTCGAGATCGCCGATCCACTGCGCATCCGGTGTCTTCAGGATGACGTCGCGGACGATCGCCTTCACATCCGTCATCGTCGAAAGATCGCCCTGGCGGGCGTAGAGTTCGGGTGCGACCGCGCAATAGCCGGCCTTGGCGAGGCGGCGGCAGACGTCCTTGATGTATTCATGAACCCCGAAGATCTCTTCGATGACGAGGATCAGCGGAAACGGCCCCGCTCCTTCCGGCATCGCCCGATAGCCCGGCATCGGCCCATCGGCTGCCGGGATCTTGACCTCTCCGGCGACGAGGCCGTCCGAATCGGTCGTGACCACCTGAGCCTGCGCATGCGCCTCTGCCAGGGTGAAACCGGCGATGAGGCTCGTCATGACGAATCCGCGGCGCGAAAAGGGCGAGACGACGAGTCCGTCGAGTCCGCCCAGACCCGCCTTCGGACGGTTCTTGTCTGTCTCGTGATCGTCCATGCGATGGCCTCCCGGTCGACGCCGCTCACGGCATGCCCGAAAACTAGGGCATCATGACCGGAGGTCACGTCAGGACAGAGCCGAGCGCGCGGTTTCCGTCTCCTCCATCCATCCGGCTCCGCCGCGATGGGAGATCGATCGCATGTCCGAGACCGATCGCATGTCCGAGGCGGCAGGACGCCTCCGGGGGATGGATTTCGGGCGCACCAGTTCCGAGAGCTTCGTGAAGCCGTCGCTGCCGGCAACACCGCCCTGCCCCATCCTCAGGCCGAAGCCGGCGATGAAGGACCGCGCGAGTGCCTCGTCGCGATCCATACCGAACAGATCGATGGCCATGAGGAACGCTTCGCGGAAGAGACGCGGCGAGCACCAACTCTTCTCGGCGAGATGAAGCGGCCATTCCCACAACTCGTCCACGGACCGCCGTCCCAGGCTGTCGCGAGCGACGAAATATCCAGTCTCGCGATGCTCGAGCCCGTCCTCGATCACGTGCCAGTCCGCGTTCTCGAACAGGACCATGTCATCGCATGAAGGCTGGACGTCGATCATCGCGTTCCCCTGCCATATCCGACGAGCTCACCGATTTCGGCTCGCCCGCTCTGGAACAATAAGGGAACATTGGTTCGAAACGAGACAGGCGTCAAGATGTTTGTTCACGCTGCGTTCGCAGGTGCCGGGATCGGACATCTCGGACCGATCCGGTCAGCGCGATCCAAACATCGCGTGCTCGACCCGGTCTCCCGCCTTGATGCCGAGCCGCGCGGTCGTCCCGGCATTGAGTTCCAGCACCGCGAGCACCGGCTCGCCCGACGGGATGACCTTCGTGGACAGGGGCTCGGTATTGGCCGCGACGCGGGCGATGCTGCCATCCGGACGGATGAAGAGCATGTCGAGCGGCAGATAGGTGTTCTTCATCCACATCGCCACGCGCTCGACTTTCTGGAAGTCGAACAGCATGCCGTGTTCCGGCGCCATCGAGCGTCGGAACATCAGGCCGCGCGAGCGGGATTCGTCGTCGCGCATCACCTCCACGGAGAAGCTGTGCCGGCCGCCTTTGCCGGTGATCTCCAGCGGCTCGACCTTCGCGGCGTCCTGGGCCAGGGCCCCGCCGAACCCTGTGACGACGAAAAGGAGGATGAGGAGCGCGTGGAGGGCTGCGCCGGGACGAGCGTCGCGGATCGATGTCACTTGGTCATTCCGTCAGTGGGAGGCAGGCAGCGCGCCGTCCAAGAGCCGGACCTCGGCCGCCATCTTGCCCTTCGAGCCGTCGCCATACCGGACGAGAACGGTCTCGCCGGGTTTCAGTTCGGCGATCCCGTAGCGGCGAAGCGTCTCCATATGGACGAAGATGTCCGGCGAGCCATCACCACGGCTGAGGAAGCCGAACCCGCGCAGGCGGTTGAACCATTTCACCACCGCCGTCTCGAGGCCGCTTGTCGCGGTCACGCTCACATGGGTGCGGGGCAGAGGCAGTTCGGACGGGTGGGTCGCCGTCGACTGGTCGAGGGAGATCACGCGGAAGGCCTGCCATCCGCGCGGCCTCTCGGTGGCCTCCACCACGATCCGCGCGCCCTCGCTCGCCGCCTGATGTCCGTCACGGCGAAGGCAGGTGATGTGGACGAGCACATCGGCCGAGCCGTCGTCGGGTACGATGAAGCCGAAGCCCTTCGAGACGTCGAACCATTTGATGCGCCCGGACACCTCGACGAGGTCGAGGGGGCGCTGCACGTCGCCGTCGACGAGATCGGTGCCACGTGCGCTGGCGGCCTCTCCCATCGCGTGAAGGCCGTGCTGGCCTGGTCCGAAATCGTCCGACATGTAAGCAACCCACACCGAATCACGCGTCGCGATCCGCACGAGAGATTAACAAAGTCATGACTCGGCGGAAGCCCGTTTGACCATCATCGACGCCGGGGATTGATACATTCTTCAGCATATCGGCCCTAGCGCCACAAATCGCCGGCCGCTGCTGCAGAGGCTCCACGAGGATTTCGCTCGCTGGACGGATCCATCACAGACTGTGCTGGACGCAGGCTTCGGATGCCGATCAACTCCTCGTCACGATCGGGAGAGGCGCCACGTCTTCGCGGCGTCCGGTCGAACGCGTGCTCCCGCGACGGTTCCGCCCTTGCGCCGACCGCGCCACCGGCGATAGCCAACGCCCATGACACAGATTTTCCGTCCCGATCCCGGGGCCTTTCCCTGCGCGCTCCCGCGGAGTCCGACCGAACGGCGCCGGCAGGAAAGCCCGGCCGCATGAGGCCGTCGATGTCGAACCCCGTCTCCGATGCCGAGATGGGGCGGACCGTTGCGCCTTCCGGCGAAACGCGGCGGCGTTTCGGCATCCTCGACGTCGCGCGCGGCATCGCCCTCCTGGCGATGGCCGCCTATCACACCACCTGGGATCTCGGGTATCTGGCGCTCACGCCGGAGAACTACGCCCTGACGCCTCCGGGCAAGGTCGCGGCCCATCTCATCGCAGGCACGTTCCTGGTGCTCGTCGGCATCGGCCTCGTGCTGATGAACCGGGATGGGCTCAGGCCACGGGCGTTTCTGCTGCGCCTCGCGCGGATCGGCGTCGCCGCCCTCCTCATCACGGCGGCGACGCGCTACGCCTTTCCGGACAGCTACATCTTCTTCGGCATCCTGCATTGCATCGCCGTGTCGAGCGTGCTCGCCGTGCCGTTCCTGCGGGTGTCGCCGGTGGCGGCGGTCGTGGTCGGCATCGTCGTCCTCGCTGCGCCTGCGGTGATGGCGAACCCGGATTATCACCTCGCCGTCTTCGACGATCCGATCCTGAGCTTTCTCGGGCTCGGCGCGATACCGCCCCGCACGAATGATTACGTGCCGCTGTTTCCCTGGTTCGGCCTGGTCCTGGCGGGGGTGGCGATGGCCCGGCTGGGACTGCCGGCCTTCCTGCGCACGGCGCTGCCTGATTGGCGGACGCGCTCGCTCGCCTCGCGAGGGCTGGCCCTGGCGGGACGCCACAGCCTCGCGGTCTACCTCGTCCACCAGCCGCTGCTCCTCGCCCTGCTGACGGGCGTGGTCGCGGTCACCGGCCCGCATCCGAAGGCCGGTCTCGTCGCGTTCCGCCAGGACTACCGCACGCAATGCGAGGCGACCGGTGGCACAGCGCAGGCGTGCCGGGTGGCCGCCCGCTGCGTCGGCGATGCGCTCCGAAGGGAGAATTTGTGGGCGGTCACGGGGCGAGGCTTCACGGTGGAAGAGCGGGCGAAAGCCCAGGCCCTGTCCCAGGCCTGCTACGACGCGGCCGATGGATCGCCGGCGTCGCCGTGATCGGCATCTTCGAAGAACGGCATCCGCCTCACCAGCGAGGCGGATGCCGCGTGTCGTCGATGCATCAATCCTTGGCGCGTTCCACGTAGGAACCGTCTTCGGTCATGATGACGACGCGGGTGCCCACCGCCACGTGCGGCGGCACGGCGGTACGCACGCCGTTGGAGAG
This sequence comes from Methylobacterium marchantiae, assembly GCF_022179405.1. GTDB lineage: Bacteria > Pseudomonadota > Alphaproteobacteria > Rhizobiales > Beijerinckiaceae > Methylobacterium > Methylobacterium marchantiae. The sequence goes on from NZ_BPQT01000049.1 coordinate 28,992, forward strand.
GATCGCCGGCTTGTAAGAAGAAGACGCCGTCTGGCCCTTCATCGCCGGCTCGGTCTCGGTGATCTCGAGGGTGACGCGCTGCGGCAACTCGACCGTGAGCGGCACCTCGTTATGCGAGGCCAGCATCACCTTCATGCCCTCCTGCAGGTAGGGCGCGGCGTTGCCGACGACGTCCTTGGGCACTGCGACCTGCTCGTAGGTCTCGGGATTCATGAAGTGGTAGCCTTCGCCGTCCTCGTACAGGAAGGTGTGCTCGCGATCCTCGACGAAGGCACGCTCCACCGACTCGGTGGTGCGGTAGCGCTCGGACACCTTCACACCGTCGGTGATGCGGCGCATGTCGAGCTGCGTCACGGGGGTGCCCTTGCCGGGGTGGATGTTCTCCACCGTCAGGATGACGTAGAGCTTGCCGTCCTTGTCGACGACGTTGCCCTTGCGGAGCGTAGAGGCGATTACCTTCACGGGGTCAGATCCTGTTCGAGACAATATATGGAACGCCCCGGCGTGGATTCTGCCCACGGGAGCGACATCTGTGCTCCGCCACTATCCTATCCGGCGTCGCGTTGCCAGCAGCACGGCGGCCTCGGCCGCATTTGGCGAGCCGGCTGCGGGACGGTCGGTCGTGAGCGCGTCCGCCTCGCCGTGGTGGTCGCCGCATCGCCATGCCGACCGCCGCCCGGCCCTGCTTACACGGAACCGCATCGTCGCCGCGTTGCGAGGACATTTCGCGGAGCAGGATTTCGTCGAGGTGGAGGCCGCCGCCCTCCAGGTCTCGCCGGGCAACGAGGCGCATCTCTCCGCGTTCGCCACCTTGGCCATCGGCCATGACGGCGCGGAATCCCCGCTTTATCTTCACACCTCGCCCGAATTCGCCTGCAAGAAGCTGCTGGCGGCCGGCGAGACGCGGCTGTTCAGCCTCGCAAGGGTGTTCCGCAACCGCGAGCGCGGCCCCCTGCACCACCCGGAATTCAGCATGCTCGAATGGTACCGGGCCGGCGAGGATTACGAGGTGCTGATGCGCGACTGCGCCGACATCCTCGCTCTGGCCGCCGACGAGGCCAAGGTCCGCTCCTTTCGCTTTCGCGGACGTGAATCCGACCCCTTCGCTCCCTTCGAGCGTCTAACCCTCGCCGAGGCGTTCGAACGCCATGCCGGGATCGACCTCCTGGCGACGATCGGGCTCGATGGCTCGACGGACCGGGACGCGCTGGCCGCCGGAGTCGCGGCCTGCGGCCTGCGGGTGGCGCCGGACGATCGCTGGGCCGACCTGTTCAGCCGCGTTCTCGTCGCCCTCATCGAGCCGAGGCTGGGCGACGGGCGGCCGACCCTCCTCTGCGAATATCCGGTGAGCGAGGCGGCCCTCGCTCGCCCCAGCGCCCGCGATCCCCGAGTCGCGGAACGGTTCGAGCTCTATGCCTGCGGCGTCGAACTCGCCAATGCCTTCGGCGAGCTCACCGATCCGCACGAGCAGCGCCGCCGGTTCGAGGCGGAGATGGCGGAGAAGGCGCGCATCTACGGCGAAACCTACCCGATCGACGAGGATTTCCTTGCGGCTCTCGCCATCATGCCGGAGGCGAGCGGCATCGCGCTCGGCCTCGACCGGCTGGTCATGCTCGCCGTCGGCGCGCCGCGCATCGACGACGTGATCTGGACTCCCGTGGCGGAGACCCCGGCGGCGAAGGGGGGCAACGCGTGAACCGACCCCTGCCCCGCTCCCTCCGAAGCCCCTCGCAGCTCGCCGAGGCCGGGCTCGTCCCGGCGGCCGACCTTTCGGTCCTGCAGGCGGTGGCGGCGCGCTACGCGGTGTCGGTGACGCCGGACATGGCCGAACTGATCGATCCCTCCGATCCCGAAGACCCCATCGCCCGTCAGTTCGTGCCCCGCGCGGAGGAACTGGCGACGCGTCCGGAGGAGGATTCCGATCCGATCGGCGATGCCGCGCATTCACCGATGCCCGGTCTCGTCCATCGCTATCCGGACCGAGTGCTGCTGAAGCCGCTCCATGTCTGTCCCGTCTATTGCCGCTTCTGCTTCCGCCGCGAGATGGTGGGCCCGGACGGGCTCGGCACCCTGAGCGAGGCCGAACTCGCCGCCGCCCTCGCCTACATCGCCGCCCGGCCGGAGATCTGGGAGGTGATCCTCACCGGCGGCGACCCGTTCGCGCTCTCGGCCCGCAGACTCGGGCAGATCGCCGAGGCGCTCGGCGCCATCCCGCACGTCAAGGTCCTGCGCGTCCATACCCGCGTGCCGGTGGTGGAACCGGCCCGCATCGATGCGGATCTGGTGGCTGCACTGAAGCGCTTCGGAGGGGCGGTCTACGTCGCCCTCCATGCCAACCATCCGCGCGAGTTCACGCCGCCCGCCCGGGCCGCCATCGCCCGGCTCGTCGATGCGGGCATCCCGATGGTGAGCCAGTCCGTCCTGCTCGCCGGGATCAACGACGACCCGGACACGCTGTCCCGCCTGATGCGGAACTTCGTCGAGAACCGGGTCAAGCCCTACTACCTCCATCACGGCGATCTCGCGCCGGGCACCGGCCATCTGCGCACCGGCCTGTCGGCGGGGCGGGACATCATGGGACATCTGCGCGGGCGGCTCTCCGGACTCGCCCAGCCGCTCTACGTGCTGGATATTCCCGGCGGTCACGGCAAGGTGCCGGTCGGGCCTTCCTATGTCGGTGCGGACGAAGCCGGTTGGCGGGTCACCGATCCGCAGGGTCGGGAGCATTCCTACCCGCCGGATGCGGAGAAGCCGGGCTGAGCCCGCACCCCGCCCGATGGGTCGTTCGGCAGAGACGAGGCTTCAGGGTCCAGACATGTTCTTTCCGCTCTCGAAGCTGATCTATTTCGTGATCACGCCCTCGAACTTCTTCATTCTGCTGGGCCTCGCCGGCTGCATCCTGATCTTCGGAGGATGGACGCCGCGTTTCGGCCGCGGGCTGGTCCTGCTCGGCTTCGCCGGATTGTTCCTCGGCGGGCTCCTGCCCCTGGCCGCCTGGATCGCCCTGCCCCTCGAGAATCGGTTTCCGCGGTTCGCGGACGACGGCGCGCCGATCAAGGGCATCATCGTCCTCGGCGGCGCGGTCGAGACCCAGACGACGCTCGCTCGCGGACAACTCTCGGTCAACGATGCGGGCGAGCGCCCGATCGCCTTCGCCGATCTGGCCCGCCGCTACCCGCAAGCGCGGCTCCTGTTTTCCGGCGGCAGCGGGCTGCTCGGCACCGACGGGACATCGGAAGCGGAAGTCGTCAGCCGTTTCGCGGACACGCTCGGATTGCCGCGTACCCGGCTGATCCTCGAGGACCGCTCGCGCAACACCCACGAGAATGCGCGCTTCTCGGCCCAACTGGTGAAGCCGGTGGCCGGCGAGCGCTGGCTCCTCGTCACCTCGGCCTGGCACATGCCGCGCGCCATGGGCTGCTTCCGCCAGGCCGGGTTCGACGTGACGGCCTATCCCGTCGATTACCGCACCGCCGGTTGGCGCGACGCGTGGAAATTGAAGACCTTCGCGTCCGACGGGCTGCTGGTCCTCGATCTGGTGGTCAAGGAATGGATCGGGCTGATCGCCTACCGGCTGTCCGGCTACACGGACGCGCTGTTGCCGGCGCCTCGTCCGAACTCCGATTGATCCTCGACGGCCGGGGAGAGACCGGATCGGTAAAGGGGCCGGATCACGCCTCCCCGGTCGGGGCGATGGGCAGGCCGAGGCGGTAGATCCCGCGGAAGTCGTCGGGGTCGGCCACCGGCTTCCCCTTGCGCAGGATGGCGATGCGGCCCTCCTTGGTGAGGCGCACCGCCATGCGCCGCACCGGATGCATCAGCGGGCTCCAGCCATCCGGATGCGGGCCGCCGAGATGGCGCGCCACTTCCGAAGGGCAGACGGTCTTGCCCTCCCCCCGCTCGAAAACGAGGCGGAGGATCGACTCGCCGATCTCCTCCTCGCTGACGGTCTTGCGCTCGGCGCTCATGATTCGGTGTCCTGCAGGGGGGCTTTGTCTCGTAGGGTATCTCCGCCGTCCTCGGCGAGGAGGGCGGCGCGAATGTCGGAGGCAAATTGCCGGCGCCACATGACGCAGACCACTCCCGTCGTGGCGATGATGAGGAACCACGCATTCACGAACCAGCCGAGATAGGCCAGCGCGAAGAGGAATGCCCGCTGCCCTTTCGCGAAATGGATGCCGGCGGCGATGTTCATGGCGGCCGCCCGGCGTGCGGCGCGGTCCATCTCGGCGGGCGGGGCACCGACCCCCTTCGGCGGCACCGCGCCGATGAGGATCGCACCGTAATTGAACAGGCGATAGGCCCAGGCGAATTTGAAGAAGGCGTAGACGAACACCACCGCGAGCCCCGCGACCTTGATCTCCCAGGTGACGCGGGTGGCGATGGCGCCGAAGGGCAAGGCACCGAACAGGGTCAGGACGTCGTCGCCGGAGCGGGACAGGGTCAGCACGCCGCCGAGCGCGATGAGGGAGGTGGAGGCGAAGAAGGCCGTCCCGTTCTGCAGGGAGGCGTTGATCGTCGTGTCGACCACGCGGTTGTCGCGGACAGTGAGCTGGCGCGACCAGTTCTCCCGCTGACGGTTCATGATCTGGCTGAGACTCGTGCGCCGTCCGCGCATCCGCGCCACCGCCAACCCGTATCCGGTCCAGGCGAGGACGAAGTAGGCGAGGCCCGCAATGTCGAGCGGCGAGAAATCCGCGATAGTCAACGGGTGCTGCATGGGCTCCGATCGCTTCCGGTGCGTGATGGACCGGCCCGGTCTCGCCGGCCCGCCACCCTGCGGCCCGCGGGGGCGACCATAGGGTATCGGCCCGATGCGTGGGAAACGAATCTCCGATCCGGTTCTCTTGTGAGCGTCGGCTATGGATCAGGTCCGTAGAAGGTGGAACCCTGAGGCGGGAGTTTCGGTCGCCTCTGTCACCTCCACAGAGCTGACGCGGGCGCCGTCCGGCCCCCGCCGACAGGCCTCGATCATGGAAGCGACGGAATCGGGCCGCCCGCTGAAGGTCGCTTCGACGCTGCCGTCGGCGCGGTTGCGGACATGCCCGTCGAGGCCGAGGCGTTCGGCCTGACCGAGGGTCCAGTAGCGGTAGCCGACGCCCTGCACCCGGCCGCTGATGACGACATCGACGGTTCTGATCGTATCCAGGGAACGCTCCTCGCATGGCTCGCCGCGAGCGGCGCGGCATCGTTTCGGTTCGGGGCTTCGCTCGCCTCAGCTACGCGGGGCGCGCAGCCACCGGCGCATCTCCGCGATATAGGCGGGCGGGAGGGAAGCGGCCTCGGCCGCCGCCAGGACCGGTTGGAGATAGTCGGGCCTCGGAGCTCCGGCGACGGCGCTGCAGCCGAGATAGATCAGGGCCCGCTTCACCCCGGTCGCAGTCGTCACCGGCTGATAGGCCTTGGTGTAGAGGCGCCCGGCGACGCCCTCGTAGCGATCGAGGGCCGGCACGTCGGCCAGGGCCAGATCCCACAGGATACCCCAGACGGTGGATGTCGGGTCCCGCACCACCGAGGCATAGCCCTCCCGCATGATGATGAAGCGGTGCCGGTTCAGCCGGGCGGTCCCGAGGGAAGTCGAGCCGGGGCAGCGTGCCGCCATCGCGGCGGCATCCATGTTGGCGCCGTAGGAGAAGTAGAGGGGCATGGACCTGATGACCGGAGGGGAAGTGACGAGCGCCTGTCGGGCTCCGTTTCGCCATCGGCCTCAGCTTGACCGTTCGGCAACCACGTTTCGCGAGAGGCACGAACTCGTAAGCCGCTGTCAACGACGACGGCGCATGAGGTACCTGGTCGACATCACGACCAGGGCCTGCCGCGCACAATGCTTCGAGCCATCACCGCCACCGCGACGTCCCGGACCGACTTCGATGCCGCCGCGACCGACCAGAGCGTCCGGCTCTCGGAATTGCTGGGTGCGCTCAGCCATGCCCTCGACCTCACCGAGGGCCAGCCGGTGGGGCATTGCGTGCGCTCCTGCTGGATCGGCACCCATATCGGCCGCGAGATGGGTCTGCAGGAATACGAGCTGTGGGACCTGTACTACACGATCCTCCTGAAGGACCTCGGCTGCTCGTCCAACGCCGCACGGATCTGCGAACTCTACCTGACCGACGACCTCACCTTCAAACACGACTTCAAGACGGTGAGCGACCGGCTTCCGCAGGTCCTCGGCTTCGTCTTCTCCCATACCGGCCTGAAGGCCGGCCTCGCCGAGCGCTTCCGCGCCATCCTCAACATCATGCAGAACGGCGGCGAGATCGCGCGCGAACTCATCGAGACCCGCTGCCAGCGCGGTGCCGAGATCGCCCGGCGGATGCGGTTTCCGGAAGCGGTCTGCGCGGGCATCCTGTCCCTCGATGAGCATTGGAACGGCCAGGGCAAGCCCAACCGTCTCGCCGGAGCTGCCATCCCGCTCTATGCCCGCATCGCCCTCCTGTCTCAGGTCGTCGACGTGTTCCACTGCTCGGCCGGGCGGGCGGCGGCGATGACCGAGATACGGTCGCGCATCGGGTCGTGGTTCGATCCCGAACTCGTGGCGTGTTTCGAACGGGTGGCGCAGGACGACGGGTTCTGGGCGACGCTCGCCTCCGACACAATCGAGGATTCCGTCTTCGCCCTCGAACCGGCGCACCGGGAGGTCGTCATCGACGAGGATTACCTCGACGATATCGCCCGCGCCTTCGCCCAGGTGGTCGATACCAAGAGCCCCTTCACCGCCGGCCATTCGGAGCGGGTCGCGGTCTATGCCGACATGATCGCCGAGCAGATGGGCCTCGCGCCGGCCCATCGGCGCTGGCTCAGGCGGGCGGCGCTGCTGCACGATATCGGCAAGCTCGGCGTCTCGAACGCGATCCTCGACAAGAACGGCAAGCTCGACGAGATCGAGTGGCAATCCATGCGCAACCATTCGGCCCTGTCGGAGACGATCCTGTCGCGGGTGAAGGCGTTCCACGACATGGCGCGCATCGGCGGCAGTCATCACGAGCGCCTCGACGGCAAGGGCTATCCCCGCGGCCTGTCCGGGGACGAGATCGCCCTCGAGACGCGCATCATCTCGGTAGCCGACGTCTTCGACGCGCTGACCGCCGACCGGCCCTACCGGGCGGCGATGCCGATCCCGAAAGCCCTGGGGATCATGCGGGCCGATATCGGATCGTCCTTCGATCCCGCCTGCTTCGCCGCGCTGGAGCGCGCGCTCGACCTGGTGGACGGGCTCGCCGAGGCGGTGTGATCCTCAAGTGCCCTTCCCCGGACGGGTGGAGCGCCAGCGGAACCCGATCCGGGGCCCAGCGGAAGAAGCCGCGAAGCGTCCAAACCCTTAGGGGCGTCCAGTTCGCGCGGCCGATCATGAGCCGCTGACGCGGCCCTTTCTTCGCCAGGTCCCGGATCACCTTCCGCTTCGCTTCAGGCGTCCGGGAAAGGGTGGGATGGATGAAACGTCCCCCGCGGAGAACGCCGTCAGGCGAATTCGAGGATGACCGCGTCGACGGCGAGGCTGTCGCCCTCCTTGGCCGCGATCTTCGAGACGGTGGCGTCGCGCTCGGCGCGCAGGACGTTTTCCATCTTCATCGCCTCGACGATGGCCAGCGGCTCGCCGTTCTTCACCTCCTGGCCTTCCTTCACCAGGATGGCCTTCACGAGGCCGGGCATCGGGCAGAGCACCTGCTTGCCGGAGCCCGCATTCTCCTTGATCGGCATCAGGGCGGCGAGTTCGGCCTCGCGCCGGGTGTAGACCCGCGCCTCGGCCGCCGCGCCGCCGTGCTGGAGCGCGACGCCGTTGAGAAGGCCGCGGACCTGGATGGCGACGCGGGTGCCGCCGATCTCTCCGGACCAGACCGGCTCACCCGGACGCCAGTCGCTTTCCACCGTCCAGGTCTTGCCGTCCTCGGCCGTGACGACGAGCTGTTCGCCGAGATCGTCCACCGTCACCGGATAGGACTGGCCGGCCAGGATCACGATGCGGTCGCGCTCGAAATGGAGCAGGGCCGGATCGCGCATCTGTCCCGAGATGCCGCGCTTGCGGGTGTTGAGCTTGTGATCGATGGCCGCGGCCGCGGCGGCCATGCGCTGGGCGATCTCGCCCGCGGGCTCGGGAGCCGCGAACCCCTCCGGGAACTCCTCGGCGATGAAGCCGGTGGAGATGTTGCCCGAGCGCCAGCGCGGATGCGCCATCAGGGCCGACAGGAACGGGATGTTGTGGCGGATGCCGTCGATGGCGAAGGAATCGAGCGCCTCGCCCTGCGATTCGATCGCTTCGGCGCGGGTCGGCGCCCAGGTCACGAGCTTGGCGATCATCGGATCGTAGTGGATCGCGATCTCGCCGCCCTCCTCCACGCCGGTATCGTTGCGAACGATCGCGTTGCCGAACGGACCTTCCTCCGGCGGCCGATAGGTGGTCAGCCGTCCGATCGAAGGCAGGAAGTTGCGGGTCGGATCCTCGGCATAGACGCGGCTCTCGACGGCCCAGCCGTTGAGCTTTACCTCGTCCTGCGTCAGCGGCAGTTTCTCGCCATAGGCCGAGCGGATCATCATCTCGACGAGGTCGAGGCCGGTGATCATCTCGGTGACCGGATGCTCCACCTGGAGACGGGTGTTCATTTCGAGGAAGTAGAACGACTTGTCCTGTCCGGCGACGAACTCGACCGTGCCGGCCGAATCGTAGGCCACGGCCTTGGCGAGAGCCACGGCCTGCTCACCCATCTTCTTCCGGGTCTCCTCGTCGAGGAGGGGCGACGGGGCTTCCTCGATGACCTTCTGGTTGCGGCGCTGGATCGAGCATTCGCGCTCGCCGAGATAGATGACGTTGCCGTGCTTGTCGCCGATCACCTGGATCTCGATGTGGCGCGGATCGGTGATGAACTTCTCCACGAACACGCGGTCGTCGCCGAACGAGGACGCGGCCTCGGACTTGGCGCGGGCGAAGCCTTCGGCGACCTCGCCGGAGGAATAGGCGATGCGCATGCCCTTGCCGCCGCCGCCGGCGGACGCCTTGATCATCACCGGATAGCCGATCTCGTCGGCGATGGTGACGGCGTGTTCGGGGCTCTCGATCACGCCGAGGAAGCCCGGCACGGTGGAGACGTTGGCGGCGGAGGCCGCCTTCTTCGACTCGATCTTGTCGCCCATGGCGGCGATCGCGCCGGGATTGGGGCCGATGAAGACGATGCCGGCGGCTTCCAGGGCCCGCGGAAACGATTCACGCTCGGACAGGAATCCGTAGCCGGGATGGACGGCCTGGGCCCCGGTCTGTTTGCAGGCGTCGATGATCTTGTCGATCAGCAGATAGGACTGCGCCGCCGGAGCGGGGCCGATATGCACGGCCTCGTCGGCCATCGCCACGTGCACGGCGTCCCTGTCGGCATCGGAATAGACGGCGACCGTCTTGATACCCATCCTGCGCGCGGTCTTGATGATGCGGCACGCAATCTCGCCGCGGTTCGCAATCAGGATTTTCTCGAACATCGGTCCGGGCACTCTGGTAAAGCGGGATAGGTCACGAGCGACGACGCGCTCAAGCTCGTTCCCGTTAAAGCAGTTGTGCGGCTTCGCAAAGCTGGACCAGGGAAGGTATTTGCCGGCTTCGCTGGCATACCATTCTGAAGGCGCATTCTTCGGCGTCCGGCCGTTACTGCCGTGCCTCGGCCGCCTTGGGCCGTTCCGCGGGCGGGTCGCGCCGGGGCGATCAGGCCGCGTCGCGAAGATCGAGCTCGATGACGCCGAAGGCCTGCTCGGTGTTGTGGCGGCGGTGGGCGCAGCCGATGGCGAAGGCCACGAGGATCTCGTGGCTGGTCTCGGCTTCACGCACGATCTCGAAGGCGATGCGGGCGGCGAGCGGGGTCGGGCCGGCATCGCTGCGCAGGGAGCCGACGAGCCAGCGGGCGATCTCGGCATCGACGTAGCCGGTGGGGCGCTCGCCCCAGACGGCGAAGTTCACGACGGCGGCGCTGACGAAATCGGCATAGGACACGTCGCTCTGCGGCACGGCGCGGTCGAGGGCGATGAGCATGTCGGCCTCGTCGGCATGTGCGATGCCGTCCGGGAGGAGGTCGCGGCCGAGGATCTGGACGTCGGCGGCGGTGATGCGGCCGGCGGCGACGACACGGTTACAGAAGAGCTGAAGCGAACGGTTGATCATTGGTTGATGCCTCCCCGGCTTTATTTGCGCCGGTCTGTGTTTCTGCATGTCGATGACTATGCAGGAGGCAACCGTTCAAGGAGTTAACGGCCAAATCTGAATCAACGTTCAGGTTAAAGCCTGCTCACGAATGAGCCTTTCGGAATCGTATCCTTTCCGGCAGGCTGCGCTGCCGGGGCAGCGCAGCCTGCACGCGTCCTCGCTCTCAGCGCACCACGACCTTGGCGCCGATCGGCACGCGCTCGTAGAGGTCGACCACGTCGGCGTTGAGCATGCGGATGCAGCCCGAGGACACGGCCTGCCCGATCTTCTCCGGCTCGTTGGTGCCGTGGATGCGGAACAGCGTGTCCTTCTTGCCCTCGGCGAGGTAGAGCGCGCGGGCACCGATGGGGCTGGTGGGGCCGCCTTCGAGGCGCTTGGGCAGCTCCGGCCGGCGAGCGATCATCTCCGGCGGCGGGTTCCAATCCGGCCACTCGCCCTTGCGATCGACATTCGCGGTCCCGGCCCAGGCCATGCCGGCATGGCCCACGGCCACGGGATAGCGCATCGCCTTGCCGTCGGGCAGCACATAATAGAGCCGGCGCTCCTTCGTCACGACGATGACCGTACCGGGCGGCTCGTTCGTCTTGTACTCGACGGTCGTGCGCGCGATCTTGGGATCGATCGTGGCCTGGGGCGCCTGTTTCAACCATTCCTTGTCGCGGGCCTCTCCCGTGAGGGCGGCGGGCTGCGTCAGGGCGGTATGCGCGGTGGGCGGAGCCAGCGGAACGTTCGCCGTCTGGGTGTTGCACGCACCGAGCGACAGGGCGGACAGGATCGCCGCGGCTCCGGCCGAGCGGCGCAGGTCGAAGTGACGGGACGGGCGGAACGACCAGGGCGCGGACGACATGAGAACGGAGCCTGACTCGAGGCCGAAAGGCTTCGAAGAATGTGGTTGATGGACTATTGCGCCATCTAACCTGCAGACTCATCGGCGCGTAATCTCGCGGCCTCTTACCGTGGCGCATTTGCATCGTATGTTGTGCTCAGAGCACAGTCGAGCCGAGTGGGTCGACTGGAAACCGTTCGGAGGGATGAGCGTGACGACCCTGTACGTGAGCCACCCATCCGCCCTGGATCACGCGATGCCGGACGGGCACCCGGAACGGGCGGATCGGATCCGCGCCGTGGATGCGGCTTTGGAGAAGGAGCGCTTCTCGGGATTGCTCCGTGAATCGGCGCCTCGTGCGGAGACGGCGACGGTCGCCCTCGCGCATCCCATTCCCTACGTGGAGGCGATCATCGCTGCCTCGCCGAAATCCGGCTACGTCCAGATCGATTCGGACACGCTGATGTCGCCGGGCACCCTCGACGCGTCCCTGCGCGGCGTCGGCGGTGCTGTCCATGCGGTGGACGCCGTGATGAGCGGTGCGTGTTCGAACGCCTTCGTCGCCATGCGGCCGCCCGGCCACCATGCCGAACGCATGCAGGCGATGGGCTTCTGCCTGTTCAACAATGCCGCCATCGCCGTGCGGCATGCGCGGGAGCGTCACGGCGCCGACCGCGTGGCGCTGGTGGATTGGGACGTCCATCACGGCAACGGCTCGCAGGACATATTCTGGGACGACAAGGCGGTGATGTACGCCTCGACCCACGAGATGCCGCTATTTCCCGGCACGGGGGCCGTCGGAGAGCGCGGCACCCACGACACCATCGTCAACGTGCCGCTTCGTTCAGGGGACGACAGCGGCATCTTCCGCGAGAAGTTCGAGAAGGGGGTGCTGGCCCGTCTCTCGGCCTTCGCACCGGATCTCATCGTCATCTCGGCCGGCTTCGACGCCCACTGGCTCGACCCGCTGGCCAGCATCCAGCTCGACGAGAGCGATTTCGGCTGGGCCACCCGCAAGCTGATGGAGATCGCCGACCGCCATGCCGGCGGTCGGGTCGTGTCGGTGCTGGAGGGCGGCTACAGTCTCGACGGCCTGGCGCGATCTGTCACGGCGCATGTGGATGCGCTGATGGGGCGGTGAGCGCCCTACCCTTCCAGCGGTACGTCGCCCAGGAGCTCGATGCCGAAGCCAGACAGGCCGACATAGGAGCGCGACGAGGTCGCGAGGTTGCGGATCGAGACGATGCCGAGGTCGCGCAGGATCTGGGCGCCGAGACCGACCTCCCGCCATTGCCGCACGCGCAGGGCCTCGGCCCCCTCCTCCGCATAGGAGGAGAGCGGCACGCCGGCGGTCCCGTCGCGCAGATAGACGAGGACGCCGCGGCCCTCCTTGGCGAAGCGGCGCAGGACGCAATCGATCTGCTTGCCGCCGCCGATTACGTCGGCCACCACGTTCGAGCGGTGCAGACGCACCAGCACGTCGCGGCCGTCGTCGATATTGCCCTGGACGAAGGCGAATTGCTGAACCGTCTCGAAGGGCGTGGTGTAGGCGAAGCCCGTGAGATCGCCGAATTCCGACTTGACCGGGAACGTGCCGACCCGCTCCACCAGCTTCTCTCTCGCCTGGCGATAGGAGATGAGATCGGCCACCGAGACGCGCTTGAGCTTGTGCAGCTCCGAGAAGGCCGTGATCTGCGGCCCCTTCATCACGGTGCCGTCGTCGTTGGCGAGTTCGCAGATGACGCCGACGGGCGGAAGTCCCGCGAGCTTGCACAGGTCGACAGCCGCTTCCGTATGGCCGGAGCGCATGAGCACGCCGCCATCCTTGGCGATGAGCGGAAAGACGTGGCCCGGACGGACGAAGTCCGATTCGCCCATGTTGCCGTTGGCGAGCGCCCGCACCGTGTTGCAGCGCTGCTCGGCCGAGATGCCGGTGGTCAGCCCGTGTTTCGTGTCCACCGTCACCGTGAAGGCGGTGCCGAGCGGCGCGTCGTTCGAGGCCACCATCGGATCGAGTCGCAGCCGACGCGCCTCGGCGCGGGTCAGCGGCGCGCAGACGATGCCGCAGGTGTTGCGGATGATGAAGGCCATCTTTTCCGGCGTGCAGAGCGAGGCCGCGACGACGAGGTCGCCCTCGTTCTCGCGATCGTCATCATCGGTGACGACGACGATCTCGCCGCGGGCATAGGCCTCGATGGCCTGCGTGACGTGGGTATGGGGCACGGGATGTCTCTTGGAATCTCAGGGCGAATAGGCTCGCGGCGCGCGGGTCAGCCCCGCGTCCCGACCTGTCCCCGGTGACGCAGATAGTGATCGGCGAGCACGCACGCCATCATCGCCTCGGCGACGGGGACGGCGCGGATGCCGACGCAGGGATCGTGACGGCCCTTGGTGACGAGATCGACGTCGCGGTTGTCGCGTGTCACGCTCATGCGCGGTGTCAGGATCGACGAGGTCGGCTTGACCGCGAAGCGGCAGATCAGCGGCTGGCCGGTGGAGATGCCGCCGAGGACGCCGCCGGCATGGTTGGCGAGGAAGGTCGGCGCGCCGGCATTGCCCGAGCGCATCTCGTCGGCGTTCTCCTCGCCGCGCAGGGAGGCCGCAGCGAAACCGTCCCCGATCTCGACGCCCTTGACGGCGTTGATCGACATCATGGCGGCGGCGAGATCGGCGTCGAGCTTGCCGTAGATCGGCGCGCCGAGGCCGGGCGGAACGCCTTCGGCCACCACCTCGATCACCGCGCCCACCGACGAGCCGTCCTTGCGGATGCCGTCGAGATACTCCTCGTAGAACCTGGCCGTCTCGGCATCGGGGCAGAAGAACGGGTTTCGCGCCACCTCGTCCCAATCCCATCTCGACCGGTCGATGGCGTGCGGTCCCATCTGCACCAGGGCGGCCTGGATGATGACCTCTGCCGGCAGGACCCGGCGGGCGATCGCCCCGGCGGCGACGCGGGCCGCGGTCTCGCGAGCCGAGGAGCGCCCTCCCCCGCGATAGTCGCGGATGCCGTATTTGGCATCGTAGGCATAGTCGGCATGCCCCGGACGATAGCTGTCGCGGATCTCGGAATAATCCTTCGAGCGCTGGTCGGTATTCTCGATCTCCAGCGCGATCGGCGTGCCGGTGGTCAGCTGGACGCCGCCCGTGCGGTCGTCGGAGAACACGCCGGACAGGATGCGGACCTGGTCGGGCTCGCGCCGCTGGGTGGTGAAGCGAGACTGGCCCGGCTTGCGCCGGTCGAGCTCCGCCTGGATGTCGGCCGCCTCGATGGGAATGCCGGGCGGGCACCCATCCACGACGCAGCCGAGCGCCACCCCGTGGCTCTCGCCGAAGGTGGTCACGCGGAAGAGATGGCCGAACGTATTGTGAGACATGGTGTGGGACGCTCTAGCGCGGCTTTCGGCTCAGGGCAAAGCGTCGGGCTCATGCGTCCGGCCGCGCCAGCACCCCGCCCGTCATCGCCTCGCGCACCCCGGTGGTCGACGGGAAGGTGATCGGTAGTCCCTTCAGCGAACGCACCGCGAGATGCGCGAAGGCCTGGGCTTCGAGATAGGCCGAGGACCAGCCGATGGCGTCCGCCGTCGTGATCTCGGCACGCAGGTGATAGTTCAGGAGGCGAACCAGCTCGCCGTTGCGGGCGCCGCCGCCGGCCACGATCCAGCGCGTAGGGATCTCCGGCGCATGATCGAGGGCGCGGGCGACCGAGCGGGCGGTGAAGGCGGTCAGCGTCGCCGCACCGTCCTCGGTGGAGAGCTGGCCGGCGAGCTTGTGCGAGAACCAGTTGCGATCGAGCGATTTCGGCGGCCGGCGGACAAAGAACGGGTGGGTCAGGAGCCAGGCGAGCAATGGCTCGTCGGGCCGCCCACGCGCGGCGGTGCGGCCGCCATCGTCGAGTGGACGTCCGGTACGCTCGCGCATCCAGTCGTCGATGAGGGCGTTGCCGGGGCCGGTATCGAAGGCGATGACGTCGCCGTTCGAGGCGATGAGCGTGGCGTTGGCGACACCGCCGATATTGAGGATGCCGAGGGCACCCTCGTATCCCGCGGCCTTGGCCAGGGCCTTGTGGAAGACCGGCACCAGCGGCGCCCCCTGTCCGCCCGCTGCGATGTCGGCATGGCGCAGGTCCGACACGACCGGAATGCCGAGACGGCGGCTCAGCGCGGCTCCGTCGCCGATCTGGACGCTCATGCGCTGGTCGGGGCGATGGACGACGGTCTGCCCGTGGAAGCCGATCACGTCGATGTCTGCGGCGCTCAGGCCGTTGGCGGAAAGGAAGGCTTCCACGGCCTCGGCATGGGCGGCGGTGACGAAGGCCTCGGCCTCGGGCAGGCAGCCGGGACGGTCCTCGCGGGCGACCACGGCTTCCGAATCGGACAGGGCCCGGCGGAGCAGCTCACGGTCCTCGTCGGAATAGCCGCGATAGCCGGTGGGGCCGAGGGGTTCGAGATAGCCGTTATGGCTGCGTACGACCTTCACGTCCTCGCCGTCGGTCTCGATCAGGGCGACATCGACCCCGTCGAGGGAGGTGCCGCTCATCAGGCCGATCGCCCGCATCATCGCCATTCCGTTCACGCCCCGTGCCTTCCCGGGCCAGCCCTGCTAAGAGCCGCCGCATCATCGTGCGGTGCTATCACGGGGGCGTTTGCCCTGTCCCGCGCCGCGACCTATCGAATCCGGAACCTCTCATGTCCTCCGCTCCGACCATCGCCGCCGAGCCCTTCGCGCCGAAATCCGACTTCCTGCGGGTTCTGTCGGAGCGCGGCTACATCCACCAGGGCTCCGATCTCGCCGGGATCGACGCCGCTGCGCTGGAGGGCCGCCTGACGACCTATGTCGGCTACGATTGCACGGCGGCCTCGCTGCATGTGGGCCATCTGCTCTCGATCATGATGCTGCATTGGCTCCAGGCCACCGGCGGCACGCCGATCACCCTGATGGGCGGCGGGACCACCCGCGTCGGCGATCCCTCCGGCCGCGACGAGAGTCGGAAGATCCTCACGCTGGATCAGATCGAGGAGAACAAGGCCGGCATCCAGAAGACGTTTTCGCGGTTCCTGACCTTCGGGACCGGCGGCAATGCCGCGACCATGGTCGACAATGCCGAATGGCTGACGAAGCTCAACTACATCGAGATGCTGCGCGACATCGGCCGGCACTTCTCGGTGAACCGCATGATGTCGATGGATAGCGTCCGGATGCGGCTGGAGCGCGACCAGGAGCTGTCGTTCCTCGAATTCAACTACATGATCCTGCAATCCTACGACTTCGTCGAGCTCAACCGCCGTTACGGCTGCGTGCTGCAGATGGGCGGGTCGGACCAGTGGGGCAACATCGTCAACGGCATCGATCTCGGCCGCCGCATGGGCACGCCGCAGCTCTACGGCCTGACCTGCCCGCTGCTCACCACGTCCTCCGGTGCCAAGATGGGCAAGACGGCGGCCGGCGCCGTCTGGCTCGATGCCGGGATGCTGAGCCCCTACGATTACTGGCAGTTCTGGCGCAACACCGAGGATGCCGACGTGGCGCGCTTCCTCAAGCTGTTCACGCTGCTGCCGATGGACGAGATCGCCCGGCTCGCCGCTCTCCAGGGCGCCGAGATCAACGACGCCAAGAAGGTGCTCGCCACCGAGGCGACCGCGCTCATGCACGGCCGCGAGGCGGCTGACGCCGCCTCCGAGACCGCGCGCAAGACCTTCGTCGAGGGCAGCGTCGCGCAGGACCTGCCGAGCGTGACGGTTCCGGGGACCGTGCTCGAAGCCGGCTTCGGCGTGCTCTCGGCCTTCGGGCCCGACCATGCCAAGCTCGTACCCTCCACCAGCGAGGCGAGGCGCCAGATCAAGAGCGGGGGATTGCGCGTCAACGACGTGCAGATCACCGACGAGAAGGCGGTGCTGACGAACGCCGATCTCAACGTGGACGGCGTGATCAAGCTCTCCTTCGGCCGCAAGAAGCACGTGCTTCTCAGGGTCGGATGAGGCGAGCGCCCTATTCGGAAGCGTCCCCTCTTCCGCCCGCGCTCTAGCTGTGAGCTTTCAGGAGGTTGT
>NZ_BPQT01000050.1 GCF_022179405.1 Methylobacterium marchantiae
GAAGAACAGCGCGTAGAACTGACCGGTGTACCAGACCACGGCCTGGCCGGCGGTGAGGCCGAGCAGCGCGAGCAGGGCCCATTTGGCATTGCGCCACTGGCCGAAGGCCTCCGAGAGCGGAGCCTTCGAGCCGGTGCCCTCGTCCTTCATCTTCTTGAAGGCCGGGCTCTCCTGCATCTGCAGGCGGATCCAGACGGAGACGCCGAGCAGCAGGATCGAGACCAGGAACGGGATGCGCCAGCCCCAGGCGGCGAAGGGCGTGATCGTGCCGGCCGAGCCGTCGGCGAGCGTCGTGGCCACGGGGGCGTAGTTCGCGTTGACGTAGATCTGCGTGAACAGGATCACCATCAGCGAGAGCAGCAGGCCGAGGGTCGCCGTGGTCTGGATGAAGGCGGTGTAGAAGCCGCGTCGTCCGGGGGGGGCGTGCTCGGCCACGTAGACCGCCGCTCCGCCGTATTCACCGCCGAGCGCCAGGCCCTGGAGCATGCGCAGGGCCAGCAGCGCCACGGGGGCGACCCAGCCGACGCCGTACTCGTTCATCGTCGCGTAGGAGGGCAGCAGGCCGACCACGAAGGTCGAGATGCCCATGATCAGGATGGTGACGAGGAAGGTGTACTTACGCCCGACCAGATCGCCGAGGCGGCCGAACACCAGGGCACCGAAGGGACGCACCAGGAAGCCGGCGGCGAAGGCCAGCAGCGCGAACACGTTGCGCGTCGCTTCCGGATAGGCCGAGAAGAACTGCGCCCCGATGATCGCCGCCAGCGATCCGTACAGATAAAAGTCGTACCATTCGAACACGGTACCGAGGGACGAGGCGAGAATGACCTTCTTCTCGCCCGCGCTCATGGGCCGTGTGGCCGATGAGCTGCCAGGAATTGCGCTAGCCGCAACCATGAAACGTTTCTCCAGAATTTCTACTGCCCAAGCGTTGTCCACTCGTGGCACATTGGACCCTTTTACGTCACCCTGACTTCCGGAGAGGCCGACGAGACTGAACAGTCTCGCTGTGCACACTGGTCCGATCTGGGTACGTCGGGCGTACTATTAAGCGAGACTATGCTTTCGCCCAAGACCGGAAAGCGGTGTTCCAGTACCGAATTGAGATATTTTTCAACGCCGCGGCAATTATTTTTTTGTCGATGGCCGGGATTAAAATGCGCCGGACATAAAAAGAGGGCGCGGCTCACGCCGCGCCCCTTCTCAAATGTCCGGGAGATGAAGCCCGTCGTCAGTGCGCGTGGGCGCCCGACGCTCCGATTCCCGTCTCCGAGCGAATGAACTGCGCATCGAACAAGGCGCGTTCGCGCTTGGCCCTGGCCGTATTGTCGAGCTTCGACACGACATAGATCGTGAGGAAGGCGAGGGGCATCGAGAAAAGGGCCGGGTTGTCATAAGGGAAGATCGCCACCGGATTGCCGAAGGTCGTCACCCACACCGCCTTCGACAAGATCACCATGCCGACCGCCGCGAAGAGACCGACGAAGCCGCCGATGAGGGCGCCCCAGGTGGTGGTTCCCCGCCACAGGATCGACATGGTCAGGATCGGGAAGTTGCAGCTCGCCGCCACCGAGAAGGCGAGACCGACCATGAAGGCGACGTTCTGATTCTCGAAGACATAGCCGAGATAGATCGCGACGATTCCGATGACCACCGCCGAGATCTTCGAAAGCCTGACCTCGGACGCCTCGTTGGTACGACCCCGGGCGATGACGCTGGCATAGAGATCGTGGCTCACTGCCGAAGCACCGGCGAGCGTCAGGCCGGCCACCACCGCGAGAATGGTCGCGAAGGCCACCGCCGAGATGAAGCCGAGGAAGTACGGCCCGCCCACAGCGTTGGCGAGGTTCACCGCGACCATGTTGGTGCCGCCGATCATGCCCTTGAGCTTGTCGAAGGCGCCGGCCGGATCGAGCTTGAAATAGGCCGGGTCCGACATCAGCAGGGCGATGCCGCCGAAGCCGATGATGAAGGTCAGGATATAGAAGTAGCCGATCAGGCCGGTGGCGTAGAACACCGACTTGCGGGCGGCCTGAGCGTCGGAGACGGTGAAGAAGCGCATCAGGATGTGCGGCAGGCCGGCGGTTCCGAACATCAGGCCGACGCCCAGCGAGATCGCCTCGATCGGGTTCGAGACGAGGCCGCCCGGCGACATGATGGCGTCGCCCTTCGGATGGGTGGCGACGGCCGCCGAGAACAGGGCCTCGGGGTTGAAGCCGTACTTGTAGAGGACCGCGCCGGCCATGAAGGTGGCGCCGCCGAGCAGCAGGCATGCCTTGATCACCTGGACCCAGGTCGTGGCCTTCATGCCGCCGAAAGCGACGTAGACGATCATCAGCACACCGACGATCACCACGGCGTAGAGGTAGTCCAGGCCGAACAGAAGCTGGATCAGCTTACCCGCGCCGACCATCTGGGCGATCAGGTAGAACGCCACCACGACGAGGGTTCCCACCGCCGAGATGATGCGGATCGAGGTCTGGTCGAGGCGGAACGAGGCTACGTCGGCGAAGGTGAACTTGCCGAGGTTGCGCAGCCGCTCGGCGATGAGGAACAGCACGATCGGCCAACCGACGAGGAAGCCGGTGGAGTAGATCAGGCCGTCGAAGCCGGAGGTGTAGACGAGGCCCGAAATGCCGAGGAACGAGGCCGCCGACATGTAGTCGCCGGCGATCGCCAGCGAGTTCGTGCCGGCCGAGATGCCGCCGCCGGCGGCGTAGAAGTCGGAGGCCGACTTGGTACCCTTGGCCGCCTTGTAGGTGATGCCGAGGGTGAAGAGCACGAAGAACGCGAACATGCCGATGGCCGGCCAGTTCGTCTGGGCTTTCGTGACGGCGCCGATATCCGGGCCGGCCGCATAGGCGGCGCCCGCGAGAATGACAGCGAGGGTGGTGCCGAGGGCGATCGGGTGGGCTGAGCGGATCATCGGCCGAGATCCCGCTTGAGCGCGGCGGTCAGATCGTCGAAGCGGCTGTTGGCGCGCTGGACGTAGATGCCGGTGAGGATGAAGGCGAAGACGATCACGGCGACGCCGAGGATGAGGCCAAGCGAAGTGGTGGCGCTGCCGACCTTCATGGCGAGCAGGGACTTGTCGAAGGCGATCAGGCCGATGAAGCCGAAATAGACCAGCAGCATCAGGATCGTCAGCGTCCAGCCGAAGCGCGTGCGTTCGTGGACGAGCTCCTTGAATCGCGGATTCTGCGCAATCCGCGCAGTCTCGATGTCGGACATGGCATTACCTTCCCTGAAGCCTCGGCCCTTCTGATCGGGGCCTGGGGATCGAGCAGCGATGAGATGAGGGGACGATTGAATTCGATGCGGGCCTGACGTGTCTCGGGTCCCGAGGCCCGCCAGTGCAAGCGTCGCGAGATCACGATTTCGCCATGACCGGTCGACGGTTCGGAACCCGACCCGCGAATCGATCGGCGCACCCCAATTGGAGTGCGCCGTTTCACTTCTGGAACGTGGAGATCAGGACGCGCGGTTCTGGCGGTTCTCGATCAGGTCGTCGACCACGGCCGGCTCGGCGAGGGTCGAGGTGTCGCCCAGCGACGAGAACTCGTCCTCGGCGATCTTGCGCAGGATGCGGCGCATGATCTTGCCGGAACGGGTCTTGGGCAGGCCGGGGGCGAACTGGATCAGGTCCGGTGAGGCGATCGGGCCGATATCCTTGCGGACCCAGGCCACCAGCTCCTTGCGCAGCACGTCGGAGCCTTCCTCGCCCTCCATCAGGGTGACGTAGGCGTAGATGCCCTGTCCCTTCATGGAATGCGGGTAGCCGACGACGGCGGCTTCCGAGACCTTCGGATGGGCGACGAGGGAGGATTCGACCTCCGCGGTTCCCATGCGGTGGCCGGAGACGTTGATGACGTCGTCGACGCGCCCGGTGATCCAGTAATATCCGTCCGCATCTCGGCGGCAGCCGTCGCCGGTGAAGTAGAGATTCGGGTAGGTCGAGAAGTAGGTCTGCTCGAAGCGCTCGTGGTCGCCGTAGACCGTGCGCATCTGGCCGGGCCAGGAATCCTTGATGCAGAGGTTGCCCTCGCAGGGACCGTCGAGCTCCTTGCCCTCGGCATCGACGATCAGCGGCTGCACGCCGAAGAACGGGCGCGTGGCCGAGCCCGGCTTCAGCTTGGTGGCGCCCGGAAGCGGTGTGATGAGGATGCCACCGGTCTCGGTCTGCCACCAGGTATCGACGATGGGGCAGCGGCTGTCGCCGACCACCTTATAGTACCAGTCCCAGGCTTCCGGGTTGATCGGCTCGCCGACCGAGCCGAGGACGCGCAAAGAGGCCCGCGAGGTCTTCTTCACCGGGCCTTCGCCGCCGCCCATGAGCGAGCGGATGGCGGTGGGGGCGGTGTAGAAGATGTTGACCTTGTGCTTGTCGACGACGTCCCAGAACCGCGAGGTCGACGGGTAGGTCGGGATGCCCTCGAACATCAGGGTCGTCGCGCCGTTGGCGAGGGGCCCGTAGACGATGTAGCTGTGGCCGGTGACCCAGCCGACATCGGCCGTGCACCAGTAGACCTCGCCCTCGCGGTAATCGAAGACGTATTGATGGGTCATCGAGGCGTAGACGAGATAGCCGCCGGTGGTGTGGACGACACCTTTAGGTTGGCCCGTCGAGCCGGACGTGTAGAGGATGAAGAGCGGGTGCTCCGCCTCCACGGCGACGGCCGGGCACTCGTCCGTCACCTGGGCTGCGGCCTCGTCGTAATAGACGTCGCGACCGGGCTCCATCGGGACGTCGCTGCCGGTGCGGCGCACGACCACCACGTGGTCGACGGCGTCCTTGCCGAGGCGGCCGATGGCGGCGTCGACATTCGCCTTCAGCGCGACCTTGCGGCCGCCGCGCAAACCCTCGTCGGCGGTGATGACGAGCTTCGAGGCGCAGCCCTCGATGCGACCGGCCAGGGAATCCGGCGAGAAGCCTCCGAAGACGATTGAATGGACCGCACCGAGCCGGGCGCAGGCCAGCATGGCGTAGGCGGCTTCCGGGATCATCGGCAGGTAGAGCGTCACGCGGTCGCCCTTGCCGACGCCGCGATTGCGCAGCACGTTCGCCATCCGGCAGACTTCCGAATGAAGCTGACGGTAGGTGATGTGCTTGGATTCGCCAGGGTCGTCGCCTTCCCAGATGATCGCGACCTGATCGCCGCGGGTGGCGAGATGTCGGTCGATGCAATTGGTGGAGACGTTGGTCTTGCCGTCCTCGAACCATTTGATCGAGACGTTGCCGGGAGCGAAGCTGGTGTCCTTCACGGAAGAGTACGGCGTCGACCAGTCGATCCGCTTGCCGTGCTCGCCCCAGAACGCGGCCGGGTCGTCGACCGAGGCCTTGTACATCGCCTGATACCCGGCATCGTCCACATGCGCGCCGTCGCTCCATGCCGCGCGAACGTCGACCACCTTCTCGTCCATGACGCTATCCCTGCTGGTGCCCGATCGTATCGCGAAAACCGCGCAGCCGGGACTTCCAACTTGTTCTTAGGCGTAGGAACGGACTCTTCGCAAGCGCGAAGACCGGGGATTCACCGGCGCCTATACCCCTCTTTTAGAGAATATCGCCCGGCATCCCGTCTCCCGTATCAGTTGCAGCCGATACAGATGCCCTTTATTCCCGAGCCTTCCGTCTTGCGCTGCTTGCGGCGGTCTTCCGGCTTCATCTGCGTATCGGGCGCGGCGGCGGCGCCGGGAGGCTTGGTGACGCCCGTCGAGGTGATGTTGCGGAACTGTCCGGCCGAGTCGATGTTGCCGCCCGATGACTGCGAGGTGCCCGCACCTTGGGCGATGGCGGGGGTGCCGATCATCGCGAAGCCGGCCGCCGAAAGGCCGGTCATTGCGAGGCCCGAGACGAAGGCGAGGATGGACGCGCGCATGGATGTTCTCCTGAATAGTGCAGGAAAACGGATGCCGGCCTTCCGGGTTGCCTTGCGCCCGCACCGAACGTTCGCCGTTTTGTGAGCACCGAGGCTCAGGGGGGCGGCGCGCAGGGTTCGGTCCGGGCGGGCCAACCCGGATTGGCCGCGCGGAACTCGTCCACCACCGCATCGAGCCGTGCCTCGACGAGGTCCGTCATCGGCACGACCCGATCGGAGGCGACGAGCCATTTGGCGCCGTCCCAGATCTGCACGAAGCCGGGCGGACGCCCGCCATGGTCGCGGCAGGTGAGGGTAACGGCATGGGCGAAGCCTGCGAGGCCGAACACCTTCCAGCGGCTGTCGTCCACCGAGAGGCTCTCGAAGCTGCGGCGCACGTCCTCGCCGCGCAAAGGGGCGCCGCGTCGCGCCCTCTGCGCCTCCGAGACGGCCTCGGCGGCGAGCACGGCATTGTAGACGCCCCGGTTGTAATGGGTCTCGCCCGACCCGTCCTTGGGTGTCGAGGACAGGCCGCGATCGGTGACGAACTGGTCGATGGCGTCGAAGGCCGGGAATGCGTCGCCGAAGGCGTGACGGCTCACCTCCTTGAAGCCGCGACTGGCGGAGCCGGTGCGGCGGATTCCGTCCTGGTCGGGCCAGCGCAGGGCGATCATCCGGTCCGGCGGGAAGCCGACCTTCAGGGCTTCCTCGACGGAGGCGCCGCTCTGCGTGCCCTGGCCGAGGAGGAGAATGTGGTCCGGTGGCGAAGCGGCGATCCGCGTCCACAGGGCGGCCTTGCCGGCATCCGTCTCGTCGTCCGCGAAGAGCGGCGTCGAGAACCCGTAGCGGGCGGCGAGTTCCCGCAGGACCGCGAGGGCGGACGGATCGGCGCCCGCATCGCTGTAGACGAGGCCTATGGAGAGGCCCTGCAGTTCGGAAAGGCCGCCCAGCCGGTTCGCGAGATAGCGGATCGCCATGGTCATGCCGCCGAGCACGGTGGCGGAGGGGTTGAACACCCAGGGCAGGAGATCGCCGCGCGTGCCGACGGGGAAACCGTCGGCCAGCGACAGGATCGGGATCCGGTCGCGGGCGGAGGGCTGCAGCAATTCGTAGGTGACGCCCCGGTCGGGCGTCGTGATCAGCACCGATCCGGCCTCGCGGGCTTTGGCATAGCAGGCGCGGGCGCGCTCCACCTCCGAGGACACCTCGCATTCCTCGACCTCGAGCGGCACGCCGCCGATGCCGCCATCGCGCTGGTTCAGCATCTCCAGGTAGTCGTGCATGCCGTTGGCGACCCGCGCGCCGATGGCGGCGTTGGGGCCGGTGCGATTGGTGAGGAGGGTCAGGCGGACGGGATCGGCCGCGGCGGCCGGAAGGCAAAGCGTCAGGACCAGGGCCGCAACCGCCATCGGCCGCATGAGGCGTCGCGTCATGATGGATGCTGCATCGGGGCCGTTCCTCGGTGACCGCTCGTCGAGCGTGACGCACCGCCCGCGGCCGGGGCGATGATGCCAGATGCCCGGCCGGGAGACGAGGCGCGACCGCCTCGAAAAATCACGCGGTCGCGCTCACGCCGTCTTCGTCACCGCCTGGGGAGGGAACAGCATCTCCACCAGCGTGCCCTCGTCCTTCCGGCTCTCGATCCGGAAGCGGCCGTGATTGGCCTCGACCAGGGCCTTCGTCAGAGGCAGGCCGAGGCCGGTCCCGGTGCTCCGTCCGTCCGCCCGTCCTTTGGGCGGTCCGGCCACGGCGATCTGCCGGAACGGTTCGAGGGCGGTCTCGACCTCGTCCGGCGTCATGCCGATGCCGGTATCGCGGACCCGGAGCGCGATCTCGCCGCGATCGGCCATGGTGGTGGAGACGATGACCTGACCGCCGGCCTCGGTGAACGCGATCGCGTTGGCGATGATGTTGAGGGCGGCCTGCCGCACCGAGCGCTCGTCGGCGACGAGAATGGGAAGGTCGTTGGAGAAGCTGGTACGCACGACGATCCGGTCGCGCATCGCCTGGGGTTGCAGCATGGCCACGCAATGGGTGACGACGTCGTTGAGTGGCACTTCCGAGAAGGTCAGGTCGAGCCGGCCGGCCTCGATCTTGGCGAGGTCTAAGAGGTCGTTGACGAGGCTGAGGACGTGGGTACCCGAGGCGTGGATGTCGCCGAGATAGTCGCGGTAGCGCTCGTGGCCGAGGGGGCCGAACGGCTCGGCGAGCATCATGTCGGCGAAGCCGAGGATGCCGTTCATCGGCGTGCGGATCTCGTGGCTGATCCTGGCGAGGAAGTCCGACTTGCGGGCGCTGGCATATTCCGCCGCGCGCCGGGCATTCGAGGCTTCGGCGGCGACGCTCCGGGCGGCGCGCACGTCCCGGACGGTCATGGCCATCCGTCCATCGTCCCGTCCGGCGAGGGGCGCCACCCTGATCAGCATCGGCAGCATGCCGGACGCGGTGCGGCCGATCACGTCGGGGACGGGCTGCTTGCCGACAGCCTCATCGGCGACGGCCTCCGCCGGGCCGGCGACGCCGTGGACGCTGGCAAGCACGTCGACGGCGCTCTCCGGCGCGAACAGGCTGAGAATGCCCGCACCGACGATCTCGCGCGGGTCGAGCCCGAAGGTGGCGGCAGCGCTGCGGTTGAGCCCGATGATCCGCGCATTCCGGTCGAGGGTGATGATCCCGTCCTCGATCGTGTCGAGGACTGCCTGCGCGTCGGCCGCACGGGCTCCGGCGAAGGCATCGGCGATCTGCAGGGCGGTCCGTTCCCGGGCAGGCTCGCCGGAGAGGGCGTCGCGGACGAGGAGGAGCTGGGCCGGTGCGCCGGACCAGTCGATCTCGGATGCCTGCAGGTCGACGCTCAGGCTGCCGCCCATGGCGGTGGTGAGGATGGCGGGGGCATCGCTCGCCGCGCGATCATGGGGCACGAGCCCGGCGAACAGCCTGCCGATTCCGCCCCGCGCCGCGAGATCGCTGAGTTCGGAGAACCCCGCCATCGTCAGCAGTCGGCTGTTGGCGAACAGGACGTTGCAGCCGCGATAGACCAGGACCCCGCCGGGAAGCCGCTCCAGCGTCGCCGTCACCTCGGGGCTCGGCCCGTCGGGCGCCAGCTCGACCGGTCGTATCATCGCGTTGGGGAACTGGGTCACCGATCCGCTCACGGAGCGTTCTTCGCCGTCTCCCGCCGGCGGGGCGGCCTCCCAGTCCTCGCCATCCCCTTCGAAGCGGGCGCCGAGGGCGCGGGCGATCTCGCGGAACGCCGCATGTTCGTGACTGGACAGGTGGGGATTCTGGAACATCGCCCATCCGCCGTCCTCGGACGGCACGATCACTGGAGACGGTGCGAGATCGTCAGAAGGCGCAGTTGCTTCGAGAGGCGGGGTGTCTTCGGACGCTGTCGGCGACGGCTCGGCGACGGGATCGGTCGACTCCGGCCGCGCTTCCGATGTCGAAGCGATCACCTGCAGGGCAGGTGTATCGTCTTCTGGCGAGGCCACGCTCACCCGGTCCGGGACGAACCCGGTCCAGGCTTCGGCGACGGGCAGGGAGATCGCTGCCTCCGAGGCGGACCCTTGGGAGAATTCGGACGGTCCGAGAGCTTCGGACCGCGCAAAGACGGGAGCCATGCCCATGGCGGTATCGGCGATCCGGTTCCCATCGCTCTCCGTCTCACCGTCGGGCCGCTCGGCCGGAGGCTGCGGCGATGGCGTCGTCTCCGGCTGCGCCTCCGGCCCGTCAGACGGCGGCGACGAGGCGGGCCGAACCAGCGCGAAACCGTTGAATCCGGTGAAGGCGGTTCCGGCGCGCTGGATCGGCGTGCCCGATATGTCGAGGTCCAGGGCGGATGGTGCCCCATCGTTCCGCAGTGTCACCGAGATCGCGCGGAAGGTCCGGCGTTGGGCCAGGGCGAGGAGGAGCCCCTCGGCATCGATCAGCGTGCGCGTCTGTGACAGGGCGGCCCAGGTCCTGCCGATCAAGGCGGGCCGGATCGACGTGGCGGCCGGTCCTGAAATGTCGGTGAGCCTGTCATCCGCATCGCTCCGCCAGACGACGCGCCCGGTGGGGGAGGGCTGATCTTCGGCCGGCGAAGGGACGGCTTCCGCCGGCCGCACGCTCGCGGCCAGCGGCGCCGCGGCTTTCGGCGAGGGCGCGCGAAGGCTCGGCAGGCGCTCCATCGGTGCGAGGACGAGGAGATTGCGTCCCGTCCCGTCCTTGGTCCTCAGGACCAGCCAAGTCGTCGCCGGGCCTAGGCGACGCGAATCGAAACGCAGCTTCATCAGCGAGGGCCGATCCAGCGCCAGCCCACGGGGACGGATCTGTTCGCCGAGCCGAATCATTTCCGCGATCTGCCCCGAGCCGCCGGCGCTGATGGCCTGCCCGAGACCTTCCACGGCGGGGGATGCCAGCAGAATCCTCTCGGCTGTTCCATCCAGAACGAGCCATGCCGCATCCGCCGCGCTCAGGCGGGTCCCGAAACGCGAATCGCCACTCCACCGCCGAACGAGATCGCAGACGTCCGTTTCGGCGCCGGACGTCGATTCTTCAGCCCCTTTTTCGAACATTCGCACCCGTTTCGCGTGACACGCTCGTGATTCGCGACCTTTTTTAACCGCAACGCGCCGCCGATGTGGACACCAAGCGTCGCCGGTGCGCGTTTACCTTTTGTCATCCTTAATGCTGCGCCCGAGGGTGGCATAGGGCGGACGATGTGTTATTGTGCAGCGCACAACAAACGATCAACAAGCAAGTTCAGAGGAGACGAGACATGAGCAACACCCCGAACTACGAAGTGCCTGCTGAAATGCGTGATTTCGCCGAGAAGAGCGTCGATCAGGCTCGCAAGGCGTTCGATTCCTTCATCGGTGCGGCCCGTCGTACCGCCGATACCGTCCAGGGCTCCGCCGAGACCGCCCGCACCAGCGCGCAGGACGTGTCCGCCCGCGGCTTCGAATTCGCCGAGCAGAACGTCAACGCCGCCTTCGACCTCGCCCAGAAGCTGGTCCGTTCGCGCGACTTGCAGGAGGCCATGCAGCATCAGGCCGAATTCGTTCGCAGCCAGTTCGCCGCGATCCAGGCTCAGGCCAAGGAATTCGGCGGTCTCGCCCAGAGTGCGATGCAGCAGGGCGCCGAGAAGGCCAAGGCCGCCATGCAGGAAGGCGCCGAAAACACCCGCAAGGCGATGGAGCAGGGCACGGAAGCTGCCCGCAAGGCCGGCGCCGATGCCGAGCAGGCCATCCGCAACGCCAATTCCTGAATGCTGATCGTGCTCGGACGGACGCGGTCCGTCCAGTGAGGAGGCCCGTCCCGCCGATCCGGCGGGGCGGGCTCTTCCGTTGATGGACGGGCGGGCATCGAAGATGCTCCGCCATTCAGCCGCTGACGGGACTGGTATACGCGTCCTGGCAAGCACGTGCCGTTATCGTCCGACGTCAATTGATCCGTTCACCCGCTCTGTCATCCCGACGGCAGCGATGTTGCCGCCGGAAAACGGTCCCGACGTCGTGTCATCATGAACCGCTTGCAATCGTTTCGCCTCCGCGGATGTCTTCCTCCGCGCAGCCAGTCGCTCGTCACGCCGCTGGTCTTATCGGTGCTGATGACGTTCGTCGTCTCTGCGATCTCGACCTACAAGGCGCTCGGGCCCGATGCGGCCTTCCTGGCGCATTGGCCATCGGCGTGGGCACTGTCCTGGGCCGTGGCGTTCCCGACGCTCCTTCTGGTTCTGCCGCTGGTGCGCCGCATCGTCGGTTTCCTGGTCCGGCCGGCATAGGCCCTGGGCTTCGCGTTCCATTCCGGATGAACCCTTATCCCAGGCGACCGGATGGTGGCCGGGAGATCACGTGCGGTCGCTCCCGACGGGGTGGGGTCGGGCTTGGCAGAAGCCCCGCATCCGTGGTTCGAGGAAGCGCGGACAGTAGGGACGGGATGATCGGTGGCTATCAAGATCGGTGACTATGCCGCGTCGGACGACAACGAAGCGACCATGAGCGTGATCGAGATCGACGGCGACAAGGCCCTGTGTCGCTGGTTCGTGGACGGCGACGTAGATGGTGACGAGCAGGAGGCATGGTTGCCGATCGCTTCTCTCACGGTTCTTTGAGCGACCCGAATCCGACCGATTCGTCATCGCTCGCAATCGATTGCGGGGTAGCACGTGCGAAGGCGCGCTTGCACCCCGGCGGCCGGTCTCTTAACGCTGGCGCCCCGCCCGGCTTCCGGGCTCGTCGAAGAGGGCGATCCTCCATGCGACCTGATTTCATGCGCTCCGCCCAGCGTCTCGGCCCGATAGCCCTCGCTCTGGCCGGTGCGTTTTCCGCCAGCGCTGCCAGCGCGCAGTATTACGATGACGGCTACGACCGTCCGCCGCCCCGCCGCTATTACGACGATCGCGGCCCGCCGCCGCCTCGCCGCGCCGTCGGCCTGAATTGCGACGCCGTGCAATCGGGCATCACCGGCCCGCAGCCCTATTCCTGCCCGCTGCCCGGACCGCGTCCGCTCGGTGTCCGCTGCTTCTGCGACCTGCCGCTGGCGCCTCTCAGCCCGGCTCAGACGGCTGTCGGCCGCGTCGTTCCGTAAGCGCCGATCGTCGATAACAAAAGAAGGCCGCGTCATCCTGCGATGACGCGGCCTTTTTTTTGTCCGAAGGAGTTTCGGATCAGTTCAGCACGACGACCTTGGCGCCGACCTTCACACGCTCGTAGAGGTCGGTGACGTCGTCGTTCGTCATGCGGATGCAACCGGAGGAGACCGCCTGACCGATCGTGTCGGGCTCGTTCGAACCATGGATCCGATACTCGGTATTGCCGATATACATGGCGCGGGCGCCGAGCGGATTTTCAACACCGCCGGCCATGTAACGCGGCAGGTCGGGGCGACGGGCGATCATCGCGGCCGGCGGGGTCCATGACGGCCATTCGCGCTTGGCGGTGACGGTCTTGGTGCCGGACCAAGTAAAGCCCGGGCGACCGACACCGACGCCGTAGCGGATGGCCTCGCCATTCGGGAGGACGAAGTAGAGGCGTCGCTCTGCCGTCGAGACCACCACCGTCCCCGGCTTGTACTCGCTGCGGAAGCTCACGATCTCGCGCGGGATCGGGGCGACCTGTGCCTGGGGAGCAGCCTGCGCTCCCTGGCCGACCGTACCCTGGTAGCCGTAGGGGTCGTAAGCCGGCTGGCTGTACTCGGT
This sequence comes from Methylobacterium marchantiae, assembly GCF_022179405.1. Classification (GTDB taxonomy): domain Bacteria; phylum Pseudomonadota; class Alphaproteobacteria; order Rhizobiales; family Beijerinckiaceae; genus Methylobacterium; species Methylobacterium marchantiae. The sequence continues at coordinate 13,036 of NZ_BPQT01000050.1, forward strand.
CTCGGGATAGTAATCGTCGCCACCCGTGCCGAACGGGTCGTAGGAGGAGGCGGCGAGGACGGGGGTGGAAGCGAGAACACAAGCACCGAGGATGCCTGCAAGAGCGGTGGCCATCGTCTTCATGGTGGAATGCCTTACCTGTGCGGTAACCTTTGCTATACAAGCGTAGGCGTAGGCCAGTGGTTCCACCCCCTTTTGCAGATTTCACATCTCGTTAACGTGAGCTTGCGAGCTTAGAACACCTCGTCGGTATGCACGTCGAAGCGTGCGAGGTGCGAGTACCCAAAGTTGGTGGTGATCGCGACGTCGGTGGCGTCGCGCCCGCGCGCCATGACGATGCGCCCGATACGCGGCGTGTTGTGGCGGGCATCGAACGTGTACCAGCGCCCGTCGAGATAGACTTCGAACCAGGCCGAGAAATCCATCGGGTCCGGCACCGGCGGAATGCCGATATCGCCGAGATAGCCCGTGCAGTAGCGCGCCGGGATGTTCATGCAGCGGCAGAAGGCGACGGCGAGGTGCGCGAAGTCGCGGCAGACGCCCTGGCGCTGCATGAAGCCGTCCCAGGCCGTGCGGGTCGCATCGGCGCACATGTAGTCGAACCGGATCCGGTCGTGGACGTAGTCGCAGATCGCCTGCACCCGCGACCAGCCCGGCATCGTTCCACCGAACAGCGACCACGCGGTCTCGGAGAGTTTGTCGGTGTCGCAGTAGCGACTCCCCAGCAGGTAGACGAGGACGTCGTTAGGCAGGTTCTGCACGTCGATCTGCTGGGCATGCGGAGCGTATTCGTCGGGCAGGCCCGAATCGTAGACGGTGAAATCGGCCGAAATGTCGAGCCGGCCCACCGGTGTGACGATGCGCGTGCAGATGTTGTCGTAGACGTCCCTGTATTCCACGTACGGGATCGGCGGATTGAAGCTGATGACGTGCGGGGTCATCACGTCCGGCATCCGTGACGGATGCACGCTCAATTCGAGGATCATGGGTGTCGGCTGAACCGATTCGAAGGCGATGTCGAACCCAGTTCTGATCTTCATCGTCGTGGCCCCATATGCAAAACGTATTGATCTGAACCCGTCCGCGTCCGACGCGATCCGGGTCTGTTCGCCGTCAACGCACCAGCATCGGATCCGGTGTGCGCTGTTCGAGAGAGCTCGCCTCGACCTCGTCGACCTCGACGCTGACGGACATGCCGAGATCGTCCGCCGGGAACCCGAAGAACGAGCCGTGCAGGGGCACCGCCTGGCGCGGATCGCGGGCCACGGCGACGCGGATGAGGTCGCGGTTGCCGACGATGCCGTTGGTGGGGTCGAACTCGATCCAGCCCGCACCGGGCAGGTAGACCTGCACCCAGGCATGGGTCGAGCCGCCGCCCACATGGCGGTCGCGATCGCCGCGGGGGTTATAGAGGTAGCCGGAGACGAAACGGGCGGCCATGCCGAGGGCACGCACGGCCTCGATCATCAGCACCGCGAAGTCGCGGCAGCTTCCACGCTTGAGGCGCAGGGTGGTGACGGGATCCTGCACGCCCTTCTCGGAACGGGCGAGATAGGCGAAGTTGCGCCGGACATGGCGCGTCATCTCGGCGAGCAACTCCTGCGTGCCGATGCGGCCGGCAGGCGGAACGAAGCTGCGCGCCCACGCATCGACCTCGTTCTTCGGATCGCGATGCTCACGCTCGATGGAGCGGCTGAGATCGGGCATGTCGTCGGCGCCGTAGCCGAACGGGTAGAAGGCCGCGTGCGGCGCGATCGGGAATTCCGGCGCCAGTTCGGGCGTGTGGTCGAGGGTGATCGAGCATTCGAAGGTCAGGGAGGAGGCCCGTCCCTGGAACGTCGCCACTGCGACGCAATTGCCGAACACGTCGTGCAGCCAGCGCAGTGAGGACGGTTCGGGCGTGATCTTCAGGGTCGCGGCCAGCAGGCGCTGGTCGTAGCTATCACGCGGCCGGAACATGATCCGGTGCTCGCCCAGACCCACGGGCTGTCGATAGCGGTAGGTGGTGATGTGACGGACGGACAGGATCGGCACGTTCACGGGCTCCGCGGCACCGGTCGGTACCACTCTCTCGTATCGATGCAATGCAAGAGGTGCGCCCAAGGCCCTCTCCGCCCGTGATTTCTTCCGGGTCCCCCACGAAGCGGGGCGCTCCTCAGGGTACCGCCGGAGGGGGAGCGCTGGTGGCGCGCTCGGCCTCCACCAACACGTCCTGGGGCCGCCACGGCTTGGGGATGAACACGACCCTCTCGGGCAGCAGGTCGGGACGGGGCGAGCGTCGTCCCGAGGTGACCACCATCCGCGCCGTCGGCCACAGCATGGCGACGGCGCGCGCCAGTTGCAGCCCGTCCATTACGCCGGAGAGCTGGATATCGGCGAAGACGAGGGCGACGTCGCCGCCCCGGTCGCGCATCACCGCGAGGGCCTCTTCCGCCGTGGCGCATCCGACGGCCTCGAGTTCGGTCTCGTCGAGGAGAGAGACCGCGACTTCCTGGGTCGCCGCATCGTCCTCGACCACCAGAGCGATGCGGCCGGACTTGCGGATCGGCGCCGCGGCGACAGGATCGGGCTCGCTCACCGGCTCCGGCTGGTGGACCTGGCGCACGAGGGCGGCGAGGTTCTCGGGAATGCCTTCGGCGATCAGGTCGTCGTAGAAGGATGCGAGCGCTTCGCCGATCTGATCCAAGGCGAGACCCGGCGCCAGCGTGTCCTGGCTGGCACGCGTCGCCGACCTGTCCTTGATGGGAATGGGCGAGCGATGGTTAGACGGGCTTTTCGGGTCGAGCACGTCATCCCTCCGACTTTCGTAATTCGCACCCGCACCATGGCGTGCGGCCGCAAGCTCAACGTCGGGACTTCGGCGTCAGTTGCTCTCCGGCAGTCAACAAGTACACGCTGACGACTGGTTCGATCCGGCCAGGCGGGACGTTGGCGCGAGGCGCGCGGATCGGCGAGCGAGAGGAACTCGCCTCGGCTCACTCCGCCGAGGCGTCGGCATAGGCCATAACGCCCGAGAGCGAACGGACGTCGCGGTAGCGGGCTCCGCGGGTGCTCATCATGGTCTCGAACTTCTCGTGGACCTGGGCCACCGAGAGGCTCGCCGCCTTCCGGCGACCGCGCTGTGCCGCGAAGAAGATGGTGCGGTTGGCACGCGCCGGGCCGGGCAGCATCTGCGCGGCGGCGGATTTCGGCTTGTCGACCACGGTGGCGAGAAATTCCTCGGCATCGTCCGGGCCGAGGAAGTGGGCGAGATAGACCTCGCCGAGGGTGAGTTCGCGCCCGATACGCAGGGCGATTCGCGCCGCATCGCGCTTCAGCATCTCGCCCGCCATCAGGGCGGCGAGATAGGGGTCGCGCCGTAGTTCGAGGATGCGGGTCCGCTCGGCGGCATCCGTCACTGCCGGCTTGCCGTTATCGCCGGAGACCACGAGGGCGGCTTCCTGGGTCAGGCCGTATTTCGGGCCGAAATCGCGCACGACACCGAGCCAGGTCCGTTCGATGAACTGGAACAGGCCGGTCGCCGAGGAGGTCTTGGCCTGCACTTCGGTGATGAAGCTCGATTCCTTGTCGGCCACCGCCATCAGCAGGACCGGGTCGGTCTGCACCGCCTGTGCGGCACGGACGATCTTCTGCACCAGGTGGCGGCGGATCTTCATCGGCCCGAATTCGAGGATGTCGTTCGGGTCGCCGACCGCGCTCTCGGTCAGCAGATAATCGTAGGACACCCGGTCGACGGCGTTGGAGCCGATCTCGGTGTCGAGGTCGTGGACGGGAGCGAAGGCCGAGGAAGCGGTGAGGACGGTCGGCGCATCGAGGACCGCCGGGACCGCCGAGTGGATCCTGGGCTTGGGCATCGAGAGCTCGGTCATCGCCTGAGCCGATTGCACCACCGCGCCGAAGCCGCCGGCACCGGTGCCGTTGAGGACGACGGCGCTGAGACCGCCGACGACCAGTGTCATCGCGAAGAGCGAGCGGGTGATGGCGGGGCGGCTGCCATGGTCGCGGCCGACGCGGGTCTTGAGGGTCAGTGCATCGGAGGACGACACCGTATCACCGCCGGCGCCGAAGCGGCGCGGGGGAGGGGCTATCCGTGATGATCCAACCTGTTGACCCCGCATCTGATCGACTCGTCTCCGTGTGATGGCGCACATCCGCATTTGCGAGGACAGATGTGGCGACAAAACGGCTAGGCTTGTGGTCTTCTGGTGACACCGGTGTCCGCTTTGCGGCAGCTTGGCCATTGAGCCGTGGATAAGCGTCGGTTTTCGGGGGAGGGAGGAGACCGTCGGCGGGGCGAATTAGGGTGGCGGCAAGGAACGGGAGACGGCAGAAGGCAGGGCACGGCAAGTAATTGCTGTCTGAGGCCGTCAGTCTCCTATCCTATGGGATCACCGATGGACCCCGGTCGGACGCATCAAGGCGACTTCCGGCATCGGCACGCTCGGGCGGGCACTCGATTCGGATGTCAGTAACCTGCGCAATGAGGCCGCGGAGGCACTCGCGGAGATCGCCGACCCGCGTGCCCTGTCCCAACTCGAACCCGCAGCCGAGAAACCGGACCCGGACGTGCGTAAGCTCGTCCTTTGGGCCATCGGGCGCTGTCGGGCGGAGGTCCGAGGCCGGTACGCGCACTTTCGAGGGCGCCGGCCGTACGGCAGATCGCCCGCTGTCGCGAGGATACCGATCGCTCAGACCAAGCGGAGGATCGGCGGCGGCATGTCCTGGCGTCGGCCTTCGTCAGGGTGTGGGGCGGTCGGCCTGAAATGGAGGAAGCTGCGGTCCCCGGTGGCAACCTCCGCCACCGCGTCGATCGTGTTCAGCAGTTCGCCGATATCCTTCGCCACCAGGACGGCGGGGTCGATGCGCTTCTTCGAGATCAACCCGGCCGCGATCTGGGCCTCGCTGAGCCTGTCGAAATCGCGACGGCTACGTCCGGTCATGGCCTCTCCTCTTTCGAGGCAGCGTGCCCGCGACATGGTTGATGAAAGGTTAACGTCGCCGACCGGCATGGATCGGCAGGGCCAGACTATGCCCCGCCATCGTCGGCACCGGGCACAATCCGCCCGGCAGAATTATCGTTGGGGCGGCCTCCACCCGGCATCGCGGCGTCGCGCAAGCTCATGAAGGCTGCGTCAGTGCCGGGCAACAAGGGGAAGCAGATCGACCCGATCTCGAAACCGGATCCTGAAGGCGAATGGTACCACTGCCCCGGCTCGAACGGGGGACCTCTTGATCCACAATCAAGCGCTCTAACCAACTGAGCTACAGCGGCACTCGGGCTGCGATGTATCCCGAGGCCGCCGGCATTTCAAGCGCCGTCGGCACGGGGAATGCAGAATGGGGAAAACTCCACGGTCCCGCGATCGAGCGGCAGGCGAAACCGGGTCGACTGCCGTCGCCTCCCGACCGTAAGGTGCCGCTTCGTTTCCCGTCCTCAGCTCTCCCTTCCAGTCGATGAAGCCAGACAGCGCGCCGCGGCGCGGTTTCCCAGCGGGCCAGATGCTGGTTCAGGCGCCCGGCCGCCTGCGTGCCCTGGTGCGCGGCAGCGAGTTCGGCCTCGTGACCCTGGCCGCCTGCGTCGGCGGTGTCGCCGGGATCGCCGTCTCGGTCATGAGCCTCACGACGCAGGCCCTGCGCGAGATTCTCTACCGGCTGCCGCACGGGGCACGGCTCAGCGCGTCGACGGATGTGGCGCCGCTCCTGATCCTGTTCGGCCCGGCCCTGGGCGGCCTCGTCCTCGGGCTGATCGCCTTCTCCCTCGCCCGCTGGCGGGGCAGGCCGCAGCGGCCCATCGTCGATCCGATCGAGGCCAACGCCCTGCATGGGGGGCGGCTCTCGGTGAAGGGCTCGGCCGCAGTTGCGGCGCAGAACGTGATCTCCAACGGCAGCGGTGCCTCGGTGGGCCTCGAGGCCGGCTATACCCAGATCTGCGCCGGCATCGCTTCGCGGCTCGGCCTCGCCTTCGAACTGCGCCGCTCGGACCTGCGCACCCTGGTCGGCTGCGGCTCGGCGGCCGCCATCGCCGCCGCCTTCGGTGCACCGCTCACGGGCGCGTTCTACGCCTTCGAGCTCATCATCGGCACCTATTCCATCGCCACCCTGACGCCGGTAGTGGTGGCCGCCCTGTGCGGCAGCCTCGTCGCCAAGGCGCTGGTGACGCAGAGTCCCCTCGTCACCGCCAACGGGCTCGATGCCCTGACGACGCGGGCGATCACCGGCATCGACACCCTGCCGAGTCTCGTCCTCGGTCTCGCCTGTGCCGGGCTCGGCATCCTGATCATGCGCGGCGTCACCCTGGTGGAGCAGGGCGTGCGGGCGAGCCACCTGCCGTCCTTCCTCGCGCCCGCCTTCGGCGGCCTCTGCGTCGGCGCCCTGGCGCTGGAAGTCTCGCCGCAGATCCTCTCGGGCGGGCACGGCGCGCTCCATCTCCATCTCGATGCCGACATGCCCGCCATGGGGATCGGCGCCCTGGCGCTGCTGTTCGTCGCCAAGGCTTCTGCCTCCGCGATCTCCATCGGCTCGGGCTTCCGCGGCGGCCTGTTCTTCGCCTCGCTGTTCCTCGGCGCGCTGGCGGGCAAGCTCTTCGCCGCGTCGATGGCGGAGGCGATTCCCCTCCTGTCCGGTATCCACGGCCTGTCCGGCCTGCAGAGCCTCACCGTCTTCGGCCTCACGCCGGTCGCCTATGCGGTGATCGGCATGAGCGCTCTCGCGGTGGCCGTCATCGGTGGCCCGCTGACGATGACCTTCCTGGCGCTGGAACTCACCGGCAGCTTTCCCATCACCGGCCTCGTCCTCGTGGCGGTGATCGCTTCGTCCCTCACCGTGCGCAAGACCTTCGGCTATTCCTTCGCCACCTGGCGGTTCCATCTGCGCGGCGAGAGCATCCGCAGCGCGCACGATATCGGCTGGATCCGGTCGCTCACCGTCGGGGCGCTGATGCGCCGCGAGGTCGAGACCGTGCCGGTGGCCATGCCGCTCTGCGACTTCCTCAAGGCCCATCCCCTCGGGTCGCCCTCGCGGGTGGTTCTGGTCGACGGGGGAGGGCGCTATGCCGGGATCGTCCTGGTACCCGAGGCCCATGCCCTGGCGACGGCCAATGGCGCGGCGACCCTCTCGGAGGCGATGCGCTACGCCGACGTGTTCCTCACCGCCGGGATGAACGCCAAACAGGCGGCCTCGGCCTTCGACGGCGCCGAGAGCGAGGCGCTGGCGGTGGTGGACGATCCGGTCTCGCGGCGGGTGGTCGGGCTGCTCACCGAGAGCCACACGCTCAAGCGCTACAGCGAGGAACTCGACCGGCAGCGCCGGGCGATCATGGGCGAGGCGAACTGAAAGCGGGCCGCAGGATCAGGCCCGACCGGTGATCCGGCGCCAGCCGAAATATCCGAAGGCGAGCAGACTCGCGGTACCCATCATGACGAGGCTCAAGCCCCAGTCGCTCGGCAATTGTCCGTAGACCGGATGCCCGGCCAGGCCCGAGGCGAACACGATCCCGAATCCGGTGACGATCGCGGAGACCAGAAGCCCGAGACTGATCCCGATACCCATGGGACGGCTTCCTTCTATGGACTGCGTGCTGCGCTCCGGCCACCGCGTGGCGACCGGCCGTGCGAGGACCGGCGCCGCGTCCCGGTGAGGAGGCCGCGCCGGCGGGGTCGGGTCAGGACGTCACTTCTTCGGCGCGGTCGCGGCCGGGGCCGTCCCGGTCGTGGCGGCCGCCGCAGCCGAGGTCTTCTGCGGCGTACCGACCATATCGACCACGTCGAAGCGCACGCCGTCCTCGACCCGCTTGAGGAGGGCATTGCCCTCGTAATACTTGCCCTGGCCGATGAGGTTCGCAGCCTGGTCGACGTCGGTCGCCGTCTGGTTCAGGGGAACGACGGCGAGCACGAAGCTCATATCCACGCCGGCCAGCTTCAGCTGGTCGACGGCTCCCTTGCGGTCGCCCTTCTCCAGGCTCTTGTTGGCGGTCGCCACCGCGGCGGCTTTGGCCGGCGTCGCCACGAAGTCCTCGCCGAGGGTCAGTTGCCCGTCGACAGGCAGCCAGGCGGTGGGCTGAGCTGTCGCCCTGGCCGCATCGGTGGACTTTCCAGCATCCGCCGCCTTGGCGCCATTCGCCGATTTGGCCGCGTAGGAATGCTTGGCCGGGGCGCGCAGATCCGCCTCCGCCTTCGTGTAGACCGCCTCGTCGGTCTTGGCCGTGGCGAGCAACGCCTGCGCCTTGCCGATCAGGTCCTTGGCGAGAGTCGGGTCGGCATCGAAGATGGCGATGCGGGCGAGGTGCAGGTCGCGGAACGCCTGGGCGCCATCCTTCGACAGTTTCCCGACATCCTGGTCCGCTGCCTGCTGTGCGGCCGTGATCGGCGCCACCGCCTGGGCCTTCACCGCGTCGTTGGCGAGGGCAACCCCACTGAGAAGCGATGTTGCGGCAAGGAAAACGGCGACCGTTCTTGTCTTTGTCATGGCAATACCTCTGAAGCCGAGCGGCGCCTTAGCCTCTGATCTTCCAGATCTGTCCGCGCCGAAGCTCTCTTCGGTCATGAACTTGATATCGCCCGATGCTGGTGTCACCTTAAATGATGGTTAGATTCATTTAATCAAACAATCCTTGACAGATGTCGGTATTAGGAGGCCGTTAAAGGCGGATTCGATTCTGGCGCCCTCGAAACGAAAACGCACGCGGTGCGCCTGCACCACGTGCGTTTCGTCGAACCGAAGGGCGCCCTGTCAGGCTGGCAGGACCCGTCGCGACTTGCGCATCAGCGCTTCCTCGACGGTGCCGTCGCCGTCGAGATAACCGTGGCGCTTCGGGTTCGGCATGATCAGCGAACCGATGAAGGCGATGGCGAGCATCACCGTGACGTACCAGAAGAAGCTGCTCTCCGAGCCGATCTGCTTCAGGTAGAGGGCCACCGCCTCCGCCGTGCCGCCGAACAGCGAGTTCGCCACCGCGTAGGAGAGGCCGACGCCCAGCGCGCGGACCTGGGTCGGAAACAGCTCGGCTTTCACGATGCCGCTGATGCCGGTGTAGAAGCTGATCACCGTGAGGCCGATCATGATCAGCCCGAAGGAAAGGTAGGGGTTGGTGGTGGAGCCGATGGCGGTCATCAGCGGCACCACCATCAGTGTGCCGAGGCCGCTATAGAGCAGCATGTTGGTCTTGCGGCCGATCCGGTCCGAGAGCCAGCCGAAGAAGGGCTGGATCACCATGTAGACGAGCAGCGCCGCCGTGGAGATCTGCGAGGCGGTGATCTTGTCGATATGCGCCGTGTTGAAGAGATATTTCGGCATGTAGGTGGTGAAGGTGTAGAAGCTCAGGGAGCCGCCGGCCGTGTAGGCGAGCACCACGCAGAACGCCCGCCAGTGCTTGAACAGGGCGGCGAAGGTGCCGGATTCCTTCGAGGCCATGTCCTCCTTGGTGGCGGTCTCGGCGAGCGACGAGCGCAGGAAAAGGGCGACCACGGCCGCCATCGCACCGATGAAGAAGGGAATGCGCCAACCCCAGGCGGTGAGCTGCTGCGCGGTGAGGAAGCTCTGCAGGATGATGAGGACCAGCGAGGCGAGGAGCTGGCCGCCGATCAGCGTGACATACTGGAACGAGGCGAAGAATCCTCGCTGACCCTTCAGCGCGACCTCGCTCATGTAGGTGGCGCTGGTGCCGTACTCTCCGCCCACCGAGAGGCCCTGGATCATGCGGGCGAGGAGCAGCAGGGCGGGGGCCCAATGCCCGACGGTGGCATAGGTCGGCAGCACGGCGATCATCAGCGAGCCGGCGCACATCATCAGCACCGAGATCATCATCGAGGTCTTGCGGCCGAGCCGGTCGGCGATGCGGCCGAACAGCCAGCCGCCGATGGGACGCATGAAGAACCCGACCGCGAACACCGCTGCGGATTTCAGCAACTGGCTGGTATCGTCGCCTTCGGGAAAGAAGACGGGCGCGAAGTAGAGTGCGAAAAAGGCGTAGCAGTAGAAGTCGAACCACTCGACGAGATTGCCCGAAGACGAGCCAACGATGGCGAAGATGCGCCGGCGGCGATCATCCGGATCATCGGAACTCGAAGGATCGATAGCGATGGCATCAGACATATGAACTCCCGGCCGTTTCCCCGGGCCCCTCTCCGGGCCTCTTGCGGGCGACGTTAAGCAGCGGTTCGAAATTCACAAGAGCTCGAACGCGGCTTTCTGACAGGGCACCGAAAATGTCCGTCACTCGCCCCAGGGTCGTCGCGCGGCCTCATCGTCGCTGAAGCAAAGCTTCATGCTGATTCACAATGAAAACACTCTGCCTGCAAGCTTGAGCATGGGTATGTCCGGACCGATCCATGAAAACGCAGAGCATAGTCAAAAATTGAGGAACGGTTTCGCTGGTCTTTCCGTTTGGGCCTCGCATCGACGTCAGATGGCGTCAGATTTCCACACGGGAATGGACTACGCGACATGAACAAGCTCTTGCGGAGTACGATGACGGCGGCCGTGCTGGTCGTCGGCGCGGCGACGGCCTTTGCTCAAGGCGGGCCCGGCGCAGGCGGTGGTGCTGGTGGAGGCGCCGCGGGCGGCGGTGCGGCGGGTGTCGGCGGTGGTGCCGGAGCCGGTGGTCCAGGTGCTGGCGGCGCAGGTGCAGGTGCTGGCGGTATGCGCGGCGGTGGTGCCGGGGCTGAACGCGGTGGCGCCGGAGGCGGGATGGAGCGAGGTGGCGCGGGCACCGAGCGTGGCGGTCCGGCAGGAGAGCGCGGAGGCGCCGCCGGGATGGGGCGCGGTGGTGACGATGCCGGTGGCGAGCGTGGTGGCCGGGTGGATCGTGGCGACCGACCCGATGCGGGCGGCAAGCCGGACCGGGATGGCAAGGCGGACCGGGATGGTAAGGCGGCCCGGGATGGTAAGGCGGACCGGGATGGTAAGCCGGATCGCGGCGATCGGATGGACCGTGACGGCAAAGGCGATCGTGGCGGCAAGGCCGACCGCGACATGAAGGACGGCGCCGACGGCAGGGCGGACCGGGGCGACCGCATGGATCGCGACCGGGGCGACCGCGGTGACAAGACAGGTCGCGCCGAGCGGGGTGGGCGTGGCGATCGCGTCGCCGTGCGCGGTGTCTATGGGCGCCTCGGCGCTCCCCAGCGCACCGAATTCCGTCAGAGCGTTTTTCGCCGCGGGGTGCCACGTCTCGCTGCGGGAGCCTTCGCCCTGACCGTCGGTGCCGCCATCGCCCGAAGCTACACACTTTACGATCTGCCGCCGGACATCGTGCGCATCGCACCGGAATACGAGGATTACCGCTACGTCCTCGTCGATGACGACATCGTCATCGTCGATCCCGACACCTACGAGATCGTGGACGTCATTCGCGGCTGATCTCGACCGATGCCGTCCCTGGACGGTCGCCCTGGACATCGCATCCGGGGCGGCCGTCCGACTTCTGTTTTCACATCGGCCTTTCCGGGATCCGGCGTCCCCTTCCCGGACGGTCGTTCCAAAGTTTGCCGTCTCCGAGCAGGGCTGGCGCCTGCGACCCGGGAATCCGACATGGCGGGACGCGTCCGAAACTACTTACCGGTCTTCATTTCCTGGTTGAGGGATTCCGCCGCCTGAACCGCTTGTTCGCTGAGGAACAGCTTGACCTGAGGGGGCGTGACCGCCCATGCGGCGGAAACGAGGAAGGCGACGGTGGCCAATCCATAGGCAAATCCTTGCATGATACCCAGCCAGCCGAGCAGCAACGGCACCAGGCTGACGACGAATGCAGCGCTGAAGCTCTTCGTGAGATAGAAAACCGACACGGCGCAGATCGCCGAAAGCGCGACGGGTTTTAAAAATTTAATAATATAGCTTTCCATGATCCATGCTTTCTACGCAAAATACTCATACGGAAGCTTGCCGTCGACGGCTGAAACACCTTCGCCGGTGATTGCTACCTCGAATAGACTGATGAGATCGGAATTGAGGGGCCGTCAATCGGTCCGCTGGTCGACCGGACAAAACGACTTGTTATTCCGCTAAATTGGGACGAATTGTCCGTTGGCGTTCCGGCTGGAAATCTCCGCCCATGAGTTCGGCTACGGTCCCATGAGTTCGGCCACGGTGAGACAGTCCATTCGGCTGATCGACGGTGATGCGGCCTATAGGGTCGCCGCCTGGCAGGAACTCATGGAAACGTCGGGCGAGGTCCGCGTGACGCCCGAGGAGGCCCGGCGTTTCACGAGCGACTCGTCGTGGCGGCTGCTCGGCCCGGTGATGGTCGGGCGCATCACGGCGACCGCCTTCTCCCTCGTGCGCAACGAAGAGGTCGCCAAGCGGCCCGGCCTCGACCACGTCTTCTTCAACGGTTACGAGGCAGGCCGGGGTATGGGTGTCTGCGGCCGGCGCCAGATGACCTTCGAGGTCGGCTCACTCTCCGTCACGAAACTGTCCAGCACCGCGAACTATCGCCTCGAAGACATCACCTTCACCGCGCTGGTCGTGCCGCGCCGGCTCCTCGAAGCCGGGATGGGACCGGTCGATCCGATCGACGGACGGGTCTTCAAGCCGGACACTCCCGAGGCGATGATTATCGGTGCGCATATCCGTGCCCTGCTCGATCTGCCGGAGACGCTCACGCCCGCCAAGGCCGCGCTGGCGGGCCGCGCCAGCCTCCTCCTCCTCGCGGCCTGCTTCAGCCGGTCGGCTCCGCAACTCGTGAGCGGCGCCGACCCGGAGGCCGAGACCACGAAGGCGATCCGCCGGTTCATCGACGATCACCTCGCCGATCCCGATCTCGATGCCGCCCTGATCTGCCGGCATTTCGGCCTGTCGCGGTCGCGGCTCTACCGTCTGACGAGCGCGACCGGCGACGTCGCCCGCGTCATCCGGCGGCTGCGCCTGACGCGGGCACATCGCGAGATCGCGGCGCGGCGAAAGACCGACGTTCCGATGACCGAGATCGCGGCCCGTTTCGGCTTCCGCCAGGAGCGCAGCTTCCGCAGGGCCTTCCAACAGGCTTTCGGCTACTCGCCCGCCGAGCTCAGGGCGAGGGCCCGCTCCGGCGCTTCGATCTCGCTCCCCGATGCCGGGGCCGTCGTCGACGATTGGTTCAACGAACTCTAGCTCGCCCGAGGCCGGTCTCCCTCAGCGGCCGCCCCGATCGAGCATCTTCGAGACCACCCGCGCCGTGTAATCCACCATCGGGACGATGCGCGCGTAGTTGAGCCGCGTCGGGCCGATGACGCCGACGACGCCGACGATCTTCTGGGAGCCGTCCCGGAACGGCGCCGCGATCATCGAGGAGCCGGAGAGCGAGAACAGCTTGTTCTCCGAACCGATGAAGATCCGCACGCCCTCGCCGCCCTCGGCCCGGGAGAGGAGCTCGATCACGTCCTTCTGCGTCTCGAGATCGTTGAACAGCAGGCGGATGCGCTCGAGGTCCTCCACCGCACGCAGGTCGTCGAGGAGGTTGGCCTGGCCGCGCACGATGAGCTGGCGCGCGTCCGACGGTCCGACGGTAGTGGCGAGGCCGGCATCGACCAGGCGTTCGGTGATGGCGTCGAGCTCGCGCTTCATCGCCTCGCGGCCGGCCTCGATCTCCGCCCGCAGATTCCCGAGGGTGCGCCCCTGGAGCCTGGCATTAAGATAGTTCGAGGCTTCCTGCAGGGCGCTGGCCGGCAGGCCCAGAGGTAGGTCGAGGATCCGGTTCTCCACCGAACCGTCGTCGGAGACGAGGACCACCAGAGCGCGGGCAGGGTCGAGCCGGACGAACTCGATGTGCTTAAGATGCACGTTGGTCTTGGTGGTGAGGACCACGCCGGCCCCCCGCGAGATGCCGGACAGCAGGGTCGAGGCCTCTGCCAGCGCGCTCTCGAAGGTGTGGCCCGAGGCGGCGGCACGCATCTGCGCCTCGATCCGCTCCTGCTCCTCGATGCCGACATCGCCGATCTCCAGCATGGCGTCGACGAAGAAGCGCAGGCCCATCTCGGTGGGCAGGCGGCCGGCGGAGGTATGCGGCGCGAAGATCAGGCCAGAATGCTCCAGATCCGCCATCACGTTGCGGATCGAGGCTGGGGACAGGGCCATGGGCAGGATGCGCGCGAGGTTGCGCGATCCCACCGGCTCGCCCGTGGTGAGGTAGCTCTCGACGATCTGCCGGAAGATCTCTCGGGTGCGCTCGTTCAGGGCCGAAAGGGCCTGGAGCTGCTGCTGGGATGAGAAGGGGCGCGCGCGTTCGGTCAATGGGTTCTTCCTGAACCGCGATTGTGTCCGGCTCCGCGCCCGCGCACAACCTTTACCGCCGCGGCATCGACACCATCCCCAGACGCGCCGCCGCAAAGCGGAATGCCCTTTGCGTTGCGCTGCCGCCTTCGCGCCGCCACGAGTCTTCGCGGGTCCCGGGCCGGCGCGCATCGAACCCCTGTCCCGCAGAGATGAGCGACGCCGTGCCAGACCTCGACCGTGTGGTGAAGGAGATTGCCGAGGAGATGGCCGACCGGCAGGACCGGGGCGAGGTCGCCACCTACATTCCCGAACTCGCCCGCGTCGACCCGAAGGCGTTCGGCATCGTGGTGATCGATGCCGACGGGCAGGTGGCGGCGGGCGGCGACAGCGACACGCCGTTCTCGATCCAGAGCATCTCGAAGGTCTTCACCCTCACCCTGGCGCTCGGCATGGTCGGCGACCGGCTGTGGCGAAGGGTCGGGCGCGAGCCCTCGGGCAGCCCGTTCAATTCCATCGTTCAGTTGGAGCGCGAGCGCGGCATCCCGCGCAATCCCTTCATCAATGCCGGCGCCATCGCGGTCACCGACGTGATCCTGTCGGGCCACCAGCCGCGCGAGGCGCTGGGCGAGATCCTGCGCTTCATGCAGTTCCTGGCCCAGGACCCGACCATCACCATCGACGAGGCGGTGGCGGCCTCCGAACTGCGCACGGGTTTCCGCAACATCGCCCTCGCCAATTACATGAAATCCTTCGGCGTCATCGACAACCCGGTCGATTTCACCCTCGGCGTCTATTTTCACCACTGCGCCATCGGCATGTCGTGCCGGCAGCTCGCAACGGCGAGCCGCTTCCTGGCCCATTCCGGCCGTCACCCGCTGACCGGACATTCCGTGGTCTCTCCGGAGCGCGCCAAGCGCATCAACGCGGTGATGCTCACCTGCGGGCATTACGACGGCTCCGGCGAATTCGCCTATCGGGTCGGCCTGCCGGGCAAGAGCGGCGTCGGCGGCGGCATCATCGCGGTGGCGCCGGAGCGGGCGTCGATCGCAGTCTGGTCACCGGGGCTCGATGCCTCGGGCAATTCGCATCTCGGCCGGATCGCCCTCGAAATGCTGACGAAGCGCCTCGGCTGGTCGATCTTCGGAGTCTGACTCTTTCCCGGGGAAGACCCATCACGCCTTCGGCGCGACCGAAGGTCCGCGCTTCAGCAGGGCGAGGTAGTCGCGCAGCAGCCCGACCCGTTTCGGCCGGTAGCTCGTCCCCTCCAGTTCGGCGGCGGCGATCCGGTCCACGCGGAACATCCGATGGGCCTCGCGCAGGCAGCACCAGGCGAGGACCACCAGCCTGCGGTCGAGATAGACGATCGCCAGCGGCCAGATCGTGCGATCGGTGCTCCGGTCGTCACTGTCCGTGTAGCGGATCGTCACCGCTTCCTCGCGCCAACATCCTTGGCGGATCACCGGCGTCGCGGGCGAGGGCGCGAAGCGCGTCTCGAACCGGCGGACCTGCGACACCGCGTGGAGAAGGTGCTGCTGCCCGGCATCGGGCAGGGTCGCCGCCACCTTGCCGAGCACCGCGGCAGCGGCCTTAGCCAGGGCCGGATCTCCCATATGCGCCACTTCGGACAGGCCCAGTACCAGCGCTTCGATCTCGATCCGGTCGAACATCTGAGGCGGCAGCGCCCCGTCCTCGACCAGGCGATAGCCGTAGCCGCGCTCGCCCTCGATATGGGCCCCGGCGGCGCGGAGGCTGTCGATGTCGCGGTAGAGCGAGCGGAGCGACACGCCGGTCTCGTCCGCCAGCCGGGCCGCCGTCACCGGTGCCGGCAGTACGCGCAGGGCCTGGAGCAATCGGAAGAGACGGTCCGTCCGGGGCATCGTCCAACTGACGTAAAGTGGCAGTTGAGGTCGACTATAGACGGCGGCGTCGAACCCGCCAACAGGAACGCCTCCCGATGCTGACGCTCAATCATTCCTCCAAGAGCCGCTCGACCCGCGTCGTCGCGCTGCTGCACGAACTCGGTGCCCTCGACGACGTAGCGATCGGGATCGTCGCTATCCCCCGTCAGGACGGTTCCGGTCGGCGCGATCCCGGCAACCTCCATCCCGAAGGCAAGGTGCCGTTCCTCGTCCATGACGGAGCCGAGATCTGGGAGAGCAGCGCGATCATGCTGTATCTGGCCGACCTGTTCCCGAAGGCGGGCCTCAGCATCCCGCCGGGGCATTCGCAGCGCGGGGCCTATCTCAGCTGGTTCGCGTGGTATTCGGGCGTGGTGGAGCCGGTCATGCTGCTGGAAGCGATCGGGCTCTCGCATCCCGCCATCACGTCGACCTTTCGAAGCGGCGCGGAGGTGAGACAGCGCCTCGTCTCGGCCCTCGCCGAGGGACCGTTCCTGTTCGGCGAGCGCTTCACGGCGGCGGACATGCTGCTGCACTCGCCCTATGCCTGGTTCGGCAACCCGGGCGAGCCGATCCTCGACGCCTGGGTCGATCGCTGCAAGGCTCGTCCCGGACCGACTTTCGCCACCGAGTTCGACTCCCGGCACGCGTTGGCGTGAGGTGAGGAGGCAGCAGGGCTACGCGGGCATTTAAGTCGCCCATGGAAAAGGCAAAAAGAAAACCTGCCGTGAATTTCACGGCAGGTTATGATGTCGAACTAGGCACATTGCCTCGTTGCTAGCCTAAGATTTAGGCGGCTGCCTTGGCCGAATCCTCGGTGGGGACCATCGAGACCGTTTTCAGGATCTGCGAAGCAATCTGGTAGGGGTCCCCCTGGCTGTTGGGACGGCGGTCTTCCAGGTAGCCCTTGTACTCGTTGTTGACGAAGCTGTGGGGCACGCGGATCGAGGCGCCGCGATCGGCGACGCCGTAGCTGAACTCGTTGATCGCGGCGGTCTCGTGCTTGCCGGTCAGACGCATGTGGTTGTCCGGGCCGTAGACGGCGATGTGGTCGTCCAGGTTTTCCTTGAACGCGGCCATGAGCGCTTCGAAATAGGCCTTGCCGCCCACCGTCCGGAGATGATCCGTCGAGAAGTTGGCATGCATGCCCGAGCCGTTCCAGTCGGTCGCGCCGAGCGGCTTGCAATGGTATTCGACGTCGATCTCGTAGGTCTCGCAGAGGCGCTGCAGCAGGTAGCGGGCGACCCACATCTCATCGGCGGCCTTCTTGGAGCCCTTGCCGAAGATCTGGAATTCCCACTGGCCCTTGGCCACCTCGGCATTGATGCCTTCGTGGTTTATGCCGGCGTCGAGGCAGAGGTCGAGATGTTCCTCGACGATCTTGCGGGCGATGCTGCCGACTTCCTTGTAGCCGACGCCGCAATAATATGGGCCCTGCGGAGCGGGGTATCCGGCGGTCGGGAAGCCGAGCGGACGACCGTCCTTGTAGAAGAAATACTCCTGCTCGAAGCCGAACCAAGCGCCGTCATCATCGAGGATGGTGGCGCGCTTGTTGGAGGCATGCGGGGTGACGCCGTCCGGCATCATCACTTCGCAGAGGACGAGTACGCCGTTTTTGCGGGTGCTGTCGGGGAAGTGGCGGACGGGCTTCAACATGCAGTCGGAGCTGCCGCCCTCGGCCTGCATCGTCGAGCTGCCGTCGAAACCCCAGAGCGGGAGCTGCTCAAGGGTCGGGAAGCCGTCGAATTCCTTGATCTGGGTCTTGCCACGCAGGTTCGGCACCGGCGTGTATCCATCGAGCCATAGATACTCGAGTTTATACTTCGTCATTTCGAGCCTCTCGTCCCTTGAGCGATACGACGGCCGGGTCTCCCCTCTCGTCGGTCGCGGCCGTTCGTAGCCGGATTCGCCGTTAGCATATCGTGTGCCAGCGAACCTTGGCTCATCCTGAGGAGAAGCGCCCGACAGTCGACGAGGCCGAGGAACGCGCCGGCAGGTCCGAACGGGGCGAACCGAGGAACCGGGAAGACTGCCTATCGAATAGGCAATGCGTGCGCCGAACACCTAGGAATGTATGGCCTTCACGTTGGATGGACCGGCATCGCACCGGTGCCGATCTTCCCGACCCGGAGAGCAAGGATGAAATTTTCCTTCGTCTAGGAAGAATGCCAGCCCGCCGCGGGCACCGTGCTTAATCCCAAAACAAAAAATATAAATTCGAGGCAGAGCGTGCGGCCATTCCGCGAGGACGCGCGTTCCAGAGGGCTTCCGCACCAAGCGGTCGGTGACACCTACAACCTTCGGAACGGAGCCTGCCCTGATGAAGAACCCAACCCTGTCCGCCATGGCGAAGACCTTCGCCATCGTGGTCGCCCTGGTGGGCGCGATGATCCTCGGCGCCCCCCGCAGCGCGGACGCTGCGCCGATGGCGATGTCGACCGAAGTCGCGGGCTCGGCCAACGTGGCGGCCACCCAGGTCCAATATGCCGGCGGTCACTGGCGCCACCACGGCCGTCATCATCGCCGTCACTTCGGCCACCATCGCGGTCGGCATTTCGGCCACCACTACGGTCGTCGCTTCGGCCATCACCACCATCACCGCCGTGGCGTCTACCACGGTCGCGCCTACCGTTACTGAGACGTGAGGCGGGGGCGCGTCGCTCGGCGCGCCCCTCCCCCTCCTGCGCTTGCCGGTGAACGAGCCGGAGCCTAAGAGCCCGGACGACCAATCCGGAACATCTGAGGAGAGTGCCCATGCGGCCCTCGAAGCGCGCAAACGACGAATTGCGCAACGTGACCCTGGAGCGCGCGGTCGCCCGCTATGCCGAGGGTTCCTGCCTCGTCACCTTCGGGCAAACCAAGGTGCTCTGCACCGCCTCCCTCGAAGAACGCGGCCCGCCATGGCTGCGCGGCTCGGGTAAGGGCTGGGTCACAGCAGAATATTCCATGCTGCCCCGCGCCACCCACGAGCGCACCCGCCGCGAGGTGAATTCGGGCAAGCCCTCCGGGCGGACCCAGGAAATCCAGCGCCTCATCGGCCGCTCGCTCCGCGCGGTCACTAACCTCCCGGCCATCGGCGAGCGCCAGATCACCGTCGATTGCGACGTGATCCAGGCCGATGGCGGCACCCGCACCGCCGCGATCACCGGAGCATGGGTCGCCCTGCACGATTGCTTCGCCTGGATGCGGAGCCGCTCGATCATCTCCGTCGATCCCCTGCGCGAGCACGTTGCCGCCATTTCCTGCGGGATATACAAGGGCGTTCCGGTGCTCGACCTCGAATATGCCGAAGATTCGGCGGCTGAGACCGACGCGAACTTCGTCATGACCGGCTCCGGCGGGATCGTCGAAGTGCAGGGCACCGCCGAGGGCAAGCCCTTCTCCGAGGCCGAACTAATCGAGTTGCTGCGCCTCGCGCGCGGCGGTGTCGAGCAACTCGTCGCCCTGCAGAAGAAGACCGTCGCGTGACCGGGCCGCGCATCCTCTCCGGGCGGGTCGTCATCGCCACCCACAATGCCGGCAAGCTCGTGGAGATGCGCGAGCTTTTGGCACCGTTCGGCGTCGAGGCGGTCTCGGCCGGCGAGCTCGGTCTGCCCGAGCCCGACGAGACCGGGACGATGTTCTCCGAGAACGCGTCGATCAAGGCCATCGCCGCCGCGCAGGCCTCGGGCCTGCCGGCCTTTGCCGATGATTCCGGCCTCTGCGTCAATGCTCTCGACGGCGCGCCCGGCCTGTTCTCCGCCCGCTGGGCCGGTCCGAACAAGGATTTTTCCGGCGCGATGGCCCGCATCATGGCCGAACTCGACAAGCGCGGCGCCACGACCCGGCGGGCTCACTTCGTCTCCGCTCTGGTCATCGCCTGGCCCGATGGCCACACTGAGACCTTCGAGGGCCGCGTCTTCGGCGATCTGGTGGAGCCGCGAGGCTCGCAGGGCTTCGGCTACGATCCGATGTTCCTGCCCGACGGCTATGACCGCACCTTCGGCGAGATCTCGTCCGAGGAGAAGCACGGCGTCGACTGGCAGAGCGGTAACGCGTTGTCGCACCGCGCCCGCGCCTTCGTGATCCTGGCCGGACGCTGCCTGCGTCGGCCGGGCTGAGCGGGCGGGATGCAGAGTTTCGAACTCTGTGTAAGCCGTCTAAGGCATATCTGAAGCCACCACGGTTTTTGAAAACAGACCCGTCGTTCCGGTGCGCCCAAGGCGAGTCCGGAATCCAGAAACTCAGGATGTGCATGGCTTAGCACGACTTGTGGTCATGGATTCCGGGTCTGCTCCTCAGTACCGGAATGACGGAGGAGCGCTCCGATGACCGACCGTTCAGGCCTGGACCACCCGACCCGCGATGCCGGGTTCGGTGTCTATGTCCATTGGCCCTTCTGCGCCTCGAAGTGCCCCTATTGCGACTTCAACAGCCATGTCCGCCATGCACCCGTGGACGAGGGCCGCTTCCTCGCGGCCTTCCGCGCCGAGATCGCCCATGTGGCGGCGCAGGTTCCGGGGCGGACCGTATCGAGCATCTTCCTCGGCGGCGGCACCCCGTCCCTGATGCAGCCTGCCACCGTGGCGGGTCTGCTCGACGCCATCGGCGAATCCTGGGCAACGGCGCCGGACATTGAGGTGACGCTGGAGGCCAACCCGACGAGCGTCGAGGCCGGCCGTTTCCGCGGCTACCGCGCGGCCGGCGTCAACCGCGTCTCGCTCGGCGTCCAGGCCATGGACGATGCCTCCCTGAAGGCGCTGGGGCGTCTCCACACCGCCGCCGAGGCGATGGCGGCGGTGGAGACGGCGGCCGCGCATTTCGAGCGCTATTCCTTCGACCTGATCTACGCCCGGCCGAACCAGAGCGCAGCGTCATGGCGGGCCGAGCTGAAGGAGGCGATCGCGCGGGCTGCCGAGCATCTGTCGCTCTACCAGCTGACCATCGAGCCGGGGACGCCGTTCTTCGGCCTCCATGCCGCCGGCAAGCTCGTGCCGCCCGACAACGACATGGCGCGAGCGCTCTACGACGTGACGCAGGAGGTCTGCGACGCGGCCGGGCTCGCCTCCTACGAGATCTCCAACCATGCCCGGCCCGGCGCGCAGTCGCGTCACAACCTCCTGTACTGGCGCTACGGCGAATATGCCGGCATCGGTCCCGGCGCGCATGGGCGGCTGGTGACCGAGGCGGGTCGGACCGGTACCGTCACGGAGCGGGTGCCCGAGGCGTGGCTGGAACGGGTCGAGCGCGACGGCCACGGCATCGTCGAGACCGAGATTCTGTCGGCCGCCGACCAGGGCGACGAGTTCCTGATGATGGGTCTGCGTCTGGCCGAGGGAATCGATCCGAAACGCTACGCAATCCTGAAAGAACAGCCCCTGAATCCGGTACGGATCGAGGCTCTGATCCGGTACGGTTTCGTGGTTCGTCTGGACAACGGGCGCATCGCCGCGACCCCGCGCGGAGCCCCCGTGCTGAACGCCATCGTAGCCGAACTCGCGGCCTGATCCGCCATATCCGAGAAGCGGCGGATCAGGTGCCCGAAGGCCCGAGCGTGCGGGGTGCCGGGCTGACGATGGTCGGCGCGCCGCTGCGGATTTCGTAGATGGCCAGCGCCCGGTCGCTCAGGCCCTCGGACCGGAACCGGAACGTCCCGTCGATGCCGGAAAAGCCGGCCTGAGTGGTCAATGTCGCATCGGCAAAGCGCTGCGATCCGTATTGTCTGGTCAACGCCGCCATCAGTGACACGGCATCGTAGGCCAATGTCGCCACGCGGGGTGGCACCGATCCGAAGCGTGCCTGGTAGCGCTGCGAGAAGCCGTTGAAACCATTGGCATCCGCCGCCGCGAACCAGCCGCCCTGCAGGGCAGGCAGGGCGTAGACCCGCGGATCGTTCCACACCGCCGTTCCGATCGGCTTCACGCGACCAGGCGAGAAACCGGCCTTTGTGAGCGCCGGTGCCACATTGGCGAGTCCTTCCGGGCTTTCCGGTAGGAAGAGAGCATCGGCCTGAGCGCCCGGACCATTGATCAGGCCGGAAAGACGCATGATGGCCGGAGTTGGCGTGCCCGGCGCGTAACGCTCGATCGCCACCAGTCGAGCGCCCTTCCTGGCCACGGCCTCGCGGAACTGCGCCTCCACGGCGTTTCCGTAGCTACTCTCGGGGATCAACGCAGCGAAGGACCGACGGCCCGCCGCCACCGCCTCGTCGACCACGCGGTCGACCTCGGTCTGCGGCAGGAAGCTCAAGAGGTACACGCTGCGCGCAGCGACGCTCGCATCCGTGGAGAAGGCGATGATCGGCTTGCCGCCACCGCGCGCCACCCCGGCCGCGACCTTGACATTAGCCGCGAAGAGCGGACCGAGCACGAGCTCAGCACCTTCGGACACGGCGGCTTGCGCCGCCTCGCGAGCGCCATCGGGCGAGCCGCGATCGTCTTTCACCAGGATCTGCAGGTCGGGCTTCTGAAAATCCTCGATGGCGAGTTCGGCAGCATTGCGCATGGCCGCACCGACCATGGAGCCGGGACCGCTCAGCGGCAGGATGAGAGCGATCTTGACCGAGCCCGTCCCGATCTTGATGGCGCCGGCCGAGGGCACCTGCGGATCGGCGGTGGGCACTGTATCCGTGATGGCGGCGCCTCTCGTAGCACGCGGGCCGCCATCGGGGCCGCCGATGCACGCGCCGAGGCCGGCGGTGAACAGGACAACGGCCGCCACTCTCGCCCAGCGCATCGCGGCTGGATCGTCGTCCGTTGCGAGGCTCTTCACCATTGCGAGGCCCTCCTTGTCGCCCGCGCAACCCGTAGCTCGACGTCTGCACGGTTAAGGCCTGGATATGAAAAGTAAATGTGCCGGGTGATCCGCCGCAGGCATTCCTCCGGACTGTGTCTCCGTGGCAAGGTCGCGACCATGAATCAGAGAATCGACAATAGGACGCGGCGCATCAAGGCGGGACATGACCCGGCCAAACCCGTGTCCACCTTCACGGCCTTCGGCTTGGCGGCGGAGGCCGTGCCTCTTGACCCTGGACTCCACGTGGTCGCGACCCCGATCGGCAATCTCAAGGATGTGTCGTTTCGCGCGCTGGCGACACTGGCTGCCGCCGACACTGTGCTCGCCGAGGATACCCGCGTCACACGCACCTTGCTCATGCATTACGGCATCACGACTCCCCTGGTCGCCTATCACGAACATTCGAACGTGGCGGTGCGCGAGCGGATGATCGCCCGGATGCAGAACGGCGACGCACTGGCCCTGGTCTCGGATGCGGGAACGCCGCTGGTCTCGGACCCCGGATTCAAGCTCGTCCAAGCGGCGATCGAGGCTGGGATCGCGGTGACTCCGATCCCAGGTCCATCAGCGGTCATGACCGCCATCGTCGCTGCCGGTCTGCCCACAGACCGCTTTTTCTTCGAAGGGTTTCTGCCTCAGAAGTCGGGTGCACGGCGCAACCGGCTTGCGACGCTCGGACAGATTCCTGGAACACTGGTCTTGTTCGAATCGCCTCATCGCCTGCCCGAGATGCTGGCCGATGCCGCCGCGATCCTCGGGGGAGCCCGGCCCGCGGCTGTCGCCCGCGAACTTACGAAGCTCTACGAGACCATCCGGCGTGGCACCCTCGCCACGCTCGCAGAGACCTTTGCGGACGAGGGGGCTCCCAAGGGCGAGGTCGTGGTCGTGATCGGCACCAGTCCCGAGGAGCCCCCGGACGAGGAGGTCGAAGCCGGGCTCGATGCGGCGATCGAGACGGCACTTGCCCGCCACTCGATTAAGGATGCCGCCGCCCTCGTGGCTGACGCGACCGGCCAGCCGCGTCGGGTGGTCTACGCGCGCGCCCTCGTCCTGGCTCGGCGCAACGATGCGAACATCTAAGCCCGTCGATGCGAAGGGTCGGCGGCGCGCCACCTACCTTCGTGGCCAATCGGGCGAGACCTTCGCCCTGCTCGCCATGATGCTCAAAGGCTATCGCCCCCTGGGTCGGCGCTTCAGTGCTAACGGCGGTGAAATCGACCTGATCCTGCGCCGGGGTGACACCATCGCTTTTGTCGAGGTGAAAGCGAGAGCGTCGCTCGATGCGGCAAGGATCGCCATTGATGCAAAGAAGCAAGTCCGCTTCTCCCGCGCGGTGCGCGCCTGGATCGCACGCAACCCGCGCCATAAGGCCATGACGTTCAGGGCCGATGCGGTCTTCGTTGCGCCTCGTACTTGGCCTCGCCACCTCCCTGATGCCTTCGCGATCGAAGGGATGTGAAGGTTGGGTGCCATGGAGCGGCGCACTCCATCCCCGAATCCGTTTTCTTCACAGCTTCAAGCGCGACGGTAACCGGATCTTCGACACGGCACGACGCCTTGCAAAGCAGGCGACATCGTTGCTTCTACCGTGGGAACTATCAATCCTGACAGTCGTCCGCTCACGCTTCGGCCGTTCGTGAAAGGCGGGCCATCCAGCAGACGACCCCCTCGATGGAAGCAGAGTCTACTTCCGTGCCGCCGCAAGGGCAGCGATCAGCGTGCGCTTCAGGTCGGCTTGGCTGAACGGCTTCTGGACTACGGGGCGGTCGCGAAACGGCTCACGGATTCCGGCGCCGCCATAGCCCGTCGAGAAGACGATGGGCAGGTCGCGCTCGGTAATCGCTTCGGCCACCGGATAGATCGGTTCGCCGGCGACATTGACGTCGAGGATCGCGACCTCGAAGGTCTCGGTCCGGGCCATCTCCAGAGCCGTCGCCAAACGCGCTGCCGGCCCGACGACGGTGCACCCGAAATCGAGCAGCATGTCCTCGAGCAGCATCGAAATGGCCGCTTCGTCCTCGACCACCAGAACCCTGGCGCCGTCGAGGAGAGTGTCGTTCTGTTCAGCACTCACGCTGGGGATTCTTCCCTTCGATTCATTTTTGCTCGGAACGATGCCGTTATCTGAACCCTTTCGGGCTTGCCGTCCGAGGGATAGGCAAAAACGACGTACAGCGCTCGCAACAGCGATCGAGCCGTCGCCCGTTCCGATGGGCGTGTCAAGGCGCAGAAACATGTAGCGGGGGTTCAGGATCGGGTTAATGTTATTGCACGATACATTTTCGCGTGTCAGGCCTTTGCCTGCGACATTGGGTGCTGGCGACCGGCACAAACCTGCGCGCGTCAGCCGGCGCAGGGCCATGGCGATGTCGGGCGTCGCGACCCTTACGCGGATCCTTCCCGCATGGGCCGATCGACCTCTCGTGGTCGCCTCCAAGAGCGATACCGAGGGGGCGCTGACGGGAGCGATGATCGCTCTGGTCCTGCAGCATCTCGGCGTGCCCGTGACGCGCAAGCTCGGGCTCGGACCGACCCTGATCGTCCGCAACGCGCTGCTGTCCGGGGAGGTCGACATCTACCCGGAATATACCGGCAATGGCGCCTTCTTCACAGGAACCGAGACTGATCCTGCCTGGAAGCTGGCCCTGAACGCTTACGACACCATTCGGCGCAAGGACGCCGAGCGCGGGATCGTCTGGCTCGAAAAGGCGCCGGCCAACAACACTTGGCTCATCGCCCTCAACGGTGCCTTCGCACGGACGCGTCGCCTGGCGACGATGGTGGATTTTGCCAGGGTCGCGAATGAGGGCTTCATCCTCCTCGCGGCCTCCACCGAGTTCGTGGAGAGCCCGGCGGCACTTCCGTCCTTCGAGGCGGCCTATCGTTTCAGCCTCCCCCTCGATCGGATCATCAGCCTGCCCGGAGGGGATACGGCAGTGACGGCCCGGGCTGCAGCGCAAGGGATCAGCGGAGTGAACGCGGGCATGGTCTATGGCACCGATGGGGCGCTCTCCGCTCTCGACCTGATCGTCATGAGCGACCCGCTCGGGGCTCAGATCGTCTACGAGGTCGCGCCCGTCATCCGCGCGTCGGCCCTGCAGCGATTTCCGTCGATCCGACCGGCTCTGGGCCGCGTCTTCGCCAGCCTCGACGCTCCGACCCTGCGCAGACTCAACGCCCGGATCACCGTGGACGGAGAGGTCGCAGACGTCGTCGCGCGGCGATACCTCATCGAGCGTGGACTGATCGAGTGAGGACGAAACCGACCCTCGCCATCCCGCTTCGGACCTTCTCTTTCCGCCATGCCATGGCGGGGCTGCCGGTCGCCGGCCTGCTCCTCGCCGCACTCCATGGCCTGCCTCTGCTCAACCTCGCAGCCAACCGGCTGCTTCCCGGCGATCCCGTCTACGCATCTGCCTTCGTGAATCCGTCGATCGGAATCGTCTCGATCCTGTCCATTGCAGCATCGGGCTTTCTCGTGAGGACGCAACGCGGCATCGGCGGCCTTCTCACATCGATCCTCTTCCTGGCAGCCTGGTCGGTGCTCCTGCTCGGCCTGGGTGCGCAGGCGGCTCACCTCGTCACGTCCCAGCCACCGGCGGCGAGTGCCAGCCTCGGTTCAGGCTTCTGGATTGCTTCGGTTTCGCTCTTGGTGCTGACGGGCATCAGCATCGGACATACGCATCGCCGTTGCCTCGGCGCGATCGCTGCGATGTGCGGATTGGGCCTCCCGATGGCGGCTTGGCACAGCGGTGGCCTCAACCACCTTTCGCTGGCCGTGGAATATGCAGGACGACAAGCGGCATTGCATGATGCCGTCGTCGAACACCTGCTCCTGTCGGGCGGGGCGGTGTGCCTCGCTCTCTTCGCAGCGATCCTTCTCTCCCTCTGGCGCTCCGGCCAGAGTATCGTCGGTCTCCTCGTCAGCGGCGTGCAGGTGATCCCCGCCGTCGCTCTGCTCGGAGGCCTCGTCGCTCTCGTTTCCGGGCTCGTTCGCGCCGTGCCCGCTTTGCGCGATCACGGTATCTCGGCCCTCGGACCGTGCCCTGCCGTCATTGGCATCGCCGCCTACCTGCTTCTCCCTCTCTGGCGAGGCATCGGCGCGGCCCTTCGTTCGGCCGACCCCGCGTCCATTGACGTTGCGGAAGCCCTCGGTCTGACGAAATTTCAGATTCTCAGAGATGTCCGGCTTCCGCTCGGCGCATCCGTGCTGGTCGGGTCTCTGAGGGTGGCTGTGGTCCAGAGCCTCGGCCTCGCGACGCTCGGCGCCATCATCGGCGCAGGCGGTCTCGGGCGGCTCGTCTTCGATGGCATGGCGCAGTTCGCTTCCGATCTGATCCTCATCGGTGCCATCCCCATCATCGTCATGTCGCTGGCTGCGGAATGGGTCCTGAGCGCAATCGAGGCCCGTTGCCGGCTCAGGTGGCGTGCATGAGAGTTCGCCAGCATCCTGCCCTGGCTGTCGGTCTCGTCGGCGTTGCGCTCGCCGCGATGAGCCACCCGACCGCCGCCGCCTGGATCGTCGGCGGGTTTGGCGAAGAGCCGCGACGCGGTCTGAACCCGGACCGTCTCCTGACACTCGGAATCCACCATCTCTCTCTCTCGGCGGTCGGTCTCGCCCTGGTGGCGTTACTCGGTCTCGGTCTCGGGATTCTGGTTACGCGCGCATTTGCCGAGTCCGTACGGGGAGGCGTCGATGGCCTCGCAGCCGCCGCACAGGCGGTGCCGCCGGTGGTGATGGTCGCTCTCGCCCTCCCTATCCTCGGTTTCGGTGGACCACCGACCCTACTGGCGCTGGTCGCCTACGGCGTCATGCCGGTCCTGCGCGGGACGGTCAGCGCCCTGGAATCCGTCTCGGTCGAGGCGCGCGAGGCTGCCGAAGCCCTCGGCTTCACGAAGCTTCAGATATTGTTGCGGGTGGAACTACCGTTGGCGATGCCGGGCCTCGTCGATGCCCTGCGCACGGCCGTTGTTCTCGCAATCGCCACCACGGCGGTCGGTGCGCTTGCCGGAGCTTCGACCCTCGGCACGCCCATCGTCGCCGGGCTTCAGAACCAGAACGTCCTGCCGATGTTGCAGGGAGTTCTCGCGACCGCCGCACTGGCCTTCCTCTGCGACGCGGCGATGCTCGCCCTCGCAGATCTGGCGCCAGGAGGAACGGCGAGGTGATAACGCCCTCACTCGTCCTTGAACATCACCGTGGAGCCGCGCTCGATGCGGCTGGCGAGGTCGCGGGCGTCCCAGTTGGTCAAGCGGATGCAGCCATGAGATTCGGTCTTGCCGACCTTCTCCGGCTCGGGCGTGCCGTGGATGCCATAGGAAGGAATCGACAGGTCGATCCAGACGATGCCGACCGGATTGTTCGGACCGGGACGGATCGAAAACTTCTTCTTCGCGCTCACGCCCTTGAAGCGATATTTCGGGTTGTAGGTGTACCAGGGTTCGAAGGCGATGCCCTTCACCTTGGCTTCGCCGGAAGGAGCCGGCTTCTCCTCGCTACCGATCGAAGCGGGATAATAGGCGAGCAGAGTGCCGTCCTCGCCAAAGCCTCGAACGTGGCGTGTCGCCTTGTCGACCTCGATCCGCACGATGTCCTTTTTCGGAGTGTCTTCCGCCTTGTCGAAGCCGGACTTTCGTTCCGCCTTGATATCGGTCTTCGTCTGAGGCGCTGGTTTTCCGGTCTCCAAGGGCGGGACCGCCGCCACGACGATGACGGTGCCAGCTTTGTCGAGGGCGGCATCGGGATTCAGCGCGGTGACGAGATCGCGCGACATGTGGAACCGCTCGGCCAGCATCTCGCGCAGATTGGTGTAGCTCATGGCTCCGAGATCGGCCTGCTCTTCCATCTTGGGAGGAATCCGATCGACGAAGGGACCCGCGACGTCGGCGTCGGTGATCGTGTAGGACATCACGACCGGATCGCTACTGGACGCGACCAGCCTGTCAAAGAGATCTTGGTTCAACGACTTCGCCGGCGGCAATCCTCGCGCCACGGCGAAGGCCGAAAGAGCGCCGCGCATGTTCTCACCGTCGCGGCCATCAATGGCGCCGGGAGAGAAGCGAGCACGGTCCAGCAACACCTGCACCTTCACCAAGAGCGGCTGCGGAGGCTTTTCGGCCTTGCCCTCGGTCTTCCGCACGTCCTTTGCCCGCTTGTCCTCCTTCGTCTTCTCGGCGGCGGGTTTCCCCTTACTTTCCGGGGCGTCGGTGGATGTGAAGATGGCTGCATTGATGACGTCCGGCGTCAGCCTATCGATGGGAGCATCCCGGCTCGCTGTCTTCGCCTCTGCGCTCACGGCCGGCGATACCTCCGCCGATGATGGACCCGCGAGCCAGAACAGAGCCGTGAGCGCGATGGCGCTCGGCACGGGTAGATGGGCCATTTTCGGTTCAACTCTCGCCGGGGGATCGACATGTCCGCTCCTTCAAGCGTGACCGAGCCATCGGCGTTCCACCGCTCTTACTGACAGAGGCGATGCCCGGCATTTCGGTCGCGCTCGTCGAGGTGGAGGTGGTTGCCATGGGAGGCATCCGACCCGGGCCCGAGCACGGTGCGGAAGAAGCCGCAGGCCTTCGCGCGCACGGCGGTCTGGAACGTCGCCTCCGGCGTGCCGTCGAGACCCGCGCCGACCTGGATCGGCGCACGACCGTCGAAACCGAAGCCCATCACATCGACACCGTTGGCGAAGCTGTGTTCGCTGAGCTTGGCATCGGGATCATGATTCTGGCCGCGACATTCGTAGGATGTGCCGATCGACAGGCTCCTGAGCGGGGCTTTGAGGATCTGACCGGCGGCTTCCTGAGCCTCGGTCGCCCAGCGCGCGAGGGCTTCGGCGGAATTGCAGACGAGGGTCGCCGGTGGGCTGAGCGCCAGGTCGCCGTGAAGCCGTGAGAGCTTCAGCGGCCTTTCGGCACCGCATTGGCCGTTCGCGATCGGCGGCAAAGGCTCGAACGTCGCGCCGAGGCGTTCGAGACGCTTGCGGCAGGCGGTGTCGTCGATCGGGGTCACCGTCAGGACGAGCGGGGGCGATACGACAGCCGGTGTCGTAAGATCGGTGGGGCGTGGAGGTGGCGTCGGCATCTCGGAGGCCACACCCGGTTCAGGCGAGACCGGCGAGGAGGGCGACAGTTCCGCGGGCCTCTCGGGCGGCGCGGGAGCGTCCGGCAATGCCGGAGCGGTCGCAGGCGTCGGTGCCGGTTCGGGCTTCAGTTCGGCGGGACGTGCCGGCGGCTCGGGCATCGCCGGCGAAGCGGAAACCGAACGATCCTCGGCGGACAGCGCCGGGTGATTCAGCCGGACAGTCCCGAGGAAGAGCGCCGCGAGACCTGCACCGACGATGAGTCTGGTCCAGTGCCGGCCAGGCATGAAGACGTTGGCGAGGGCGGCCTTCATGTCGTCCTCGATCCACCAACCACTCTGTCATCGCCGAAAGGCCGAGCCCGCGACGGACTCGGCCCCTTGGATGGACGCTCAGCCTTCCGAGCGAGCCGCAAGGCGGCTTGCGCCGAACGACAGGATTCCGGCGACGACGAACAGCGCGACGAATGTCTTCACCGTAGCGGTGAAGAGCGTCGGTTCGATACCTGTATCCGTGTAGAGCAAGATGCCGATGGCTGCGATCGGGATGAGCAGGACGATCAGGACGGGGCCCAGCGGGTTCATGGCGTACTCGCGTTTGTCGGGGCCGAGGTTCGGCCCTTCTCTCTAAAAGCGGCACCGGTCATAGCATCACTGCGCACAGGTGGGACACCTTAGGACGCAACAAATTTCATCGAACTTCGCTGGTCAGGCCGGAATGCGCACGGTTGCCCGCAAACCACCAAGCGGGCTGTCGTGAAGGCTGACATCGCCGCCATGGGCGCGGGCGATGTCACGGGCGATGGAGAGGCCGAGGCCCGATCCGCCCGCATCCTGGCGCGCATCGTCGAGGCGGACGAAGGGTTTGAACACCTCTTCGCGATTCTCGTTGGCGATACCTGGCCCGTCGTCGTCGATGGAGACGAGAAACGAGCGTGCCTCGGTCCGGCCGTGGATCGCGACCGTATCACCATAGCGAGCAGCGTTCGCGGCGAGGTTGAACAGACAGCGCCGGAACGCGTCCGGCCGTAAGGTGACTGTCGTGCGGCCGTCGAGCCCGACTTCCGCCACATGGGCGCCGAGCCGCTCGACGTCGGTCCGCAGATCTTCCAGCATCGCTCGCATGTCGGTCGGCACGGCGGCTTCGCCGGAATCGCCGCGGGCGAAGGCCAGGTAGGCCTCCAGCATTCGGCTCATCTCGTCGACGTCGCGCTGCAGGTCTTCTACCTCCGCGGTCTGTTCTACGAGGGCGAGGGAGAGCTTGAACCGGGTGATGATGGTGCGCAGATCGTGGCTGACTCCGTTGAGCATGGTCGTGCGCTGTTCCATGGCGCGTTCGATGCGCCGCTTCATCTCGATGAAGGCGTGACCGGCCTGGCGCACTTCGCGGGCGCCACGTGGCCGGAACTCGATCTCACGACCTTTGCCGAAACTCTCGGCCACGGCAGCGAGACGTAGGATCGGCTTGATCTGATTGCGCAGGAAGAGGATCGCGACGCCGAGCAGAACGAGGGACGAGCCGCTCATCCAGAGAAGGAAGATGTGCGAATTCGAGGCATAGGCCATGCTCCGCCGGGCGGTCACCCGCAGCACCCCGTCGGGGATCTCGACACGGATTTCGATCAGGCTGGAGCGACCCACCGTATCGATCCAGAACGGCCGGCCGATCTGCTTGGCGAGTTCTTCGGAAAGAGCTTCGTCGAGGATCGAGAAGAATGGGCGCGGACCCGGGAGCGGAAGCTTGGCCCCCTTCAGGATGTCGAGGTCGAGGTTCAGCCGCGTCCCGGCAATGCGTGTGAGCGTGTCGGCGTCCTTGTCCTGCGGATAGCTCTCGTAGATGTCGATGAGGGCTGCCACGTCGGCCGTCACGGCGGCCGACAAGCGTCGGGTCACCAGTTGCCAGTGCCGCTCCATGAAGGTGTAGGCGATCACCGATTGCAGCAGCACGACCGGAGCGATGATGATGATCAACGAACGGGCATAGAGGCCCTTCGGCAGGGCATTGCCGATGGCGCGTGCAACCGTCTTCCACATTCGGCGCGGATTTGGCCGGGCGCGGCTTAGGGCCGTGATTTTCTTGACGATCTGCCACAGCGTCAGGTCAGCTAGCGCCATCGCGCGATCCGTAGGAAACACCCAATCCGTCCGGTGCTCCAGGCTCGCGCGATCGCATGGCGTCGCGCGGAAAACCCAAAACCACTCTTCGGCTTCATGCTCAATCTATCGCGAGGCGGTAGCCGACACCGCGGACCGTCTGGAGGAAGAGGGGATTGCCGGGATCGACTTCGGTCTTGCGCCGCAGACGATTGATCTGCACGTCTATGGTGCGCTCGGCGGCGAGACCACCGTTCCCCGCTAGCACTTCCCGCTCGACATTGCCGCCTTTGGCCTCTGCCAAGATCGTGAGGATTTCGCGCTCGCGCTCCGTGATTCGGATGGCTTCATCGTCGCGGCGCAACTCGCCCCTGTCGATGCGGTAAGAGAACGGCCCGAACGTCACCGTGGCGATGGTGCGGTCCGAGGGAGGGGTGCCTTCGGGCCGGCGCTTGATGATGTTGTTGAGACGGAGGATGAGCTCACGCGGCTCGAACGGTTTTGGCAGGTAATCGTCCGCCCCGATCTCGAGCCCCATCACCCGGTCGTTCGGGTTCGAGCGTGCGGTGAGCATGAGAATTGGCACGCGCGAGGTTTCGCGGACCTGCCGGGCATAGTCGAAACCATTCTCGCCCGGCATCATCACATCGAGAACGAGGGCATCGAAAACGAAGCTCTGCGCCCTCTGTCGCGCCTCATTGACATTGCCGGCGGCGGTGACGCGAAACCCCTGCTCGAAGAGGTAGCGCGACAAGAGTTCGCGGACGCGCCGGTCATCGTCGACCACGAGGACGTGGGGAGCGTGATCGGGAAGTTCCGTCCGAACCTTCAGGTCGGAAGAGGCCATCTCAGCTACGGTCCCGGATACGGCGGGCCATCAGGCTGCGAACGGCGGCGCGCTCTTCGGGTTCGATCATCGCCATGAGAAACCCTTGTGCTGCGGCATGGGCGCCCTTCGGTTCGTCCGCGACGGGGTCGGCTATGGCACGGGCGACCCGTCGTACCTGGACCCGTGTCAATTCGGCCGTGAGCGTCGCTCCGGTCTTCGAGCAAAAGAGCAATCGCTGCCGGCGATCGCTCTTGCCGGTTTTCTGCACGATGTAGCCCTGCTCGATCAAATCCTTGAGCACCCGGTTCAGACTCTGCTTCGTGATCTGGAGAATGTCGAGG
Source organism: Methylobacterium marchantiae (assembly GCF_022179405.1). Taxonomy (GTDB): domain Bacteria; phylum Pseudomonadota; class Alphaproteobacteria; order Rhizobiales; family Beijerinckiaceae; genus Methylobacterium; species Methylobacterium marchantiae. The sequence continues at coordinate 46,234 of NZ_BPQT01000050.1, forward strand.
AGTTCGGCGATCGTCAGACCCGGATAGTGATAGACGAAATGCAGGACTCGGTGATGCGCTCGGCCGAAGCCGTAATCCGCCAGCATCCGGTCCGGATCGCCGACGAAGTCGCGGTATGCGAAAAAGAGCAGTTCGACCAGATCGTTGGTCACGCTCTCCTCGACCACGGGAGCGTTCTGCGGGGACGCAAGGGCGTCCATCGGCTCGCGCTCCCCGTCGGATAGGGGAATGGCGGACGCGTCCGTTTCCGCGGTCGGTTGTCGAGTCACGTCCGGCAAGACCCTCGATATACGTCAGTGATGTTGACATATCTCAGGGGCATTGATAGTCGTCAAGCCTCGTTGGTGCTGCGACCGCGACAGGTCAATGGTCTCGCAGACCTCAAGCCTTGCAGCCTCCATTCCTCGCGGATATTGCGCGAGGAATGGCCGGCTATCGAGCCAATCCGATCGATCGACCCCGCAGACTCGATTGCGCGAGCCCGCGGATTCAAGGAATTCGTCATGTCCGTGATCCCGTTCGACGAGCGCGAGGGCACCATCTGGTTCGATGGTGTGCTGGTTCCGTGGCGCGAGGCCAAGATCCACGTACTCAGCCATGGCCTGCATTACGGCTCGGCGGTGTTCGAAGGCGAACGGGCCTATGGCGGACAGATCTTCAAGAGCCGCGAGCATGCCGAGCGCCTGCTCCGCTCGGCCCAGTACCTCGACTTCACGATTCCTTACGGCGTTGCCGAGATCGAGGCAGCCAAGGAACTCGTGCTCAAGACCAGCGGCTTGAGCGACGCCTACCTCCGACCCGTCGCCTGGCGCGGTTCGGAGATGATGGGCGTCTCGGCGCAGAACAACACCATCCACCTCGCCATCGCCGCCTGGGAATGGCCGAGCTACTTCGATCCTGAAACCAAGATGAAAGGCATCCGCCTGGACATGGCCGATTATCGTCGGCCCGATCCGCGGACCATTCCTTCCGCGTCGAAGGCGGCCGGCCTCTATATGATCTGCACGATCTCGAAACACCGGGCCGAGAACAAGGGATATGCAGACGCCCTGATGCTCGACTGGGAGGACAACGTCGCCGAATGCACCGGCGCGAACATTTTCTTCATCAAAGACGGCGTGGTCCACACACCGCTCGCCGACCGGTTCCTCAATGGTATCACGCGTCAGACCGTCGTCGATCTCGCCCACCGACGCGGTTTCGACGTGATCGAGCGCCGGATCAGACCCGAAGAGATGGAGGGCTTCTCGGAATGTTTCATCACCGGCTCTGCCGCCGAAGTGACGCCCGTATCCGAGATCGGCCCCTACCGATTTACCCCCGCCGACATGACGAAGACACTCATGGACGACTATAGCGCCGAGGTTCAGCCGAAAGCGATCGCCGCCTGAGCCGAACTCCGTCGCCCCGAACACAGGGGCGACGGAGTTCGGAACCTGCCGCGCCACTTCCCGTTATGAATAGAACAATTCATGAACGAGGTTGCCGGCGATGACGAAGAATCAGTCTGCGAGCGAGAATGCGAACCCCAAGACGGCGGGCGGCGACGCTTCGAACCGCATCAAGGATCCGAGTGAGTGGACCACCGGCGACGAGCCGATGACAGGCGCGCAGGCTTCGTATCTCAAGACGCTGTCCGAGGAAGCCAAGTCGCCCGACTCGTTCGAACCCGATCTCGACAAGGCCGAGGCATCTAAGCGAATCGATGCTCTGCGCAAGGAAGCGGGACGGGATTGATCGTTGGGGAGAAGGCCCGTAGCGGCCCGGCCCCCAGGAGGGCCGATCACCGCCAACGGGCTTTCACTCGCTTGATCCTAGATCGTCCTTGCGTTTGGCGAGTTGCATTAAGCCATCCGCAACGATCGAGGTTCTAATTTGGGCTCAGACGACTTCGTCGAGGATCGAGATACCCATGACGAGGCGGGCGCCTACCGACCAGACAGAGACCGGTTTTGGAGCGGATGGATGGCGCCTATCAAGCGCCGTTGGTCGCTTCGGCCGCGATACGAGCGGCGCGACGATGATCGAATATGGTCTGATCGCCGGCCTGACCTTCCTCGCCATCGTCGGAGCGCTTCGGTACTACGCCGAGCGCCTGGAGGTGATGTATCAGATCATCGGTGCCGCGGTCATGAAGTCGACCTGAACTGACCCGGTACCATTCGACGTATCAAGCACTTCCACCATATGACGATGGCGAAGCCGTCGATCCGGTGCTCGATGGGTCGAACGAATACGATCTGACGTAACCACGCGTAGCGGATCAGCGCTTCTGCGGCCCAGCCGTACGCGAACGTGAGGTCGGCGCCTTCGATGCATCCGACTCCGTGGTTCCACCGCGCCAGAGGCTGTCGAACAGACTCTGCATCGTTTTTGCATTCTCCTGCTGAGCGTCCAGCCCGGACTGGAACATCTGCTGCAGGAGATCGAATGGGTTTAGTACGGACGCTTGAGACGCGGCAGTCGCGGCTGCCTTCGTCTCCACGGCATGACGCGCCGACGGAAGGCTTCTCTGGGGCGTTGTCGTCGCGGATGAAGGTGTCAGCACGGAACTGCCAGGCCCCATGAACGCATTCATCATGTCGGTCCAATAAGGCGGGGTCGGGATGCCGATTGGTGAAGGTGGAGGGGCTGCCGGGGCCGGAGCCGGCGATGCCGGGTTCATCATGACATGAACGATGCCAGCCACGACCATGCCGGCCATGACGGGAAGCATCTGCCTCAATGCCGGTGTCGCCACGCCACTCACCGCCGCTGCCTGCTGCAGAACGGCCTGGCTGAGATGCTGTGAACCGAACAGTTGGCGGATCATCGCATCCATTTGCGGCTTTCCCGCCGCGGAGCCGACCGTTGTCGGATCCATCAAGCTGAACATCTGTGTGAAATCGCTCGGATCGGCGCCGGCGTTACGCTGGAGGCCGAGGGTCAGGGCCGGCATCAAGGCTTCCATCGCCCGACGTGTCTGGTCCGGCGACAAGCCGAATTGCTGACCGAAACCGTTGGCACCCATGCCGCCCTGCGCTTGCAGGAGATCGAACAGGTTGAACATGGCGGCGGCCTCATGATCCCATCACGGGCAGATCGAGATACTCCGGCCTGCCATCGAGATGTGAACTCTGTCGCATCGCCGCGCGACTTACCAGCCCGCCATTTTCCTCATCCCAGCCCTATACCAACGCGTTGGGCCTCTCCGACGCCGGAACATCGCCTCCGCAGGCATCCGCATCGGTGATAGCGGCTGGCGTCGAGGGGGCAACGAGCGTCCGGTTCTCGAGCGTCGTGACGGTCCGGAACGCCAGAACGATGCCTATGACGCCGAAAGCGACCGAGCCCAAGCCGACACCGGCGATGACGCCCTTCGGGCCGTAGAAATGCGCTCCGACGAGGGCCGGGAGCACCGTCCCGATCGTGGCGCGGCCCCAGTTGAGGAGCGTGGATAGGAATGGAAAGCCAAGATTGTTGAACGATGCGTTCGACAGGAACAGGAGCCCGGTGAAGAACCATACCCCGCCGCTCACGAGGCAGAAAAAGACGAAGAGATCGGCAGCCGTGCCGCTCAGCTCGAACAGGTCCGTCAGCGGCCCGCGAAGGGCGACGAGCGCCGCCCAGACCACGACGACGTAGAGGCCCGTCACCAGAGCGCCGTCCCGCAGCACGCCGCGCATGCGGTCGAAGCGCCCCGCCCCCCAATTCTGGCCGAGGATGGGGCCAATCGAGCCGGACATGGCGAAGAGGCCGCCGAAGGCGACCGGCGTCAGCCTATCGATCACCACGTTACCGGCGACTGCCACGGCACCGAACTTGGCGAGGGCATGAGCAATGAAAGCACTCGCGACCGACGGTGCCAAATTCGTGAGTACCGCGGGCAACGCGATCCTGAGGACGATCGGGGCGTCCGAAACCACATCCGCGACGCTCGGCACGGTGAGCATCCGATGCTGTCGGATCCCCCACAGCCCAATGAGGGCGAACGTCGCACGGGCGACGCAGGTGGTGATGGCGGCTCCGTCGATCCCGAGCCCCGCCGTGAAGATGAGCAAAGGGTCGAGCCCCGCCGTGACGATGGCTCCGCCCAACGTCACGTACATAGCCTGTCGGGCCGCACCGATCGCGCGCAGCAGGCCCGAGAACATCATGCCCGGCCCCATGAGCAAGTTCGAGGGCAGGGCGATCCATAGAAAGCGCTCGGCGACGGGCAGCGTCTCGGCGTCGGCGCCGATCCAGGACAGGATTGCGGGGAGGAAAGGCAGCATCGCCAGGACGAGGATACCCGACACGATGATTCCGTGAATCGAAGCCGAGGTCGCCAGACGTCTCGCGCCCGCATCGTCGCCCGCTCCGATAGACCGCGAGACCAGGGCGCCCGCAGCGATCATCAGGCCGATATTGATGGCGATGGCGAAGAATTGGACGATGGTGGCGAAACCGACCGCTGCGGTGAGCTTTGGGTCGCCGAGCTTCGAGACGTAGATCAGCGACAGCAGATCGACGACGAAGATGGCCATCAGGCCGATCGAGCCCGTTCCGCTCATCACCACTACGTGCCGGAGGATCGAGCCCGTGACGAACTGCCCGCCCTCTCGTCGCACGGCAGGGTTTTTCGACGTCGCGCTCAATTCAGGCATCCGATGGAGTGTCCTGAAGTTGGAGCGTGCGGGTCGCGGCCTCACGCCTCTCGAGGCCGATGATGTCGCGGGTCTCGGGACTGAGCGCTCGCGACGGTCGCTGAGGAAGGGTCAGTGGCTCGGGCTTGATCTCGGGACTGCCGCCGATGTAGCGCGATTCCTCGGGCATGGCGCCGGCCTGCTGCAGGACGAGCCGTGCGACGTCGCGCTTTCTCACGTCCTGGGCCGTGGCCGCGGCGGCCTCGGTCGAGATGCCGAGACCTTCGAGCGTGGCGCGCCCGAAGGCGATCGCGGATTCCACTGTCTCACGGAGCTGGTAATCCACGTCCCGGTTCATCAGCTCCACGGAATGCATGCGGTCGTAGGCACGAACGTAGGTGCGCACCCCGGTGAACTCCTCGTGGACGATATCGACGATCTTGAGCGCGGCCTGTGGATCGTCGACGCAGATGCATAGCAGTTCGACCCGGCCTATACCGGCCGCACGCAGCACGTCGAGGCGCGTGCCGTCGCCATAATAGATGCGAAAGCCGAAGCGCGAAGCGCTGCGGATCTGCTCGACGTCCTTGTCGATGACCGTGACACTGATGCCCTCGGCGAGGAGCACCTGGGTCAGGATCTGGCCGAACCGACCGAAGCCGACGACGAGAACGCGGGCTTCGGTACTCTCGATCTGGTCGGGCACCTGTTCGGCGACCTCCGCCCGCCGGCGGGATAGAAAGCCCTCGAGGGCTTTGGCCGCGACCGGGCCCACGAGCATCGTCAGAGCAGCGAGTGCCACGGCGAAGCGGGTCGCTGATTGATCGATCAAGCCGAGTTCGGCACCCGCCGGAAGGAGCACGAAAGCGAACTCGCCGGCCGGCGCCAGGATCGCCGCGCCGCGGACTGCATCGAGCCAGGGTGAGCCGAACAGGCGGAACAGACCGGCGACGATGGCGACCTTGATGAGGATCGCCGCCACCGTCGCCCCCAGGAGAGCCGGCCAGGCACTCTTCAGGAGGCCGCCGTCGATGGACATCCCCACGCTCATGAAGAAGAGGCCGAGGAGCATGCCGCGGAAGGGCTCGATATCCGCCTCGAGCTGGTGCCGGAAATTTGACTCGGCGAGCAGCACGCCGGCGAGGAAGGCGCCCATCGCCATCGACAAGCCGACATGCTCCATCAGCATCGCGGTGCCGAGGACGACAAGGAGGGCCGCAGCCGTCATCACCTCTCGCGCGCCGCTGGCCGCGAGCAGGCCGAAGAACGGGTTGAGGCCGTAGCGACCCACCAGCACGACGGCGAGGATGGCCGCACCGACCATTCCCGTCGATTGCAACGCGTGTCCAAGCCAAGCACCGTCGCCGGTGCGGCCGGTGGAAGCGAGCAGAGGCATCAGGGCGAGGATCGCCACCACGGAGATGTCCTGGAACAGGAGCACCGCGAAGGCGCGTCCGCCGTAAGGCGTGCCGAGGTCGCCGCGCTCCTCGAGCAGTTGCAGGGCTACAGCGGTGGCGGAAAGAGCGAGGGCGACGCCGATGACGAGGCTCGCAGCCGGGCTCAACCCGAACAGGGTGCCGGCTCCGGCCAGCACCATCGTGCACAGGATAAGCTGCGCCGTGCCGAGCCCGAAGATGTCGCGCCGCATCGAGATCAGCCGAGAGATCTCGAGTTCCAGGCCTACGATGAAGAGAAGCAGGACGACGCCGAGCTCGGCGACACTCACCGCCGTCTCGGGCTCGGCAATGAGCGAAAAGCCGAAGGGACCGATCACCACACCGGCGACGAGGTAACCGAGCACCGCGCTCTGCCCGATGAGGCGGAAAATCGGAACGCCGATCACCGCCGCCGACAGGAAGGTCAGCACCGGCGGCAGGAAGCTCACATGGGTGGAGGCGCTCGCCATGTCGATCCAGGCTTTGAGGAGTGGGACCGCCTACGGACGAGACCGCAGCGCGTCGCCGCGCTCTCCTCTTAGCCCAGGGGCACTGCCCCCGCCACGCCTGCAGGGCGTGGACGAGCCGTCAGGCATGGCATTCGTGCGGATCGGCACAAAGATCAGGCGAGGCGCCGGGAGACCTGCCGCACGGCGCGATGGGCCAGGATGATCTTCGAGGCTTCGGCCGGCGAGGTGGCTTCGGCCGCATCGAGGACGTCCCAGCGGGTGAGGCCGATATCGTTGAGCTCGCGCTCGGACAGGGAGCCGAGCTCGTCGAGGCCGCGCCGGTCGTCGTCCTGACGTGAGACGACGGAAGCGGCCTTCGAGAAGAGACGGCCGATCAAGCGGGTTGCCTGCGTGACCTGTTCCGCAGCCGAGTCGCCGGGGGTCCAATTGAGGGTGCTGTTCATGATCCTGGACTTCGTGTGGCTGAAAGGGGTGAGCACCATGTGCGCTCCCTCTCCCGGCAAAGACGTGCGATAGAGCACTTAGACTAGTTAGACTTGCGGTGCCTGCAGGTCTGGTAGAACCGGACCGCGCTTAAAGCCTCGACCTCCAAGTCATGATCAATAATTCCGAAGCCATGACTTTCCTGGCTCATTAAGGAATCATGACGCACGGGCGCCGCGCCGTTCATCGCGCCGGGCCAGCAGCAGCAGCGAGGCGTCCCCGACGCCGGAGCCCGCATCCTCCACGTCCTGGCGAACGAGGCCGATATCCTTCAACTCGCGGTCGGACATGACCGCGAGCTTCCTGACGACTCGACGGTTGATCGCTTGGCGCGACAGGCCGGATGCGATCTGCGCGAGCAGGCGGCGCAGGGCAGTCGACACCTTCGCGAGGGGCCCGGTCGGGAAGGGCGTGAGGGTCCGATGGACGGTCTGGCGGTGCACGATGGGGGTCATCGCTCGTTCTGTGTTCGTGATCGGGCGGCTGTAATGAACCCGACAGCCCTAGCGCTGACAGGGACAATCCAGTACGATCCGGGAGAATTGTCCGGACGAGAGACCAGTACAGATGGCGGTATCGGCGCGGACGACGCAGACCCTCGTGGAGACCGTGTCGTCCGCGATCATGGAACGGATCGCCGGGCGCCAGCTCATGCCCGGGGCAAGGTTGCCCTCGGTGCGGGCCTTCGCAGATTCCATGGGCGTATCGAAATCCACCGTGGTGGAGGCTTACGAGCGCCTCGGCGCGGAGGGCGCCATCGTCGCGCGTCGGGGCTCGGGCTTCTACGTCGCCGGCAAGACCCGTCCGCTCTGCCTGAAGGAGGTCGGGCCGCAGCTCGATCGGGCGGTCGATCCGCTCTGGATCACCCGGCAGTCGATGCAGGCGGGGCCGGATTTGCTGAAGCCCGGATCGGGCTGGCTGCCGTCCTCGTGGATGCCGGAGGAGGCGATCCGGCGCGCTCTGCGCCAGATCGCCCGCGAGCCGGAATCGAATCTCACCTGCTACGACCAGCCCCTCGGCCTGCCGCCGCTGCGCAGCCAGATCGCCCGGCGGCTCGCCGAAAAGGGCGTCGAGGCGGAGGCCGACCAGATCGTCCTGACGGATTCGGCGACCCAGGCCGTCGACCTCCTGTGCCGCTTCCTGCTCGACCCCGGCGACACCGTCGTCGTTGATGATCCTTGCTATTTCAACTTCAGCGCCCTGCTGCGGGCGAACCGCGCGAAGGTGGTGGGCGTGCCGTTCACGCCGTCCGGGCCGGACGTAGCGGCCCTCGAACGGGTGATCGTCGAGCACCGGCCGCGCTTCTATCTGACCAACTCGGCGCTCCATAACCCCACCGGCGCCACCTTGACTCCGACCGTGGCCCACCGCGTCCTCAAGCTCGCCGAGGCGCATGACGTGCTGATTATCGAGGACGATATTTTCGCCGATCTCGAGCCCGATCCGGCCCCCCGTTATGCAGGATTCGACGGCCTGAATCGGGTGATTGCGGTGGGAAGCTTCTCGAAGACGCTATCGGCCTCGATTCGCTGTGGTTACATCGCCTTGAGGCCCGATTGGGTCGAAGGACTGGTCGATCTCAAGCTCGCCCTCAGTCTCGGCAACGGGCATCTCTCGGCCGCGCTGATGCATCGGCTCATTACCGACGGGGCCTACCGCCGGCATCTCGCCGAAATTCGCGAAAAGCTCGCGCGGGGCATGGGCCAGACCGCCCGGCGGCTGGAGGAATGCGGCCTGACGATCTGGACCGAGCCGCGCGGCGGCCTGTTCCTGTGGGCGCGCCTGCCGGACGGGCTTGATTCGGCCGATGTCGCCCGCGCCGCCCTGGCGCGGGACGTGGTCCTGGCCCCGGGTGCCGCCTTCAGCACCGGGGAGGCCGGCCGCGACTTCCTGCGCTTCAATGTGGGCCATTGCGCCGATCCCGCGATCTTCCGCGTGCTGCAGGATTCCATGGCGACGGTCGCCAAGGGAGCGGTCTGACGGGACGTCGCCGGGCGCCGGCGTGGAACTCCCCGGCCATGGCGGGGCTTTGCTGAATCACGGCAAAGCTCGAGAATGCTCTGCAAGAACAAACCGGGAGGAACCATGTCGAAGCCCGAGTTGAAGCAGCCGCGTCCGCCCGAGCTGTTCTCGCCCTGGCGCACCGAGGCGCGCGCCAGGCTCCAGCAGGAGGCCCGCGACTTCGCCCGCGACGTGGTGCTGCCGATGGCCGACGAGCTCGACCGGCAGAAGGCCGAGATGCCGCGCTCGCTCATCGACCGGATGGCCGAGAAGGGCTGGTTCGGCATCACCATCCCCGCCGAACATGGCGGCCTCGGCCTCGGCGTGTTCGAATATTGCCTCGTCTCCGAGGAACTCGCCCGCGCCTGGCTCTCCGTCGGCAGCATCCTGGCGCGGGGGCAGGGGCTCGGCACCCAGACCCTCGACGACGAGCGCCGCGCCACGCTCCTGCGCAAATCCGCCCGCGGCGAGTGGATCGGCGGCATCGCCCTGTCCGAGCCCACCGCCGGCTCCGACCTCGCCGGCGTCCAGACCCGCGCGGTGCGCGACGGCGACGAGTGGGTCCTCACTGGCACCAAGCGCTGGGCCGGCTTCGCCCTCGCCGCCGATTTCGTCGAGGTCCTGGCCCGCACCCGCGAGCCGGAGCCGGGCGAGCCGCGCTCGGCCGGGCTGGAGCCGTTCCTCGTGGTCAAGACGCCCGGCACCTTCCCCGAGGGCATGACCGGGCACGTCATCGACAAGATCGGCTATCACGGCTTCCTCACCTTCGAGCTCGCCCTCGACGGCGTCCGCGTTCCCGAGGGCGACCGCCTCACCGGGCTCTACGGCGATGGCGGGGCGGATGCGGATTCCGGCGGCTTCGCCTCGGTGCAGCGAGGCCTCAACATCGCCCGCGTCCACACGGCGGCCCGCGCGGTCGGCGTCGCCCGCGCGGCGGTGGAGGATTGCCAGCTCTACCTGCAGGAGCGCGAGCAGTTCGGCCATCCGATCGGCGAGTTCCAGGCCCTGCGCTTCGCGCTGGCCGACATGTCGGCCGAGGTCGACCAGGCCCGCGCCTACTGGCAGCAGGTGGCCCATCTCCTCGACGAGGGCGAGCCGGCCGAGGGCGAATCCGCCAAGGTGAAGCTCCTCGCCACCGAAATGGCGGTCCGCGTCACCAACCAGGCGATGCAGCTCCACGGCGGCAACGGCTACACCACCGAACGGCGGGTGGAACGCTACTGGCGCGACGCGCGCCTGACCACGATCTTCGAGGGCACCAGCGAAATCCAGCGCCGGATCATCAGCGACCGGATGCTCGGTCGGGGGTGAGGTCCGCAATGACCCTGACCCGGCGAATTGGTCCACGCTGAGCGCGACCTGTTCGAGCATCCTGAACCCTGGAAGAGGGTAGATGCCATGCCTCGCCATCACTCCAAGAACGAAGAGATCGCCTTCGCCCGATGGCAGGCGTAAACCGTGCTTCGACGGGTTCCGGGCGCTGGAGTCGCCTAATGGCGGAAATGCGACTTGGGGTACTTACCCGCAACGATTGATTTGGGTGGTTTGCAGGCCGCGGCGGCTCCGGCATGATCTGCAGCATGAAAGACTGGATCGAGCACTTTCGGGAAGCAGCCGAGGGGTTGGTGGTCGCCGACGTCTGGCGCGGCTACGGATCGGCGTTGTTCATCGAATTCGGCAAACTGACACCTGCAGACGGCACACGCAAAGATGGCACTCCTGGTGCGCCTTCGGGTGCGATCGGCCTGATGATCGAGGCTGACTGGCGCATCGAAGACGCGCACGCCATCGTGTGCGGAAGTAGCAGCGACGAAGAACTTTGGGAGCCGACGTTCGCGCGGCTCGTTGGAAAGCATGTCGTCGATGTCGCTACGTTCGGACGTTTGCCCGAAGTGCTGATCTCGCTCTCAGATCGCTTCCACGTTGCGTCGTTCTCAACTTTGGAGGGCGATCCCGGGTGGTCGCTGTTTGACCGGCGAGGCGCCGCACCGATCACGGTCGGGTGCTGGTCCGGCGTGATCACAGAAGAGCAAGTCAATTCTGCTTAGGGTGGTTTGCGGACGGCCCATAGGTATGTTGGACCGATGAAATATACTCTCATCCGCATTGCCGACGCTGCCGACTGGCAGGTTTACCACGCCATCCGTCGTTCCTCGCTCTGGGAGGAGAGAGGTCTTGATGGCTACGACGATGCTCGCCCGCAGGAGCGTTTTGCTCATCATCACGCGCTGCTTCTTAAACTGAATGAGAAGGGGATCGGCACAACGCGGCTGGACGACCTGCGGGACGGGACGGGCATCGTAAGGCTGGTCGCCATCACAGCGTCCCTGCGGAGGCAGGGGCACGGCCGTGTGCTAGACACGATGGTCGAAGACTATGCACGAGGGATTGGGCTGAGCGGACTGTTCGTGAGTGCGGCTTCAGACGCCGAGAGGTTCTATACGGCGACAGGCTGGACCCGTGTCACGACGCAGGCGCCAGAACTGCTTGGAGACGCCGATGGCTGCGTTCGGATGACCAAGTCCATCGTCCCCTGAGCGTCGTTAGCTGCCATATGGTCTAGATGAATGGTCCCCTCACAATGAGGAGCGCCGCCAATCAGCCAGAGCGGCCGTTTCAACGGCCTCGATCCATGCACTCTTGCATGCGCCATACGCGTGAGAGTCGTCGGGGTAGAGCGCCCGGCAGCGAGCTTTCTCATGCTCGTAGGAGGCAACGATCTCTGGTCGCTCCCGAAGGTAGTCGCGAAAAGCGAGATGTCGGTCGATGTCCGGCGCACCGATTTCATAGCAGTGCACTTGGACAAGACGCCGCCCGGTGCCCGGCTCGTCCTTTGTGACGTAACGCCGCCCAGGAAGCCCAAACTCACCCCACCAGTCGTAACCGATCTGTTCGAGGTTCGTCTTCCTCAAATCCATTTCGTCGATGCTTCGGACGACAGGCAGGAGATCAAGGATCGGCTTTGCCCTCAAGCCTGGGATGGCCGTTGATCCGATGTGATGGACGATCAACAGGGCTGAACCGAGCACATCATGAAGAACGGACGCTTCCGCGAGTGCCGCTGCCGACCAATGTGGATTGTGTTCGGCCAATTCGACCTTGAAGGGTGGAGGCATCGTGTTCGACAATCAGGGCGACTGATACGAAGTTTCTAACGTCCAATCACATGTTCGCAATGGGTCCAGGCTGTGTGAAAACGCGGTAGCGGTAGAAGGACTTCCCCTCGACTCCCTGGGCAGCGCTGGCACGGACGTGCGAATGCCATCCGAACCGCCGTGTCAGATGTCTGGACGCCTACCGCATAGAAGATCGTTCCACGATTTCAGAGCCGCCCTGCGTTTTCACACAGCCTGGGTCGAAACCAGACCCGGAACATAGGTGCCATCCGTTCGATCCAGACGACGAGGGCGCGGCTTGGATGCCCGATTTCGCACTATGCGCAGGAAACTTCTTCCCCCGATCCCGTGGCGCATGATTGTGCTTGTTCGGGGAGGGGACGACCGTTAAAAGCCCAGTCCTGGACAAAAAAAGGCCGCCCCGGTGAGGGAGCGGCCCGAAGTCTAGGGAGGAAACGCCCAAGAAGGGCTGCAGGACCGCGACGCCATCGCGGTCTCACTCCACTCTTGTCGGACGCTGCACCGCACAATGCAAGCGCCGAAAGGCCATAGTGGTATGCCAAGCCTGCATAGGGCAGGGCCACGCGACTGGCTCCACACTCCCCGGTGATCCGAACGGGCGCCGATCGCGCCAAGGATCCGGGCTCATGTCCGCTCGCTGACGCTTCAGCAAGGCGTGTTCGGTCGGACTTGTCAGCAGATGCGCATGCCGGAATGAAGCATCCCATCAGACCACCTCATCCTGAGGTGCCGTTTGCGAAAGCAAAGGGCCTCGAAGGAGCCCTCCAGGCACCGAAGCGATCCCTGGAAGTCTCCTTCGAGGCCGCTTCGCGGCACCTCAGGATGAGGTAAATTCTTGGGAATACAGATCGAACAGGCGCTGAGACTATAAAGTCGCTTGCTGAGGCCGCGAATGTGCGCCGCAGCACCCCCGTCGCCGCTCCGCCCGTTCCGGAAACATAGCCGCAAAACACGCGCGTCATGGTTCGTCCTGCCCCGATCGATCCGGCGGCCGGACATTTCGAGCATGAGCCTCTCACCCTATCTGCAACGTCTCAGCATGGTCCTCATCGCGGCCGCCCTCGTCATGGGGCCGATCGCCGATCCGATGCCGGTGCTGCTCGCCTACGTCACCGCCGGGTTGCTGCTCGCCTATTGCAGCGTCGTCGATCTGATCTCCCCCCGTGATCGGTCACGGAAGGGGAGGGGGGTCGGCGCAGGGGCCTAGGCCGGTCGGGCGATCACATACTCCGGGGCGATCATTGCGCGACATCATTTCGCGACCTGGAGAAAATCCACGGCCGGGCCGGCTTCGTCCGTGAAGACGCCTGCCGTGAGGACACGGCCGAAGACGCAGGCCGTGTCGAGATTCGTGCGGAAGGGGCGGACATCCGGCCTACCGTCCTTCTGGGGCGTGTGCCCGTGAACGACGTGCTTGCCGAAGTCGAAATCCTCGGTGAGGAACGGCTTCCGGATCCAGAGCCGCGCCTCCACGTCCGGATCGATGCCGGTCCGTCCGGGGTGGAACCCCGCATGGACGTAGTAGCGCCGCGCGTCCTCGTGGACGGTGGCGAGGACGGACATCCAGTTGAGGACGCCGCGCGGCAGGTTCTCAGGGTCCTGGATTCCGAACGAGGCGAGGGTGCTCTCGCCGCCATTCTCGAGCCAGGCCGTGACCCCGAACGGCTTCTCGTAGGCGTCGAGCACCATCCGTTCGTGGTTGCCCATGAGGAAGGTGGCGCTGCCGTTCCCGGCGCGGTCGAGATCCCGCAGAATCTCGAGGACGCCGGCACTGTCCGGTCCGCGATCGACGTAGTCGCCGAGGAAAACGAGACGGCGCGGGCGGCCGTCGCCGTGGCGCTCGATCTCGGCGAGGAGCCGGACGAGGGCATCGGCGCAGCCATGGATGTCGCCGATCGCGTAGGTCAGGTCAGTCATCGGGCTCCCGGCCGCGCCCGGCGGCGCTCGGCCTTGCGGGTCGCCGTCTCGCGCAGGTGCTGCTCGATGACCGCGTTGGCGCGGCCCCGCATAACACGGATCTGCTCGTCGTCGTCGAAGGTTTCGGGGAACCGGCGCGACAACCACAGATAGGCGCTGGCGAGGCGGACGGTCCGCTCCTGATAATCGAGTTCGCCGCCGAGATTGGCGCGCAGGGCCGGGACGGTGGTGCGGGCGGCGCGGGCCTGGGCCCAGCGTTCCAGCATGGCGATGGCGATCTCGTCGCGCCGGTTCACCGGGCAGACCGAGAAGGCGAATTTCTCCTCGATCGGCAGGCGGGCGCGATCGATGACCTTGGCCACGTCGAGGATCTCGTCGAGGGCCGAGGGTTGGAACGGCGACCCGGCATAGAAGGTGGCGCGGGCGAAATGCGTCATCACCTCGCGCAGGCTCTCCGTCCGCATTTCCTCGGCGACGGAGCGGATCGCGATGAGGTCGGGCCGGACGAAGAACCGCGTATCGGCGGCGGGTGCGGTCGGGGCGCCGCCGAGGGCCGCCCGGATCGGCTCGATGCCGGTGGCCTCGGTGGCGGCGACATAGCCGACATCCTGATGGCCGAAGCGGCCGGCGCGGCCGGCGATCTGGCGGATCTCGGAGTTGGTCAGGGCCCGCTCGCCGACACCGTCGAATTTCCGCGTGGCGGAGAAGACGATGCGCTTCAACGGCCCGAGATTGAGGCCCATGCCGATGGCGTCGGTGGTCACCAGCACGGTGGCCTCGCCGGTGCGGAAGCGGGCGGCTTCGGCGCGCCGCACTTCCGGGGAGAGGGCGCCGTAGATCGTCGCCACGCTGTGTCCGGCGGCCACCAGGATCTCGCGGTTCTCGTGGACCGCGCGCCGCGAGAATGCCACGACCGCATCACCCGGCTCGACCTTCTCCAGGGGGACCGGCTCGTCGAGGAGGACGAGGGGCGTCTTGCGCACGAAGGTGACCACCTCCAGCGATTCGTTGGCCGCCTCCGCCGCACGGCGCACGGCGGCGAGCGCATCGTCGGAGCCGCAGACGACCACGAGCCGCGCCGGGATGCCGAACAGCGCGTTGGTCCAGGCCCAGCCGCGATCGGGGTCCGAGAGCATCTGGATCTCGTCGATCACCGCCACGTCGACGGGACGCGACAGGTCGGCGGTCTCGATGGTCCGCGAGGTATGGGTCGGCCTGTCCTCGCCGAGCACCTCCTCGCCGGTGACCATGCCGGCCTTGAGGCCGCGCTCGGCCAGCCCCTCGTAATTCTCGAGGGCGAGGAGGCGCAGGGGCGCGAGATAGGTCCCCGTCGGGGCAGCCGCCAGCAATTGCAGGGCGGCGTAGGTCTTGCCGGAGTTCGTCGGGCCCATATGGAAGACGATGCGGCGGCCGAGGCGCCGGGCGGCCGTGAACTTCTCGATATAGGCGCCGAAGCCGACCTGGTCGCGCAGCCGGCGCAGGCGCGAATCCTCCCGTGCGACGACCTTGGCGCGCTTGCGCACCGGGGCGAGCGTATCGCCCATGGAACGCCCGAGCTGCGGCCCGGCATGGAACACCCGCGAGCGGAGCGAGCGGTCCATATGGTCGATATAGGTGACGGCATCGGCGCCGACCTCGCGCAGATCCGCCGCCACCGCCTCCCGAAGCCGTTCGAGGGAGGGGCGCAGCACCCGCGCCGTCTGCGCGGTGATCTCCGCCACCGCATTCCGAAGGGTCTCGATGCGCCAGGCCGGATCGTTGCGCTCGGCCATGCCGGAGAGGATATCGCCGGCCACACCGTCGGGGGGGACGTCGACGCGCACGTCCATGCGCCCGCCATCGAGGAGGGGCAGGACGACACGGACGCGCCAGACGAGGGTGTCGTTCGCCGCGACCGTGACCTTCAGGCCGGGGACGCTCCGGGCCACCGCCTCCGCTCCGGTCCTGGTGAAGGCGCCCTGCGCCCTCATCCGCCGCAGCGCCTTGCCGACGCGCGAATCCTCGACGAAGCCGCCGAATTCCGGAAGGTCGAGCTGCGCCCGCAACGCCTCGATATCCACGGAACGCGGCGGCAGGCCGAGCCGGGCCACGGCCTCCATCAGCAGTTCGGCGGTGGGCTGAACGCGCTTTCGCGCCATGGGCGATCGATCCTCGGACGGGTATGGCAGCGGCGGCGCCATCGCCCCACGAGCCACGGGCAGGCTGCCCGATCCCGGACCCGGCGCCTATCCCGGATATGTGGATAAGGCCGGCATTTCTGGGGAGCGGCCTTCCGTCTCGGGTGCGGGACGAAGCTTTTCGTCGATCCGCTCTTGAACCGCCGAAGCTCTCGCCGGTTGACACCCTGTCTCACGGCCAATCCGGGCGACCTGCCGCAGAGATCGATGCGTCTTCATCGGGGTGCGCGACAGCCGGAATCTGGTTTCACTGCAACGGACATCGAATGTCTTCATTCGACGGGACGGGGAAGGCGGATCTCTTGCGAAATGGCGTCGCTCGCGGCCGCAGCGATCCAGTACAAAGCGGAATGTTTCGACGCTTTCGCGCTTGTGGAATGAGTGTTCGAGGCATGAGCGCGACGGCCGCTCGGGGAGGATGAACAGCGTGGACCAGCCGACACCGGTCGCTCACGTCGTCGATGCCACGGATGCCGCGAGGATCGCCGCACGGGTCGCGGCCTCGCGGGCGGCCGAACACGATCACGACGGCGGGTTTCCCGAGGCGGATGTGGATCATCTCCGGACGCTCGGTCTGCTCGCCGCGCCGATCCCGCGGGACGAGGGCGGGGCCGGCCTCGGCGAGGAGCCGGGTGCGGCGAGCCTGTGCGACGTGCTGCGCCTCGTCGGCAGCGGCAGTCTCGCCCTCGGCCGGATCTACGAGGGCCATGTCAACGCCCTGCAGCTCGTCGCCCGCTACGGCGACGCCTCCCAGCGCTCCCGGCTCTTCGCCGATGCGCGGCACGGGCATCTGTTCGGAGTCTGGAACACCGAGCGCGCCGATGACGGGCTGAAGCTCGTGGAAGGCCCCGACGGGTATCGCCTGAAATCCGGCAAGATCCTCGCCTCCGGCGCCGGCTACGTCACCCGCCCCCTGGTCACCGCCCGCACGATCCCCGGCGACCTCGCCTACATGGTGGTGGCGGATCTCGCCCCCTTCACGCGCGCCGATCTCTCCGATTGGCGGGCCCATGGCATGCGTGCCTCGGCCACGGGCACTGTCGATCTGACCGGCCTCGCCCTCACGCGGGACGACCTGCTGGGCGAGCCCGATTCCTACGGCCGGCAGCCCTATTTCTTCGGCGGCGCCTGGCGTTTCGCCGCCGTCCAGCTCGGCGGGGTCGAGGCCGTGCTCGACATCTGGCGCGATCACCTCCGCCGGACCGGCCGGGGGCACGATCCGCATCAATCGGCGCGGCTGGGGGAAGGGCTCGCCGCCGCCGAGACCGCACGCCTCTGGGTCGAGCGCGCGGCCCGCATCGTGTTCGAGGACGATCTCCATCCCGACCGGATCGTGGCCTATGTCCATCTGGCGCGAACCGCTGTGGAAGCGGCGGGGCTGACCGTGCTGCAGCTCGCCCAGCGCTCGGTGGGATTGCAGGGGTTCCTGCGCGATCATCCCCTCGAACGGGCCTCGCGCGATCTCGCCACCTATCTGCGTCAGCCGGCACCGGATTTCGCGCTGACCTCCGCCGCGCGCTATGTTCTCGGTGAGACCGTCGCCGCCGGAGATCTCTGGCGCGACGCCGGAGATGTGCCATGACGCGCCACTCGCAGACGATGCCGCCGGACTATTTCGAGGACCGCTACGCCGGCGATCCCGATCCCTGGCAATTCACCACCAGCCCCTACGAGGCCGGCAAATACGCCGCCACCCTGGAGGCCCTGCCGAAATCGCATTACGCCTCCGCCCTCGAAATCGGCTGTTCCATCGGAATCTTCACCGAGGCGCTGGCGCCCCGCTGCGACGCCCTCATCTCCGTCGACACGGCGGAAAAGGCCCTCGAACAGGCGCGCGAGCGCTGCGAGGCGGTCCCGCAGGTGAGATTCGAGCGCCTGCACGTCCCCGACGGATGGCCGGAAGGCCGGTTCGACCTGATCCTGATGTCGGAAGTGATCTATTTTCTCGATCCCGACGACATGGCCCGGCTGGCCGAACGCATCCTCGAAACCCTTCGCCCGGACGGCGATCTCGTCCTCGTCCACTGGACGGGGCCGACCCACTATCCTCAGAGCGGGGACGAGGCCTCCGACATGCTGATCGGCATCCTCGACGGGTCCATCCGCATCGTCCACCATCATCGCACCGACCGGTACCGGCTCGATGTCCTCACCCGCATCGCGTGAATCCTCATTCCTGAAGGTAGAGGCCGGCCAGAAGCGGGAGGCCGGTGCGGATCGAGGCCGGACCGTGTTTCGCCATCCCGCCTGGCTCCGCCTGACCCATTGGCTGAACGCCATCGCCTTCGGCACCCTGCTCGTCAGCGGAATCGCCATCCTCCTCGCTCTGCCGCGCCTGTTCTGGGGAGAGACCGGGGCGCTCGGCGCACCGGCCTGGCTCGATCTGCCCCTGCCGGTCGATCTCGAACAGACCGGCTGGGGCCGAAACCTCCACTTCCTCGCTGGCTGGATCCTCGTCCTCAACGGGCTCGCCTATCTCGTCCTCATCCTGGTGAGCGGGCATCTGCACAAGGCCCTGATACCGGATGGCGACCAGCTCACGCCCAGGCATCTCGCGGGAGAGATCGGCGATCATCTCCGTCTGAAGAAGGCCCGCGGCCGGGAGGCCCTCCGCTACAACGCCCTGCAGAAATTCGCGTATCTCGGCGTCGTCCTGGTGCTGTTCCCGCTCATGGTGCTCACCGGCCTCACCATGTCGCCGGGCGTGACGGCAGCCTATCCCGAACTCTTCAGCCTGTTCGGCGGCCGCCAATCGGCGCGCACGATCCATTTCCTCGTGGCCTGCCTGCTCGTTATGTTCCTGCTGGTCCATGTGATGCAGGTCTTCGTCGGGGGCGCCGGCAACCTCATGCGCTCGATGATCACCGGACGCTTCGCGATTCCCTCGGAGACGGGCGATGACTGAGCTCTCCCGCCGGAGGCTTCTCACCGGTTCGGCCGGTCTCGTCGGGGCCGGTCTTCTCGGCGGCTGCGAGGCCCCCTCGCTCAGCCGCCTCGCGACGCCCTACGATTGGAGCAACGGGCTGACCTTCGCGGTACAGCGATGGCTCCTTCGCAACCAGCCGCTGGTGCGCGAGTTCGGACCGGAGGCGATTTCCTCCGTCTTCCCGACGATCAACACCACCGATCCGGACGATCCCGGCTACAGGACATCGAAGGCCGTGGCCTTCGCCGATTGGAAGCTGCCCGTGACCGGCCTGGTCGAGCGGCCGGACGCCTTCTCCCTCGCCGATCTCAAGGCGATGCCGGCCCGCACCCAGATCACGCTGCATAGCTGCGAGCAGGGCTGGTCGGCCATCGCCGGATGGACCGGCGTTCCCCTGGCACATCTCCTCGCCAAGGTCGGCCTGAAGCCCGAGGCCCGCTTCATCGTGATGCGAAGCGTCGATGGCTGGTGGGACAGCTACGACCTGTTCGATGCCCTGCATCCGCAGACCATCCTCGCCTACGGCATGAACGGGCAGGATCTCCCCATCGCCCATGGTGCCCCCCTGCGCCTGCGGGTGGAGCGACAGCTCGGCTACAAGAGCCTGAAATACCTGACGCGGATCGAGGCGGTGGACCGCGTCGACGGCTTGGGGAAGGGGAGGGGGAGCATGGTCGCGGAGCTCGGATTCCCCTGGTACGCCGGGATCTGAGCCGGGTCTCATGGGCCGGATCGCGAGGCCGTATGGCCCGTCTCCGTCATCGACCTGTCGTTTTAGGTGTTGACGCGGTCCGGCGCCGTCCGTATATCCCTGTTCATCGGCGGCGGCCAGCGGGGACTTCGGTTCGGCGGGCGTCGTTTGTGTCTCTTGGACAGATCGGATGGGTTGTCCGGCTTAATCGCTGGGTGATCTTCTGTTTTTGTCTTTGTGGGTGTGTCGGTTCCGGCGGTCTGGTTGATCTGGATTGCTGGGGTTGACAGGGGGATTTGGAGGCCTTAGACGGCCCCCACCGCTGAGGCGGCCCACCGGGTGGTGGGTTCGGTATCACGGTTCCTCCAGATCGACAAGAGGGTTTTCACCGAGGTTCGGTGGGGATCGGTTGTTTGGTCTCGCGGATTGGTTTTGGCCGGGCATTGTTGCTTTGGTCGTGTTCTTTGACAAGTGTATCTGAGAAAGAGAAGCGTGGACGGCGTTGTCCTTGCGGATCTGCGAGAGCAGATCGTGTGAGACGATTGCTGACACGTTTCGAGAGCTCACACTGAGATATGCGGAGACGCGATCTTGGTTTGTGTGCTTCCGTTATGA
>NZ_BPQT01000051.1 GCF_022179405.1 Methylobacterium marchantiae
GGAAAACCCGGCGCGGTTCACACCCTGATCGAGTTCAAGCTGACGACGCTGGCAGGCTTCGTGCTGATCCCGTTCGGGCTGTTCGGCAAATCCGCCTTCATGGCCGAACGGGTGCTGGGCAACGTCATCTCGTCGGGCATCAAGGTGCTGGTGCTGGCCGTCATCATTGGCATCGGCTCGACGCTGTTCAGCCAGTTCACCGCGGGCTTCGGCGGCACGGCGCCGACGATCGACGACGCCATGGCGATCGTGCTGGCGGCGCTGTCGCTGCTGGGCTTGGGAACCTTCGGTCCCGGCATCGCCAACGGTCTCGTCTCCGGCGGCCCGCAGCTCGGTGCGGGTTCGGCCATTGGAACGGGTCTCGCCGCAGGCGGTATGGTCGCCGCCGGAGGTGCTGCGATCGGCGCCGTCGCGTCCGGCGGGGCCGCTCTCGCCGGAGGAGCCGCCGCTGCCGCCCGTGGCGGCGCGACCCTCGCGGGCGGTGCGACCGCCGCCTATCAGGCCGGAGGCGCATCGGGCGTCGCCAGTACCGGCGTGTCCCAGGCCGGGTCCACCATCGCCAGCCCGTTCAGGCGCGCCGCCGCCTCCATGAAGGACAGCTTTCAGGCCGGCGAACGCGCCGTCAGCGGCGAGGCCGCACTGAGCGAGGGCGCCGACGCTCCATCCGCATCGTCTTCGTCCGCCAGCGCTGACGGCCCGCCCGCATGGGCCAAGCGCATGAAGCGCGGCCAGCAAGCCTCCCACGGCATCCAGGCCGCCGCCCACGCCGTCAAATCCGGCGACAGCCATGGCGGCGGCTCTTCCGTCAACCTCTCCGAAAGCGACCGCTGATGTTCAAACGACCTTCCACCCATTACGGCAAGACGCCGCAACCCGAGACGCCATACCAGCGCGCCGCCCAGGTCTGGGACGAGCGCATCGGCTCGGCCCGCGTCCAGGCGAAGAACTGGCGCCTCATGGCGTTCGGCTCACTGACCCTGTCGGCCGGGCTGTCCGGCGCGCTGGTCTGGCAATCCGCCAACGGCTCGATCGTGCCGTGGGTGGTGCAAGTCGACAAGCTCGGTCAGGCGCAGGCCATCGCGCCCGCCGTCGCCGACTACCGCCCGACCGCTCCGCAGATCGCCTGGCATCTGGCGCGCTTCATCGAGCAGGTCCGCTCGATCCCAGCCGATGCCATCATCGTCCGGCAGAACTGGCTGCGCGCCTATGAGTTCACCACCGATCGCGGGGCCATGGCGCTTAACGACTATGCCCGCGTCAACGACCCTTTCACCAAGGTCGGCAAGCAGCAGATCGCTGTCGAGGTGTCGTCCGTCATTCGCGCCTCACCCGACAGCTTTCGCGTCGCCTGGGTCGAGCGCCGCTATCAGGACGGCTCGCTCGCCGAGACATCGCGCTGGACCGCCATCCTCACCATCGCCGTCGCGCCACCCCGTGATGCCGAAAAGCTCCGGGCCAATCCGCTCGGAATCTACGTCAACGCCATCAACTGGTCGAAGGAGCTTGGACAATGACACCGTCTTTCCGTAGCGCCGGGAAGCCGGCTTCCCGCACAACCGCATTTGCGGCTTTGCTGCTTTGCACGTCGGCGCTCGCCGGCTGCGCCACGACGCAGAAACCGCCCGAGATCGCCTATGATGACGCTGCGCCCGCCGTGCAGACCGTCGATCCGCCGGCGCCGGTCACCGTCGTCGAACTGCCGCGACCCTTGCCGCTGCCCGGCCAGATGAAGCCGGTGGAGCGCTCGCGCCAGACGCCAGAACCGACCGATCCCGCCGCCCGCGTCAATCAGGCTAATGCTGCCGCGCGCATCCAGCCCGTCCGCGACGGCTTCATCAACGCCATGCAGGTCTATCCCTATACCGGCGGCGCCCTCTATCAGGTCTACACCGCCGTCGGCCAGATCACCGACATCGCGCTCCAGCCGGGCGAAACCCTCGTCGGCTCCGGGCCGGTCGCCGCCGGCGACACGGTGCGCTGGATCATCGGCGACACGCTCAGCGGCTCGGGGGCCACGCAACAGGTCCATATCCTTGTCAAACCGACGCGCGCCGACCTGATGACCAATCTCGTCATCAACACCAATCTGCGCACCTACCACATGGAGCTGCGCTCGTCCGAGCGGACCTATATGGCGTCGGTGTCCTGGCAATATCCGCAGGACCAGCTTATCGCCCTGCGTCGTCAGAACAGCCAGGCCGAGGCCGCCCAGCCGGTCGCCAGTGGCGTCGATCTCGCCAACGTCAACTTCCGCTATGCGATCGAGGGCGACCGTGCGCCATGGCGGCCGCTGCGCGCCTTCGACGACGAGCGACAGGTGTTCATCGAATTCCCGCGCGGCATAGCCCAAGGTGAGATGCCGCCGCTCTTCGTCGTCGGTCCCGAGGGTAACACCTCGGAGCTGGTGAACTACCGGGTGCGCGGCCGGCATATGATCGTCGCTCGGCTGTTCGCCGCCGCCGAACTGCGCTTCGGCACCGGCGACAATCAAAAGCGCGTCCGTATCACCCGCACTGACGGGAGGTCGGCATCGTGAGCGAGATCGATCCTGATAAGAGCGCGAAGCCAGGGGCGACGCCGGACGACGACGACGCCCGTCCGTTGACCGGCGAGCCGGTCGCACCGATGCGCCTTCGTGCCGAACCGCCGCGCGTCACCCGGTTGTCGCGGAAGGTTCTGGCCGGTCTCGGCCTAGTCGGCAGCCTCAGTATTGGCGGCGCGCTGATCTATGCGCTCCAGACCCGCGATGGCGGCGGGGGAAACAGCGAACTCTATTCGACCGAGAACCGCTCGACCGCCGATGGTCTCAACGGCCTGCCGAGGGATTATACCGGCCCGGTCCTGGGGCCAGCTTTGCCGGGCGATCTCGGGCGGCCGATTCTCGATGCTCAGAACAGGGGCCAGCCCGTTCCCGCGCCGGGCATCGCCACAGCCACACCGGGTCTCAGCGCCGAAGAGCAGCGCCGGCTTCAGGAAATTGAAGCGGCGCGAACCGGTAAGCTGTTCGCTTCAACCGAGTCGCGCAACGTCGCGTCACCAACGACCACGCCGGCCAATGCCACGGCACCCATTCCGGACCTGACCGGCCTCGGCCTCGCGCCACAGCCAGCGACGCCTACCGCGCAGGACCGCCAGCTCGCCTTCCTCAATCAGGCGGCCGACAGGCGCACCGTCGCATCGGATCGCGTGGCCGCGCCGGCGTCGCCGAACATCCTTCAGGCCGGCGCGGTCATTCCGGCCGCGCTCATCACCGGCATCCGCTCCGATCTGCCCGGACAGATCACCGCCCAGGTCACGGAGAATATTTACGACAGCCCGACCGGTCGCATCCTGCTCGTACCACAGGGCACACGGCTGATCGGCCAGTATGACAATGGCGTCGGCTTCGGCCAGCGCCGTGTCCTGCTGGTCTGGAACCGCCTCATCATGCCGAACGGCCGCTCGATCGTGCTGGAGCGTCAGCCGGGCGCTGACGCCGAAGGCTATGCAGGACTTGAGGATGGCGTCGATTATCATTGGGGCGAACTGTTCAAGGCGGCGGCGCTTTCGACGCTGCTCAGCATTGGCGCCAACACGGGATCGTCCAGCGACGAGAGCGATCTTCTTAGCGCTATCCGCGACGGCGCTTCAGACAGCATCGGCCAGACCGGCCGCCAAATCGTCCAGCGCCAGCTCAATATCGCACCGACGCTGACCATCCGGCCGGGCTTCCCCGTCCGCGTCATCGTAACGCGCGACCTCGTGCTTGAAGCATATGGAGCCGCGCCATGACCAAGCTCAAGCTCGGCCCGATCGCCGATGACAAGCCAGTGAAGGTGACGGTGGAACTGCCCGCCAGCCTGCATCGCGATCTTACCGCCTATGCCGATGTGCTCGCCCGCGAGAGCGGCCATTCGCCGACCGATCCTGTCCGCCTTATTGTGCCCATGCTGGAACGGTTCATCGCGACTGATCGGGCGTTTGCCAAGGCGAAGCGCAGCACGTTACCCGGTTGATCTAGCATTGCCCTGGCTCAGGCAGCGTCGCCCATCAGCGCGTCGGGCTTGAAAAATCAACTAATTCATCATATATGACTTACATCAACGCTATGTCGGTCATATACGGAGAATTGCATTGGGCTCCCCAAAGTCGAGATCAGCGCTCGAACGGCTTGGGCACGACGTTCGCAACGCACGTTTGCGGCGTGGAGTAGCTGTGGCTGATCTCGCAGCCCGCGCCGGCACTTCTGCCAGTACCGTCGCACGGCTCGAAAAAGGCGATCCGGGCGTCGGCATCGGTACGCTTGCCGATGTTCTCGTCGCCATGGGGCTTGTAGAGCGCCTGGCCGACCTCCTTGACACACGCAAGGATGACCTGGGTCTAGCGTTGGCCGCCGAACAGTTGCCGCGACGCGGAAAATCCTTTGCCGCCAAACTCCGCAGGCAGGAAACGCAGGGTCATAAGGCGCAACAGGATGAAACCGATGTCGTCGACCCAGATGGCGCGGCCTTCTGATGCCCGACTTCGCCGCTCATGTCGCCCTTGGTGAGAGCCTGACGCCCGTCGGCCAATTGCGTTTCACGCAGGTCGGGCCGCGCCAGTTTTCCACCTTTTCGTATGATGCCGCCTGGACCGAGAACCCCCGAGCCTTTGCTTTGCAGCCGGACTTGCCCTTCGAAGGCGGACCGTTCCACACCTCCGGCCAGCCGGGCAATATGCGTGACGCGCTCGCAGGCGTCTTCTCCGATGCTGCACCCGATAGCTGGGGACGCAGGCTTCTCGAACGCACCTATGGCAATGGCCTCTCCGAGTTTGAATATCTGACGCTCTCCGACGATACCTGCCGCCAAGGGGCGCTACGTTTCGTTGATGACAAGGGCGAGGTGATCACGGGACGCGCCGCTGAGGCTGTACCGCGCTTGCTCGACCTACAGGCCATCACCGCCATCTCCCGAGCCTACGAACAGGGCAAGGAGATCTCCGCACAGGATATGCAGGCGCTTGCCGGAGCCGGCGGCTCAGGGGGGGCGCGCCCCAAGGCCAATGTCATTGATGGCGAGACCCTCTGGCTTGCCAAATTCACCTCCGTTCACGACCAGCAACCCATCGAGCGGGTCGAAGTCGCAACGCTCCGGCTCGCCAGAGCCTGCGGCATCCGCACGCCCGAGGCGAGACTGGAGCTTGCGGATACCCCGTTCCCCGTCGCCTTGCTGCAACGGTTCGATCGACGCGGCACCGCCCGTATCCCCTACATCTCCGCGCGCACGGCATTGGGCAAAACCGGGACAGACCTCGGCGCCTACACCGAGATCGTCGATTTCATGCGCACGGCGGCGGCCGACCCGTCGGCCGACTTCCGGGAACTCTATCTGCGCTTGATCTTCACCATCCTCGTGTCGAACAAGGATGACCATCTGAAGAACCATGGCTTCCTCTATGTCGGCGCTGGGCGCTGGCGTCTG
This sequence comes from Methylobacterium marchantiae, assembly GCF_022179405.1. Taxonomy (GTDB): domain Bacteria; phylum Pseudomonadota; class Alphaproteobacteria; order Rhizobiales; family Beijerinckiaceae; genus Methylobacterium; species Methylobacterium marchantiae. The sequence continues at coordinate 5,442 of NZ_BPQT01000051.1, forward strand.
TCCCCGATGTTCGACGTGAACCCCGCGCCCGATCGCAACCCGCACCTCGAAACGGCGATCCTGGAGGGCGGAGGTCACGACCGATCCATCCGGCTTGCCCTGGAAGCTTGCGACTTCTTCGAAATCGTCGAATCCGAGGCGCGCCAGACGATCCGGGAAACCGCACGGCGAATTTCGGCTGAATGGCGCGAGGCGTTCCGCCTGGTCGGCGTTACCGGCAGCCTTGCGCGTGACTATGAACCGGCGTTTCTGAACGATGAAACCGAAATCGCTCTGGCCCTATAACAATCATATATGACCAATTATATTGCTCATTATGTCAGATATGATTAGTTGATCTGAATTTCGAGTGCAGGGCGTGGCGGGCTGAACGCGCGCGTGACTGAAGGCCAATGAAGCGCAACAACGGCAGGTCCACCGATTGCGCCTTGGCAAACCCTCCGTTTCCTACGCCATTGCCGCCGTTTCCACGCTCGCGCTCCGTGCGGCATTCCCAACCCTGACGACTATCGGCTTCTATTGTCCTCGGATTTTACAACTGAGGTATCGCCATGAGCCGTCCGCAATCAGCCTTGAGCAAACGAACCATCCGCCGAAGCCAGCTCCGCGAGATCGTCCCGCTTGCCGACACCACGATCTACGACATGGAGCAGCGGGGCGAGTTCCCGCAGAGGTTCTATCTGACGTCCCGTTGCGTTGTATGGGATCTGGCCGAAGTCGAAGCCTGGCTGGCGATGCGCCGTCAGGCTTCGAATGCGAAGACCGTCAAACGCGCACCGTCTCCAGATGTACATCTGAGGAAGACCCGGCCGGTTACACGGTAGGTTCCGGCACCAGCAGGTCCATCGACGGCGGATAAAGCGTCGGGGCATATTTCTGACCGACGACCCAGGCATCGACGAGGTTCGCCCACTCCTGCATCATGTGACGGCGCTGATGCTCATACTCGGCTTTGTTGTAGATACCGCGCGACGAACGACCGTCCTCATGGGCCAGGCACTTCTCGATCCAGTCGCTGTTGAAGCCCAGCTCATTGAGAAGCGTCGAGCCGGTTCGCCGAAGATCGTGGACCGTGAACGGCTCCAGCGGCAATCCCTCCTTTTTCGCGCGCACCACCACAGCGGTCGTGATCCGGTTGAACGTGGCCCGCGACATCGGGGCATCGGCGTCATAGCGCGACGGGAGCAGGTACTTCGAGTTACCCGCGCAGGTCTTCAGCGCGATGAGCATGTCGATCGCCTGCTGGGCGAGATAGACGTTGTGCGCCTTCGAGCGCTTCATCCGCTCCTTGGGGATCGACCAGACGGCGTTCTCGAAATCCACCTCGTCCCACGTCGCATCCTGGAGTTCGCTCTTGCGGACCATCGTCAGCAGGATGAGGCGCAGACCGAGCCGAATCGTCGGCAGCGTCGGCACATGTTCGAGTTGCCCGAGCATCACCCGGATTTCAGAGGGTGACAGCGAGCGATCCTTCGGGACGAAGGTTGCGATCGAGGCCGGTCCAACCTCGTCAGCCGGATTGGCGACCTTCTCGCCGTGCAGGATCGCGAAGGCGTAGATCAGCTTCACGATATCACGGACATGAACCGCTGTTGCGGGCGCCCCGCGCTCTTTGACCTTCGCGCACATGGCCCGCAGATCGTTCGGATCGATCTCCGTCAGCAGGCGATTCCGGAACGTCGGCAGGATGTCGCGCTCGAAGATCGCGCGTCGCATGGCCCGGGTGCTGTCGGCCATCTTCGCCTCTTGCATCCAACGCTCGCCAAACTCGCCAAAGCTCTTGGCTTCCTTGAGGCGACGCTTCTCGCGCTGCTTCTCATGGGCCGGCGAGCGGCCCTCGCCGATCGCTCGCTTGGCATCGATCAGCTTCTCACGTGCCCGCGCCAGGGACAGGTCCGTTGGGGAGTATCGGCCCAGCGTCACCGTCTCACGCCGGCCGTTCAAACGGTAGTCGTAGCGGAACGCGATTTTCCCTGACGGCTGCACGAGAACGTACATACCGTCACGGTCGGTAACTTTGTACAATTTATCTTTTGGTTTCAGGCTCTTAAGAGCAGCATCCGTCAGCATAACTCCCTCCAAAAATGGGCAATTTCCAGGGGAGAGGCTCGAATTATACCGTCAGGCCAAAATCACCCTCTCTGAAGATGAATTATCGCTTTAATTTCAATGCGATATAGCCAAAAAATATACCGTCAAGGCTCTCTTGAACCTGACGGTATAATGGTTTTGGCGGTCGATCAAGATTCGGCCATACCGTCATCCGTACCGTCATTCCATTCGCATGCCCTGCGATAGATAACGATAGAAGACGAGATATAATTATTTTATTTCAATGACTTAGATCGTACTATAGCGTAGTTTCGGATACGTTCGGATGGGCCTGAATCACTCCCACTCGATCGTCCCAGGCGGCTTCGAGGTGATGTCGTAGGTCACACGGTTGATGCCCTTGACCTCGTTGATGATGCGGGTGGCGACGCGGCCGAGGAAGGCCATGTCGAAGGGGTAGAAATCCGCCGTCATGCCGTCGACCGAGGTCACGGCGCGAAGCGCACAGACATGGTCGTAGGTGCGGCCATCGCCCATCACGCCCACGGTCTTCACCGGCAGGATCACTGCGAAGGCCTGCCAGATCGTGTCGTAGAGGCCGGCCTTTCGGATCTCGTCGAGGTAGATGGCGTCGGCTTTCCTAAGCGCTTCCAGCTTCTCGGCGGTGATGGTGCCGGGGCAGCGGATGGCGAGGCCGGGGCCGGGGAAGGGGTGGCGGCCGACGAAGGCTTCCGGCAGACCGAGCTCCTTGCCGAGCACCCGGACCTCGTCCTTGAACAATTCGCGCAGAGGCTCCACGAGCTGCATGTTCATGCGCTCGGGCAGGCCGCCGACATTATGGTGGCTCTTGATCGTCACCGAGGGGCCGCCGGTGAAGGAGACGCTCTCGATCACGTCCGGGTAGAGCGTGCCCTGCGCAAGGAAAGCCGCGCCGCCGATCTTCTTCGCTTCCTCGTCGAACACGTCGATGAACAGGCGGCCGATGGTCTTGCGCTTGATCTCGGGGTCGCTGACGCCCTCGAGCTCGCCGAGGAACAGCTCCTGCGCCTGAACATGGACCAGGGGGATGTTGTAATGGTCGCGGAACAGCCGCACGACCTCCTCGGCCTCGCCCATGCGCAGCAGGCCGTGATCGACGAAGACGCACGTCAACTGCTCGCCGATCGCCTCGTGGATCAGCACCGCCGCCACCGACGAATCGACGCCGCCCGACAGGCCGCAGATCACGCGCTCCTTGCCGACCTGCTCGCGTATCTTGGCAATCGCCTCCTCGCGATAGGCGCCCATGGTCCAGTCGCCGGTGCAGCCGGCGATGTCGCGCACGAAGTTGCGGATCAGAAGGGCGCCGTGCGGGGTATGCGCCACCTCCGGATGGAACTGGACCGCGTAATAGTTGCGTGCCTCGTCCGCGACGGCGGCGAAGGGGGCGTTCTTGGAAATGGCGACGGTGGTGAAGCCGTCGGGCAGCTTTGTGACGCGGTCACCGTGGCTCATCCAGACCGGGTAATGCTCGCCCACATGCCAGACGCCCTTGAACAGGGGGCAATCGGCCAGGATCTCGATCTCGGCCCGTCCGAATTCGGCATGGTGCCCGCCCTCGACCTCACCGCCGAGCTGCGCCGCCATGGTCTGCTGGCCGTAGCAGATGCCGAAGACCGGCACGCCGGAATCGAACACCACCTGGGGCGTGCGGGGCGAGGCGTCGCTCGTCACCGATTCGGGGCCACCCGAGAGGATCACGCCCTTGGGTTTCGACTCCGCAAAGGCCTCCGCCGCCTTGGTGAAGGGGACGATCTCGCAATAGACCCCCTCCTCGCGCACACGCCGCGCGATGAGCTGGGTCACCTGGCTGCCGAAATCGACGATGAGGATCTTGTCGTGGTCGGTATTCATGGATCGGAGTTAGACGAGGCCCTGCCACGGTGCAACGCGCAGCTTCCGCAGGGCGCGCACCACCCACATGCGTTGGGCATGGCGCCGCCGGTTCGAAGGGCCGAACGTCGCCCATGCTCACGCCCTGAGGAAGCCGCGACGCCGCATCCAGGTGAGGAACAGGCCGGACCACGCTGCGGCCGGTGAGCCCGGCACGCCGAGTCCGAAGCCGTGCCCCCCACGCTCGAACAGGTGTAGCTCAGTCGGCACCAGCGCGCTGCGCAGGGCCGAGAACATCAGCAGGCTGTTGTCGACCACGGCGATCGGGTCGTCGGCGGCCTGGGCGAGGAAGGTCGGCGGCGCCTTCTCGCGGACATGCGTATCCACCGAATAGACCGCCGCCTTGACCGGGTCCGGTGGGTCGCCGGCGAGGATGCGCCGCGTCGAGGTACGGTCGAAGGGCGGCCGCAGGGTGATGACGGGATAGATCAGGCCGGCGAGTTCGGGCCGTGCCGAGAGCGCATCGCTGGAATCGAGCCCGGCATAGGTCTCCGCCGTGGCACGCATGGCCGCCTCCCCCATCAGGTGGCCGCCGGCGGAGAAGCCGAGCACGCCGATCCGCTCGGGGTCGACCCCGTAGCCCACGGCTCCCGCCCGAACCAGTCGGATCGCCCGCTGCACGTCCTGAAGCGGAGCGTCGGGTCCCGCCGCCCATCCCTCGCCGGGCAGCCGGTAGATCAGGACGAAGGCGGTGATGCCGACGGTGGCGAGCCACCGCGCCACCGGGATTCCCTCGTTGCCGATGTCGATGCGGCGGTAGCCACCGCCGGCCGCCACCACCAGAGCCGCACCGTTGGGCTTGGGCGCGCGCATCACGAGCAGGCAAGGGCGCGCCACGTTGCTGATCACGCCGTCGCGGCTCTCGTCGAAGCGGCCATCCGCCGCGAAGGGACCTCCCCCTCCGGGCGGCAGACCGGGCCACAGGTCGATCACATCGAGAGTCGAGCCTGGAGCCTGGATCGGCTCGGCGCGGGCTTCCGAACCGCCGGACAGCATCGCCGCAGCTGCGGCGAACAATGTCCTGCGGTGGAGACTCATCAGCCGCGCCGTTCCAGGGTGGCGACGTAAAATCCGTCCGTCCCCGTGAGCGCCGGGCTCATCTGAAGGCCGTGCTCGGTCAATCGGACGGAATCTGCGAGCCCTTGGGCGTGGTCCGCGATGACCGATCCCGCCGGCAGGATCGTCAGGGCGCCGTCCGCCCGCGCCAGAATGCCGTTGATGGCGGCGTCGTTCTCCTCGCGCAGCAGGGAGCAGGTGATGTAGGTGATCCGCCCTCCCGGCCGCACAAGACGCAGGGCCCGATCGAGCACCTCGGCCTGGTCGGCGACGCGAGCACTGAGGGAACCCAGGCGCAGCCGCCACTTGGCGTCGGGATTGCGCCTCCACGTCCCTGTGCCTGTACAGGGCGCGTCGACCACTACCCTGTCGACGGTGCCGTCGAGGTCACCGAGGACGTCGGCCCTCGCCCGCCCTCCGCGCGGGGTCCGGATTTCGGCCTCGGCACCTGCGCGGCGCAGGCGGTCATGGATCGGCGCGAGACGGCGCGGATCGTCGTCGGTGGCGATCAATCGTCCCCGGTTCTGCATCATCGCAGCGATCGCAAGGGTCTTGCCGCCGCCGCCGGCACAGAGATCGACCACGGTCTCGCCGGGTCGCACGCCGCTCAGCGCGCCGGCGAGCTGCGAGCCCTCGTCCTGGATCTCGTACCAGCCGTCGAGGAATTCGGGCTCCACATGCAGCGCGGGACCACGACCGTCCTCGCCCAGCGGAATGCGCAGGCCGTTCGGTGCAAGCGGCGTGATCTCGGGGGCCAGATGCGTGAGCCCGGCGAGCGCCGTCTCGCGGTCGCGCTTCAGCGTATTGATCCGGATATCGAGCGGGGCGCGGCGGCCGAGAGCACGCAATTCGTCGAGCAGGGCGTCGCCGAACAGGTGACTCAGGGAAGGCAGGATCCAGTCCGGCACGTCGCCGGCCACATGCGCGGGCGCGTCCGTCAGCGAGCCCTCGGCAATCGCCCGGCGCTCGGCATCGGTCAGGGGATCGGGTGCGAAACGCTCGCCCGAGAACAGGCCCGCGATGGTCGGTGCGGCGAGCCCGTGCTGCAGCCGAAGCATGCCGATGAGAACGGCGCGCGGCGTGTCCTCGCCCATCACCCAGGCCGCGGAGGCGCGGCGGCGCAGGGCGTCGTAGACGAGGCTGGCGATGGCGGCACGGTCGCCTGAGCCGGCGAAACGATGGGCGAGGCCCCAATCCTTGAGGGCATCCGCGGCCGGACGGCGTCGCTCGGCGATATCGGCGAGCACCTCGATGGCGGCGGAGAGACGGGCGGGAGGGGTCAGGACGAAATCCTCAAGGTTAGGGAAGCGTGACCGGTCAGGAGCGCCGCCGCGATGCGACCACGCTTTGATCCGCAGCCGGACACAATACAGCCGAGCTTCCGGCACGATCCGCCGTCAGAACGGCAAGGCGCCAGAACCGTCTCGTGCCCTTGCTGCGCCCGAGCCCGCTGCGTCAACGTCCGGAGCTTCGCAATCGTCATGTCCCCCATCATTCATCTGACCCTCGCGGGTCTCGTCCTCCTCAGCGTCGCCGCCTGCTCCACCGCGCCCGCCGTCGACCTGACCCCGCCGCCGCAGCGCCCTTACGACGCCAAGACGCAGCTCGAATACGGAAACCCGCCCTCGCCGCCGCCGAGCCCACGCTACTAACGCTCCGGCATCGGCGGAAGCCGCCGATTCAGGCGGCTTCACGCGCGCGACGATTCTCGTAGGCCTTGAGGTGGGTGTAGACCCGGTCGAGCATCGGATGCGCATCTTCCCGGCTGCGGGCGATGAGGTCACCGACGATATGGTCGGCCTCGATCCGCGCCTTATTCTCGATGTCGCGCAGCATCGAGGCGGTGAAAGCCGATCCCTCCGCCGTAAGCGTGGTGCGCGTATTCTGCATCACCTTGTCCCGCGGAGCGTGGCCGGCATCCTCGGCGATGCGGCGGCACTCTTCCATCAGCGCCTCGATGAAGGCGAGACCGCCGGGAGCCGCGACGATGTCGCCGATCGTGGCGCGCATCAGGCAAGTCGCCCCGGCGAGCGTCGCCAGGAACGACCATTTCTCCCACATCTCCAACACCATCGTCTCGCTGAGGCGCGGCTGGAACGCGACGCCCTGCATCAGCGCCTCGACCCGCTCCACGCGCTCCGAACGGCCGCCGGCCCGCTCGCCGTAGGTCAGGGTGTGGAGAGGGCTCATCTGCCGGATCTCGCCGTTGGCGGCCACCGTCGCCGCGATGGCGCAGGAACCGCCGAGGATGCGTTCCGGGCCGAAAGCGGCATCGAGCGCATCGAGATGACGCATGCCGTTCAGAACCGGCAGTACCATCGTCGTCTGACCGACGGCCGGCGCCACATCGGCGATGGCGGCATCGAGATCGTAGGCCTTGCAGCTCAGCAGGACGAGGTCGAAGCTGCCGCCATGGCCGGCGGCGAGATCGGCGGCCGTGACCGTCGCGGGCGACGGGAGATGGATGTCGCCCACCGGGCTCTTCACGCTAAGGCCCATTGCCGCCAGTTTCTCGGCGCGGGCCGGGCGGACGAGGAAGGTCACGTCCCGACCGGCCTCGGCGAGGCGCGCCCCGAAATAACCGCCTGTGGCACCGGCGCCGACGACGAGTACGCGCATGGAACGATCCTCAACCTGAATGAGCCTCCCTCTTTATCGGACGAGGGCCGCGACTTTCCAGGCGTGACGTCAGATTCCGATGGGGGCGATGAAGATGCGCACCGCGAAGATGACCCACATCAGCAGGAGGACCAGCGCGCCGGCCGCATAGGCGCGGAAGCGATGGGGCACATGGTTCGAGGTGACGTAGACACCCGCATGAATCACTCGCGTGGCGACGAAGATCCAGGCGAGGACGACGAAGAGGAGGTCGGCCTTCTTCGTGTAGAGCGCCAGCGGCACCAGGGCGAAGAACAGGACCGGCAGCTCGAACTGGTTCGAGAAGGCATTGGCCGCCTGCTGGGCGGGTGCCGGCCAGGCGCGCTCGCCCATGCTGACGTCGGTGGCTCTCACCCCCTTCGACCGGACGACGCCGAGACGCGCGCCTCCCATCCAGAACAGCAGGACGAAGATCAGCAGAACCTGCGCAAAGACGGGGGCGAGAATGGCGCGGACGGTCATGGCGGGTCCTGTCGCTGCCGCATCACCACCCGAGGGCGACGAGGCCGAGATGCGCGACGAGGACCGCGCAACCGAGGAAGTTGATGACGAAGACCCTGCCTCTCAGTGGCACGTCGTCGGTGAGCGTCTGGACACCGGTATGGATCACCCGGCCGACGAAGAAGAGCCAAGCTGCCGAGACATCGATCCAGGTCACCCGGTCGAAGGCGACGAGGAGGGCGACGCAGGCGAAGACGATGATCGGGAGTTCGAACTGGTTGGAGAGGTTGCGGGTGAGGCGGGCGATGTGCAGCGGCTCATCGCGGCCGAGCTCGAAACAGCCGAATTGCACCTCCCCACTACGGACCGCCAGGAGGCGTACCGCGGAGAGCCAGACATAGAGGCCGAAGACGAGGCCGATCTGCGCCAGCACCGGCCAGAGCAGGAGGTGTCGCAGATCGGTCACCGGATCGGTCTCAGGCGCGGCTCGGGTAGTTCGGGCTCTCGCGGGTGATGGTCACGTCGTGGACGTGGCTCTCGCGCAAGCCGGCATTGGTGATGCGCACGAACTGCGCCTTGTCCTGGAATTCGGGGATGGTCGGCGCGCCGACATAGCCCATGGCTGCGCGCAGGCCGCCGGCGAGCTGGTGCAGCACCGCTGCAACCGGGCCCTTGTACGGCACCTGCCCCTCGATCCCCTCGGGCACGAGCTTGTGGGTGTCGCTGACCTCGGCCTGGAAGTAGCGGTCGGCCGAGCCGCGGGCCATGGCGCCCACCGAGCCCATGCCGCGATAGCTCTTGTAGGAGCGGCCCTGGTGCAGGAACACCTCGCCGGGCGCCTCGTCGGTGCCGGCGAGAAGCGAGCCCAGCATGGCCACGGACGCTCCGGCCGCGATAGCCTTGGCGAGGTCACCCGAGAACTTGATGCCGCCATCGGCGATCACCGGCACGTTGGCCCGGTCGGCGGCTTCGACCGCCTCCATCAGAGCAGTCAGCTGGGGCACGCCGACACCCGCCACGATGCGGGTGGTGCAGATCGAGCCCGGTCCGATACCGACCTTGATCGCATCGGCGCCGGCATCGATGAGGGCCTGGGCGCCGTCGCGGGTGGCGACGTTGCCGGCCACGATCTGCACGGTGTTGGAGAGCTGCTTCACCCGGCGCACGGCGTCGAGCACCTTGATCGAGTGGCCGTGCGCGGTGTCGACCACGACCACGTCGCAGCCCGCATCGATCAGGCGCTCGGCCCGCTCGAAGCCGCTATCGCCGGTGGTGGTGGCGGCGGCCACCCGCAGGCGGCCCTGCTCGTCCTTGACCGCGCCCGGATAGGCCACCTGCTTCTCGATGTCCTTCACCGTGATCAGGCCGATGCAGCGGTAATGGTCGTCGACCACGAGGAGCTTCTCGATGCGGAACTGGTGCAGGAGGCGCTTGGCCTCCTCCTGGTTCACGCCCTCGCGCACGGTGATGAGCCGGTCGCGGGTCATCAGCTCGGCCACCGTCTCGGAAGGGTTGGTGGCGAAGCGCACGTCACGGTTGGTGAGGATGCCGACGAGCTTGCCGCGTGAGCCGTTGGGGCCGCGCTCGACCACCGGAATGCCCGAGATGCGGTTCTGCTTCATCAGAGAGAACGCGTCAGCGAGGGTCTCGTCCGGGTGGATGGTGATCGGGTTAAGCACCATGCCCGACTCGTACTTCTTGACGAGGCGAACCTGCTCGGCCTGCTCGGCCGGCTCGAGATTGCGGTGGATGACGCCCATGCCGCCGTTCTGGGCCATGGCGATGGCCATCGGCGCCTCGGTGACGGTGTCCATGGCCGAGGCCAGGATCGGCATGTTGAGCTGGATGGAGCGGGTCAGGCGCGTCGCGACGCTGACTTCCGTGGGCATCACCGAGGATGCGGCAGGGCGCAGGAGCACGTCGTCGAAGGTCAGGCCCTCGATGATGGATTCCGCGGTGATACGAGCCATGTGCCAACTCCCGAACGGGTGAGAGGCGCCGGGCTGGATGAGCCGTCGGCGCCGAATGCGTTGGCACGGCGCAGTATCATGGGGCCGGACCCTGCGCAAAGGCAGGATCGCGGCATCGCGACGGGAAAACTCAGTTGATCCGGTCGCGGGGGCCCTTGTCGGTCCAATCCGGCGGCAGGCCGATATAGTCGCCGAGGATTCCGTCGATGCCCGGCGCTCGGCCGAACTGCTCGCAATCGGGATCGAGCGGAGCCTCGCCGAGGGTGGTGATCCGGATGCGGTTCCAGTTGGGGATCGCATTCGGCTCCTTGAACGGATCACGCCCGGTCACGAGGAGCGTGCCGAAATCCTGTCCGAACTCACCCGCGAGATCGTAGGCGTCGCCGGCCGAGGAGAAGCGCGCCTGGTTGGTGAAGGCATTGGCACCCCCACCCCAGATCATCGCCGCCCGCTGCTGGTGACGGCCGTCGAGGGCTTCCGCCTCGATGGTGATGCTGCCGAGACCGATCGGAATACGGGGGATCGGCACCCGGCCCACCGCGGTGGCGAAGCCAACGCCGAGCTGAGACGCGACCGTGATTCCGGCCGAAGTGGCGATCGTAGCGCCGGCAGCCGGTACGTTGGTGAGATCGACGCGGGTGACGGCGGAGCGAACCGTCAGGTCGGCTTTCTTCGTGGAGACAACGTCGTAGCGCAGCGACAACTCGTAGCAGAGCGCACGGTCGGCAGCGTTGGCGATCAGGCGCCGCTCGACGAGGTTAAGACCGGGCCCGGAAATCGACTCCGGAAACTGCGTCGGAACGATGCGAACCGTCTGCGTCGCGGCGAGCGCTGCGGGATCGGCATAGAGCTTCGCCTTGGTCGCCACCTCGTCGCTTGGATTGAGACGATCGTAGCGGGTGAGCGAGCCGGTCTCGTTGAGGAGAACGGTGCCGCATCCGGCAACCATCAGAAGGAGGCCGAAAGCGCCTCCGATAACAGGCGAGCGTCGACAGGTTTCGGACCGCGAGGGCATTCAATGACTTTCACGCAGAATGGCGGCGGCGATGTCCCGCGCAGCCGATGCGATGCGGGACAGCCGTGTTGTCGCCGAGCTTAAGGCCGTATCCCTCCCCCCGAAAGACGGCCCCGCTGGCATACCGGCTCGAAGCCCCCGACTGTGGCTCACGTGTCACGGTTGCAGAGCACGTGCGATGCCGCACCTTTCATCCACTGACATGGCAAAAGCCCGGTGCCGTTGCGTAAGAAATCGATTCGGCACATCGGGATGCCCGACCGAACCGGCGCGCCTCGTCTGCGCCGCTGAGCAGAGCTTCATGCGCACGTCCCAGATCGTCCCCCTCGTCGTCGCCACCGCGTTGTTCATGGAGAACACCGACTCCACGGTGATCGCCACGGCACTGCCGGCCATCGCGAGAAGCCTGAACGAGGACCCGATCGCGCTGAAACTGGCGCTCACCGCCTATCTTGTCAGCTTGGCGATCTTCATACCGATCAGCGGCTGGATGGCCGACCGCTACGGGGCACGCACGATCTTCCGCACGGCGCTCGTGGTGTTCATGGCCGGGTCGCTGGCCTGCGCCGCATCCAATTCGCTCGGCGCCTTCGTCGCCGCCCGGGCGTTCCAGGGCGTCGGCGGGGCGATGATGGTGCCGGTGGGGCGTCTCGTCATCCTGCGGGCGGTTCCCAAGAGCGAACTCGTCAGCGCTCTGGCCTACCTCACCATCCCAGCCCTGATCGGCCCGATCATGGGACCGCCGCTGGGCGGATTGATCACGACCTATCTCGACTGGCGCTGGATCTTCTTCATCAACATCCCGATCGGGCTCGCCGGGATCGTGCTCTCGACGATCTACTTCGAGAACATCCGCGAGCCCTCGCGGCCGCCCCTCGACGTGATCGGCTTCCTGCTGTCCGGAGCGGGCCTTGCCGCGATGATGCTCGGCCTCGCCTCCCTCGGACGCCATCTTCTGCCGGATTACGTCTCGTGGGGCTGCCTCGTCGGCGGCGCGATCCTGCTGGCGCTCTACCTCGTGCATTCGCGCCGGGTGGCACATCCGGTGATTCGGCTCGACCTGCTGAGATACCCGACCTTTCGCGCGGCGGTGACCGGTGGGAGTCTCTTCCGCATCGGCACGGGGGCGATCCCCTTCCTGCTGCCGCTGATGCTGCAGATCGGCTTCGGCCTCGACCCGCTGCAATCGGGGCTTCTCACCTTCGCGGCGGCGGCGGGGGCCCTGCTCATCAAGATCATCGGCCCGCGTATCCTGCGCGCCTACGGCTTTCGCCGGGTGATGCTGTTCAACGCCATCGTCGCGTCGGGCTTCCTTGCGGTGAACGGCCTGTTCACGGCGCAGACCCCGCACTGGCTCATCGTCGCCATCCTGCTCGTCGGCGGCTGCGTCCGCTCGCTCCAGTTCACCTGCGTCAACGCCATCGCCTATGCCGAGCTGGAGACGCGGGACATGAGCTCGGCGACGAGCCTCGCCAGCGTCGCTCAGCAATTGTCGCTCAGCCTCGGCGTCTCGATCGGTGCCCTGGCCCTCGAGACGGCCGCCGCGGAGCACGGACGCACCATGATCGAGGCGAGCGATTTCTGGCCGGCCTTCGTCACCGTAGCGGTGATTTCCTTCGCCTCGCTCTTTGCCTTCCTCCGCCTGGCGCCCGATGCCGGTGCGGAGGTGTCGGGTCAGCGGTTGGCGTCGAAGGGCGTTTAGGCCTCGCCCCTCACGCCGCTGCGCGGCTCGACGGCCGGGCGGGGCTGCGCTTGGGACCCTTCGTCGATTTGGCATTTCCGTTGGCCGATTGCGGCTTGGACGATCGCGACTTGGCCGGCGCGCGCACGGCCGCCTCGCGGGACGATTGCCGCCAACCCTGCCAGCTCCAGGCGCCGGGGCCGGTGATCGCGTAGATCAGGAAGCCGCCGGCAAGACCGAGATCGGCCAGGAACAGCGTGCGTTCCGTCAAGGCCGCAGCTCCGGCATAGGTCCAGAACCCGTGAAGCAGCATCGCCATCGTCACCGCGAACCCCGCCAAAGCGATGCCGGTGAGGCGGGGCATCACGCCGAGGATCAGCGCCAGGGGACCGAAGACCTGGACGACCACGGCGGCCGTGGCGACGGCATTGGGAGAAGGCATCCCGGCCCCAGCCAGGGACAAAGCGAAACCCGAGACGTTGAGCGCCCGGGCGATGCCGGTGGGCAGCAGCGCCGCCGCCAACAGCAGTCGCGATGCGAGAAGCACTCCATCCTGGCTACGACCGATCACGCGCGAACTCCGTCCCTACCGCATCGAAGTGGAGAGGATTGTCGGGAGCGACTGAAGACGGCGTTAAGGGGTGGCGCCCGTGCTCATTCTCCGGTGGAGCGACGCTCCGCCTTAGAGTCTGTCCGGCATCATGA
>NZ_BPQT01000052.1 GCF_022179405.1 Methylobacterium marchantiae
TTCTTCAACACCCTGCTAGAGGGCAAAGGCTGATGTTTGATGCCGTCTGCTCTCGACGCAAGTGGGTAGCTCATGAGCCATTTAGGCATTTTTTAGGAGCAGAATTTAATTGTGCTTTTGATAGAAAGGAAGCACCAAAGAAGACGTTAAATCAAATTTACAAGTCAAAATCCTAAAATTAATTCGCCGCTCGAAATAATTCGAAATTTGTCCGCCACATGCCGAGCAGAAATGTGCTTAGCGTGAATTTATAAGGTGATCAGAATGCGTGATGTCAGCAACGATGCTACGAAGGAAGCGGCAAAGGGCCATCAGGTTCGCAGCTTCTTTAAGATCGAGGCTCAAACGCTTCGAGAGCGTTACCGTGTGATCGAAACTCTGCTGCCTAATGCAAATACTAGAGGAGCAGCTCATCGCGGCGAGGAGGGGCGTTTTATCGAGTCGCTATTGCGAGCTTTTCTCAACAAGCATCTTCCGTCGAATCTACAGGCAGTATCTGGTTTTATTCTTTGTCCTTCGACAAAAACGGGGGTTTCCAATACAGAACGTGTATTAAATGAAATAGATCGACATTCTACTCAAGTCGACATAATAATTTATGACTTCGATGCCTACCCTACCTATGAGCGCTATGAAGAATTCTGCATTGTACCTCCTGAAGGCGTAGTTGGTCTTATTTCAGTTAAAAAGACACTTCGCATGCGCGATTTAAAGGAAGAATTGGCAGCTCTCCGGAATATCGCGGCACTCTGTGCTGAGCGCGACCGCCGTGGTCCTTGCACAGCAATATTCGGATTCTCGACCAATGAGAAAAGCCAAGCGACGCTTAACAAAAAAATATTTTCGGAAATAGAGTCCGCATACGAAGGTGGCTGCGATTTTGATTCTATGATAAATGAGATATCAGTAATGGGAAATAGTTGTGTGTTCAAGGTACGTAGCACTGATTCAAGCGAAAACAAAGCTCGATACGTCGGAGTCGACTGCAAACTAGAGAATCACATACCACTACAGCGTTTAATCCAAACTATATTATCCGTATATTATGACAGAAGCCGCGGATCCACACGCGATCGGCCCGGATTTGTATCATTTGAAAAGAGCACATTTAAAAACTCGCCTGACCTGGGCGAAATCAGATACGACAGTCTACAACGATACAATTCAAGCAGCAAATAGATATTAAGCTGCTCTTTGCCAGTTCATGCCATAAATTAATGGCTGCTTTGCCAAACATCAGATCAAAAACGGTCTGTCGCAAAACTACCCCGCCTGAGATCCCGATCGTCGAAAGCTCACCCCCCAACCACCCACACAGCCGTCACCAGCCACAACACCCCGCCTCACAACCGCCGATCACCTTAAGAGCCCATCAATCAATATGGCCTACCGAGGGAACTAATCACCAAATATTCGAGCGCCTTCGTCGCGGCCGGCTCCCACAGCTCGGGCTGCGGTTCCCTGCTGCGAGTACGAGACGTTTCGCCGGCCGTCGTGCCGGAGCCGACCCAGAGGTAGACACATGCGGGCGTCGCGCCGGGAATTCATGACGTGGATGTCCGCCGGTGGCATCTCCCTCAGCATGACCCGCCTGGGACAGGCGCAGAGTGTCGGGTTCGACGCGCGCGAGACGCTGCCCGGACGCGCCCGGTGGAACCCCGCCATCGGCGGCCTCGGCCGGATCGACGGCGAGCCCAAGGTCACGGGCGCGAAGCTCTACGCTTCGGATTTTCGCGCGGCCGACATGCCGGGATGGCCGGACAAGACGGCGCATGCGCTCCTCGTGCGGGCGCCGGACGCGTCGCACGTCTATCTCGGTCTCGACCTCGCGCGCCTGAGCGGCGCGATGAAGCCGACCCTCGTCGTCACCGCATCCGACATCGCGACGATCGGCCTCCAGGTCCCGGACTTCTACGCCGGCGACCTGTTCTGCCCGGTCGGCCGCACGCCGTTCTATCTCGGCCAGCCCGTGGCGATGCTGATCTTCGACGGGTTCGACGCCTACGACCAGGCGCGGGTGGCCGTGCGGGACGGGACCTTCGTGCGGTTCGGCGAGGAGACCGGCCCGATCGAGGCCGAGAATTACGGCGCCTTCCGCTTCACCCGCGTCGCCGGGCCGACGCCGGAATCGCCCGACCTCTACTCGCCGGTCCTGGCCGGCTGGGTGAAGCCGGGGCGGGTGCAGCATTCGCCGCTCCCGGTCTGGGAGCCCTATGCCAGGGAGACCTCCGATCCCTACGGCAAGGCGGCCCGCTACGGAGAGACGATCCGCGCCGGACTGGCCGGCGCCAACGCCGACCTCCTGGTCCTCGACCGGCATTTCGAGACGCAGTCGGTCGATCCGATGTTCCTCGAACCGGAGGCCGGCCTCGCCTGGCACGACGGCAGGACCGGCACCCTAGAACTGGTGCTCGGCGTCCAGTCGCCCTTCGATGCGTCGGAGGCCATCGCCTTCCTCCTCGCCAAGGCGAAGGCGCCGTTCAAGCCGAAGCGGATCAAGGCCGATTTCGCCTATATGGGCGGCGGCTTCGGCGGGCGCGACCACACGCCCTTCATGCTCTACGTCACCCTGGCCGGGCTGTTCTTCACCGGCCGTCCGGTGCGCCTCGCCCATGACCGGTTCCAGCAATTCCAGGGCGGCATCAAGCGCCACGCCTTCAAGATGCATTCGCGCATCGGGGTCGACCGCAGGACGGCCAGGATCACGGCCTTCGCCGCCGACCACGTCCTCGATGGCGGCGGGCTCGCGAACTTCTCGCCGAACGTCGCCACGGTGGCCGCCACGGCGGCGATCGGCATCTACGACATCCCGAAGGTCGACATCACCACGGTGGCACTCCACAGCCGCGGCGTCACCGCGGGCTCGATGCGCGGCTACGGCACGGTGCAGACGCTGACGGCGCTGGAGACACTGGTCGACGAGGTCGCCGCGGCGCTGCCCCTCGATCCGATCGCGTTCCGGCGCCGCAACGCGCTGCCGCCGGACGGCCGCACCATGACGGGCAACCGCTACACCGTCTCCGTGCGCACGATGGAGATCCTGGACAAGCTCGAAACCCATCCGATCTGGGCGGCGCGTGCGGCCGAGAAGGCGCGGCCGAGGCGCGAGGGAATCCTCGTCGGCACGGGCGTCGCGGTCGCCACCAAGGATTACGGCACCGGCGCGGATTGCTCCCTCGGCCGGGTCGAGATCGATGCCGAGGGCGGGATCTCGATCACCTCCGACCAGCCCGAGATGGGCAACGGCATGGGCACGGCCCTGGCGAGCCGCGTCGCCGCCCATCTCGGCGGCATGGCCGAGGAGATCTCGCTGGCGCGGGTGGGCGTGTTCGGCGAGCTCGCCCTCGTCACCTCCGGCAATTCCTACACGATGGACCAGAAGACCCAGGATGCCGCCGAGCGGAACAGCCGCTGGGTGCCGGCGATCAGCGCGGCCACCGCCGCCTCGAACGGCGCCCATGTGGGCACCCATTCCACCAGCGAGGCCGCCCGCGTGGTCTTCCGCTTCGGATTGTGGCCGGCCGCCCTCGCGCTCTGGTCGATCGCCCCCGCCGATCACCGGGCCGAGCAATGGGCCCAGGCCACCTGGCGGGACGGGAACCTGCATTTCGCCGACCTGCCGCCGCTCTCCCTGAAGGCCCTGGCCGCCAAGGCCCATGCGAGCCGCCTCGTCACCGGCGCCACCACCCATTGCTTCTCGCGGTGGGCCTGGGCGAAGGCGACCTTCCCGGTCCAGGGCCACCGCTACGCGGCCGAGATCGACGCGCTCGCCATCCGCAGGGGCGGCGGCCCGTTCGAGCGGGTCGCGCGCGTCGCCGTCTCGTTCCCGCCCACCGGCAACAACCGCATCGGCACCACCTACGGCGCGGCCTGCGGCACCTTGGTCCGCGTCGAGATCGAGCGGACGAGCGGGGCGATCACGATCGCCAGGGCCTACACGATCCTCGAATGCGGCAACGCCCTGGTGCCGGAGGTGGTGAAGGGCCAGGCCCAGGGCGGCTTCGCCATGGGCGTCGGCTACGCCCTGCTCGAGACCCTGCCGCCCTTCGAGGACGGCCCGGGCAACGGCCGCTGGAACCTCGGCCAATACGTCGTGGCGCGCGGCTCGGACCTGCCGCTCCACGATTTCGAGGTGGAGATGCTTCCGCCGCTGACCCCGGACGAGGCGCCCAAGGGCATCGCCGAGGTGGTGATGATCCCCGTCGTGCCGGCCCTCCTCAACGCCATCTTCGACGCCACCGGGCACCGTTTCCAGTCGCTGCCGGTCAGCCCCAGCATGCTCAAGGGAGCCCTCGCGTGACGCGCTTCTCCATCACCATCAACGGGGAGGCGCATGGCCCCGTGGACCTGCGCGACGACCTGTCGATGAACGACTACCTGCGCGAACATCTCGGGATGACCGGCACCAAGTTCGGCTGCGGCGCGGGCCAGTGCCTGAGCTGCGCGATCATCGTCGACGAACCCGACGGGACGAGCCGCACCAGCCCCACCTGCATCGTGCCGGCGGTGAACTTCGACGGCATGGCCATCCGCACCGTCGAGGGTCACGCCAAGGGAGACGAGCTCACCACCCTGCAGAAGGCCTTCATCGAGCATTTCGCCTTCCAGTGCGGCTATTGCACCGCCGGCTTCCTCAACGAGGGGCAGGTCCTGCTGGAGCGCCTGGAGCGGAGCCCGGTGGCGCGCGCCGAGCTCGAGACCACCATCGCCGAGGCCCTCGACGGGCATCTCTGCCGCTGTACCGGCTACATCAAGTATCACGAGGCCGTCCGCTCCGTGATCCTGGCCGAGCCGCAACGCTACCTCGCCTGATCAGGCTCGCATTGGCAAGCCAACGCGTCACCTCGCTCAGGTCCTCGACGTGTCGCGGGTTCCGGAACGCAAAACCGGTGACCACTTTCGCTGAACCTGCCTAGGATCTCCCGGACATGATCGCCTCCCTCCGGAACGGCATCCTCGCCTCGGCCGCCATCCTGGCGATGGGCGGCTTGGCAATGGGAAGCCTGGCGATGGGCGTCCTCGCCGGCCACGCGGCCGAGACGGCGCCGGCGGGCCGCCTCGCCCCGCCGCAGAGCTTCGCCGGCATCGCCGACACGACGGCGCGCTCGGCCGCCTTGTTCACCGAACTCGGCAAGGTCCTCACCAACCCGCGCTGCGTCAATTGCCATCCGGCGAGCGACCGGCCGCGCCAGGGCGACACGAGCCGGCCGCACCAGCCGCCGGTGACGCGGGGCGCCGACGGGATGGGCTCGGACAGCCTGCGCTGCCCGACCTGCCACCAGGACAGAAACTACGATCCCGGCCGGGTGCCCGGCCATCCGGGATGGCACCTCGCCCCCCGCGAGATGGCCTGGGAGGGCAAGTCGCTCGCGGAGATCTGCACCCAGATCAAGGACCCCGACCGCAACGGCCAGCGCAAGCTCGACGACCTGATCGAGCATATCGGCAAGGACGGCCTCGTCGGCTGGGCCTGGGCTCCGGGCGCCGGCCGGACACCCGCTCCCGGCACCCAGGCGGAGGCGGGCGCCCTCGTCGCCGCATGGGTCGAGAGCGGAGCGGCCTGTCCGGCCCCCTGACGGGGAATGCGGGATCGACGATCCAGTATGGAAGACGATAGCGCCCCGCAATCCTGCACGAAACGCCCCGCAATCCGGTACGAAGCGCCCCGCGATCCGGCGATTTGCGGCCCCTCGATCCGGTATCGAAATCCTCTCGATCCGGGTGGTTGACCGGGGCCGCGCAGTGCCTTATGCGGACAACCTCTATCGGAAGCGCTCACGCAGCTTCCGGCCCAGAACGAGGATCGCCGGCAAAAACGCCTGCATCTTCAACGGGTTCGTTGGGGGATAGTTTAACGGTAGAACAGTGGACTCTGACTCCTCTAGTCGAGGTTCGAATCCTCGTCCCCCAGCCACTGTCATAACTAAGCATCTCAGCCACCTCAGTTTTTCGCTCAGCCGCCCTGCGGGTTGAGCCTGTTGCTACAATCCGCTGCTACAAGCCCCTGGGGGTGGAGAAGCGGAGTGGCATCTCTTCCAAACGTCGTGCTACGCGGCTGCACCTATCATTTTAGGCGAAGCATACCGGTAGACATCCGCGATCGCCTCGGTCGTCGCGAACTCATCACCAGCCTACGCACGAGCGATTTTCGTACTGCAAAGCTCGCTGCTTGTCGTTTATACGTCGCATCCGAAAACCTTTTCGTGGATGTGCGCACAACCCCAATGCTGACAGATATCCAGCTCGCGGCCTTGGTGCAGGATTTCTACAGCCGCATCATTGAGCAGGATGACGTCGCCCGCCGCGCGGGCCGCATGATCTCGCCTGACGCTCGCAGGGTACGAGCCAACTATTTCGCGACCGTCGCTACCAACACAAGGGACGCACTGGCGTGCAATCGCCTCGACGAGGCAGGATTCCTCACAGAGAGCACTCTGACCAACGTTGGGATCATGCCATCGGCTCTGACACCGACCGATCTCGCACAAGCCAAACAGGCGATCTTGCGAGCTGGTGTCGATGTCGCGGAAGCGCTGAAAGCGCGCTACGAGGGCGACTTTAACTTCGAGCCTAATGACAAATTGCTCAAGCTTCAATTAACGAAGTTAGAAGCAGACCATCCGGCACCGACAGCTTCATGTACCCCTGTACCGAAAACACCTATAGGAACAGTGCCGTGCAGCTCGTCCAAACGCTTCCTTAGCATTGTCGGAGAAGCATTCCGCGTATCTCAGAGTCCGTCCGATAAGTCATGACGCTCGGCCCAGCCTTCGGACGAGGATCATGACGGCGGCGGCGTAGAGGAAGGCCTGGGCTGAGGCGAGGGTCGCTTCCGGGTCTTTCCAGAGGCGGCGGTTGCGGCTGATCCAGCCGAAGAAGCGTTCCACCACCCATCGGCGCGGATGCACCGCGAAGCCGACTTGATCCTTGGGTTTGCGCACGATGTCGACGGTGATGCTCGTGGCGGTCGCGGGCCTATCGCCGGCATAGCCCGCATCGGCAAAGGCCTTGATGATGAACGGAAAAGTCCGCCGCGATAGGCGCAGCACCGGCCCGGCCCCATCGCGATCCTGGATGCTGGCGGGCTGCGGATCGAGGACGAGGGCGCGTCCGTCCGTATCGACCAGGGCCTGACGCTTGCGTCCCTTGATCTTTTTTCCCGCATCATAGCCGCGCGGCCCGCCGCTCTCGGTGGTCTTCACGCTCTGGCTGTCGAGCACCGCAGCCGTAGGCGAAGCCTCTCGTCCGACCCGCTCACGGTCGGCCATGACGAGCGTGTGGTTGACCCGGGCAAACAAACCCTCATCACGCCAGCGGCTGAAATAGCCGAACGTCGTGCTGCGCGGAGGCATGTCCTTCGGGATCAGACGCCACGCGATCCCACCGCGCAGCACGTAGAAGATCGCGTTCCAGATCTCGCGTATCGTCCAGACAGGCGGACGACCGCATGGGGCCGGCTCCGGCATCAGCGGCGCGATCACGGCCCATTCCGCATCCGTCAGATCGGTTTCGTAGCGAAGGCTGGCACGGCTATGCTGCCGGCGAGTGGTCGGGGTCCACATGGCATTTCCAGATCAGGCTTCAGCACCCTTCTGGAATCACCGCCATCCCGGCCACTCAACCCCAACCAGACGTTATCGGACGGGCTCTCAGGTAGCGAATGGTGGCTGGGATAATCAGACTGCAAGTCAGGCAGGCGCTACATATCGCCTATTCATTGATATCTGCGGCGATCTTTCACTAAGTGAATATACCCGCCAACATGCCGGTCGATTCAAGGATCTCGTCGAACGTCTACCGAGCGACTATGGCAAATCAGCCAAGTACAGGGGATTGGATGTCAACGCGATCCTTGCGGCTTATGCTGCTCTTCCCGTCAACGAACGTGCATCGGTCATCACACAAAAAACGGTGAAGCGGCACTTTTCAGCTCTCTCGACGCTTTGGCTGGCAGGCATCGCCCGAGGCGATGCGAAAGAGAATGTTTTCTCGGGTTTCAAATTTGCCCCAGGGCGAATTGCGAGTGAGCAACGTTGTATGTGGGAGCGCGTGGATCTTGCAGATCTATTCTCTTCTCCCGTCTGGACCGGCTGTCAGTCAAAGATATCTCGCGCCAAACCAGGTCCCACGATCATCCGTGACGAGAAATTCTGGCTGCCACTTATCGCAGTGTTCTCTGGCCTTCGTCAGGAAGAAATTTGCCAGCTCCACGTCGAAGATATTGGCCAAGAGCGAAATATCTGGTTCTTCGATATCAACAACCGGCCACCGCGCAAGCTCAAAAACACCACCGCAGTCCGCCGCGTTCCTATTCACACCGAGCTAATCAACCTCGGCTTTCTCAGCCATATTGATACGTTAAGACAGAACCGGACGGCACGAGTTTTTCCAGCGTTCCAGGCAGGGGGCTCTGACGATCGTTTGGCTCATGCCTTCGCGAAGTGGTTTCCCCGATACCGTCGGGACGTCGGAATAAAAAAAGAAGGACTCGTCTTTCATTCGTTCCGTCACACAGCCACAACGTTGATGCATCAGGCTGATGTATCATCGGCCGTCATTGATCATATCACAGGACATACGACACCTGGTGAAACCGCACGTTACACCAAACGGTCGACGCTAGAGCAGATGAAAGCAGCCATCGAGACGATTGACATCGACTTCAATCTCTCGGGGCTTTATCTGACACAGCCAAACTGAGCAAGCCTTTCTGAAATTTTAAGGTACACACAAGGCCGAGTCAATCTTATAGCTTGTCAGCGCTAGTATCTATTCCAAAATCGTCAAATAAATTGCCGTAGTCCTTCAGTGGAATAGAATGCTTTTCAACATGACCGGGCCACCAGGGAGGATAAGTTTTTGGTTTTTTAGGATCAGGCGGATACAAACGCCCCTGGAGAACTAAGCCAACACCAAGCTCTCCTGCAACTGAAAGTATAAGCCTTCTTGAACGCTCACATTTTCCGTCAACCCGGCTATTAAGCAGCATTAACGCCCTAACCCATAAATCCTCCTCGGCCTCGATCTCATCTAGGATTCGTTCCATGCTGCCAGAGTACCCATCCCATTGCATTGGGAAGGGAGGCGCCACCGGCGGAAGAAGGACATGGCCGTAGCCGTTCTGTAAAACGCCCTCTAGAACGTCGTCTGCTATAAGAAACCCAAACTCAGACGACTTAATTTTTCTTCTCAATTCGTCAATATAATCAGAGGATTCATTGCCCATATGACACCATAATACTCACTGCGGAAGATTAAAGACTATGTTATAGCGCATCATGACTTACGGCGCCCTCCTCGAAGCGGCGCTGGCGCGGACTCTCCGACAAGCGGCTGGACGAAGAACTCACTGAGTGGCACCGACAACGTTTCAGCTACTCGGTCGAGCAGATCCACCGTCGGATTTTCCGACTGTCGCTCCAAGCCACCAAGATAGGCGCGATCAATACCTGCATCTGCAGCCACTCGCTCCTGCGAAAGCCCCTGGGCAACGCGCACTCTCCGTAGATTCCACGCTATCAGCGCCCGCCCCTTCATATGGAGATCAGCGGGCAGCAGGGGCTATTAAACCACTGGCTATAGCCATACGATAAGGCTAAGCTCGGCACGACCGGGTTGTGGCGCGCAGAGTCAGGCAAGCAATGTTCGTCCGCATTCACCGCGGAGCGCAAGAGATCGGCGGCACTTGCGTGGAGTTGGCTCACGGAGGCGCCCGCATCCTCCTCGACCTTGGCCTTCCGCTCGACGGCGAACCGGACGATGCGTCGTGTCACCCAGCCGTGGACGGCTTGGCCGGCGGCGGCGATCTGAAGGCTCTCATCCTCTCACACGGCCACCGTGACCATGTCGGGTTGGCTCACCTCGCCGGATCAGACCTCCCCATCGTCATGGGTGCCGCGACAAAGGCGATCCTGACTGCCGCCGCGCCGTTCGTGCCAGGCGCTTACCTTCCGCCTTCCACCATCACGTTGGAGAGCGGCAAACCCCTCACCTTTGGCCCGTTCACGGTCACACCGATCCTCGTCGATCACTCGGCCTACGACGCCTACGCCCTTCTCGTCGAAGCTGGCAGGCAACGCCTGCTCTACTCGGGCGACTTCCGGGGACATGGGCGCAAGGCGGGCCTGTTCGAGCGCCTCGTCCGACATCCGCCGAAGAACGTCGACATCCTGCTGCTGGAAGGATCCAGCCTCGGCCGCCTCGACCCCGACCAGCACTTCCCGACAGAAGCCGACGTCGAGAACCGCTTCGTTTCGCTGATAGAGGATACCGCCGGCATAGCTCTCGTCGCGGCCTCCGCCCAGAACATCGACCGGATGGTCTCGCTTTACCGCGCCTGCAAACGCACCGAACGCACCCTCGTCATCGACCTCTACGCAGCGGAAGTCCTGCGAGCGACCGGCAACGCCAACATCCCGCAATCGGACTGGCCGGGCGTGGCTGTGTTCGTACCCCACTACCAACGGGTCCGGATCAAACAGACCGAGCGGTTCGACCTAATCGAAGCCCATGCGGCCAACCGCATTTTTCCGGACCAGCTTCGAGCCCTGGCCCCCCGTGCCGCCTATCTGTTCCGGCCAACCATGCTGCGAGACCTCGACCGGGCGGAGTGCCTATCCGGAGCGACTGCGATCTGGTCGCAGTGGGACGGCTACCTCGCCCAGGAACGGGGACTGATCTTACAGACGGATTTGGCCGAGCGCGGCATCCCGCTTGGCCACGCCCACACGTCGGGGCACGCGAGCATCCCGGATCTGAAGCGGCTCGCGGAGGCCGTCGCACCGCGCCGGATCGTGCCGATCCATACCTTTCACGCCGACCGCTTTCCTGAGCTGTTCGGCCCAAACGTCAGCATCAAACAGGATGGTCAGTGGTGGGAGATCGCAGCGTGAGTTCGTCGCCTTCGTCGTTCTACAGGGGCCTGAGCGAGTCCTACCTTGAGGCGCTGGAAGCTCTCACCAACCAGTCTGAGGGCAATTGGTGGCGTGACGTCCTGTCGAGACGCGACATCGTGATCGCAGTCCGCGCTGAGTACCTGAACGTCTACTACCGCGGAGCCTCCATCTTCCGCGTGGAGCGCGAGGGCGAGAAGCTCGTACCGATCACGCACGCCAAGTACCTAACCCGTCGTAAGCAGGGATCGGTCACCCTGGCCGCGGATGGAAGATTCGACATCGATCCCAATACCGCCCTCTGGCGCAGCTACGAGGGGCAAGCGACGTTACGGGAGATGATCCAGGCCGCGGACGCGCTTACCGGACCGGAGAAGATCGGGCTGCACAGCCTCCTCCTTGCCAGCCCCCACGTCATCGACGTTGAGATCGCGTTCGGCGCCATTGCCCCGCCGACAGCTGAAGACTCGCAGGATGGCCTTATCGCCGCCGCCGAGGAGGAAGCAGGCAAAGCACCCCAAGCGCCTTTATCACCAACCGCGGGGGGCACGGACCGGATCGACGTCGCGGCGTTGGAGGAGCAGGACGGGGAAGTCTGCATCGTCTTCCACGAGGCCAAGCACTTCGCCAACCCGGAACTCCGTGCCAGCGCCGGGGAGACGCCCCGAGTAGCCGAGCAGATTGACCGGTACCGGCGAACCCTCACGCATCATGCCGATGCGATCGGCCGGAGCTATCACGATGTCTGCCAGGCGCTTGCCCGTATCTACGCCATGCGCCAACGCGTGCAAACCGACACTACGGGCTCGGCCCCGCTTCATCCACTCATCTCCCGCGTTGCAAACAGCAGCACCCCGCCCACGGTCGACCCCGAGCCGCGTCTCGTTGTCTTCGGGTTCGACAAGGACCAACGCGACGGCACGATCTGGCAGGGACACCTCAAGCGGCTGACGGATACGAGCGGTGAGGGCTTCGGCCTGAAAGTTCACGCGGTCGGCAACACGCAAGGACGCCGGTCACCCGCTTTCACGGCTTAAGCGAACACGCGGTTCGAAACGCGGACGGCTGACGGATGTTGGGCGCCGCCAACATCCGTCTCTGACCCGAAGCGGAAGTTGAGAAGGTCCGCTTTTCGGCAGCTGACTGATGATCGTAGAGCCGGCCCGCCAGCAGCCCCGCGAGCCGCCGCCGCGCGTCGCGCTTCTCCGCCCTTCCTTCCCCCGCCACCAGCAACGCGTCTTTCCCTTCAGGCCAGCGAGCATTCCGAGTGGGCGTCTGCGCCCACGACCGAGCGGGCGAGGGCCGCGAGGTGCGGGTGGTGCGTGAAGAACAGCACTTGCGTCGAGGAGGCCAGCTCGGCCAGGACTCGGAAGCCGGCCTCGGAGCGCTCGTCGTCAAAGTTCACGAAGAGGTCGTCGGCGAGGAACGGCAGCCGGATGCCCGCCGCCACCGACTGCTCGGTCGCCGCCAGCCGCAACGCCAGGAATAGCTGGTCGCTCGTTCCCTCGCTCATCGCGCCGACCTCGACGACGGTCCGGCCGTCGTCCCGGATGCCGAGCAGTCGAGGCGCCGGTCCGTCCGCGTCCACCCGGAGCGCCGCGTAGTGTCCGACCGTTAGCGAGGAGAACAGCGCGCTGGCGCGCAGGAGCAGCGGATCTTGGTTCTCCTCGCGGTAGCGCTCAATGGCCCATCGCAGGGTCACGGCTTGGGCGCGCTTTAAGATGTAGTGTTCGGCCAGCGTCGCCAGCTCCGCCTTCGCCGCCTCCGCGTCGAAGGCGGCCCCGGCCGCCAGATCGCCGGCCTCCTGGAGCGTGGCGAACGCCCGTCGCGCGTCGCCCTGGGCGTCGGCCGCAGCGCACACCTCCGCGTTGAGACCTTCGAACTCGGCGTCGAGCGCGCGGGAACGGGCCGCGAGGGCATCCGGGTCGACCCCCTCGCTCGCAGCGAGCAGGTCTTCGAGCGGGTAGCCGTCGCCCTCGGCCACGATCGCCGCTTCGGCGGCCGCGACCGCCTCGCGCATTGCGCTCGCTTCGCGCGAGCGCGATATCGCCTCCTGCAGGCCGGCCGTTCCCGTGGCGCCGATCTCGGCGATGAGCGGCGCGATCGCCTGATGGGCCGCGTTCCGCCTCGCGGCCGCCGCGTCGACGTCGGCGGTGCGGGCGTCGAGCGTCTCCTGGAGCGAGGCGCGCGCGCTCCGGGCCGAGCGCGCCTCGGCGAGGCGCCTGCGCGCGGCCGCCAGGCGCTCGGCCTCAGTCGCCGCCGGCGGGATCGCAAGGGCGTCGCACAGCGCGGCCACGCGGCCCTCGTGCTCGGACGCGTCGCGCTCAATCCCTGCGATCCGGCGCTGGAGCTCGTCCTGTGACGCCGTCGCCCGCCTAAGGTCGTCGATCGCGTCGAGCGTGCCCGTCGAACCCGAGATCTCAAGCGAGAGGGACGCGGCTTCGGTGTGCCGCCGCCACTCGCTCTCGCGCGCTGCCGCCGCGTCGGTAAGCTTGGCGCGCCGCCTGGCGAGGTCGGCCGCGTCCCGCTCGATCTGTGCGGCGGCCGCGACGTTAAGCCGGACCCGCTGGTCGGCCTCGCTAAGTTCACCGCGGACCCGGTCCGCATGGAGCAGCAGCGGAGCGAGCGCCTCTCCGGCCGGGAGCGGGAAGTCCCCGCCGAGGGCCGCCGCGACGGCCATACGGGCGTCGTCACGCCGCGCCCTGGCGGCGGCCGCGTCTTCAACCGCCCGGGCGGCCGCGGCCTGGGCCCCGAGCGCGGTTTCCCGGTCCGCCAGCCAGCCGGCGAGCCGGTCCGGATCAAGGTCGGGATGGCCGGTGGCGGCCAGCCGGGCCGACCACGTCCGCCTAGCTGCAGCCGCGCCGTCGTCGCTCGCGACCGCCCGCTCTTCGGCTTGCCCGGCCTCCAGCAGCGATGCCTCCCTGCGTCGCGCGAGCATCGTCAGCCGGGCCGAGCCGTCCGCCGAGGCGAACCGGCGGTCGCTGCGCTCGTCGGCCCTCGCCACCGAGCCCTCGAACGCTTCGACCGCCTCCTCCGGCGAGGCGAGCGCCGCGCCGGACAGGATGCTCTCACGCAGCGGCGACCAAGAGCGGTCGCGGTTCGCGCGCACCGACTCGATCTCCTCGGGCGACACCGCGTCGTCGGCGGCGAGCTGCCCTTCGTCCAGCGCGGCGGACGCCGCGTCGCCGCGAGCCCGGGCTGCATCCTGCCTATGCCGGACCGCGTCCGCCGCCGCCTCGGCGAGCAACGCCCTCGTCGAGGCGATCTCCTCCTGCGGGATGCTGGGCAGCGTCGCCAGGGCCTCCGGCGCGCCCGTCCATGGCGCGAGTCTCGCTAGCGCCACCGCGGCCGCCGCGGCCGCCTCGTCGGCCCGGCGAGAGGCGGTGGCGGTCCGTTCGTCGGCGTCTGCGCCGAGCGCCCGCGCCGCGTCGATCGCCACCTCGAGGGCCCGTCGCCCGATCGCCGCCGGCTCCGCGGAGACGCTCGCCAGCGCATCCCGCCGGACCGCCAGCGCCGTCTCGCTCTCCTCGATCTGGTCGAGCGCGGAGAGGTCCTGCGCGTGTGCGGTCGCGAGCTCGCGGAGACGGCCGGAGACGCCCCGAGCGGGCGGAGCCGCGGCCACCCCGCCGGCGTCCTCCCGCAGTCTCGCCAGGTTCGTCTCGCCAGCCCTGAGCTCGCCCGAGAGCCTCGCCAGATCGCGCCTTCCCTTCTCGACCGCTCCCGCCGAAGCGGCCAGCTGATCAATTTCGTCCTCGCGCTCGAGCGCCGCGTCGTCGCCCGACAGCGCCGCGATCCGGGCTCCCGTCTCTTGGACGAGCTGCTCGGCAGCGCTCTGGTCCCGCGTCGCGGCCTCCGCCTCGGTCATCGCGGTCTCCGCGGCCTGCGCGCGGGCAGCCGCGATGTCCGGGACGCCCTCCAGCGTGGCGAGCGACGCCAGGAGGTCCGCGCGGGTCCTCATGGCGGGGGCGATGCGGCGCAGGCGTCCGGCGCGCCTGGTCTCGGCTAGGAGGTCGTCGCGACGCCTCTCGACGTCCTCAAGCGCCGTCTGCGCGTCGGCGGCGGCGGACCGCGCGTCGAGCCATGTCCGGGGCTTGAGCGTCTGGTCGCGCGCGGCGCGCTGGCTCTCCGCCAGCTCCCGCTGCGCCTGCGTGAAGCTGCGCCTGGCGGCCGCCCGCGGTCCCCATATCCCGTCGGCCTCCGCCTCGAGCGCGGCGAGTTCGTCCGCGACGCCGGTCAACCCCGAGCCGGCCGCGAACAGCGCGCGCCCGACGTCGTCGCGCGCCTCGACCATCGCCTTGCCGCCGTCGCGTAGCCGCTGCTGATCGAGGCTGAACGAGAGCGCGAACGTGTCGCGCGTCTGGCCGCGCAGCATCGCGAGCAGCTCCCCCTCCTCAATCGGCCGCTCCTGCGCGTCGATCAGGGTGCCCGCGTTGCCTCGCTTCCGGCGGCAGGCAAGCCTGCGGCCGTCCTCCTCGAGCACCGCCCCGACGCGCAGCAGCGCGTTGTCGAACATGAAGTTGTATCGCGCGCGGGTCGGGAACCCGAATAGCAGGTCCGACACCGCCGCGAGGGAGGTGGACTTCCCGGCCTCGTTGGCGCCGTAGATCACATGAAGGTCCGGCGGCCCGGCGCGGAACGTCAGTTCGCATCCCTCGAAGCGTCCGTAGCGTTCGAGCGCGAGGCTGGCGAAGCGCATCTCAGCGCTCCCGGCTGAGGCGCGCGCGGAGCGCAGCGGAGGCGCTGGCGAGCAGCTCCGGCCACCGCGCCTCGTAGGCCATGGCGCGCAGGTCGCCGGCCTCGGGCGGGTCAAGCGATCCACGGGCGGCCTGAAGAAACTGGTCGAGGTCCTCCGCGACGAGGGCGGCAAGGGCCTGGTCGCCCTGCGCGCCGCCGATCAGCGCCGACAGCTCGCCGCCGATAAACGCGGTCGCTGCCGGCTGCGACACGGACACCTTTAGCTTCTCGACGTGGAGGTCGGGCGACACGGCGGCCGCGAGCGCCCTGGCGTCGTCACGCAGCCGGGCCGCGGCGTCGAGGAAGCCGCCGGTGTCCGGCGTCTCGCCGACGAGGGTCAGGCGGGCGATCACGGGGAGACGCGACTCGTTCGCGGCCCAGGCGGCCTCGAGCGCCGGGCGCAGCAGGTCCGCCGCGTCGGAGGCCGCGGCGCCGGTGCAGTCCACGTCGACCGCGGCCCACCGCAGGACGTCCAGCTCGATCCGCTCGACCGCGACGACCGCCCCGTCCTCCACCGTCACGGACACCGCCCCCTTGGCTCCGGTCTCGCGTATCGTGCGGCCCTGGATGTTTCCGGGGAACACGACGTAGGGGTCGGTGCACACGACCTCGAACTCGTGGACGTGTCCCAGGGCCCAGTAGTCGTATCGCTTGGCCCTCAGGTCCTCGACGCTGCAGGGTGCGTAGGAGGCGTGTCCCTGCCGCCCCGCTAGCGCGGTGTGCAACATCCCGATGTTGAAGCTGCCCGGCACCGCCTCGGGATAGGCGAGGACGAGGTTTTCCGTGACGGCGGCGGTGGCGAAGCTCCGCCCGTGTATCGCTACCACCAGGTTGGGGAGGGTTTGCGTCTCGGCGCTCCGCGCGCCGAAGCGCGTGACGTTGCGGGGCCACGGGACGCTCCGCGAGACGATGGAGTCGGCGTCGTGGTTGCCGGCGAGCAGAAGGACGGGAATGCCCGCCTGGTCGAGACGGCCCATCGCGCGCGCGAAGTGGAGACCAGTGCCCATGTCGCGCCAGTCGCCGTCGAACAGGTCGCCGGCGATCAGTACGAAGTCGAACCGCTCGTCGATCGCATGGCGCACGAGGTTGTCCAGCGCGGCGCGGGTCGCGCCCCTGACCTCTTCAAAGGGTAGCCCGTCGTAGCGCGAGAGCCCGTGCAGCGGGCTGTCGAGGTGGATGTCGGCGGCGTGCAGGAAGCGGAAGCTCACCATGCGTCCGTGTTCCCTTCGACGTTGGCGATATCCGGTGGGCGGCCTGGCGCGATGGCGGCTGGGCGCGCCGCCGACCTCCGCCCTCGCGTTCGCCGCAGGCCGCCCACGGTCACTGGTACTTTCGGCCGCGGTTGTCGAACGCGGGTTTCGTCCCCTCGAGCACGTTCACCACGGCCCTGTTTAGCTCAACGTCTTCGATCGCGCCGGAGAGGTAGCTGATGCTGCAGAGCGCCTTGCGGTCGAACTCGGCGAAGACGATCTGCTCGGCGTCGCACACCACCGCGAGGTTGGGGTTATGCGTCACCATGATGATCTGCCTGGTCTCCCTCGCTGCGTTGAGCACCGGCACGAGGAGGCTGACGATCGTCTCGTTGTCGAGGTTCTCCTCCGGCTGGTCGAGGATGATCGGGTTCCGCTTCCTGTCGACGAGGAGGTAGAAGATCAGCAGCAGCGCGCCCCGCTGGCCCGGCGAAAGCTGCTCGATCTGGGTGTCCTGGAACAGCAGCGTGTATTTCGGCTCGAGGTATTCGAAGGCGTAGAGGAGATCGTACGCCTCGGCTGGCGACCTGTCCTTCCTCATCAGGCCGTTGATGTCCGCTTGGTCGGGGGTCCGCAGGCGGCCGGATTCGTGCAGGAGGGCGTCTACGTCGTCGGCGAAGGCAAGCGCGCCCTCCCTGTCGTTCAGGTCGCGCGCCTCGAGGCGCGACTTGATCGCCGCGCGGCTCTCGTCCTCCCCGCGGAGCTCGCCGATGCTTTGCTTGATCAGCGAGAACAGCTTCTCCGAGACCACGTCGTGGTAGGCCGCCAAGTTGGACTCGAACTGCAGGCGATACTCCTCGCCGACGAGGGCGTTCTCCCGCACGAGCGCCTGCACGGGTTCGAACAGCCGCGATCGCTGGTCCCGTTGGAGGGCGAGGACGTCGAGGATCTCGCCGGCGAGTCTGCCTCGTTCCGTCCTCCGCTCGACCAGGGCGGCGGGAAGCGAGTCCAGCTGCTGTAGCCGCGCCTGCAGACCCTTTCTGCTGTCAGGGACGTCTGCCGTGCCCTCGATCGCGTCCGCGGAGCCCTGCCACGCCCTCATCCTGCCGAGGAAGTCCTGATGCGCGCGCTGCGGGCCGTTCAGCGCCTCGGTCGCCGCCGTCAGGCGTTCGGCGTGGCCCTGCCTCGTCGCGGCGATCTCGGCGGTGCGGGCGGCCAGCGTAGCCGCGTTCGCGATTGCCGTGTCGTCCTCGGCGGCGAGCTGGTCGTCCCTTATCTCGAACAGCAGGACGTCCGCCTCGGTGAGGCCCAGCCGTCGGAGGTCGTCGCCTATCTCCGACATGGCCGAGCCGACCTGCGACCTGAGGAGGGCGAGGCGCTCGCGGATGTTCCTCACCGCCTTGCGCCGCGCGGCGGCGGCAACGGCGTTCTCCGTGATCGTCCTCGCCTCCGCGTCCAGCCGCTCGTTCTCCGTCGCGATCTCCGCCAGGGTCGCCGCCGCGGCCTCTTGGGCGGGCGACTGCGTCTCGGCTGGCGCCGGGACCGGTTCCGGCTTGGCGAGGTCGAGCTCAGCGAGCTGGGCGGACTTCAGGTGGATCTGCTCCTCGACGTTGCGCCTGGTGGCCGGGTGCAACTGATCCTCGATGGACGCGATCGCGCGGTTGACCGACGCCAGGTTCTTGCGCGTCTCGTCGAGGCGCACGCGCAGCATCGCCTCCTGCGCCGCGATGAGCTGGTCGAAGTCCAGCGCCCCGAGACGGTCCTCGGAGGGGATGTGGGAGAAGATGACAGAGCGTAGTTCGCGCTCGAAGTTCACCGAGCGTCCCGTGACGTGCTCGTTACACAGCGCCTCGAAGCGGCCCTGCGGGACGTAGCGCACGAGCTCGACGCGGTCCGCCGCCGGGTTGTCGGCCAGGTTCCCCCTGCTCGGCTCCCCCGCGAGCCAGCGCAGCTCGCCCTCGAACTGCCGGGCCGGCTCGCCGGCCTTCCCTCGGAAGCGGTCGGCCTTCAGGAACGAGAAGTGCGCGTGCTGCTGCGAGTTGCCGACGAGCGCGAGGACGTCGGCCAGCGCGCTCTTGCCGCTCCCCTTGTTGCCGATGATCGCCACCAGGTCGGGGTTGAGCGGGACCGTGCAGCCGTCGAACCAGCTCTCGGCGAGCGTGCTGGAGCCCACCTTGGCGAGCCTAACCTGGTCGATGTAGAAGGTCTTGTTGGCAGACACGCGTTCGAGCTTGGGCGGCACGGCGCCGATGAAGCATCGCTTCGCGGGCTCCCTGATCGCCTGCTGGAGCCCCCTCCAGGTCGGGTCGGCCTTGATCCAGGTCGTCCGCTGCGACGGGAAGTCGCCGTAGCCCCGCGAATTGTTGTTGCCCGCGATGCCGCGGAACCTGTGCGCGTCGCTCCCGGAAACGGGTAGCCGCGGGGTCCTCCCGACTGTCTCCTGGAATGCGTCGAAGAACGACTCGTTCTGCGGGATGCGGCGGCCGACGAAGGCGTTCCAGAGCCCCTCGTTGCGCGTCTCGAAGATGGGGGAGCTTTCGAACAGCCCGATGGCGTAGGCGTAGTGCTCGAGGTGCTTCACGGTCGCCAGCCCGTCGTGGGTGTCGAACGGCATGAAGCCGCAGGCCAGCCCGTCGGGGACGCAGCGCACCGCCGCCTTGTAGCTGTCGACGGTGATCTCCGCCGTCATGTGTCCGGCCCTCAGCGCGAGCGCGTCGTCGGCCGCGACCTCGGCCTTGTCGAAGCCGTGAACCTTCAGCTTGTCGGCGTTGAGGTTGCGCGCGTAGGTGATGAGCGCGTGCTCGGAGACCGGCTGGTTGGTGATCTCTAGTTTCAGGGTGGACAGAAAGTCCTTGAGCAGCTGGTCCTCGATCTCGTTCGAGAAGACCACGTGCGCGTTCAGGCGGGCCGGCATCGGCGCCGCGATCCGCAGCTCAATCCCGGGGAACACCGTCTTTCCGAGCGTGGGCGCGCCGGCGTCCGCGAGCCGCCGCTTTAGGGCGAACCACCCGTCGAAGTGCCAGTAGTCCTGGATGGCGTAGACGGCTGGTACTGCGTCGTTGAGCGCCGCGACCATCTCATCAACCAGCTCGAGATCCCGAGGCCCGCGGCCGCCTCCGGTGAACCGCTCACCCTGCCAATGATACGATGCTGGCGTGTGAATATGAAGATCCCACTGCCGCCATTCCGATCCACGAGGATACAGCCTGGTCACGGATTCCGCCCCTCATGCAGTTTGTTTCGCTTTACCGGTCGTTACCGGTTATGCTGTTTGAGTCGCCCGACATCTTGGCTGGATAGGTGGTTTCGTAAAGGGTGCTGATCAGCACCTCGTTGAAAGACCAATGCCGTCCTGGCGCAACGGCATAGTCGGCACCGGACACGATCTGTTGTGCGCTCGTCAATGACACTACCTCTCCGCGGAGCCGTACCTTTTTAGGCTCGATTACCTCAACCGTTTCACCCGTCGCGATGTGGACGAGTGATGACCCGATCGGCACGCCCATCTCAGTGAAATTGAGTGGCGGGCGCCGCATTTTTCAAACTCTCGTACTGCAACGACTGCGTGCTGGTAATCGCGGGCGGGCAGGAGGGCAACTCCTGCTGGGGCGACATCCTGGCCAACGCCGCCAAGACGAAGGGCGTTCTCTGGTCGATCATCGACGGCCTGAGCCGCGACATTGGGGGCAGCGAAGGCATCGGCTACCCGGTCTACGGCCGCGGCGTCACCATGATCAGCGCCCGCAACCGCGTGATCCAGATTGGCTCCGCCGAGCCGGTCGAGATGGCGGGCGTGAGGGTGCGCGAGGACAACTACGTCATCGCTGACCGCTGCGGCACGGTGTTCGTGCCGGCCGAGCGCATCGAGGAGGTACTGGATCTCGCCGAGCGCATCGCGCGCCGCCAGGACGGCATCATCGAGGCCGTCCGGGGCCGGCCTCCGTCGAGGAGGTCATGCACGACAAGCAGTTCGAGGCGATCAACGTCAAGGCGACGTAGCGATCACGGGATCACCAATGTCCGGAATGTGGCGATCAGCCCACGGCAGCTGTCGGCGCAAACCCGAAGTTCGCGAGTTCCCTTCATCAGCGTACCGAGCCATGCACCAAAAGGCGGAGTTTGAAGCGCCAGAAGCTACATGCGCCAGCCTGCCACACCAAGAATCAGCGCCGCCCTGTAAATTTTAGGAGGGCCAACGTGAATCCCCTCTGTCGGCTTTTCCGATCCGAAGAGGACACCCGCAATGCCTTCCACATTCGCCCACGCCGCGGCTTCCCGCTGGGCCAAATCCGCTCGCTGCTGTCCGTCCATCATCGGTTTGGCGGCCATCGGGGCTCTGCTTACATCAACCGCTTACGCAGATCTGAGACTGGAAGGCCGCTTCCAGGGACGTGGCGATGGCCGCCTCGAACTCCGGGTGCTTGCCCTGAACACCGATGGGGATAGCGGCGCGTATCTGGTGATCGCGGATACGGCGATCCCGAACCAATGCACGGGCGAAGTTCGTGGCACCGCCAGGAAGCTAGATACGAGCACCCTTCGCTTGCGGGCGAAGACGGACGATCCCAACGAATTCTGCGAGATCACGGTTCGCTACAGCGGTGATCGCAGCCGCGTGCAGGTGACCTCGGAAAACTGCGACCACTTCCACGGACCGTCCTGCGACTTCGGGGGCACCCTCAAGAGGCGCTGAACGGGTGGCGGCGGGGCCAAGCCCCCATCCCACCAGGGGGCCAAGTAGTCCGGCAGCACGCCTCCCACTCCACCACAGGAATTGGACCTCCCATGAAGCGTATGATGATCGCGCTCGCCCTTGCCATACTGTCAGGCGAGGCAGCGCAAGCCCACCCACCTGTCGACGAAGTGAACGCGGGGCATTGCCTCGAACTCAAGGTCAATGGGCAAGCCATCCCCTGCAACAATGACCTCCGGCTCGTTGATGACGGCAAGGGCGAGGTCACGTTCATCACCGGCTACGGTGACGGCAAGACCGGCGCAAAGATGGTCGTTGCCTTCACGACGGCTCAGACGCCCGACATGGAGAACGCCTACGGCTACGCCCTACGCGTGAACTCACTGACCCTGATGTCCGTCGGCGCACCGGACACGCAGAAGCATTGGCCCGCGTCGGGGCTGTGTTTCATGGTCAAGCCGAACCCGGTGCGGGCGGGCACGACGAAGATCAAACAGGACATCGTCGTGATGTGCTCGGCGAGCCTGCCCGACACGGCCGCGCATGTACGGCGGATCGATTGGAAGTTCATCCTCTGAGGGGCCGCGACGCATGACGAACACCCTCGACCGGTTCACCGATGGGCTAACACCGTCGGCTACGGCTTCCCCGCCACCGAGCGTCGGCATCTTCTGGGGCCTGCGCGAGGGCGATGGCCCCTGGGAACTGGTTCATGCCGGGCTCCCGCTGTCGGAGGCGGAGCCCTATGGTGACTGTCTGACCTTTCCCGGCGCGCACTATGACGTTTGGGAGGGCTGGCGTCGCCTACGTCCCGCCGGCCTCCGCAAACGGGGCCTGCCGACGATGATTGCGTCCTACGAGTATGAACACTTCCCCCGTGGCCGCATCGTCTACGAGACAATTCCGAAACGCTTCGTTGTCTATGCCGATCGTCGCCTACAGCGGCCCGGGATCATTGAGCGCTTACGACGGACATTCGGTCTCGTAGATCCTGATGTGATCGTACGCAGCGACTCACATTACCGAACAGCATCTTAGCAGTTGCTTATGGCAACATACCCACGGGACCCAACACGTCCGTTGCGGGCAACCAACCGCACCCCCTCTACCGGAAGCGGACGTTCCGCAGCCGACCCAACATAGTCATACATCCTGCTGCGAGCGTTGCCTGAAAGCGGACAGAGACCCCAGCTCTGCTCATATGCCGCCGCCCGTACTCTGGCCCAGGAACGCGGCTTCATCCTGCATCTGCGCACCAGGGGCGAGGAGATCCAGGCCAAACGCCATCGGGGCGCCAAGGCGCGGAGGTGGGTCGTCGAGCGCGCCCATGCCTGGCTCAACCGCTTCCGCGGCATCCTCATCCGATGGCCCAAGAAGCCCAAGAACTACCGAGCCCTGATCCACTTCGCGTGTGGCATCATCGCCGCTCAGGAACCCTAACGGGATAGGCTCTAGGTGTCGTTTCCAAGGAGGTTGT
>NZ_BPQT01000053.1 GCF_022179405.1 Methylobacterium marchantiae
AAAACTTCTTCGAAGCGGGGGGAGACTCCATCCTCAGCCTCGCAATCGTCGCTCGCCTGCGCGAAGCGGGTTTTGTCGCGACGCCGCGCCAGATCTTCGAGCATCAGACCGTCGCGGCTCTCGCTTGCGCGATCACCCGGCTCGACGGGGACGTGGCAGAGGTCCGGGTCCCCGAAGGTCCCGCCCCGCTCACCCCCATCCAGCATTGGTTCTTCGAACAGCCGATGCCGCGACGAGACCAATGGAACCAGTCTCTCGAACTCGATGCGCGTGTGAACCTCGACGCGGATCGCCTCGGCGAGGCGCTGATCGCCCTCGTCGCTCATCACGAAGCACTGCGATACGCCTTCGGCCAAGATGCGGACGGAGCCTGGATCCAGGAGCCCGTATCGCCCGATCGCCTCGCTGGTCCGCTCTCGATCGTTGACGTAGCGAGCGACGACGAGGCGCGGACGTGCTTCCTTGCGGCCGAGCGCAGCCTCAACCTCGCCGATGGACGCGTCTTCGCCTCTCTGCTCGCGAACCTGCCCGGCGGACGCCAGCGCCTGCTCCTCACGGCCCATCACCTGGTGGTGGATGCCGTCTCCTGGCGTATTCTCGTCTCGGACCTCGACCTGCTCTACCGGGGCGATGTATCGACCCTCGCCCCTGCGACGCCGTTCCGTGCCTGGGCACATCGCCTGCAGGATCACGCGGCGGAGATCG
The DNA here is from genome assembly GCF_022179405.1 of Methylobacterium marchantiae. Lineage (GTDB taxonomy): Bacteria > Pseudomonadota > Alphaproteobacteria > Rhizobiales > Beijerinckiaceae > Methylobacterium > Methylobacterium marchantiae. The sequence continues at coordinate 706 of NZ_BPQT01000053.1, forward strand.
GCAACCAGACCGAAGCCTGGACGAGCGCTCTCTCAACTTCGAGCGCCGGGCTTCCCGTCGATCGTCCCGACGCTTCGCGCGATCAACGGCAGGCGCGCACGAGGAATCTGGTGCTCGATTCCCTCATCGTGGCTGGCCTCGATCGCCTGCGTGCGGCCTATCGGATGCGGCTCGACGAAGTGCTCCTGGCCGGCCTCTCGCGCGCCGTGGCTGCCTGGTCGGGTTACAGGACACTCGGCGTGACGCTGGAGCGCCACGGCCGGAGCGGCGATGCGGCGAGTCTTCCCCTCGATCGGACAATCGGCTGGTTCACGACCCTCGTTCCTGTCGGACTAACGATCTCCGGTGATGTCTCCGGCGATCTAAAGTCGGCTAAAGAGACGATGCGGAGCGGACCCGGAGACGGATCGGGATTTTCCATCCTCCGCTACCTCGGTACTCAATCCGAGCGCGCGTGCCTGTCCGCCGTGCCGTGGCCGGACGTGACCTTCAATCACCTCGGCAATGTCGGCGACATTGATGCCGGTGCGCTGTTCACACTCGACACCGAGGCGATGCGCCTGTCGGCAGACGCTGACGCTCCGCTGGGGTCGGAACTCGTCGTCGACAGCTTCCTGCGAAATGGCACGCTGACCTTGCGCCTCGGCTACAGCGGTGCCCGCTTCGATGCCGCGACCATCGATAGCCTTGCCGAAGCTCTCGAGACTGAATTCGCGACCCTCGTCGAGCACGGCCTCGACCCGGTTGCCGGTGGCGTGACCCCATCGGACTTTCCTCTCGCGGCACTCACACAGGAAAAGATCGAGGGCCTCGGGCTCGATCCACGAAACATGGAGGACATCTATCCGCTGACCCCGACTCAGGGCGGGATCTTGTTCCATGCTCTCGCCGCTCCGGGCGAGGGCCTCTACGTCAACCAACTCGGCGTGACCATCCGTGGTCTCGATCCCGATCGCTTCGCGGCGGCTTGGCGGGCGAGTGTCGCCCGCCATCCGATCCTCCGCACGGGCTTCCACTGGACCGACGACCTCGACGTTCCGCTCCAGGTCGTTCACGCCTCGGCAAACCTATCGGTGACCCGGCTCGACCTGTCGGATGCTGTCGACGCCGATCTCGATGCGCTCGCACGGGCCGAGCGTGCCCGCGGCTTCGATCTCGCACAGCCGCCGCTGATGCGCCTCCTTATCGTCGACCTCGGTCAGGACCGGCATCGATTGATCTGGACCTGCCATCATCTCCTCCTCGATGGATGGAGCAATGCCCGCCTCATCTCCGAAGTGCTGCGCCACTATTCCGGTGAACCGGTCGCGGCGCCGTCCCGTCTGTTCCGCGACCATCTCATCCGCCTGTCCCGCGTCGACCGCGGGGGCGACGAGAGGTTCTGGCGCGGGGCCCTCGCCTCATTGGACGAGCCAAGTCTCATCGCTCCGGCGCTCTCCGGCGTGGTAGGAGCGAGCGGGCACATCGCCGTCGATACGGCGCTGGGGGAAGCTAGAGCGGAGCGTCTCCTAGCCTTCGCCCGACGCGAGAAGGTGACCCTGAACACGGTGTTCGAAGCGGTATGGGCACTGACCTTGAGCCGTTTCACCGGACGCTCGACCGTGGCTTTCGGCATCACCGGGTCTGGCCGTCCACCGGACGACGGCGGCCTGCACGAGGTCCTCGGCCTGTTCATCAACACGGTGCCGCGTTGCGTCCGCCTTCCCGGTCACATCCCCGTTTCGGAGTGGTTGCGTGGGCTGCAGGCAGACGCGGCCGTCTTGCGCGATCATGACCTCGCCTCCCTCGCCGACATTCAGTCCTGGGCCGGACGAAGCGGGCAGCCGCTCTTCGACAGCCTTCTCGTCGTCGAGAATTACCCTCTCGATACCGTGGTTCGCGACCGCAGCCTTGGCGGTCTGCAATTCGGCCCGGTGACGACGATCGAGGCCACCGACGTTCCCCTGACCCTGTCGCTTCTCCTCGACGGAACGCCGCGCCTCAACTGGAGCGTCGATCAGGCACGAATTTCCGCCGCCGACGTTCATCGCCTCGATGCGCAGGTCCTGCATATCCTCGACGCGCTCATGGATGCGGCCGGGCGACCGCTCGATGCCCTGGTTCTCGCTTTGCCAAAAGAGTTCGAGGAGGCACGGCACCGGGCCGCGGCCGTCCGATTGTCGCCGGTCGAGCCTGCGATCCATCTGAGGATCGCCGAGCAGGCCAAGCGCCGGCCGCAGGCCGTGGCCGTCACGTTCCAGGACGAGCAGGCCAGCTATGCCGATATCGAGGCGAGGGCGGCGCGCCTAGCACGGCACCTCGTCTGCCAAGGCGTGCAACCGGGCGATCTCGTCGGCCTCTGCGCAGAGCGCTCGATCGCTCTCATCGTTGGAATTCTGGCGATCCTGAAGAGCGGGGCTGGGTATGTGCCCCTCGATCCGAGCTATCCGGCCGATCGTCTCGGTTTCATGCTCGCCGATTGCGGTGCCCGGCACGTGCTCGCCGCGCCCGGCCTCGCCGAAAGCCTGCCCGAGGACGGACCCCGGCCGATCCTGCTCGATTCAGCCATCGACGACGTGGACACGCCTCTGCCCCCCGCACCCCACCCGGAGCAGCCGGCCTATGTGATCTACACGTCCGGTTCCACCGGCCAGCCGAAGGGTGTTGTCGTCACCCACGCGAATGCGGCCCGGCTCCTCACCGTCACGGAGGCCGATTTCGGGTTTGCCGAGGACGACGTCTGGACCCTGTTCCACGCCTATGGGTTCGATTTCTCGGTCTGGGAAATCTTCGGCGCGCTCTGTCATGGCGGACGCCTCGTCGTCGTGCCGCGCGAGGTTGCCCGGGCGGCAGATGCGTTCCTCGATCTCCTCGTCCGCGAGGGTGTCACCGTGCTGAACCAGACCCCCTCCGCCTTCGGGCCGTTGATGCAGGCCGCCCTCGTGCGCCCTCAGGGGCTGGCGCTGCGCCACGTCGTCTTCGGTGGTGAAGCCCTCGATGTCGCTGCGCTCAAACCCTGGTTCGCGCGTTTCGGCGATGCCTCGCCCCGGCTCGTGAACATGTACGGCATCACTGAAACCACGGTTCACGTAACCTATCGCCCGCTTGTCGCGAGCGATGCGGAAGGGGCGGATAGCCCCATCGGTGACTCCCTGCCGGACCTCACCCTGTACCTCCTCGACGCCTCCCTCACCCTCGTGCCCGATGGCGTGGCGGGTGAGCTCCATGTAGGAGGCGCCGGTCTGGCGCAGGCCTATCTCGGGCGGGCGGCACTGACGGCCGAGCGCTTCGTGCCGGACCCGTTCGGACCGCCGGGTACACGCCTCTATCGCAGCGGCGACCTTGCCGTGCGTCGGCCTGACGGAACCTTGGCCTATCTTGGGCGGGCCGACGGACAGGTGAAATTGCGGGGATTCCGGATCGAAACGGGGGAGATCGCAGCGGCGTTGCGGGCCGATCCGACCGTGATCGATGCCGCGGTCGCGCTGCGCGAATCCGCCGGGGACAAACAGCTCGTCGCCTATGTCGTCGGACACCAGATCGATGCGGCTTCCTTGCGCGATCGGATCATGTGCCGGCTCCCGACACATATGGTGCCGGCTCATATCGTCGCCGTCCCCTCTTTGCCGCTCACCCCGAACGGCAAGCTCGACCTCAGAGCATTGCCCGCTCCGCTCTCTGCTCCGCAGGGCTCATCGCCACCCGAAGGGACTATGGAGGCCGTCCTGTCCGACATCTGGCGTCAGGTGCTGGACGTCGAGACGATAGGCCGCGACGACGATTTCTTCGTGCTCGGCGGTCACTCCCTCACGGCAGCGCAGCTCGCCATGCGGGTGAAGCAGCGCCTCGGCGTCACCGTTGCGATCCGTGCCCTATTCGAGGCACCGACCCTGCGCGCCTACGCTCTCGCCGTCACTATGGGCAATGAAGTGGATGCCGGGCGGGACGAAGCCGCCGACCTGTCCGACATGGACGCCCTCCTCGCCGATCTCGAGGCTTGAATGAGCACTCAGGCCGCCGATCTCAGCCGCCGCTTCGGCCGGCTTCCCGCCGACAGGCGCCGTGTCTTCCTCGAAGCCCTGGCGGCACGTGGCATCGATTTCTCTCGCCTGCCGATCGTATCGGACGACGGGGGGGACGGTCTCGAACGGGTCGCACCCCTGTCCTACGCGCAGGAGCGACTGTGGCTGATCGGGCGGATGGGGGGCGACGCGGCCCTGCTGCATATCGCGGGAGGGCTCGATCTCGTCGGGCCGCTCGACGGGAAAGCCCTGGCGCTCGCCTTCGAATCCCTGGTCGAGCGGCACCCGGCCTTGAGGACGGGATTTCGAACAGGCGAGAACGACCAAGTGGAGGCCGTCACCGCGGACGTCGTTGCAGTGAGCCTGCGGCATGTCTCGTTCGAAGCCGAAGACGTGTCGTCACGCGAGGACCGTCTCGCCATCCTGTCGCGGGAGGAGGCCCGGCGGCCCTTCGATCTGGCGACGCCGCCCCTGTTGCGAGCCGTATTGGTGCGGATGGAGCCCGAGCGCCACGTTCTCCTCCTGACCATGCACCATCTCGTCTCCGATGGCCGCTCGGTGGAGATCCTGCTCTCGGAGCTGATGCGCCTCTACGCCGAGGGGCAGGTCGCCACTCTCCCGCCGATGCCGATCGCCTATGCCGATTACGCGCGCTGGCAGCGCGACTGGCTGGAGGCGGGCGAGCTCGACCGGCAGCTCGACTGGTGGCGCGAACGCCTCGGCGCAACGGAGAGCGTGATCCCGCTGCCGACCGACCGGCCACGTCCGGCTGTCCAGAGCTTCCGCGGGGCGGCGGTCGAGTTCGCGCTCGATGCCGATGTGGCGGCGCGTCTCGAATCCCTGGCGCGGCAGGCCGGCGCCACCACGGCGATGGTCTTCCTCGCCATCCTCGCCCTGCTTCTCAAGCGCTATACCGGTGAGACGGACCTGCGCATCGGCATCCCCGTCGCCAACCGCAATCGGCCCGAGACGGAGGGGCTCGTCGGCCTGTTCGTCAACACCCTGGCGATCCGGGTGCGGGTCGATCCGGGTGCGTGCGTCCTCGACCACGTGCGGGCCGTGCGCGACGCCATGGTGGATGCGCAAGGGCATCAGGACCTGCCCTTCGAGCGGCTGGTGGAGGCGCTCCAGACCCGCCGGACGGTGAGCCACACGCCTGTCGTTCAGGTGATGCACAGCCACCGCGTCGAGGGGCCGGGCCGGTTCGATATCGCTGGGCTCGTCGTATCGCCCTTCGGGCGGGGGACCGGCAACGTCCAGTTCGACCTCGTCCTGGAAACGGTGACGGAAACCGGTGGGGCGGTGCGCGGTTCGTTCGGCTATGCGACCGACTTGTTCCAGCGGGAAACCATGGAACGGATGCGCGACGGGTTCCTCACCCTGCTGCGTGGGGCGGTGGAGGATTCGAGCCGCCGCCTTGACGGTTTACCTTTGGTGGGTTGGTCGTGTCTTTCGGCATTGTCGTCTCCGTATGGGGACGGGATGCCCCTGTCGGATGCGCTCGTGCCGGACCTGATCGGGCAGGCGGCCCTGTCCGACCCGGACGCGCCTGCGGTGATCTGCGGGGCGCGGGTCACTTCCTTCGGCGATCTCGACCGGGCGGCCAACCGCCTCGCCCATCGCCTGATCCGCGCCGGCGTCGGTCCCGAGGGCGTTGTCGGCGTTGCCCTGCCGCG
>NZ_BPQT01000054.1 GCF_022179405.1 Methylobacterium marchantiae
GCGAACGATGATGTCACACGTCCGCTCTTTCTAGGATCCTTTGCTACTCCACATAGTGAGAGACAAACAACCCAAATGAAGGTAACCGTGGACGTTGAGGCTGATAGCCCATTCCTTAAGGCCCTTCAGAAGGCGTTTCCCGCCTTTGAGGTTGAATCACAGCAGGTCACACCGAATGACCATGCTAACGCTAGAGCATTTTCGCATCTGGCTACTAAACTGATTGAGCAAGAGGTTCCAACAGGCGTCACCATCCTGGACGTGGGTAGTGCACCCGCAAGGAGGTTGATGTCTGACCACACCTACCACTGCATCTGCCCCATGAAAAGTGCGGAAGACCCAGAGAGGCTGGCGAATTACGCTCGAAAGCTGGCGAAAGCATCGGGGACTGTGCTAGACAAGAATGTGTCCGGAAAGATAACGGACCTACAAGACGTCATGGCCACTCCAGACTTGGAATCCCCGACTTTTTGCCTGCACACTGACGAGACGTGCCGCACTAGGGCTGAGGTCGCTGTGTACCAGGACGTATACGCTGTGCACGCACCGACGTCACTGTATCACCAGGCCATCAAAGGTGTCAGGACGGCGTATTGGATTGGATTCGACACCACTCCATTCATGTTCGAGGCACTAGCGGGCGCGTATCCTGCGTACTCGACCAACTGGGCAGATGAGCAAGTGCTGCAGGCTCGTAACATCGGCCTGTGCGCGACAGGCCTCTCCGAGGGGCGTCGCGGCAAACTCTCCATCATGAGAAAGAAGTGCTTGCGACCGAGCGACAGAGTAATGTTTTCGGTTGGGTCCACCTTGTACACCGAGAGCCGAAAGCTGCTGCGCAGCTGGCATTTACCTTCCGTGTTTCACCTGAAGGGTAAGAACAGTTTTACCTGCAGGTGCGACACGGTGGTGTCATGCGAAGGTTACGTGGTAAAGAAGATCACCATAAGCCCGGGCATATATGGAAAAACAGTCGATTACGCAGTTACCCATCACGCAGAGGGTTTTCTGGTGTGTAAGATCACTGATACAGTCAGAGGAGAAAGAGTCTCTTTCCCGGTCTGTACCTATGTGCCTGCAACCATATGCGATCAGATGACGGGTATACTTGCCACCGACGTGACACCAGAGGATGCCCAGAAGCTCCTGGTTGGATTGAACCAACGCATAGTGGTGAATGGTAGGACGCAAAGAAACACAAACACAATGAAAAACTATCTACTGCCAGTGGTAGCGCAAGCATTCAGTAAATGGGCACGAGAGGCACGCGCAGACATGGAGGATGAAAAACCCCTAGGCACCAGAGAACGCACGTTGACGTGTTGTTGCCTGTGGGCGTTTAAAAGCCACAAAACCCACACCATGTATAAGCGGCCTGAAACTCAAACTATCGTCAAAGTGCCTTCCACTTTTGACTCCTTTGTGATACCGAGCCTGAGGTCATCCAGTCTTTCCATGGATATCAGACGGAGGATCAAACTGCTACTCAGCGCAAGAATGGCCCAAGGCCTACCATACTCAGGAGACCGCACTGAAGCTCGCGCGGCAGAAGAAGAAGAGAAGGAGGCGCAGGAGGCAGAACTTACGAGGGCAGCGCTGCCACCGCTAGTGAGCGGCTCTTGTGCTGACGATATCGCCCAGGTGGATGTAGAGGAATTAACCTTCAGAGCCGGAGCCGGGGTTGTGGAAACACCCAGGAATGCCCTGAAGGTTACACCGCAAGCACACGACCACCTCATAGGCTCCTACTTGATCCTTTCCCCCCAAACGGTGTTGAAAAGCGAGAAGCTGGCACCCATCCACCCTCTTGCTGAGCAAGTCACGGTCATGACCCACTCTGGAAGATCCGGCAGATACCCAGTCGACAAGTACGACGGACGGGTATTGATCCCAACAGGAGCGGCCATCCCAGTGAGTGAGTTCCAGGCACTCAGCGAGAGCGCAACCATGGTGTACAATGAGAGGGAATTTATAAATCGCAAGCTACACCACATAGCGCTATACGGGCCAGCCTTGAATACCGACGAGGAAAGCTACGAAAAAGTGAGAGCTGAGAGGGCAGAGACAGAGTATGTGTTTGACGTGGACAAGAAGGCATGTATCAAGAAGGAGGAGGCATCAGGCCTTGTGTTAACAGGGGACCTAATCAATCCACCTTTCCACGAATTCGCATACGAAGGACTCAAGATCCGCCCAGCAGCCCCGTACCACACGACGATCATTGGTGTGTTTGGCGTTCCAGGTTCGGGCAAGTCGGCTATCATTAAGAACATGGTGACGACTCGCGATCTGGTGGCCAGTGGAAAGAAGGAGAACTGCCAAGAGATCATGAATGATGTAAAGAGGCAACGCGGGTTGGACGTGACCGCTAGGACCGTCGACTCAATCTTATTGAATGGGTGCAAGAAAGGCGTAGAAAACCTTTACGTCGATGAGGCGTTCGCGTGTCACTCGGGCACTTTGCTAGCGCTCATCGCGCTGGTGAGACCGTCAGGTAAGGTAGTACTGTGCGGCGACCCCAAGCAGTGTGGTTTCTTCAATTTGATGCAACTGAAGGTGCACTATAACCACAACATTTGTACAAGGGTGCTCCATAAGAGCATCTCCAGAAGATGCACTCTACCTGTTACGGCGATCGTGTCCACCTTGCACTACCAAGGGAAGATGAGAACGACGAACCGATGCAACACCCCCATTCAGATTGACACCACCGGTTCTTCCAAACCAGCCTCAGGAGATATCGTGTTAACGTGCTTCCGCGGCTGGGTGAAGCAACTGCAAATCGACTATCGTGGACACGAGGTGATGACCGCAGCTGCTTCCCAGGGTCTGACAAGGAAAGGCGTGTACGCCGTGAGACAGAAAGTGAACGAAAACCCACTGTACTCACCACTGTCGGAGCACGTCAATGTGCTGTTGACCCGAACTGAAAACCGACTGGTGTGGAAGACACTGTCGGGTGACCCGTGGATAAAGGTGTTAACCAATGTTCCACGTGGGGATTTCAGTGCAACTTTGGAGGAATGGCAAGAAGAACATGACGGTATCATGAGAGTGTTGAACGAGCGACCGGCGGAGGTTGATCCATTCCAAAACAAGGCCAAAGTGTGCTGGGCAAAATGTCTGGTGCAAGTTCTTGAGACGGCCGGAATACGTATGACGGCAGATGAATGGAACACCATCTTGGCTTTCAGAGAGGACAGAGCGTACTCACCAGAAGTCGCTCTCAACGAGATTTGCACTCGTTACTACGGCGTTGACCTAGACAGCGGCCTATTCTCAGCGCAGTCAGTTTCCCTCTTTTATGAGAACAACCACTGGGACAACAGGCCCGGAGGACGCATGTACGGGTTCAACCATGAAGTAGCCAGGAAATATGCAGCCAGGTTTCCATTTCTACGTGGCAACATGAACTCGGGGCTACAACTAAACGTCCCTGAGAGGAAGCTCCAACCTTTTAGCGCTGAATGCAATATAGTCCCATCCAATCGTCGGTTACCGCATGCTCTAGTCACAAGCTATCAGCAGTGCCGTGGGGAGAGGGTAGAGTGGTTGCTGAAAAAGATTCCAGGTCACCAAATGTTACTTGTAAGTGAGTACAACCTGGTGATACCTCACAAAAGAGTCTTCTGGATTGCACCTCCGCGGGTGTCAGGCGCGGACCGCACGTACGACATGGACCTAGGGTTACCTATGGATGCAGGCCGTTACGATCTGGTATTCGTCAACATCCATACTGAGTACCGGCAACACCACTACCAACAATGCGTCGACCATTCAATGCGTCTGCAGATGCTGGGAGGGGATTCACTACACCTGCTTAGACCAGGAGGCTCGCTGCTGATGAGAGCATATGGTTACGCAGACAGAGTCAGCGAGATGGTGGTGACAGCCCTGGCTAGGAAATTCTCGGCGTTCCGTGTCCTGAGACCGGCGTGTGTGACGAGCAACACAGAAGTGTTCCTGCTGTTTTCTAACTTTGATAACGGCAGAAGAGCGGTAACCTTGCACCAAGCTAACCAGAAACTTAGCTCAATGTATGCCTGCAACGGACTGCACACTGCTGGCTGTGCACCGTCATACAGGGTCCGCCGCGCAGATATATCAGGACACGGTGAGGAAGCAGTCGTAAATGCTGCCAATGCCAAGGGTACCGTGGGCGATGGAGTGTGCAGGGCGGTCGCTAAGAAGTGGCCATCATCTTTCAAAGGGGCTGCAACTCCAGTCGGCACAGCCAAGATGATCCGCGCAGATGGCATGACCGTAATCCACGCAGTGGGACCGAACTTCTCCACCGTAACAGAAGCCGAAGGGGACAGAGAGCTAGCGGCCGCGTACCGAGCTGTGGCTAGCATAATTAGTACCAACAACATAAAGAGCGTCGCAGTACCGCTGCTATCCACAGGCACCTTTTCCGGCGGTAAGGACAGAGTGATGCAGTCCTTGAACCACTTATTCACGGCATTGGATGCCACCGATGCAGACGTGGTTATCTACTGCAGAGATAAAAACTGGGAAAAGAAGATTCAGGAAGCCATCGACAGGCGGACGGCAATAGAGCTCGTATCCGAAGACGTGACCTTGGAAACCGATCTGGTTAGGGTACACCCGGACAGTTGCTTAGTCGGCAGAAATGGTTACAGTGCAACTGACGGTAAACTGTACTCTTACCTTGAGGGCACGAGGTTCCACCAGACGGCGGTCGACATGGCTGAAATATCAACTTTATGGCCAAGACTCCAAGATGCTAACGAGCAGATCTGCCTGTACGCCCTAGGGGAGACGATGGACAGCATACGCACTAAATGCCCAGTAGAGGACGCCGATTCGTCTACGCCGCCGAAAACGGTACCGTGTCTATGTCGGTACGCGATGACCGCGGAGCGGGTTGCCAGACTTAGGATGAATAACACCAAAAACATCATCGTGTGCTCCTCCTTTCCATTGCCGAAGTACAGGATAGAAGGCGTGCAGAAGGTGAAGTGTGACCGAGTGCTAATTTTTGACCAGACCGTCCCGTCACTAGTAAGTCCCAGAAAGTACATACAGCAGCCGCCGGAACAGCTGGATAATGTGAGCCTGACTTCTACGACGTCGACGGGATCCGCATGGTCATTTCCATCGGAAACGACCTACGAAACCCTGGAAGTCGTAGCCGAGGTACACACCGAACCTCCGATCCCTCCGCCTCGCCGACGTAGAGCAGCCGTCGCCCAACTTAGACAGGATCTGGAAGTCACCGAGGAGATCGAGCCGTACGTGATACAGCAAGCAGAGATCATGGTCATGGAGAGGGTCGCGACGACAGACATACGCGCTATCCCAGTCCCGGCACGGCGGGCCATTACAATGCCAGTCCCAGCCCCCAGTGTTCGTAAGGTCGCTACCGAACCTCCATTAGAACCGGAAGCTCCTATCCCGGCACCAAGAAAGAGAAGAACCACTGGCACCACACCTCCGCATAACCCCGAGGATTTCGTTCCCAGGGTACCGGTTGAGTTACCGTGGGAGCCGGAAGACCTAGACATCCAATTCGGTGACTTGGAGCCACGCCGCCGGAACACCAGGGACCGAGATGTCAGCACAGGAATACAGTTCGGTGACATCGACTTTAACCAGTCCTGACTAGGCAGGGCTGGCGCGTATATCTTTTCGTCTGACACTGGCCCGGGTCACCTACAGCAGAAGTCCGTAAGGCAACATGAATTGCCATGCGAGACTCTGTATGCCCATGAAGACGAACGCATATACCCGCCGGCATTTGACGGAGAGAAAGAGAAGGTACTCCAGGCAAAGATGCAGATGGCCCCGACAGAAGCGAATAAGAGCAGGTACCAGTCGAGGAAAGTAGAGAACATGAAGGCATTAATTGTAGAAAGACTACGCGAAGGAGCAAAGATGTACCTCCATGAGCAAACCGACAAAGTACCCACGTACACCAGCAAGTACCCTAGACCTGTGTACTCACCATCGGTGGATGACAGCCTGAGCGATCCGGAAGTGGCTGTGGCCGCCTGTAACTCTTTCTTAGAGGAGAATTATCCGACCGTGGCGAACTACCAGATAACCGATGAGTATGATGCTTATCTGGACTTGGTCGACGGCTCTGAAAGCTGCCTCGACAGAGCTACGTTCTGCCCGGCCAAACTAAGATGTTACCCTAAGCACCACGCATACCACCAACCACAAATCAGGAGCGCAGTACCTTCCCCTTTCCAAAACACGTTACAAAACGTGCTAGCCGCGGCCACTAAAAGAAATTGTAATGTCACCCAAATGAGAGAATTACCAACCATGGACTCTGCGGTGTTTAACGTAGAAAGCTTCAAAAAATACGCCTGTACCGGCGAATATTGGCAAGAATTTAAAGACAATCCTATACGGATCACCACCGAAAACATAACGACGTACGTGGCTAAACTCAAGGGTCCAAAGGCTGCTGCCCTTTTTGCCAAGACGCATAACCTGGTGCCGCTCCAGGAGGTGCCAATGGACCGCTTCGTGATGGATATGAAGAGAGATGTGAAAGTTACACCAGGCACCAAGCATACCGAAGAAAGGCCTAAAGTGCAAGTGATTCAAGCGGCGGAACCATTGGCCACGGCATATTTATGCGGAATCCACAGAGAGTTAGTCAGGCGGCTAAAAGCCGTTCTGACCCCGAACATTCACACTCTGTTTGACATGTCGGCGGAGGACTTTGATGCCATCATAGCGGCACATTTTCAACCGGGAGATGCTGTACTGGAGACAGATATCGCATCCTTCGATAAGAGCCAAGACTACTCCTTAGCGCTAACGGCGCTAATGCTTCTGGAAGACCTCGGGGTCGACCAAGAACTGCTGGACCTTATCGAAGCTGCGTTTGGTGAGATCACGAGTGTGCATCTACCTACCGGTACAAGATTTAAATTCGGTGCTATGATGAAGTCAGGAATGTTTCTTACACTCTTCATCAACACGCTGCTGAACATTGTCATAGCGTGCCGCGTCTTACGCGACAAATTATCGTCCTCGGCGTGCGCCGCCTTCATAGGTGATGACAACATAGTGCACGGCGTGAGGTCAGACCCGCTAATGGCAGAAAGGTGTGCGAGTTGGGTCAACATGGAAGTAAAGATCATCGATGCCACAATGTGTGAGAAACCACCGTACTTTTGTGGAGGATTCATCCTGTACGACAGTGTCGCCGGTACAGCGTGTAGGGTTGCAGACCCGTTAAAGAGGCTGTTCAAACTCGGGAAACCGCTCCCAGCGGACGACAACCAGGATGAAGACAGAAGAAGGGCACTAAAAGACGAAACAGTTAAGTGGTCCCGCATAGGATTGAGAGAAGAATTAGACGTGGCACTGAGCTCAAGATACCAAGTCAGTGGCGTCGGGAACATCACTAGAGCGATGTCCACGCTGTCTAAGAATTTGAAGTCTTTTAGGAAAATAAGAGGTCCCATTATACATCTGTACGGCGGTCCTAAATAGATGCAGGATTACACTACATCTAAAGACCACGTATTACAGACACCATGAATTACATCCCAACTCAAACCTTTTACGGACGCCGTTGGCGACCACGCCCGGCGTTCCGTCCATGGCGGGTGCCGATGCAGCCGGCCCCACCCATGATTCCAGAGCTGCAAACTCCGATCGTCCAGGCCCAACAGATGCAGCAGCTAATCAGTGCAGTTTCTGCCCTGACGACTAAGCAAAATGGCAAAGCACCGAAGAAGCCGAAGAAAAAGCCGCAAAAAGCGAAGGCTAAGAAAAACGAACAGCAAAAGAAAAACGAGAACAAGAAACCACCACCTAAGCAGAAGAATCCGGCTAAGAAGAAGAAACCAGGAAAAAGGGAACGCATGTGCATGAAGATAGAAAATGATTGCATCTTCGAGGTCAAGCTTGACGGTAAGGTCACGGGATACGCCTGCCTAGTCGGGGATAAAGTGATGAAGCCGGCACACGTCAAAGGTGTGATCGACAACCCCGACCTAGCGAAGCTTACCTACAAGAAATCGAGCAAGTATGACCTAGAGTGCGCCCAGATACCGGTGCACATGAAGTCAGATGCTTCAAAATACACCCATGAAAAACCAGAAGGGCACTACAATTGGCATCACGGTGCAGTGCAGTACAGCGGTGGCAGGTTCACAATCCCGACAGGCGCAGGTAAACCAGGAGACAGCGGCCGGCCGATCTTCGACAACAAAGGACGTGTGGTGGCCATTGTCCTGGGAGGGGCCAACGAAGGAGCCAGGACTGCCCTATCTGTCGTGACCTGGACCAAAGACATGGTCACACGGTACACCCCAGAAGGAACAGAAGAATGGTCCGCCGCCTTGATGATGTGCGTCTTAGCCAACGTTACATTCCCATGCTCAGAGCCCGCATGTGCACCCTGTTGCTATGAAAAACAACCAGAACAGACACTGAGGATGTTGGAGGACAACGTGGACCGCCCGGGCTACTACGACCTGCTCGAGGCCACGATGACGTGTAACAACAGTGCACGCCACCGTCGCAGTGTGACGGACCACTTCAATGTCTACAAGGCCACGAAACCGTACCTAGCGTATTGCGCGGACTGCGGAGACGGGCAGTTCTGTTACAGCCCGGTGGCTATAGAAAAAATTAGGGATGAGGCTTCCGATGGCATGATAAAGATCCAGGTCGCAGCGCAAATTGGCATCAACAAAGGAGGAACACACGAACACAGCAAAATCAGGTACATCGCCGGGCATGACATGAAAGAGGCAAACCGGGATTCTTTACAAGTGCATACTTCCGGTGTGTGCGCTATTCGAGGCACGATGGGCCACTTCATCGTGGCCTACTGCCCTCCAGGGGGCGAACTAAAGGTCCAGTTCCAAGATGCAGAATCGCACACACAGGCCTGCAAAGTGCAGTACAAACACGCTCCGGCCCCAGTAGGCAGAGAAAAATTCACCGTCAGGCCCCACTTCGGTATCGAAGTGCCATGCACAACGTACCAGCTGACTACCGCACCGACGGAGGAAGAGATCTACATGCATACCCCACCGGATATCCCAGACATAACGTTGCTGTCGCAGCGGTCAGGTAACGTAAAGATCACAGCAGGAGGAAAAACCATCAGATACAACTGCACGTGTGGTAGTGGCAACGTGGGCACCACCAGTAGCGACAAGACTATCAATTCGTGCAAAATAGCACAGTGCCACGCTGCGGTGACTAACCACGATAAGTGGCAGTACACCTCCTCGTTTGTCCCTAGAGCCGACCAGTTGTCTCGCAAAGGTAAAGTGCACGTACCCTTCCCTCTGACCAACTCCACATGCAGGGTGCCCCTTGCACGTGCACCAGGTGTCACATACGGAAAGAGAGAACTGACAGTGAAACTGCATCCAGATCATCCCACGCTGTTGACGTACCGGAGTCTAGGAGCAGATCCGCGTCCGTATGAGGAGTGGATAGACCGATACGTCGAACGGACCATACCGGTGACCGAAGATGGGATAGAGTACAGATGGGGAAACAACCCACCCGTGCGCTTGTGGGCCCAGCTGACAACTGAAGGCAAACCCCATGGGTGGCCGCACGAGATCATACTCTATTACTATGGGCTATACCCAGCAGCCACCATCGTCGCTGTCTCAGCCGCGTGTCTCGCAGTCGTACTATCGCTGCTGGCGTCATGTTACATGTTCGCCACTGCACGCCGCAAGTGCCTGACCCCATACGCCCTGACCCCCGGAGCCGTCGTCCCGGTAACACTAGGAGTACTATGCTGCGCACCACGAGCGCATGCCGCGTCGTTTGCGGAATCTATGGCGTATCTATGGGATGAGAATCAAACCCTGTTTTGGCTGGAGCTTGCAACGCCGCTCGCTGCCATAATCATACTTGTATGCTGCCTGAAGAACCTGCTTTGCTGCTGCAAACCGCTATCTTTTTTAGTGTTGGTGAGCCTGGGAACTCCCGTCGTAAAATCTTACGAACACACCGCAACGATCCCGAATGTGGTGGGATTCCCGTATAAGGCTCACATTGAGAGGAACGGCTTCTCCCCGATGACCCTACAGCTTGAGGTACTTGGAACCAGCTTGGAACCCACACTAAACTTAGAGTACATAACCTGTGAATACAAGACAGTCGTGCCGTCACCTTATATCAAGTGCTGCGGGACATCAGAATGCAGATCCATGGAGCGCCCCGACTATCAATGCCAGGTCTACACAGGAGTGTACCCATTTATGTGGGGCGGCGCATACTGCTTCTGCGACACTGAGAACACCCAGCTGAGTGAAGCATACGTTGACAGATCGGACGTATGCAAGCACGACCATGCCGCGGCCTACAAGGCGCATACTGCGGCAATGAAAGCCACCATCCGAATAAGCTACGGGAACCTCAATCAGACAACAACGGCGTTCGTCAACGGGGAGCACACAGTGACCGTCGGAGGCAGCAGGTTTACTTTTGGTCCAATCTCCACTGCCTGGACGCCTTTCGACAACAAGATTGTCGTCTATAAGAACGACGTCTACAACCTGGACTTCCCACCCTACGGGTCAGGACAACCAGGAAGGTTTGGAGACATCCAGAGCAGGACGGTAGAGAGCAAGGACCTGTATGCCAACACCGCCCTCAAGTTGTCAAGACCTTCGTCCGGTACTGTTCACGTGCCTTACACACAGACCCCTTCTGGCTTTAAGTACTGGATAAAAGAGAGAGGCACGTCGCTGAATGACAAGGCTCCCTTTGGATGCGTAATCAAGACCAACCCAGTTAGAGCAGAAAATTGCGCCGTTGGCAACATCCCAGTCTCCATGGACATCCCGGACTCCGCGTTTACGCGCGTGATTGATGCACCTGCCGTCACAAACCTGGAGTGCCAAGTGGCGGTCTGCACGCACTCATCGGACTTCGGCGGGATTGCGACTCTGACTTTCAAAACCGACAAACCCGGAAAATGTGCTGTCCATTCTCATTCGAACGTAGCCACCATACAGGAGGCAGCTGTGGACATCAAAACAGATGGCAAGATAACCCTGCATTTCTCTACAGCATCAGCATCCCCGGCATTCAAGGTATCTGTGTGCAGTGCCAAAACGACATGCATGGCAGCGTGTGAGCCGCCGAAGGATCACATCGTCCCTTATGGGGCGAGCCATAACAACCAAGTTTTTCCTGACATGTCTGGCACGGCAATGACATGGGTGCAGCGGGTAGCTGGCGGATTCGGCGGGCTAACACTCGCCGCTGTGGCAGTACTTATACTGGTGACGTGTGTGACTATGCGCCGCTAACCGGGAGGCTTGACATAATGTATATATATAAGCATCATAGTTTTAATAAAGCATATAAATAATCAAGTAGATCAAAGGGCTACCTAACCCCTGAATAGTAACAAAACGCAAAATACAAAAACATTAGTTCAAAGGGCCAGTAACCCCTGAAT
>NZ_BPQT01000055.1 GCF_022179405.1 Methylobacterium marchantiae
TCGGGCAGGCGGCTCTGTCCGATCCGGACGCGCCTGCGGTGATCTGCGGGGCGCGGGTCACTTCCTTCGGCGATCTCGACCGGGCGGCCAACCGCCTCGCCCATCGCCGACCACGCCCTCGGGACCGACGCCGGCGCGGATCAGGCGATGGGCGAGGCGGTTGGCCGCCCGGTCGAGATCGCCGAAGGAAGTGACCCGCGCCCCGCAGATCACCGCAGGCGCGTCCGGATCGGACAGAGCCGCCTGCCCGATCAAATCCGGCACGAGCGCATCCGACAGGGGCATCCCGTCCCCATACGCAGCCGACAATGCCGAAAGACACGACCGACCCACCAACGGTAAACCGTCAAGACGGGAGTCGGAGGCACCGGTGAGGCCGGTGAGCAGGGCGAGGTAGCCCTGTTCGAACCGAGCGATGGCGGCGGCATCGAACAGAGTTTCGGAATAGGCGAAGGTCGCCGAGAGTTGCCCGTCCCGCTCCGCCACTTCGAGCACGAGATCGTAGGCAGGGGTACCGGTATCGCGGCCGAACGCCTGCAGGTTCAGGCCGGCCACAGTACCGAGGTCGCCGAGGGATGCCGGCTGCTGGCTGATCATCACACGGGCCAGGGGAGCGCGACCCGGAATGCGTGCCGGCTGAAGGGCGTCCACCAGCCGCTCGAAGGGCAGATCTTGATGGGCCAAGGCATCGGTGAGCAATGCCCATACCCGGCTAACCATCTCGCGGCCACGCTGAGCCGGATCGATGGTCAACGGCAGCACGAGCGTGTTCACGAACGCACCGACGAGGTGTTCGACGCCCGGCAATTGGCGACCCGCCACGGGCATGGCGATGCGTACGTCCCGGGTCTCGCCGTAGCGATGCAGGAACAGGGCGAAGGCGCTCAGCAGGATCGCGAACGGCGACGTCCCGGTCTCGCCCGCGAGTTCCGCGACACGGCGGCTCGTGTCTTCGCCGATCTCGAAGCCGTGCCGAAGGACGCGATCGGACGATCCGGTGAGCCTATGCCGGTCGGTGAGCGAGAGGGCGGGCTCGGGGTCGCCGAGGCGTTCGCGCCACCAGAAGAGATCGGCCTCCATAGTATCGGCCTGCATCCCGCTCGCCTGCCATGCGGCGATATCGGCCGGCTGAATCGCGAGAGGAGCCAGATCGGCCGACCGGCCTTCGGTCTCGGCCGAGTACAGGGCCGGCCATTCACGCAGGATCACGCCCATGGACCAACCGTCGGAGACGATGTGGTGCAGGGTCACGAGGAGGACATGATGAGCCTCGTCGAGACGGACCAGGGCGAAGCGTGCCAGTGGGCCACCGGCGAGAGCGAAGGGACGCTCGGCCTCCTCGCGGGACAGCTCCGCGAAACGGCCGTCGCGGCTTTCCGGGGCGCAGGCCGTCAAGTCGATCTCACTGAGCAGATTTATGGAATCGGCTTCGATCGTCTGTTCGGCCCGACCGTCGGGTCGGCGATGCAGACGCGTCCGAAAGGCCTCGTGCCGTGCAATGAGGGCATGGAGGCTGCGCTTCAGGGCGTCCCGATCGAGCGTCCCGTGCAGATGAATCCCGCCGGCGATGTGGTGACGTTCATCGTCGCCGAATTCGGCCTCGAACCAGAGGCGTTCCTGCACGAGGGACAAGGGAAGGGCCGCGCCGCGTGAGGCCGCAGGTATGACGAGGGCCTGCGTACTGGCGGAGATTTCCGACCCGACGGCATCGGCGAAAACGCCGAGCCGGGGATGGGCGAACAGGATCTGCGGCGGGATTGCGACGCCGATGACCGTCCGAAGCTCCGTGAGCATCCGGATTGCGGCGATCGAGTTGCCGCCGAGGGCGAAGAAGTGGCTGTCGCGTGTAATATCCTGCCGGTCAAGGATGGCGGACCAGATCGCGGCGAGGCGCGAGTCGAGGTCGCTCATCGGTGCGGTCGGGCCGGGCTTCGAGGCGTCGTCCGCATCGGCGCGGCGGCCGTCCTCGACCACCGCATAGGCGTCGAGGGATCTGGCTTGCCATCCGCGACGGGCGGCACCCCGCTGAATCTTGCCGCTCGACGTGCGCGGCAGGCCGCCGGGATTGAGGAGAACGACCACCCGTGCGGTTTCGAGGAAGGCGCCGGCGACCGCCTCCGAGACCAGCGCGGCGAGGGCTTCGGGAGCGACGAGCTTCTGGACGGTGCGCGAGATCTCCACGGCGACGCCGATGCCCTCGCGCCCGTCGCGCTCGATGGCGAAGGCGGCGATGCGTCCCTGGCGCAGGATGTCGACGCTCTGCTCCACGACCCGCTCGACGTCCTGCGGATAGACGTTCTGGCCGCGCAGGATGATGAGGTCCTTCTCGCGGCCGACGAGGAAGAGCCGGCCCCGGTGGAGGAAGCCGAGATCGCCCGTCTTCAGACACCGGATTCCGTGCCGCTCGACGAAGGCGGCAGCCGTCGCGTCCGGGTTGCGCCAATAGCCCTGGGCGAGACTGGGACCCGACACCACCACCTCGCCGATGCTCCCCTCCGGCAGAATAGTGCCGTCCGGACCGGCGATATGGATCGGATGGTCCGGTTGCGCGAAGCCGCAATCGACCAGCCGGGTGCCCGTTTCGGCCGCGGCGGCGCGGCCTTCGGCGAGGATCGTGGGATCGAGGTCGAGGAAGCGCATGCCCTCGCCACGCTCGCCGGCGCTGAGGAACAGGGTCGCCTCCGCCAGGCCGTAGGAGGGGCGCAGGGCGCGGATTTCGAAGCCGGCGGGAGCGAAATGCTCGGCGAAGTCGGCCATGGTGGAGGCGCGAACCATCTCGGAGCCCGAGAAGGCGATCTGCCAGCTGGAGAGGTCGAGGCGGGCGACGGTCTCGGCATCGACCCTGTCCTGGCACAGGCGGAACGCGAAATCGGGGCCGCCGCTCACCGTCCCGCGATGACGAGCGATGGCTTCCAGCCAGCGTGCGGGGCGTCCGAGGAAGTGCTTGGGCGACATCAGGACGGCGAGGATGCCCGTATAGATCGGCTGCAACATCCCGCCGATCAGGCCCATGTCGTGATAGAGCGGGAGCCAGCTCACCATCACGTCATCGGGGCGAAACCCGAACCCGATCCGGATGAGGTGCTCGTTGGCGACGAGGTTGGCGTGGCTGACGATCACGCCCTTCGGCAGGGCTGTGGAACCGGATGTATATTGCAGGAAGGCGATGGTTTCCGGCGATGGCGCCGTCACTGACCAGGGGACATCGTCCGCCGCGATCTCCTCGACCGGCACGATCGTGCTCGGAGATCCCGAGGCGGCGAGCATGTCCTGAACGGATTCGGCGTCGCCGTGATGGACGAGGATCGCCGCCGGCTCGGCATCGCCGATGATGGCGGCGATGCGCGCCTGATGCTGGGCGCGGCGGGGCTCCGGCGGGAAGAGCGGGACGGCGACGAGGCCAGCATAGAGGCAGCCGAAGAAGCCCGCGACGTAGTCGAGCCCGGTGTCGAGCAGCAGGCAGACCCGGTCGCCGGGGCTCGCCGATTCCCGCAGGCGCGCGGCGATCGCCCGGGCTCGGGCGTCGATTTCCGCATAGGTGACAGTGACTTCGCCGAGGCGCGGATCGTCGAGGAAACGAAGCGCCGGGACGGCGCCGTGGTTCTCCGCGAGCCAGCGCAGGTGGCTGACGAGATCCACGGCGGGCGGGACCGCCAGCGGCGCGCGCAGGAGACCGTCGGTCATCATGTGTCCTGATGTGGTCATCGAAACGGAGGGCGGGCGGTTCAGGCCCGGGCGTCGCCGTCGAGGGCGCGGCGCAGGCTGAGCGGCCGCATGTCGGTCCAGACCGTCTCGACATGGGCGAGGCAGGCCGCGCGGGTGCCGGAAAAACCCGCGTCTTTCCAACCGTTTGGCACCGGACGATGGGCCGGCCAGACCGAGTATTGCTCCTCGCCGTTGATCACGACGAGGAACGTCGCTTCGCTGTCGTCGAGTGCCATGGCGCCGTGCTCCGCGAATGGATCGTGTCGAAGCCCAAGACGGTGCCGGCCCGCGGAAATTTAAGCGGCGGCGCACAATTTTTCCGGGCCGGTCCTAAATCCCTCCCCCGCCCGAACGTCCTCTCGCCTGAAGGCCCGTATCGGCCGCCGGCAGAATTCGGCGGATCGCAGTGCCGGTTTTCCCCGATCGCGAGGCCGTTCGGTGCAGGAATGGAGGTTCGGTGATGACGGAATCCTACGACCCCTCGGACACCTCCTTCCTTTTGCGCGGCAGCTTCCGGGACGAGGGAGGCGGGCGCGGGGAGGATGACGGCGCGCCGGTCTACGATGCGCTCGGTGTCGGCTTCGGGCCGTCGAACCTGTCGCTCGCCATCGCCCTCGACGAGGCCGGCCGGCGGCGGGGCCATCAGCCGCGGGTGCGCTTCCTGGAGCGCCAGGGCGAGTTCCTGTGGCACGGCGGGATGCTCCTGCCGGATAGCGGAATGCAGATCTCGTTCCTGAAGGACCTCGTGACCCTGCGCGACCCGACGAGCCCCTACACCTTCGTCAATTATCTCCACGTCCATGGGCGGCTGATCGACTACATCAACCGCAAGTCGTTCTTCCCGAGCCGGATCGAGTTCAACGCCTATCTACGCTGGGTCGCCGGGCATTTCGCCGATCGCTGCGATTACGGGGAGGCGGTGCTCGCCGTCGAGCCGGAGGGGCGCGGCGACGGCATCCGCCACCTGCTGGTCCATTCGCGAAAGGCGGATGGCCGCGAGCGGACGAGGCGGACCCGCGCCGTCATCCTCGCCACCGGCGGCGAGCCGCGCATCCTGCCGGTCTTCGAGGACCTGCAGGGCAGCGCCAGGATGTTCCACTCCTCGCGCTACCTGGCGCGGATCGGCGACGTGCCGCTGCCGGAGGGCGCCGCGCGCCGTCCGCGCATCGCCGTCATCGGCGCCGGCCAGACCGCGGCCGAGCTCTTCCTCGACCTCCAGAGCCGCATCCCCGCCGCCGACATCGCGATGATCTTCCGCGGGCAGGCGCTGAAGCCCGCCGACGACAGCCCCTTCGTCAACGAGATCTTCAACCCGGACTTCACCGATTTCGTCTACGGCCAGCCCGAGCCCCATCGCCGGGCGATCATCGACGAGTTCCGCGGCACCAACTATTCGGTGATCGACACCGACCTGCTGACGCGGATCTTCGACATCCTCTACCAGCAGAAGGTCTGCGGCGAGCATCGCCATGCCCTGAGGCCGCGGACCACCGTGGTCGGGGCCGCGGAGGGGGCCGAGGGGATCGTCCTCGAAACCCTGGACGGCGCCACCGGCCTCACCGCGCAGGAGCCCTACGATGCCGTGATCCTGGCGACCGGCTATCGCCGCGACCACCTCGACACGATCATGCCGGCGCTGGCCCCGCATCTGACCGACGGCGCCATCGGGCGCGACTATCGCCTCGCCACCCGCCCCGGCTTCGAGCCGGCCATCTACCTCCAGGGTTTCAGCGAGCCGACCCACGGCCTGAGCGATACCCTCTTGTCCATCCTGGTCATGCGGGGGCATGAGATCGCCCAGTCGCTCCTCGCCGACCGGCACAGGGCGGCCGCGCGGGCCTGACGCGGCCCGCGTTCCACCGTGCTTCCTGTCTTCCAGACTCGAACGGGCCAACGATGTCCTTGAGCCGAGCCGAGTCCTTGAGCCGAGCCGACGCGGATTCCCGCCACGATGCCGCGCCGGGGCTGCGGGACGAGGCGGTCTACGCCCTCGACGGCGTCGGCTTCTCGGTTCCCGGCCGCGTGCTGCTGCAGCCGCTGACCCTCTCGATCCCCGCCGGCCGGGTCATCGGCCTCATCGGCCATAACGGGTCGGGCAAATCGACCCTGATCAAGCTGCTCGGCCGCCAGCAGGCCCCGAGCACCGGCCGCATCCTGTTCAGGGGCGACCCGATCGCGACCCTGGGGGACCGCGCCTTCGCCCGCGAGGTCGCCTACCTGCCGCAGACGACGCCGCTGGCGCCCGGCCTGCTGGTGCGGGAACTCGTCGCCATGGGCCGCTATCCCTGGCACGGGGCTTTGGGCCGGACGGGCCCGGCCGACCGCGAGGCCATCGCCGAGGCGATGCGCCTCACCAAGGTGACGCCCTTCGCCGAGCGCATGGTGGACAGCCTCTCGGGCGGCGAGCGCCAGCGCGTCTGGCTCGCCATGCTGGTGGCGCAGAACGCGCGCTGCCTCCTCCTCGACGAGCCGATCGCCGCCCTCGACATCGCCCACCAGATCGAGGTGCTCGCCCTCGTGCGCCACCTGTCCCGCGAGCGCGGGCTGACCGTCATCGTCGTGCTGCACGACGTGAACATGGCGGCCACCACCTGCGACGACCTCATCGCCCTGCATGGCGGACGCCTCATCGCCCGCGGAACGCCGGCGGAGATCGTGACGCCGGAGCGGCTGGAGGCGATCTACGGCGTCCGCATGGGGGTCTTCCCCCATCCGAGGACGGGGGTGGCGCTGAGCTATCTCGACTGAGCCGAACCGCCCGCGATTCTCGTGCGTTGCCCCGGCGGAACAGGGAGCGGCGCATGTCCGAGAACACCAAGGCGAACGAGGATCCGGCCTCGTCGACCGACGACCAGCGGAACGGCCAAGTCTCGAGGAACGGCCAAGTCTCGAAGAACGCGGGACCGCCGAAGACTCCGGAATCCGAGAGCGCCGCCACCGGCCCGAAGGACACGGTGACCGGCCAGGTCCGGGAAACGCCCGACGAGCCGAGCGACCGCCCCGGCACCGAAGCCGAGGAAGCCCGCCGATGAGCGCGACAGATTCCATGCCCGATTCCCGCCCCGAGGCACCCGGCACGGTCGCCCTGACCGAACCGAGGGACAAGGCCTATTGGGCCCGCACCTTCCAGACCCCCATCGAAGACGTCGAGGCGGCCGTGGCCGCCGTGGGGCACGACCCGGCCAGGGTCGCCGAGCGGCTGGGGAGGCCTTGGCCGGCGGAGGAGAGCGGGATCGTTTGAACGGGATTGCGCGGGTCGGACGCTGGCGGTGAGTGTTTCTGGCGCGGGGGGCTTTCGACCCGACCGAGACGCCCGAGCTTCCATCGGCGTTGCCAGAAAGCGGACCTAAACTCGCCCTCTCGTGAATGGCGAAGGCTCATCCTCGGCGGATCTTGGGTGAACGGGACCTCTGGATTACGATATCGTCGTGGTCATGAGGTCGTGCGCATGAGAGGACTTGCACCGCTCGCCGTCGTAGTTCTCTGTTTTTTGGCCGGCAATGCCCTGGCAATAGCACTTTATCGGCGCGTTCGTCGAAAATTGCAGGGCAGATACCCTTACGGCTTCGGGGTATTCGGTCGCTCAATCACCGTATCACGAGACGAGGCTCGCTTTTTCAAGATCGATGAGAACGACATCCCCCTCATAGAGGCAACGCGAAGCTACCTCACGATCGGGCTGGTCGCCCTGATGATTACTTCGTTTTTCTTACTTATAGTAGTTCATCATCTTTTTCCTTGATGATTTGGTTTCTGCTTTTCTCACCTGGCCGTAGAGCGAACCACTCGGTGTCGACCGATGTCAGCTGCGAGAAATGTCATAAGGATTTCCTAAAAGTGGTCATAGGGCAGCAGCTACTCGCAATCGGCTTGGGGCGGAAAGCCAAGGTCGATGGCAATTCAGAAGAGAACTCTCCTCGTCACAACTCTTACTGCCGTTCAGCCAACCACAGAAGCATGCCGTAGCAACTAATTCCTTAACTGAATGGATGTAACTGTAGGAGTAGGAGGTGCGGCTGGAAGAGCTTGTATTATAGTAATTGTAGAAAGTAGGGAGAAATTTCGCTTAGAAATAACATCGTCGTCTCTTATCGAATACCAGACTCCGCGTCGTTCGTAGCTAACGAAAGCATTTGAAAGGGGAGCGCTAGATGTTTGCACTAGAATCAGAGCTCGCTGACTTGCAACTCGCCTGAAATCGTATTGTATCATACTTGCTGACGCTGTCGATAAGATCGACTTATAATAAATCTGCCATGCATCCGGCGCACTTAGTTCATCACGTCCAAGGAAGTAAAAATCCTGCAAGCAGCTTCCCTGATGCCGATTTTCATTGATGACGCGATCAATCTCTTCGCTCGGCAAGAAGGCAATGTCGTGATCGTTGCCACTAACGCTTAACGCTCCTTGTGCCGACCTAGGAAGAATATATGTTTCTCTAGATTTTGTCGGACTCGTAATCAAGAGAATTTCTTTACTATTACCCTGCTTAAATATCGCAGTGAGCTGCGACCACAAATGACGAGCCAGTGTCGCATAAGATTCTGCTCTGTAGCACAGAATAAGGGCGTCTTCTGCATTACCGGCTACCGGCCTACTCACCATTCCTGAAGGATTATACCGCACCGATACTACATCAAGGCCGACTTGCTGGATCGTAATGGCTCCGAGTGTATCGAGAGAGTTCAACATCGTTATAGCTCTAAAATAGTCTCCAAATTCGGGTGTGAACCGATTCAATGTTAGTATTAAGAGCGGCAGCATCGGCGCGTTGGAGCTAGATAGCTGGAATATGCTGTTTATCGATATTGGTGTAGATATTTGCCTAATTAACTCGAAGCCTGTGGTTGTTGAATATTTGACAACAGGCTGTTCATTCACGCTAACCATGCTTGTTAATGCGCCGATCGGGAGCAGAGCTCCCAGGTTACTAGACCCCCCATTTAGACTCGCCGATATACTTTTGTTGCTGGTGATGTCTGCCACACTCAAAAAAGTAGGGTTCTCGCGATTGTAGACACGAACTAGGTTAATCAGCGTCTGCTGCGCAGACGTATAATTCACGGCTTCATTATACTCCTGTCGTTCGGCGACAATTCCAACCACCCCGATGCCAGTGCATCCCACTTGAAAACAGATAAGCACTAACATTGCCGCTAGAGATCGGACTTTCACGGGTCACCTATGCGCTATTTTACATCACTGATTTACACAAATCGCTGAAGTTAGCTGGATAAAAATAAAACTGTGTTCAAGTATTTAATCTGGATATCGATCTGGTCGAGGCCCACCGGGTGGCATTCTTTCACGCTTATCGTCCTTGCGTTTCTCTTCGTCTTCCCGATCCGCATCAGGCTTCTCGTCTCGCCTACGGTCCTTCTTGTCATCCGAATCATAGTCCGGGTCGACTCGATCTGGGTAGCGATCCTGCGGCAACTGCGTCAT
Organism: Methylobacterium marchantiae; assembly: GCF_022179405.1. Taxonomy (GTDB): domain Bacteria; phylum Pseudomonadota; class Alphaproteobacteria; order Rhizobiales; family Beijerinckiaceae; genus Methylobacterium; species Methylobacterium marchantiae. The sequence continues at coordinate 9,151 of NZ_BPQT01000055.1, forward strand.
TTTCGCCTCCTTGCTCAGAGCAATAGTTCCGCAGACATCAACATTCGTAAAGCGTCTTTTCCGACACACTGAAGATTTTGTAATGAATTTTAGCTCATATTGATGCGAAGATTTAACTTCAGGAATTATTTTAGTTTAATGGAATTATATCAAAATATCACAGATGTACATCATGCGCATTAGCAATTAACTGCAAAAATACACAATATAGATATTGCTTGGTAGTTTTAAATCGGATTTAAATTGACTACCGTTTACGCTGCAATAACTATCGGAGAGGCATAGCTTAAGATGCACCTCAATCCTGGTGGTTTCCGTCCGATCTCACTCATCCAAAATGATCAGGCATCCAGCGAACCAACGCATTGCGTTCGCAAAGACGTCGTGAGCGGGCGCGACGGCTGCGCCTGCTTCTTTCAACTCTCGATCAAAGGCCGACCGTCACAACCCACCCAACGCAGACCTTCAAGGTGGAGCCTAGACCGTCACATTTGCCCTCAGGCGGCGACATCCGCCAGCGGTTCGATTCAATCCAGCTCCGGGTCGATCTTCGCAAGCAGGGTTTCGCTCTCGACCTCGGCCTGGAGGTCGAGCCAGAGTGGGTGCGACGTGCCGAAGGAGCGGGCCGGCCGGAGGGCCGTGTCGGTGCCGATGCCGATCTCCTCCTTCACGGTGCGCGCGATGCGCGATCGGGGCAGGCCGAGCGCCTTGGCGAGCGCGCCCGCGCTCGGTTCGAACGTGGCCGTTTCCCTGAACCCGCGATATGATAAAATCCTGATGATAGGAATTTATGCTTGCAAGCGTGACGCTCCTGGGGTACCAATGAGGAACGCTCAAGAAGTGTGACGAGAGGGGACGAGAGATGGGCCGCCCCGCCGAGACCATCAGGATCGCCGCCAAGCTGATGCGGGAGACGACGATGACCGGCATCGAGGTCGCGGCCCGGACGGGCGTCACCTCGAGGACGATCAGCGACTGGAACCGCCGGTACGGCTGGCGCCAGACCGCGAGGGACTCGAAGCGTCGGCTCGATCCGAGGAGCTGGGGGCCCGCGAGGCGGATGGCCGTGGCGCGGCTCTACGCGATGCCCGAGGTCGCGGCCGGCACGCTCGCCGTGGCGCTGGGCGGCACCGTCAGCGGCGCCTCGGCCCTGTTCCGCGCCTGCGGTTTCGGCGACAAGCCGCGGGCGCGCCCGGGCAGGCCTTCGGCGCCGGACGAGTCTCTTCCACCGGCCCCGCTGTCGGGCGAGGAGCTGGACTCGGCGTTGCGCGAGCATATCGGCCGCCAGATCGCGCGGTTCGACGCGGCCCTGGCCGGCGACGCGCCGCCCGCGCTGGATTCGGCGAAGGTGCTGCGCGATCTCGGCGGCCTGAAGCGGCTGCTCGACGACCTCGCGAGCGATGAACGGGAGTGGATCGATGACGCGTCCCGCTTCCCGGCCGATGACGACGAAGACGACGACGACGAGGGCGACGACGGGTCCGACGCCCTGCCCGCCCTGCGCGCGGCAATCGCGGCGCGCTATGCGGCATGCCTCGGCGAGCGGCCGGATGCCGGGCTTCCTGGCGAGCCTGCCGCCGAACCTGATCCGCGCGCTGGCCTCGGACTGGCTCCATAACGCCCGGACCGACCAGCTCCCGCCCTGCCCGTCGCAGGGTGACTGGACCACCTGGGCGGTGATCGGCGGGCGCGGCTCGGGCAAGACCCGCACCGGGGCCGAATGGGTGCGGGCCCTGGCCAATGGCGACCCGGCTTTCTGCACCCAGGCGGTGGGCCGCATCGCCCTCGTCGGCGAGACCTATGCCGACGTGCGCGACGTGATGATCGAGGGGCCGTCCGGCCTGCTGTCGCTGGCGGGGCCGCGGCCGCATTGGGCGCCCTCGCGGCGCCGGCTGGAATGGGACAACGGCGCCGTGGCGATGGCCTTCTCGGCCGAGGAGCCCGACACCCTGCGCGGTCCGCAATTCGGTGCCGCCTGGTCCGACGAGATCGCCAAATGGCGCCGGCCGGACGCCGCCTACGACATGATCCAGTTCGGCCTGCGCCTCGGCGACCGGCCGCGCAACCTCGTCACCACGACGCCCCGGCCGATCCCGCTGATCCGCCGCATCCTCGCCGACCCGCTCACGGTGGTGAGCCGCTCGCGCACCGCCGACAATGCGGCCAACCTGGCGCCGTCCTTCCTCGACACGGTGGTGGGCCGCTATGCCGGCACCCGGCTCGGGCGCCAGGAACTCGACGGCGAGCTGATCGAGGACCGTCCCGACGCCCTGTGGACGCGGGAGGGAATCGAGGCCGCGCGCATCGACCGGGCGCCGGATTTCGGCCGCATCGTCGTCGCCGTGGACCCGCCGGCCTCCTCGAAGGCGGGGGCCGATGCCTGCGGGATCGTCGCCGTGGGGCTCGGCTCCAACGGGCACGCCTACGTCATCGCCGACGCCACCCTGAGTCGGGCGAGCCCGCAGGCCTGGGCCGGCGCGGCTCTGGCCCTCTACCACCGCCTGGAGGCGGACAGCCTCGTGGTCGAGGTCAACCAGGGCGGCGAGATGGCCATCGCCGTCATCGCCGAGGTGGATGCCTCGGTGCCGGTGGTTCCGGTGCGGGCGACGCGGGGCAAGTATCTCCGGGCCGAGCCGGTCTCGATCCTCTACGCCCAGGGCCGCATCCACCATGTGGGCAGCCTGCCGGCGCTCGAGGACGAGCTCTGCGATTTCGGCCCGGACGGCCTCTCCAGCGGCGCCTCGCCCGACCGCCTCGACGCCCTGGTCTGGGCGCTCACCCACCTGATGCTGGGGCAGAGGTCGGAGCCCCGGATCAGGCGGATGTGAGCGGCGCGTGTCCTATGAGCGCGCGGCCCGGCCGGGGGACGGCATCGCGGCGACGGTCCGGTCGGGCTCCAGTGTCAGGCCCGAGATTCGCCTGAGACCCGCCACCGCGCCACTGTCGATGGACCCGCTGACGATGCCCAAGTCTTCGTAGGCCGCATGCACGACCAGGCCGAGCCCCTCGGCCTCCTTCAGGATGGCCTGGAAACGATCCGGGTCACTCACCGACATATTCAGCGCGACCTGAGTCATCGGATTACTCCTCGTGTCCGGGCCGCCGTCTCGAAGGGGCTCGTCACACGTGCGAATATAGGCTTCGGCCGACCGTTACGCGAGTGGCGCCTGGATCAGGCCGGCACCGACATCCTTGCTGTCGGCGGACAAGGGCTTGGCCCGCTGCATCAGGTACGCCCAGAGGGAGCGACCCCGTGCCGATGGCGCGGATTCCGAGAAGAGCGCGGCAATGCCCGCCGCGTGAGGCGCGGCCATGCTGGTTCCGTCGAGCGCCTTGTAGAAGTCGGGAGAGGGCCAACTCGACATGACATCCATCCCCGGGGCAGCAAGGTCGATCTTGCCGCCGCCAGGATTGAGACCGGCATTCGAGAACCAGGCAATCTTCAGACTGCGATCCACCGCAGCGACGGAGAAGATGTCGGGGCAATTGGCCGGATGACTGACGGGATTGATCTTCCCCCGGGCGCGATCGCTGTCGTTGCCCGCGGCCGCGACGATCAGCGAGCCCTTGGCCAGCGCCCGCGCGGCAATCTGCTGAAAGACCGCCGAATAGGCCTGCCCACGTTCGACGGCGCTGCCCAGGGACAGCGAGATGACCTCGCAATCATGGGACAGAGCCCATTGGAGGCCGGCGATGATGCCGGCATCCGTGCCGCGTCCGCTATTGTCGAGAACCTTGCCGACATAGAGGTCGGCATCGTAGGCGATGCCATAGCGTGGCAGGTGTTGGGGCCTGCGCGCACCGACCGCCAGTCCGCAGCAATGGGTCCCGTGGCCGTTGCCGTCCTGAACTCCCTGGCCGGCGATGAAGGACTGCGAAACGATGGTCCGGCCGGTGAAATCCGGATGGGTCAGGTCGAGCCCCGTATCGAGGACGGCGATCTTGATGCCGCGTCCCGTGAAGCGGCTGTCGGGGACGCGTGTCGCCTGCAACCCCCAGGACAACTGACTTTCGTCATAGGCGATGTCCTGCATCCGGGTGCCGAGGCCGCCGCCGCCCGGCTCGGCGCCCGTCATCGTGTCGTAGAGGTGATTGACGGCATCGCGATACCCGCGAAGGTAATCCAGATCCACGGTTCCATAGGTGTGGACGTAGCGCTCGGGCTCCATCAGATGCAGGGCCGACGATTGCGCGACGGCGGAATTGACGGCGGCGATCTGATCCGGCGGTGAGTTGACGACGGCGACTCCGAGTTCGTGAAAGACGATCCCCTCGCCCTCAGCGATGGAAATCTCGTCGATCTGAAGAGCTTCGGAACCTCCGATGCTCTGGAGCTTGAGCCCGGCCATGTCGTTGAGATGGCTCTGCGCGGCGTTCGCTTCATCGGACCCGAGCAAGATCAGGTAACGGCCCGTCAAACGCTCGATCGACCCGGCCATGGGATGGGAGGACACGATCGGCTGAATACCGGGTCCCGCGGATCTGGATTGCCCGCCCTGTGATCGTGACTTCGATCCGCGCCCCTTGCTCATGATTCCGCCTCCCCGAGATCGCCGCTCAAGCTCCGACAGGTCCCTCAAGGCCTTCGGGCGTCGGTGAGCGTCGCCGCATTTCGGGAACGATGCAACTCTAAATACGCGATGCAATTCTGAGTGAGGGCGCCTTGTCCATGCCGAACCTTCTCACCCGCCTCGCGCGGGCCACCTTCTCCGTGCCCGGCACCAAGGCGGCTCCGGTCTCCGGCATCGGCCTCGCCTTCTACGGCGAGGGCCGGGCGGTCTGGACGGCGCGGGATTTCGGGGCGCTGGCCCGCGAGGGCTTCCAGCGCAACGCCATCGTCCACCGGGCGGTGCGGCTGGTGGCGGAGGCCGCGGCCTCCCTGCCGCTGGTGCTGACGGACCGGCCGGAGCCGCATCCGCTCACGGCCCTCCTCGCCCGGCCCAATGCCCGCGAGGGCGGCGCGCGCCTGCTGGAGACGCTGTACGGCCATCTCATGGTCTCGGGGAACGCCTATCTCGAAGCGGTGAGCCTCGACGGCACCCCGCGCGAGCTGCACGCCCTGCGCCCGGACCGGATGCGGGTGGTGCCCGGCCCCGACGGCTGGCCCATCGCCTACGACTATAACGTGGGCGGACGCACCCTGCGCCACGACCAGCTCCGCGAGGGCGTGCCGCCGATCCTGCATCTCACCCTGTTCCACCCGGCGGACGACCATTACGGCCTCTCGCCGATGGAGGCGGCGGCCGTGGCGCTCGACATCCACAATGCCGCCGGGGCCTGGAACAAGGCGCTCCTCGACAATGCCGCGCGGCCCTCCGGCGCACTGGTCTACGCCACCTCCAACGGCGCGACCTTGAGCGAGGCGCAGTTCACGCGTCTCAAGGGCGAGCTCGAGGCCAATTACCAGGGGGCCGCCAATGCCGGCCGGCCCCTGCTGCTGGAGGGCGGCCTCGACTGGAAGCCGCTCTCGCTCTCGCCCAAGGACATGGATTTCGTGGAGGCCAAGGCGGCGGCCGCCCGCGAGATCGCCCTGGCCTTCGGCGTCCCGCCCCTGCTGCTGGGCCTGTCGGGCGACAACACCCACGCCAACTACGCCGAGGCCAACCGTGCCTTCTACCGCCAGACGGTGATCCCGCTGGCGCGCCGCACCGCCGAGAGCCTGGCGCAATGGTTGGAGCCCGCCTTCGGCCCCGCCCGGCTGGAACCCGATCTCGACGCGATCGAGGCGCTGGCACCGGAGCGGGAATCGCTCTGGCGCCGGGTGCAGGCGGCGGATTTCCTCACCGAGGCGGAGAAGCGCGAGGCGGTGGGCTACGGGGCGGCCACGCCGGCCTGATCAGTTCCAGCTGTGCAGGACGGTGCGCCAGCCGTCGCCCTGCCGCTCCAGCACGTTGACCCAGTTGCCTTCGAAGGCCTTCTTCGCGCCGCCCTCGCCGGGGCCGTTCATGGCCCAGCGGCCGGTGACGAGGAGCAGGTCGCCCTTCATCTGCGCCGACTTCACCTGGATCTCGGGGTCGTCGAACCCCTTCGCCTTCAGCCCGGCGAAGAACGCGCCGATCCCCTCGGCGCCGGACACGGCGGCCCCCTTCGGGATCACCATGGCATCGGTCGCGTAGAGCCCCTTGAGGCCATCCATGTCGCCGGAATTGTAGGTCTGGTCTCAGCGGGACGCCGCGGCCTGGGCTTCCGCGGTCGGATCGGCGGCCGATGCGACGGTCGGCAGAATCAGGCACAGCAGGACAGCAGGACAGCCGGACAGCCGGACAGCCGGACAGCCGGACAGCCGGACAGCCGTGCCGCGCAGCTTATTTGTCAGGCGCATGCCAGTCCCCACTTCGTGATTCGCATCGAGCCGGACGCGAATATTGTCTTTGCCCTGTGAATAGAGAAGCGAAAGCTCGATACGTATTCGCAATATTGGTCGATCATCCTGACCCGCATGCTGCAGATCGAGTGCCGCTTCGCGGGTGACGAGACATCCTCCGTCGCTGATGCATGGCGCGACGTGCTCCCTCTCCTTCCAGGAGAGGGGACCCGCGCGGCCCGCGAGATGTGTGGCCATCGCAGCCATCGCGGCGGAGGAGCGCGAGGCGGTGGGTCGTTAGGAGCGTTTCGCCCGAACGATGTCCGTGAGGATAAAATCGTCTCCCTTGGACAGCAGGGCCGCACCCTGTGCTTTCGCGCAGGCATAGGCGTGGCAATCGCCCATGTTGAGGGCCGCCGGATGCCGGCCTTCGCCGAAGCGCTCATAGGCTTCGGCGGCGAGTTCGAACTCGCGCCCGGCAATCGGAACGAGCCGGATGTTCGCTTCCTCGCAGGTGAGGCGCACCTGTTCGCGGGCTGCCTCGACGGTGAAGGCGTAGCTGCGCACGAGGCCGGCGATGGTTTCCCAGAGCGATAGCGCCGAACACACTCTGTCCGGATCGTCCTCCAGGACATCCGCGAGGGTATCGGCCTCCGCCTCGCCGGCGATGAGCGCGATCAGGGCGGAGGCATCGACGAAGAGAGTCATTCCCCGCTCAACTCGTCGAAGAAAGCCTTGTCGGCGGCCTGCCCCGTGGGCTTCGGCAGCGGATGGCGGGCACGCAAGGCGGCGAGGCGTTCGCGCAGCGGCACCGGTGGGCTCAGCCGGCCAAGTTCGGCCGTGACGGCCCGGCGCACGGCCTCGGACTTGGTCACGCCGGTCGCTTTCGCAAGCTTTGCCACGAGCCCCGCCGTCTCATCGTCCTCGATGTGGAGCGGCATGCGGGAATCCAGGGATAGCCTCGTCTCGAGGAGATGATCCCACTGCGTTCCACCCGTCATCCCCCTCGATCCGGAGCCCGCCATGGACGGCCATTTCACCGGCTATGCCAGCCTGTTCGGCGTGGCCGATCTCGGCAACGACGTGGTGTCGGCGGGAGCCTTCGCGGCGAGCCTCGGGCAGCGCGGGGCCGCCGGCGTGCGGATGCTGTTCCAGCACGATCCGGCCGAGCCGATCGGGCGCTGGCTCTCCCTGCGGGAGGATGCGCGCGGCCTGCGCGTCGAGGGGGTGATCAACCTCGCCGTCCAGCGCGGGCGCGAGGTCGACGCGCTGATGCGCGAGGGCGGCCTCGACGGGCTGTCCATCGGCTTTCGCACCCTGCGGTCGAGCCCTCAGCGCGGGGGCCTGCGCCGCCTCCTGGCGATCGACCTGTGGGAGATCTCCCTCGTCACCTTTCCCCTCCTGCCCGGGGCGCGCGCCGCGGTGCCGGAGGGGCCGGCGGCGCCGCTCGCCATGGAGCTGCGCGCCTTCGCCCGCCGGCTCGCCCCGCGTGGCTCGCCCTCCGCCCGGCCGGTCGTCGCGCGGACGGTCGCTGCCCTTTCCTCCTCCGTCCCACCCAAGAGGTTCGCATGATGCTCCAGCTTTCGCAGACCGCCGCTTCCGCCGCCCCGGAGACCAAGGCCGACCCGACCTTCCCCCTCGAGAACAAGGCGGCGCGCCCCGCCTCCGACGCCGAGGTGGGCGCGGCCATGGGCGAACTCTCCCGCGCCTTCGAGGCCTTCAAGGAGACCAACGACAGCCGCCTCGCCGAATTGGAGGGCCGCCGCCCGGGCGACGTCCTCACCGAGGAGAAGCTCGCCCGCATCGATGCGGCCCTCGACAGCGCCCGACACCGCCTCGACCGGCTGACCCTCGACGGGCGCCGTCCTCCCCTGGGCGGGGACGGGCCGGCTCGTCCGGACCCGGCTTCCGTCGAGCACAAGGCCGCCTTCGACCTCTATGTCCGCGCCGGGGAGAGCGGCGGCCTCAAGCGCCTGGAGGAGAAGGCGCTCTCGGCCGGCTCGGGCCCCGATGGCGGCTATCTCGTGCCGCAGACGGTGGAACGCGACGTGCTGCGGCGCCTCGCCAACCTCTCGCCGATCCGGGCGCTCGCCACCGTGCGCACCATCTCCGGCGGGCTCTACAAGCGCGCCGTCTCCACCACCGATGCCGTCTCGGGCTGGGTCGCCGAGACCGCGGCGCGGCCCCAGACCGACGCACCGGCCCTTTCCGAGCTGAGCTTCCCGGCCATGGAACTCTACGCCATGCCGGCGGCGACCCAGACGCTCCTCGACGATGCCATCGTCGATATCGATGCCTGGCTCGCCGACGAGGTCGAGACCGCCTTCGCCGAGCAGGAGAGCGTGGCTTTCGTCACCGGCAACGGCATCAGCCGCCCGCGCGGCTTCCTCGCCGTGGACAATGTGGCGAATTCGGCCTGGGTGCCGGGCAAGCTCGGCTTCGTCGGCACCGGTGCGGCCGGGGCCTTCCCCACCGCCAACCCGTCGGACGTGCTGTTCGACCTCGTCTATGCGTTGCGCGCCGGCTACCGCCAGAACGCCAGCTTCGTGATGAACCGCAAGGTCCAGAGCACGATCCGCAAGATGAAGGACGCCGACGGCAACTACCTGTGGCAGCCGCCGCTCTCGGCCGACCGGGTCGCGACCCTGCTCGGCTTCCCCGTGGCGGAGGCCGAGGCGATGCCGGATGCGGCGGCCAGCAGCCTCTCGATCGCCTTCGGCGACTTCAAGCGCGGCTACCTGATCGTGGACCGTGCCGGCCTGCGGGTCCTGCGCGACCCCTATTCCGCCAAGCCCTACGTGCTGTTCTACACGACCAAGCGCGTGGGCGGCGGCGTGCAGGATTTCGACGCGATCAAGCTGCTGAAATTCGCGTGAGATGCGATCGCCTCCGGGACTCCGTCCCGGGGGCGGCTCCCCGCACCGGCGCAGAACCTGACGTATGGCGAGGCCCACCACCGGTTGTGGATTTCAGGGTACAACTCCTGGATTTCAACGCATCGCTGTGCCCGTTCAGGGAGGAAGGCCTTCTCAGTTCGCACGATTGCCCTAGAAATAAATCTCAGGTTGATTTTTTGGGACGACGAGCATGGCCGAACTGTGCTGGATGCCCTCGACCTCGAAGTCTACACCCCTGACGCAGGAGCGTGACATGGTTGCCTCGCGTGACAAACTGCTAGCGTCCCAGCCGGCTGCCGTGGCGGCCAAGGAAGCCTTCGTGGCCGAGTACATCACGGGCCGGGTCGATTGCTCCGTGGGGTTGGGCGTGAACCAGAACGGCGACGACTGGACCATGAAGGTCTTCGCGCACTCCCCGGCCGCGGCCCGGGAGCTACCCCATCATTTCCGCGACTTCGATGTCGAGGTTCAGGTGACGGGCCCCGCCGTCGCCTACGAGTAGGGGCGCGTCGGTCGGATGCGGCGCCTCAGCGCCGTCCCGGCCGCGCCATCCAGTCGGACCGGTTGGAGCGGCGGAAGCCGCCGGTGGCGTCGCCCGACTGGAGCTGTGCCATCTCGGCGGCGCGCGACGTGATCCAGCTCGCATGCTCGCCGATGGGCGTCACCGCCGTGAAGCCGCCGCAGGCGGTGCGGGCGCGCTTGTCCTGGCGCATGGCCCCGCTCGACCAGCTGACCACGCCGACGATCTGGTAGCCGCCGGGGCCGCCGCGCAGGATCGGCCCGCCGGAATCGCCGAGGCAGGCGCCGGCGCCCGCCGTCTCCGCGAGCTTGCGCCGGTCGGTCACCACCGTGACGGTGTTGGCCACCTGGAGCGAGCCGATGGAAACCAGATGCGCCTGGCGCAGGGTGCGGGCGGTGTTGCGGCGGTTCTCGGCCACCACGCCGAAGCCGGCGATGTCCACCGCCTCTCCGGTGCCGATGGTGCCGCCGCCGCGCGGGTCGAGGGGCTGGAAGTCGGCGCCCAGGGGCTCGGACAGCTTGATCAGGGCGAGGTCGATGCCCGGCTGGTCCTCGGGCGTGGTGCCGGGCACGAAATCGGGATGCATCGACGCCGCGATGGCGAGGATGCGGCGCTGGCGGAACGAGCGGTCGACGGCGATCACGCTGTAACCGGCCTGATGCATCACGCAATGGGCGGCGGTGAGGACGAGATCGGGACCGATGAGCGTGCCCGAGCAGATCTCGCCCTGGGTGCTCTCGATGCGGACCACCGAGGCGCGCAGGCCGTTGGGATCGCGCGAGACTTCGCCGTTGATGACGGCCAGCGCCGGCGCCGGAATCAGTCCGACCAAAGCCGTGACGACGGCCCTGCGGAGCGCGGTCGCGAACATCGTGTCTCTCCCGCGCCCGGCCTGAACCCCGGACGTCCCTAAAATCGAACCTAGCCTAAGGCAATGACCCGGCCAAGCTCCGGGTTCCGTCGCCGCGTCACGGGGCCGACCAGCGGGCCGAGATCCCCCAGCCCGCGAGCGTCCGGTCGATCCAGTCGCGCTGCGGTCCGAGCAGGATGCCCTGCGAGATGCCGGTACAGGCGCCGCTTCCGACCCACGCGGAGACGGCGAGCGGCACGGTGCCGGGTGCGGCCGAGATCGGCCCGCCGGAATCGCCCTGGCAAGCACCTGACACCTCGCCGGACTTTCCGCCGGACGGCTTCATCCACACGAGAACCCGGCTCTGTCCGTAAGGCTCGACCACCGGCAGCGTGGCGCTGCGGAAGGTGCCGGTGCTGCGCGCCTCGCCGGGCTTCGACACACCGTAGCCGGCGAGAATCAGGGTCTCGCCGGCGCGCGGCATCGCATCGCTCAACGGGGTCGGCCGGAAGCGGGCGGGCAGCGGCGTCGCGGTGCGGACGAGGGCCAGATCGATGGAACGCCGGCGGCCGGCGATGGCGCCGGCATCGTAGCCGGGATGGATGGCGCGCGATGCGAGGTCGAGCAGCACCGGCTGACCGGCCTCGTCGCGGAAATGCACCCGGTGCTCGGTCCCCGCCTTGCGCGCGCCGCCCGCCACGCAATGGGCCGCCGTCAGCACCGCGTCCTGCGCCACGACGATCCCGCTGCACACGCCGCCATTCGACGACAGCACCATCACGGCCGAGGCGGCCGATTCCGGCGCGTCGCGCCCGCCGACCACGGCGCAGGCGGGCGCGGCGGCGAGCCCGAGCATCAGCGCCAGCCCGGTCGAACGTCCGTCGAGAGCCATTCCGCCTGTTCCTCTCCACCTCCCCACCCGGAGACGACGATGATCCCGATACGCGTCGACGCCGCCATCGTCGAGCCGGTCAGCCTGGCCGACATGCGCCGCCACCTGCGGCTCGACCCCGACAATACCGACGAGGACGCGCTGGTGGAGAGCCTGATCGCCTCGGCCCGCGCCATGGTCGAGCTGGCGACGCGGCGCGTCCTGGCGCCCGGGCGCTATCGGCTGATGCTCACCGCCTGGCCCGCGGACTCCGTCGTGCCCCTGCCGCTGAGCCCCGTCGTCGCCCTGGCGAGTGCCGGCTCGGTGGATGCGACGGGCGTCGTGACCGCCTTCGATTCCGGCCTCGTCCGGCTCGGCCCGGATACCGTCGAGGCGCCGGCGCTCGTCGTCTCGCCCGCCCTTCCCTCCCTCTCCCAGGCGGCGGCCCTCATCGAGGTCGATGCCGGCCATGGCGGCGCGGGTCCGCCCGTGCCGCCGGGACTCGCCCAGGCGATCCGGCTCCTCGCGGCCCATGGATTCGAGCATCGCGGCGACCTGCCCGTCGCCCTTCCGCCGGTGGTGGAGGCGCTGATCGCGCCGCACCGCCGGATCCGCCTTTGATCCTCGATCCCCGGAGCTCCGCCATGACGCACCCGCCCATCGGCGCGCGGCGCCGCCGCTACGTGCTCGAACGCTTCGTCGACGACCCGGACGGGTTCGGCGGGTATCTGCGCCGCTACGTCGCCGGCCCGCTCCTGTGGGGGACCCTCGACGGGACGGGCCAGTCCGAGCGTGCGCGCGGCGGCCGCTCGGATGCGGTGGCGACCCATCGCATCCGCATCGCCTACCGGGCCGACGTGACGCCGTCCATGCGGCTCGTCTCCGGCCCGCGCCGCTTCGCGATCCGCGCGGCGGGAGACCCCGACGGGCGCGGGCGCGACCTCGTCTGCGAGGTCGAGGAACTGATCGAGGCCGGAGCGGGGGCGACGTCATGAGCGAGGCCCTGTCCCTTCCCGCCAATCCGCTCCTGGCGCTACGGGCGGCCATCCTCGCCGCCCTCGGCGAGGATGCCGAACTCGGCCGGCTGATGGGCGGCCATGTCCGCATCCACGACGAGCCGCCGCGCGGCGCCGCGCCGGTCTACGCCCTGTTCGGCCCCTCGGAGATGCGCGACGATTCCGTCGACGGCGCGCTCCGCCATACCCATCGCCTCGGGCTGATCCTGTTCGGGAAGCCCGGTTCCGGCCGCAGCGCCATCGAGGCCGCCGGCCGCGCCGCCGCGCTCCTGCACGAGGCGCTCCTGGCACCCGCCGGCCATGCCCTCTCGCTCCTGAGGGTCGAGGCGCTGTCGTCCCAGCGTGACGAGCGCAGCGGCGAGACCCGCGCCACCCTCACCCTCCAGGCCGTCACCGAGCGGCTGCCGACCTCCTGAGCGGGTTCGCGTCTTTGAAACGACGCAGGTTTTGTTGCGCAGAACCGGCGACCACCTTTGCGAAACCTGCTTCAAGGAGCGACCCCATGAGTGCCCAGAAAGGCAAGGACCTCCTCATCCGGATCAGCGAGGGGGCGGGTTTCACGGCGGTGGCCGGCCTGCGCGCGCGGCAGCTCGCCTTCAATGCCGAGACCGTCGACGTGACCTCCGCCGATTCCGTCGGGCGCTGGCGTGAGCTGCTGGCCGGGGCCGGGGTGCGCCGGGCCGCGGTCTCGGGGTCCGGCGTCTTCCGGGACGAGGCCTCCGATGCGCGGCTGCGCCAGATGTTCTTCGACGGCATCATCGACACGCTGCAGATCGTGGTGCCCGCCTTCGGCACGATCCAGGGCCCGTTCCAGATCACCAGCCTGGAATATCGCGGCGACCATGCCGGCGAGGTGACCTTCGACATGGCCCTCGACTCGGCCGGCCCCCTCACCTTCGCGAGCCTGTGATGGCGAACCGCAGGCGCGGAGAGGTCTCCGTCGCGATCGGCGACCGGCGCTACACCCTGTGCCTCACCCTCGGAGCCCTGGCGGAGCTGGAAGCGGCCCTCGGCGCCTCCGACCTCACCGGCCTCGCCGCGCGGTTCGCGCAGGGGCAGCTCGCCAGCCGCGACCTCATCGCGCTCCTCGGCGCGACCCTGCGCGGCGGCGGCCACGACCTCGACGACGAGGCGGTGGCGCGGCTGCCGCTCTCGGGCGGGATCGAGCCGATCGCCACGGCCCTCGGCGAAGCGCTCGCGGCCGCCTTCGGGGCCGACTCGCCGGACCCTTGAATCCCACGGGCGGGCCTGCGCCGGAGGCCTCCTCCGCCTTCCCGTGGGACGAGGCGATGGCGCTGGGCCTGGGCATCCTGCGCTGGAGCCCGCGCGATTTCTGGGCGGCGACGCCCCGCGAATTGATCGCCGCCACCGGTCGAGAGGGTCGACGCGACGCGACCCGTGCCGCCGACCTGCGGAGGCTGATGGATGCCTATCCAGATCCGTCGTGACGTCCCCCTTCCCGGCCGCCTGCAGCGAAGCGAAAGGTGAGCCGGGACCCGGCACGAGAAGCGCCGCGAAGGCGGCTCGTGCCGGGCGGTGCCACGGATGCTTCGCGACTTCCTCGGATGGGCCCCGGATCGCCCTCCGCTTCGCTCCGGGCGTCCGGGGACTCGGGAAGGGTGGATGCCAAAGCCCAACCCGTGAGACAGGCCCCCCTTCCCGGCCGCCTGCAGCGAAGCGGAAGGTGAGCCGGGACCCAGCACGACGAGCGCCGCGAAAGCGGCTCGTGCCGGGCGGTGCCACGGATGCTTCGCGACTTCCTCGGATGGGCCCCGGATCGCCCTCCGCTTCGCTCCGGGCGTCCGGGGACTCGGGAGGGTGGATGCCAAAGCCCGATCCGTGAGACAGGCCCCCCTTCCCGGACGCCTGCAGCGAAGCGGAAGGTGAGCCGGGACCCGGCACGACGAGCGCCGCGAAAGCGGCTCGTGCCGGGCGGTGCCACG
>NZ_BPQT01000057.1 GCF_022179405.1 Methylobacterium marchantiae
AGACTGAGCGTTCTGAACTTAATCGTTGATGGCGGCGACGACGCCGGCGCCGACGGTGCGTCCGCCTTCGCGGATGGCGAAGCGCAGCTTTTCTTCCATGGCGACGGGGACGATGAGGGTGACGTCCATGGTGACGCTGTCACCGGGCATCACCATCTCGGTGCCCTCGGGAAGGACGCAGACACCGGTCACGTCCGTTGTGCGGAAGTAGAACTGCGGGCGGTAGTTGGTGAAGAACGGGGTGTGGCGGCCGCCCTCCTCCTTGGTGAGGATGTAGGCCTCGGCCTTGAACTTGGTGTGGGGCTTGACCGAGCCGGGCTTGCACACGACCTGGCCGCGCTCGACGTCCTCGCGCTTGGTGCCGCGCAGGAGCACGCCGACATTGTCGCCGGCCTGGCCCTGGTCGAGCAGCTTGCGGAACATCTCGACGCCCGTGACCGTGGTGGTCTGGGTGTCGCGGATGCCGACGATCTCCACGGTCTCGCCGACCTTGACGATGCCGCGCTCGACGCGACCCGTCACCACGGTGCCGCGGCCCGAGATCGAGAACACGTCCTCGATCGGCATCAGGAACGGCTTGTCGATCGGACGCTCGGGCTGCGGGATGTAGGCATCCACCGAGGCCATCAGGGCGATGACCGCGTCGTGGCCGACGGCCTTGTCGCCGTTGTCCAGCGCCACCTTGGCCGAACCCTTGGTGATCGGGATGTCGTCGCCGGGGAAGTCGTACTTGGAGAGCAGTTCGCGCACCTCCATCTCGACGAGCTCGAGGAGCTCCTCGTCGTCGACGAGATCGACCTTGTTGAGGAACACCACCAGCGCCGGCACGCCGACCTGACGGGCGAGCAGGATGTGCTCGCGGGTCTGGGGCATCGGGCCGTCGGCGGCCGAGACCACCAGGATCGCGCCGTCCATCTGCGCCGCACCGGTGATCATGTTCTTCACGTAATCGGCGTGACCCGGGCAATCGACGTGGGCGTAGTGGCGATTGGCGGTCTCGTACTCGACATGCGCCGTCGAGATCGTGATGCCGCGGGCCTTCTCCTCAGGCGCCTTGTCAATCTGGTCGTAGGCCGTGAACGTCGCTCCGCCCGTCTCGGCCAGAACCTTCGTGATCGCCGCCGTCAACGACGTCTTGCCGTGGTCGACGTGACCGATCGTGCCGATGTTGCAATGCGGCTTCGTGCGCGCGAATTTCTCTTTGGCCATC
>NZ_BPQT01000058.1 GCF_022179405.1 Methylobacterium marchantiae
GCGGTGAACCGCGGAGAGGGCAAGATGTGTGCTGGCGGACGAGCCGCCACCACCCACTTGGCAAAGGGGCCTTGCAGGCCCCCGTTGCATCCCCCCGGCAGCGGCGCATCCCGGCATCGAGCCGAGAGACGCCGCGGCAACGAGGTGGCCGTTGCATCGCCAGTCAAGGGCGCGATCTCGGTCCCCCGATGAACCGAGAGACGCTTGTCCCTGTAGAGCCGGAAGAGCTTCTTGTGGTTGAGCTTTTGCCCCTATCGCCGCAACAGGATCAGAAGCCGCCTGTAGCCGAACCGGCGACGTTCGTCGGCCAAGCTGCGCAGCCGCGCCCGCGCGGCCGCATCGTCACCGCGGGTCGAGGCGTAGCGGTACGTCTTCGGCTCCAGGCCGATTAGCCTGCAGGCGCGACGCTGCGAGTAGCTCTTGTCGTCGATAGCTCAGCTCACGGCCATTCACCGTGTGCCGGGCGTCAGAGGTTTTTTCCTACCGCCTTACGAAGCGTCTCCACGTCGAGCATCGCACTGGCCAGGGGCTTCTTGAGCTTGCGGCTTTCCTCGTCGAGCACCTTCACGCGTCGCGCGTCAGACACCTCCATCCCGCCGTAGCGCGTGTGCCACGTGCAGAACGTCGTGTCGCTGATCCCGTGACGGCAGCAGATCTCAGCCACCGTCAGCCCCAGTCGCTGCACCTTCAAGATACCGATGATCTGCTCTTCGTTGAACCGGCTCTTCTTCATCTTCCGTCTCCACATCGACGGACCCTAGATTCAAAACGAGGGCACTTCCGG
Source organism: Methylobacterium marchantiae (assembly GCF_022179405.1). GTDB lineage: Bacteria > Pseudomonadota > Alphaproteobacteria > Rhizobiales > Beijerinckiaceae > Methylobacterium > Methylobacterium marchantiae. Next base: position 785 of record NZ_BPQT01000058.1, read on the forward strand.
GGGCAACGTCAGAGGTTGCCAGAGAACGGAGCCTAGATCTGGATTCTGTACGTCAAAGGTCCATAAAAGCGATGAAACCGCCAACCTTAAGGGATTTTTCGTGATCGACACATTGACGCCGGAGGCTCGCTCCCGGAACATGTCTCGTATCCGTGGGAAGAATACGAAACCCGAGCTCGTCGTGCGTCGTATCCTGCGTAGCACGGGCGTCGGCTATCGGCTGCACGTGAAGGCTCTGCCAGGATGCCCAGATATCGTGATGGCGGGCCGCAGACGCATCATCGAAGTGCGGGGATGCTTCTGGCATCGACATCCCGGATGTCGGTTTGCCTACGAGCCAAAAACGCGACAGGAGTTCTGGAATACCAAACTTGAAGCCAACGTAGCTCGCGATCGCCAGAACGAGGCCATTCTGAGCGAGAAGGGATGGCACGTACTTGTGATTTGGGAGTGCGAAATCAGGGACTTGGGGGCACTTCGTGAGAGGATTTCCTGCTTCCTTGAGATTGACCCCACAAATTGCCATCCTGCTGCGATCGCGAAAGTGTAAAATTAAATTCAGCCCGAGCCTGGCTTTCCACGTCGGACCTGGTAGCGTTCCCCCTTCAATGATGGGTGGGTGAGCGTGATCAGAGGTCTCGACATTTTCTGTGGTGCCGGAGGTGGAAGCTGGGGCGCAAGAGCGTCTGGCGTCAACTTTGTGGGTGCCATCGACATGTGCGCAAACGCGACACAAACTTACAAAGCAAACTTCCCAGATACGTGGGTCGTTACATCGCGTCTTGAGGATGTTGATGTAGCTAGCTTGGTGCGCCGCCTTGGTAGAGTAGACCTTTTACTGTCGTCGCCCGAATGCACCAACCACACCTGTGCCAAAGGGTCGGCACCGCGGGACGAATCCAGTCGTGCGACCGCGATGCACGTTGTGAGCTACGCACGAGCTTTCCGACCAAGGTGGTTGGTGCTTGAGAACGTCGTGCACATGCGGCCCTGGACGCGCTACGAGGAACTGAAGAGTGAGCTCCGTTCACTAGGTTACCGGCTTGCCGAGCAGATTTTGAATGCCGCGGACTTCGGCGTCCCGCAGAGCCGACGACGGTTGTTCTTGGTTGGCGATCTGAAAGGGGATCCCAAATTGATTGATGCTACTGCAACACATCTGCGGCCAGTTGTTGCCAATATTCTCGATCAAACCGAAAGTTGGCCGATGACTCCTTTGAGGCGGCAAGGGCGCGCTCAGGCAACCCTTGATCGCGCAGACCGGGCAGTCGCAGCCATAGGCAAGGAAACACCGTTTCTCATTGTCTACTACGGGACGGATGGTAGCGGTGGATGGCAAAGGCTTACTCGACCTTTGCGAACGATCACCACCGTTGATCGCTTTGCGCTTGTCGTACCAAGTCCCGACGGACATAGAATGCGCATGCTGCAGGTTCCCGAACTAAGCCGCGCTATGGGGTTCGATGACGTATTTAAGTTCAACTTCGGTACTAGACGGGATCGCATTCGGATGTTGGGCAACGGCATTTGCCCGCCTGTTATGAAGGCTGTCGTTGGGGCACTCACCGGATCAGAAGGAAGTCCAGCCAAGCCGAGACTGCGAGTTGGCGACATGCTGCATGACACCGTCCAAGAGTTGATCTCGGAGTCGGCCTAGGGGCTTGATTTTACCTATTTGTCTAGGCGGGGGTGACAGAGTTACCTTGGCGGTTGCATAGAGGCCTATTAACTCGCCATCTAGCTTAAGTGTTGGCAGCTTAACAACGTGATCACCGGCTGAGTCCTGGTTTCCCAGGAAATGCGGAACGCCCAGACATACGAGTGCTCGACGCATACCCCTCTTCTGGTTTGAAACATCACAGGCTGGCACCACCTCCAATAGCCACCAGCGACAGGCATGGGCGAATAAGTCGAACAAATCTTCATCTATTGGTTGTTGCGATGTATTGCTATTGGGGTTATCCAATTTCCAGCTTTGAACTAAAGATTTTTTTGTCTTATCAGCTTTTAAAAAATGCTGATGGATCAGCGTTGTCAGTTCACAACCTATCAGGCGCTGGAGAACCGAATGCAAGTCTATTGGAACTCGTGACAGGGCCCCTCTTTCACCAGCAGATCCGCTCGGATCAAGATGAAGAGAGGTATTGAGTTCAGCCTTCTGATCATCATTGAGAGTAGCTGTAGTTGCACATCCGAAAGCTTCGCTCCAGAGCTGACGTTCGCTTGAGCGGATGACCTTTCGAACAAGCCGATCCCCAAATGCGGGCGCGACAGCCTGGAAGACGTTCTCAGGACGCGGTTCCCCTCCGTCCACTGCTTTCGACAGCGCCTTTAGGACATCCGCGATTGTTGGGCCTCCGTTATTCGATTGACCATGCGACGCAAGATCAGCGATGGACCGAGAGATATCTCGGGCCGCAGAGGCCGCTCGGATTTCCAAGTCGAATATGGCACCTACCACTGGATCTGTAGAGACTTCAGTATTTATAGCAATTGCAATTTCCTTTATTTTAAATTTTCCTCTTGCATCTAAAAAATTGTTTTTACTTAACGGAATAGATTTTATCGGGGCGCGGGCTCCTAATGAATCCAATAGCACGTTATGCAAATCGGGCACCTGATTCGGTGCAGCGGTCCAGGCGATAAGCAGCCATGGTCCATTTTCCTCCACGAGCACTGTATCCAGTACCGCAGCCACTGCTCTATGCTGCTGAATAGGAGGACCGGCACTTGCAATCAACCCTATGTCAGAAAATACAATTCGCACACCCGGATGACAACGCCTAATTGATCTGCTGCCCTTATAATGAAAAGGCAGCACACCGACACCAGTTGATTGCAAAGCGCTTACAATACCTTGTAGATCGTTCAACTGATCATCGATAGCGATGACCTGAGCACCTGGAAACCTCATTACGCATCCTTGAAAATGAATGCCACAACAGCACCGTCGATGTATTCGGGCATGCCGATCTCCCGTGGATCTGGGAAAGCGAGTCTTCCGCCTGACAGTTCCATGGCAAGGTTGGCATAATACAGACCGAGTCCCATCCCGCCAGGACGACGGCTCCAAAATGGTCGGATTAGGTCGTCCGGTGGATCCTTTAATCCGGGCCCGTTGTCGCCAACAATAAGAGCCGTACCGTCGGCATACTCGTCACTCGACCCTACCCATATCCGTCGTTGGAAATCGCCTTTTGGCGGATCGTCCGGCCATCGTACGCGCGTCCAGAAGATGGCATTGTCGATCGCGTTCGATATTGCACCGATAGCGAGCCCACGAGATGCTCGGACGTTCCGATCAAGTTGCTCCCCTTTCCCAAGCGGGAAGTCGATCGCAACTTGATGCACCTTGAATCTGATTTGGTTGAGAAACATGGCTTCTCGCGCAAGCTTGACGAGGCTGTGCTTGCGCGAGGGTTCTTTTTTCAGAACCGTTGCGAATCCTTCCAGTAGATCCTTCAGATAGCTGGTTCTCTGCTCGATCTCAGGCATGCTCTCGCGACGTGCAATCGCTTCAACCAGACCGCGAACTCCTCTCTCAAGCTCATGAAATATAAGCGAAAGCTGAAGGCCGGCGTTACCTGAATTCAGCATGATCTCGCGGAGCTGATCGTACTCCCGTTTAACATCGTCAACTAGAGCAACAAGAGTTGAAAGGCCCCGCTGCGAAAGTTCCTTCCTAAGTTGCGTGACTGGAGTATCGATCGAACGAGCGACTGGCTGTTTTATACCTGTCAGTGCTGTTCTTAAAACTTGTTTGTGAACCGAACGCTTATTTTCAAAAATAGACAAAGCAGACATGACCACCTCCTTTAGGCGATCGAATGCATTGTTCTCGACGAAACCCTCTCTGTTCGTCTTTTCTGTAAGCTGAAAGCTCTCATCTAATTTTAAATTTATCCGACCAAGTACCAAATTCCGGCTAATATTTCTAGTTGGCGTATTAACACGCCGAAGATCTAGGCCAAGCCAATCGTCATCGGGTTCACCGTAATTGTACACCCGAACTCCATCCCGATATATTCTTACCCCGCCATTGTTATCGAGATAGTCACGCACTATTTGCTTCTGTGGTAAAAAATTCCAGGTTTCGCGATCCCGATCGAAAACATGAAACGTTCCAGAGATTGATCCAATGCCTAATATTAGATCTTGATCAGCAACGACTTTTTTCCTCCCTGCTGATAGCAGTAGAGGCTCAACCCCACTTAAGATCGCTCCTTCGATCTTGATTCCACTGTATGGTCGAAAAACGTAGGTCCAGTTGATGTGATTGCCATCAAATGTGAATTCGAAGGTCCACATTGATATAGCGAGCACCTTTACCGGATCCGGCAAGTCCTCAACGGTTTTCTCCATACCTGGCAAACGCAGTTCTACCTGGAAGTCTGAAGGGCCTGATGTAGGGTCAGCAATCGATGTCAGGCTTCGATGAAGATCCCTGATTTCTCCTCTGGTCCAACTATCTCTTAGAGCCTCAATGACGATGCGTGTGCCGTGCTTGTTCCCCAGAAAGGTCATTGGCTTCCGCTCGACGATCGGAATACGAATCTCGTCGAGGTAGCGGTGAGAAAGCATTCTGGACCAGTCGAGCGTAACGACGACTTCTGTGCCGCTGCGCTGGCGCGTGATCATCCTGATGCGTCCGCCAAGCTTGTGAACCGCAAACCTGCCCAGCCCCTTCTCGCCGAGCGGAAGGCGGCCGAGCGGAGAGCGCACCTTTGCTTCCCGCTGCAATCTGCGGTGATCATCCGCTGGAGTGAGCCAGACATTCACAATCGTTTCGGAGGACATCCCCGAGCCGTCGTCCGTGACAACGATGCGTGCATCCGGTGTGTTCAGGTGCTCAAGCGTGACGACAACTTTTCGAGCATCAGCATCATAAGCATTTTTTACAAGTTCGAAGACGGCGAGGCGAGGGCTACCGATGAGCTCATCGCCAAGGAGCTGAAGGATACGTGCCCGCGGCCGAAAACCTGCCTCAAGCGGAACGGTGGCGGGTTGCTTGGCCATGATGACTCTTTTTGCCTGTCAAGGTTCTAGCATCGTCTTAACGCTACCCATAGTGCTCCCCAAAAGAGGGCTGCCACTCGGCGGCGTCTCGATCTGCGATGGTGCTCGACCCAAATGTTGGCGTTGAGGTCAGACTGTCGGCCAATACGAGCCAAGGTACGGCAGCCGTTGAACGGCTACGATCCTGATCGTTTATGGAATCAGGGAAGGACGATCTTAGCTCTAAGCGCGCCAGGACGACACCCAGCAGGCGGCTTGATTCCTGCCGAGCTGCGTCATCCACCAGGGCATTTGCCGGGATTGTAGGCGCTGTCCCGACTGCGGCGGATCAAGCTCTGCCTTCGATAGCCGATACGTCTGGCATACCAAAAAAACACGGTCATACTCCGAGAACGCCGTTCTCTATGGCCTTCAGAGGGAAGGGCCCGACCGTCGGCGGCGTTTGCGTGGTTCCTTACGTCGGGGCTCGGTCTCGGTCGGCATTTCCGTCTGCGCCATCGCCTGGGTATCGGTAATGTCTCGTTTGAGTAAGGCCTGTTCGTCTAGATGAGCGCTGCGGATGTGGCGGAACTCGTCCTGAAGTTCGCGCCGGTTGGCGAGTTGCCGGTCGATCAGTGTCTGACGCTCGATGGCATCGCGCCGCGCTGACGTGTCGACCTCGATCTCGTTCTGCCTTCGCAGCTTGGCATGGCGGCCGACGACCCGGTCCCAGATGCCAAGCAGTCCTTTTCGGAGCCGCTGGCTCTTGGCGCGCGCCTCCTCGACACTGCGGCGTGCCTGTGCATCTGCGAGGTCGCGTCGCTCGCCCCGCTGCGAAACGACCATTATACGCCGCTTGACTTCGAGGCGGGCAGCCGCGTCCTCGAACTCCCGCGTGGCCTCGTCCGCAAGGCCGGTCAACTTCTCGCCGAGACGAGCCGCCATCTGCGCCCGAACGTCGGCGACGGGGTTCAGTGTCTCACCGTCGCCGAACCGGGCGCGCACAGCCTTGGTTGGGATGCCGACCCAACGCGCGACCGCATAGACCTCACCCCGGTAATCAACGGCGACGACGCCCCGGCGGTCGCCGCGTGCGAGCATGAGACCACGTGCGTCGAGCGCGTGCTGAAAGCCGGCAGCGGAATCCGACGCCGCCCAGCATTCTTGGAAGAGGGCCTTCAGGGCACGCGCATCCTGCTCGGTCCGGCGCGCCTGCTGCCATTCCGCCCGGCTGAAGTTCAGCGGATCGCGCTCCGCGCTGTCGATGAGCCCGGCCGGCATGCGCCAACCATGCTCGATGTAGAGCCTGCGCGAAACATCTCGCAGCTTCACCTTGAAGTGCGGCAGGTTGATCGCTCGCATGCGCTCGGGGTCGATGCGCGACCAGACGCAATGGGCGTGGCGGCGGCCCTCCTTCTCGTGGAATACGATGGCCCGCGGCTGTCCAACCAGACCGACCTTCGTCTCGATGTCCGTGATCGCCTTCTCGAACACCTCGACCGGGACCGATTCGCGTTCCGGTGGGCTGAGGCTGAGCGAGAACAGGAACTGCGTGCAGCGCGTGCCGCGGCTGAGGGCATAGGATTCGTTTAAGGCGTCCACGAAGTTATCGGCGACGAAGCCGCGAAGCTCGTGGACGCTCACGTGTTCGTTGTCCCGCTCGTTGAGCAGGTGCCAGGCCAACTGCTTGGCGCCCGCCCGCTGGCTAGCCTTCAGGATCACCGCGATCGGCCCTCGATCAGGCCAAGGGCCGCGACCAGTTGGTCCCGCATCGAGCGGACGTGTGCGCAGGCCTGTTCGATCTCGGCCAGCGTTGGCTGATCGAGAGGCAGGCACCCCGTGCGGGCTTCGCTCACGAGCCGGTTCAGGTTGTAGGCGATGCCGGACTGACCGAGGAGGCCGAGGACTCGCGCCAAGGCTTCCTGATCGGCGATCGGTCGATAGGAGCGCCCCTTACGGGGAGCCGCCTCACCGGAAAACAGCACTTTTCTGACGTAGGCGCTCAGCGACATGCTGGCAGCGGCGGCCTGAAGCCGTTCAAGCTCGACCTCTGTGAAGCGCAGTGTGAGGCGAGGAGAGGGCTTAGCGGTTCGTTTCGCTGATGTGGCACCCGCCTCGAATGCCTGCCGCAGAGCGGTCCGGCATTCCTGATGACCGGGCCTCATGGCTGGGGCCCTCCGAAATCAACCTTCTGCTTCGACAGGCAGGTGTTCCAATCCGCCAAAGTCTCGAAGAGCGCGTTCGACGTTTCTCCGTCGAGGCGCGCCAATCTTTTCCGAGCCATTGCTTGGGCGGGAATATCTCTTAAATAAATGTCTTATGCACCCGCTGGTCATACAATCCGGTGGTGCAAACAGTCATGGCCCTGATGTCATATCTCCTCCGCGACAGGCTGGGCACGTACTATTTCCGCCGCGTCATCCCGGCGGACCTCAGGCCATTCATGCCTGCCCCCTGGACGGGCGAGGCGAACTGGAAGCTCAGCCTCAAGACAAAGTCCCCTGCCACTGCAAAGCAGGCGGCCTCGCGCTTCCTTCGGGATTGCATGGCGGACTTCGAGGCGGCCGAGCGGGGAGCCTGCGGTTGCCAGCCCGAGACTCACCGTCCTGCCTCCGGCCGAAGCGATTGAGCGGGAAATGCTGGCTGGCCTCCTAGATGTATGAACCTGAGGGTTCTGGGATCCAGATGAGGAGGCATGATCTCTTCGCGCCAAGCCTACCCGTCCGATGTTTTCGATGATGAATGGGCGCTGGTCGCGCCGTACCTGACGCTGCTGCGCGAGGATGCGGGGCAGCGTGAGTCTTCGCTTCGCGAGGCGTTCGACGGACTGCGCTACGTGGTGAAGACGGGGGGCGCCCTGGCGGTCCCTGGCGATGGATGCCGCATGACCTCCCGCCCCGGGAAGCCGTCTACCAGCAGGCGCAGCGCTGGCTGGCGGCAGGCTGCTTCGAGCAACCGGCCGACGATCTGCGGGCGCTGCTGCGTCTGGCTTCCGGGCGTTCTCCTGAGCCGAGCGCGGCCATCCTCGACAGGACCCTTCGCTCTACGCCCGAGAGCGGCGAGCGGGCCGGCTACGATGGCGCCAAGCGTAAGAAGGGCTCGAAGGTCCATCTGGCCGTCGACACCCTGGGCCATCTCCTGGCCCTGCACGTCACCCCCGCCGATGCCGATGCCGACGATCGGTCCCAGGTCGGGCATCTGACGCAAGCCGTGCAGGCCGCCACCGGGGACAGCGTCGATCTGGCTTATGTCGACCAGGGCTAAGCCGGGGGAAAGCTGGCCAAGGTCGCCCGCGAACACGGCATCGAACTGGAGGTCGTCAAACTCCCGGAGGCCAAGCGCGGCTTCGTGCTGCCGCCGCGCCGCTGGGTCGTGGCGCGCTCCTTCGCCTGGGCGACGCGCTTCCGCCGCCTCGTCAAGGATGACGAGCGCTATCCCAGCACACTCGCCGATCTCCACATCGTCGCCTTCGTTTGCTTCCGGCTCAAACAGGCAACGAAACTCGCGGGCGGTTCATGTCAGCATCTAATGTTGATCGCGTTTTAAATATATTTTTCTTTTAAAATACTAATGAAATGTATCTCAATAATATAAATAGGTTAGTAGTTATATATTATTGAGATAATTTCTTGATTACTTAGTCATGGCGTTGGCCCGCGTTGCGGGAATCTTTGTTTGAACATCTCCATCGTCAATTCCGGGACTTTGACCGGGGACGGCGCGTCGTCCTGGGGTTCGTCGGCGTCATTCCTTTTCTGATCGCCGCGGGACGAGAACATGCGCAGTTCCTGCCTGTCCTCGTCCCGCGAAAGTTCGATCGCCGCACGCGAGACGATGGTGACCGTCCAGTCTTGGAAGACGTCGCCGGTGCGCAGACGGTGGACCTTCCGGTCGCCGAGATCGCGCACGATGGCGAGGTCGGTGTCATCGATCCGGATAAGTCCCAGCAAGCGCAGGTTCGGTGCGGGCGAGGGGGGAAGGGCGACCGGAATCCGCGCCACCGGCACCGCTTCCGGCGCTGGGCGGGGGGCGACGAAGCGTCGGCGGGACGTCTCGAACAGAGGCCTGTCCCGAAAGGCCGTGAGCGATCGCGGGTCGATGGACCGCAGCGGGTTGATGGCGGGGTCGCGGGCGGAGGGGGCATGCCCAGCGTGGTCCTGCACAGCAGTGTGGTCCTGCACAGCGTGGTCCTGCGCGGCCGGCTCCGACGGCTCGGCCCATGCCGGGATACGGGAGAGACCGATGAGACAACCGGCAAGACAGGAAGCCATCAGGGTCGCTCGCAGACGCGGCCGCGCGCGGTGTCGCTTTCCGCGGATCATGCGGGCTTCGTCCGCCAGTAGCCATGGACCACGAGGGTGACGCGCAGCAGCGTCGGCCCGGACCGCTCCCCACGCGGCGCCCGCGTCATGGTCACCTCGTGGACGCTCAGCAGCGGAAGCCCGGTCTCGATCGCGTGCAGCAGATCGGCGAGGCCATCGTTGTCGATATCGAGGATGGTCTGGAGCGCGATGCGCCCGGACGACTCGGCGCCCTGATCGGACACCATCTGGGTCTCGACGAGCCGGCCATCCGCCGCATCGATGAGTCGGCCGAGAAGGCTCAGGAGCTCCGCCCGTGCCAGGCTGGCGCTTGGGCTCGCCAGGTAGACCGGCGTGACGTCCCGCAGGGTCGACCGGCCCGACAGGCGCACCTCAATCTGCGTCCGCATCTGAGCCAGGATGTCCTCCTTGGCCGTGATCTCCCCCGTCTGGCCGATGGCCTGCACCAGAGCCGTCACGGCAACGGCACCGAGCAGGACCGGAAGGCCGAGGAAGACGAGGAGCGCCGCGGCCCGCCGGATGTCGGGCCGGTCGAGCCCGCGCGACAGGGCGTTGCTCATGGCCGTGCCTCCGGCACGGATGCCGCCCCCCGATCCGCGACGATCTCGAAACTGTCGATGCCGTCCTCCTCGCGCGTCACGGGCGCGGAGAAGCGCACGTTCGTCAGTCCCGATGCCTCGAGGATGCCGATCAGGTTGCCGGCATCGCGTGACTGGCCGACCAGCCTGATCGTCCGGGGACCGATCTGCAACTCGCGCAGATGGCTGTCGTCCGGCAACGTCCCGGCTACCCGGTCGATCAGGAGCATCGCGGAGGTTTCCGGCGTCTTGCCTGCGTGGATCATCGCCTCCGGGGCGCCCGCCCGCCCCACCATGCCGCGCAGCGTTCTGCGGACTTTCGCCAGATCGAGAGACACGTCCTCGGAGCGCGCCTCGACCATGGATGCCCAGATCAGGCTGCCGATGGCGACGGCGGCGAGGCTTGCCGTGACGCCACCCCAGGCCAGCAGGACCTGCCGACGCAGTCGGTGAGGCGAGGACGGGACGCCGCCGCTTCCCAGGTCGATGAGTAGGGACCGCCCGGTCTCGGCCGGTCGCGGCCCCAGCCCGGTCAGGGTGAGGCCGAGGGCTTCGATGGCGGCCCGGGGGCCGGCGGCGACATGTCTGGGCATAGCGGCGAACTCGATGCCGATCGCCTCGGCATCCTCGCTGACGACGCGATAGCCGTAGAGGATACGGTCCGGCCGCCACGGCGTGAGGCGTTCCAGGCGGTGCGCCAGGATCGGGCCCAGGTAGAGGCGGGCGGTCGCCGGCAGTTTCAGGCTCCGTCGCAGCAGCATCTCCGGCGGAAGGTGAAGCTCGACCGCTGACCAGGACGAAGTGGCGATCTCGGAACGGGAAGAGGCGTTCAGGGCAGTGAGGGGGCCGAGATCGGAGACAGACTCACCCGAGACCCGGTGAACCTGCAGATCGCCGGCGCCGTCGAAGAGGAAGACGAGCCGCCGGGTCGGCATCCAGCGGGCGCAGAGGGGTTTAACCAGGGCGACGAAACTGTCGAGCAGGGACGCGAAGACCCGTCGCAAGGGTGAGAGTACCTGCCACAGGCGTCCGACGGCCTCATTCTCAGCCCACTGCACGGAACACCTCGTCGATACAGGTGAAGCCCTGAGCGGCCTTGAGCAGGCCGTCCTCCAGCATGGTGGTCATCCCGTCGAGGCGAGCGGCCGCCACGAGGCGCTGCGGGTCTGGACGCTCGCGGATCAGCACCCGGATCTCCGGGGTTGCCGCGAAGACCTCGAAGACGCCGACCCGGCCCTGGAAGCCGCTGCCGCTGCAGGTGGGACATCCGACCGCGCGGTGGTAGTCGGCATGCTCCGGCACGGACAGCCCGCGGGTGCGGCACAGGTCACGCACCTCGGCGGTGCGTTCGGGAGCCGGCCTGCGGCAGCGCTCGCACAGGCGCCGGACGAGGCGCTGGCCGAGGACGCCGCGCAGGCTCGCTGCGATGAGGTAGGGCTCGACGCCCATGTCGGCGAGGCGGACCACCGCGTCGGTGGCCGAATTGGTGTGGAGCGTCGTCAGCACGAGGTGGCCGGTGAGCGCGGCCTGAATTCCGATGCTCGCGGTCTCGCCGTCGCGCATCTCGCCCACCATCATCACGTCGGGATCGTGACGCAGGAAGGCGCGCAGGGCCTGGGCGAAGCCGAGGCCGATGGAGGGCTTGATCTGGGTCTGGTGGATGCCGGCGATCTGGTACTCGATCGGGTCCTCCACCGTGACGATCTTGCGGGCGGGATCGTTGAGCAGCGACACCGCCGTCGCCAGGGTGGTGGTCTTTCCGCTTCCCGTCGGCCCCGTGACGATGATGATCCCGTGGGGCTCGGCGAGCAGGCGCTCGAAGGCCGTCCGGTTGACCGCATCCATCCCGATACGGGCGAAATCCAAGAGCCGCGCATCCTTGAGCAGAATGCGCGCCACCGCCGTCTCGCCATAGAGGGTCGGCATCACGGCGATACGCAGATCCGCCTCCACATGGCCGATACGGATGTTGGCGCGCCCGTCCTGCGGCAGACGCCGCTCGGCGATGTCGAGGCCCGCCAGGATCTTGATGCGGGAGATCACCGCCGGGGCGAGGCGCTTGGGGAGCGACTGGTCGAGGCGCAGGATCCCATCCACGCGCAGGCGGATGCGCAGCGCCTCGCGCCCGGTCTCGAAATGGATGTCGGTGGCGCCCGCTTCCAGCGCTCGCTCCAGCACCTGATCCACCGCGCGGACGATGGGGGCGCCGCGCGCCAGATCCTGCAGCGCCTCGGGGTCGTCCCCCAGCGCGAGGTCGAGGCCCTCGAGAGCGGTGTCCGATCCGTCGGCGCCGGCGGTCGGTCCCTCGCGCTCTTCCTTGCCGATGTCCGAGAAAAGGCGGTCGAAGGCGTCGAAGGGCAGGATCGTCAGCGCGTCGGCCCCGGGTAGGGCGAGCCTTACCGCGTCGATCTCCTCGCCGGCCCCGGGATCTGCCACGGCCAGGCACAGACCGTCCTCGCCGGCATAGGGCAGGATGAAGGTCTCGCGCAGGAAGCGGAGGGAGAGGTCGCTGCCGATGACCGCCCCCGCCGCCACTTCGCCTGGCCGGGCGAGGGGAAGCCCGTAGAAGACGGCCAGTTGCGCGGCGAGCTCGGCCGCACCCACATGACCGCCGCGCCAGAGGCTTTCAAGCAGGCCGCCCTCGCCGCCGAGTTCGCGCCGCCCACCGCTGGCGGCCGGCGGGACCGCCACGCCCCGGCCGCGCAGGAAATCGAGGATGTCGCCGGAAGGCGCGCCGCGCTTCATGGACGAAGGTTCGGCCGGCACGGCGGCGGTCTCCCGAGCGTTCGTCATTCCGACCATTCCAGGACGTGGAAGGGCGCCAATTCGGCGTTCGCGGAGGCGATCACCGCGCTCACGCTCTTGGCGCGGGCATTGTGCCCGCGGGCGGTGACCGCTACGCGATAGGCCGGCCCGGGCTCCGTCTTGATGCTGTCCCCCAAGGCGCCGAGGGAGGCCTTCAGGGCAGATACGGTCTCCGGCGTCGGGGCTCTGCGCTGCGCGAGGATGTCTTCCAGCGACGGCCGGCTGAGACCGGGCAGGGCTTCGAGAACGGCGCGGTTCGCGCTCAGGACGTTCACCCTGCCGTCCGGATTGTAGACGGTCACGAGGGGAGCGAGAGCCCGGACATCGCGCTGGCTCAAACCGAGGAGGGTGGCCGCCTCGTCGAGGGACCGCAGGGGGCGGCCCGAAACCGGCCGCTTGCCGCCGCGCCCGGCTTCCGTCCTGCCCGGCCTCCTCGGCGCTTCCGTCGGCCTGGACTCCTCGCGCCAGGCGACGAGGCGGGCAGCAAAGGTGTCCGGTGCCATGCCGGAGGCACCGCTCGCCCGGTAGACGGAGGCGAGAAGATCGGGCGGGGACCCGTTGAGGTCCACGAGGCCGGCCTCGTCGCGGACCGAGGCGACGAACCGCCCGCCCGGGAGCGGCAGGCTCTGGCCGTTCAACTCTTCGGCGGGCTGTTGCTCCAGCAACAGCCGGTAGGCCGTCAGGGCGATCCCGGCGTGGACCAGTCCCGTCAGCGCCACGTCCTCGTCGGCCAGGGCGACGCTTTCCACCGAGGAGCGCAGGGCGAGAAGGGCGCCGCCGGTCAGCGCGGCGATGAGGGTGAGGATGCCGATCACCGCCACCAGGACGAAACCCTGGCGATCCGAAGACCGCATCATAACCGGCTCTCCTCGGGGGAGGGCCGGGGCGCGATGGCGGCGGTCTCGCCCTTGTCCTGCCGGTCGGGTAAACCGCAGGGACCCTGACCGCCCTGCAGGCAGCCGATGTCGCTGTCGACCATCAGCCGCGTGCGGGCGGACAGGACGACGCGGCCGGTTTCGGGATCGATCATCTCCATCAGGACCACCTCGGGAAGGAGGGGACCGCTCGGCCAAGCCGTCTGCGGCAGCGGGAGAGCGCGCCCCTGTCGCGACGGCGCGAGATAGGCGAAGCGCAGACGGGTGCGCCCGGAATGCAGGTCCTGCCCGCTTCCGAAGACGAGGCTCTCGGGCCCGTTCATGCCGGGACGCAGCGGCGCCTCGCTCCTGAGGATGCGCCCGCCCTGCGGGCTCGCCTGGCTGGAGATGGACACGACGCGCTCGCCAGGGACCGTATGGTCGCCGCGCATGTCCGTCCCCGCCCGGGCGAAGACGAGCCGCGTCGGATGCCCCTCGAAGACGAAAGACTGTGGTCCCGGACCATCCCAGCGTGCCCGTGCCAGTCGGCGCAGGTCGCGCCCGATCGCGGTCATGGCCCGGTCGAGGGATTCCACGTCATGGGCATGGGCCACGCTGCGGTCGAGGACGCGCAGGAACAGCCCCGACGTCGCGACGAGGCCGGAGAGCACGAGGGCACTGAGTGCGATCGTCGTCAGCGCCTCGACGAGAAGCGAGCCCTCGCACCCGTGAAGCCGCTTGCGGGCGATGCTCGGCCCGCTCACGACGCGGCTTTCCGGGCAAGGATTACGGTCTCGATCCGAAGAGGCCGGCCCATGGTCTCCACGCGAATGGTGACGCTCACGGGCATCCAGGGCAGATCCTCGTCGGCCTTCCGGTCGGGCTGCCCCGACGTGGCCTCCGCCTTGGGCGGCTCGTCCTGGCCGGGCTTCCGGTCGGTGCCGGAACGTCGCCCGGTTCCGGCGAGGACACGCCGCACCTCGCCGTCGAGGAGGCGGGCCTCCACGCTCCAGCGCCGTCCGTCGGTGCTGCCGGACAGGCTGGACTGCGCCGTATCGCACCGACCCAGCACGGTATCCAGCAGGGACCGGGCGACGATCTCGCTGCGGGTGCGATCGTCGATCGCCTCGGTCCCGGCCCGCAGCATCACCGCCATGCGGAACAGGGCCGGAGAGACGGCGGCCAGAACCGTGAGAGCGACGAGCGCCTCGACGAGGGTGAAGCCGGCACCGGAACCCGCGCGGCGTCGCGCATTCGGCAGAGCGCGATCAATGAACAAGGACGATCGCTCCCGTGTCGCGGCTCACCCGCAGGTCGATACGGCGTCCGGCGGCGGACAGGGTGACATCGCCCCCGGACGATCGGCCGTCGGGATAGAACCGGATAGCGTCGGGCAGGGAGGCCCTGAGGTCGAGGCGCATGCCCGGCCCGGCGGAGAAGCCGGCGCCGCCCCGTTCCGAGCGGACGATCCCGGCGCGGGGATCGACCAGGGTCGCGCTCGCGCGCCCTGACGAGAAGGCGGCGTTGCGGTCGCCGCGCAGGAGCGCCGAGACTTGGTAGGCGCCGGCCCGAAGCGCCGCCGGTCCCGGTCCGCCACGCAGGAACGGGAGCGACAGCCCCGCGAGCAGGCTCACGAGCAGGAGCGCCGCGATGGTCTCGATGAGCGTGAACCCCGCCCGCCGGGTCTCGGAGCCGCCACGTCGCAGGAGTGGCAGAGGTGGCAGGCAAGCCATGGCGGCTCATTCCTCCTTCACGGCATCGGCTCCACGGCCGTTCGGACCGAGGGAGACGATGGCATACGGGGCGTTCTTGCCCGGCACGCGATACTCGTAGGGCCTGCCCCACGGATCAGCCGGCAGTGTCGGCTGCTTGAGGTAGGGCCCCGCCCAGCGGTCGGCGCCGGCCGGTCGCGTCACCAGGGCGGTCAAGCCCTCGTTGGCGGTGGGGTAGCGGCCGAAATCGAGATAGTAGAGGTCGAGGGCGGCGGAGAAGGCCTCGACCTGGAGCTTGGCCGCCTTCTCGCGCGAGCTGCCGAGGTAGCCCAGCACCCTAGGGCCGGCGAGGCCCATCACCAGCCCCATGATCACGAGCACGACGAGAAGCTCGACCAGGGTGAATCCGCCGCTGCGGTCGCGCTGGCCACGATTGTCGCTCGGTCCGTTCGGGATCGTCTTCGGGAACATCCGGGCCTCTCATTTCAGGAGATCGTTGACGCTCATCAGTGCCGTCATCACCGAGATGATGAGCCAGGCGATCATCACGCTGACGACCATCATCGTGGCGGGGCCGATGATGGCGATGGCGCGTCCCAGGGCGGCGTCGAGGCGCATCTCGTAGAAACCCGCCACACGACGGGCGCTGTCGGCGAGATCGCCGGCCTCCTCGCCAACGCGAAGAACCTGGACGACATGGGCAGGCAGGACGCCCCGCGTCGCGAGGGAGTGCGAGAGCCGCTGGCCCTTGCGGACGTCGGCGATGACGGCGTCGATCTCGCGGGACAGGGTCGGGAGCCGGACGACGTCGCGCAGCAGACGCAGGGTGGTGGAGATATCGATACCGTTCGAGACCAGCACCGCGAGCGTCCGGCAGAAGGTGAGGGTCCCTTCATAGAGGAAGAGGGTACGCAGCACCGGCACCCGGAAGGCCAGACGCAGGCCGAGGCGATGCCCGGCGGTGACGCGGCTCACCATGAACAGGCCGAGCACCAGGGCGGCCATGGTGATGAGGATGACCTCGCCGTTGTGGCGCAGGAACGCGGAGGCATCGAAGACGAGGAGGGCGGACGGGTCGAGCTTGTCCTTGAAGCCTTCCAGCGCGGTCTCGAATTGCGGGATCACGTAGACGAAGATGAAGATCATCGCACTCATGGCGGCGAAGATGAGGAAGACCGGATAGCTGATCGCTCCCACCAGTCGCTTGCGCAGGCGCTCGGTGCGCTGGCGTTCCTCGGCGAGGTTGGTCAGGGCCTGCTCCAGGCGGCCGGTGGCCTCGGCGACCTCCACCATCTTGACGTAGATCGGCGGAAAGAGGCGCGGATGCTCGGACAGGGCCTGCGAGAGGCTGTTGCCGCTGGCGAGCGCCGCATGGACATCGCGCAGCACGTGCTTCTGCCAGCGTCCCGCGCCCATCTGCGTCAGCAGCAGCAGGGACTGGCTCAGGGTGACGCCACCCTTGAGCAGCATGACGATGTCGAGGGTGAGGGCCGTCACCTCCTCGCTGCGCGGCTCCGGCGTCAGCCACTGGCGCCAGTCCCGACGGGCACGTCCCCCCGCGGCGGCGAGGGCAGCGATCGGCACGAGACCCGCACGGTCGAGTTCTTCCAGGATCTCCGCCTGCGACCCAGCATCCATGACGCCGGAATGGATGCGTCCGCCCGGATCGATCGCCCGATAGGTGAAGCTCGGCATCAGAACCCCGTCGCGTCGAGGGACGGGACCATCCGGCCCAGCGCCCAGACCAGAAGGATCGCGGGCGCCAGGAAGGCGCCCAGGGCGATGCGGTCCCGCGCGCCCATCGGCCGCCCCGCGACCCTGCGGACGAGGACGAACGCCAGTGCCAGGGCGCAGGCGCCGAAGGTCGCCCATGCGAAACCCTGGACGCCCGCGAGGACGCCTCCCGCCGAGGCGAGCTTGACGTCGCCGAAACCCAGCCCGTCGTAGCCGCGCCGGCGGTAGAAGAGCTCCCGCAGGAGGAGCAGGGTTCCGGCGCAGAATACGGCGTCCACGGTCAGGCCCGCGATGACGAGCCGGGGATCGTGCAGGGCCTCGAGGCCTTCGCCGAGGCGCAGGGCCGCCCCCACCATCACGATGCCGGCGACGGCGCCGTCCGGGATCGTGAAGGTCACGGCGTCCTGCCAGATGATCCAACCGACGAGGACGGTGATCAGCATGGCGGCGAGGAGCCGTGGCAGGCTCTCCGCAGGAAGGGCCGCGAGCAGGGCGGCCGCGACGAGACTGATGCCGACGGCCGCCCGATCGGGATGCGGGACGAGGCTCCGCGCGATCATTGCTTGTAGATTGCCGCCCGGGCGGAGGCATCGGCCCTCGGCCTGCCGGAAAACTTCAGGCGTGAGCGGAATTCCTCGGCCACCGACGTCGCATCCTCGCCGTTGCGCACCACGACCGGGCGGATGAACATGACGAGCTCCTTGCGGTCGAAGCCCTTGTCGGTGGAGCCGAACAGGTCGCCGATCAGCGTGCGGGCGAGATAGGGGATGCCGTCCTTCACCGCGTGACGGCTCTCGCTGATCATGCCGGCCAGGAGTACGGTCTGGCCGTTGTTGATCGTCAGCGAACTCGACACCCTGCGCCGCGAGATCGTCGGCGTGAGCGTATCCTCGCCCTTGGAGACGTTGGAGATCTCCTGTTCCACGTCCAGGGTGACGGTGTCGCTCTGCCCCACGCGGGGAATCAGCTTCAGGATGATGCCGGTATCCTTGAACTCGACCTGGTTCAGGACGGGCGCATCGACGTTGACCACACTCTGCCCCTGTCGCGTGGTGATCGGCACCTGATCGCCGACCTGGAGGACCGCCGGCTTGTTCTCCATCACGACGAGAGAGGGCGAGGACAGCACCTGGACCTTGGAGATGCTGTCGAGGGCCGAGATCACCACGTCGGGGCTGTTGCCGCCGCCGACGAAATTGAAGCCGGGCAGCTTGCTCTTCAGAATCTGCTCGGCGGTGTCGCCGAGACCGATGGAACCCTTGTTCGCGCCCAGCCCCATCCTGTTGCTGCGCAGGTAGAACTGGATGCCGTATTTGAGGGCGTCGTTGAGCTGCACTTCGGCGATGATCACGTTGATCGCTACCTGGACCGGGGCGACGTCGAGGCTGCGCATGACGGCGAGGATCTTCTGGTAGGTCTCTCCGTCGGTATAGGAGACGACGGTGTTGTTGGCGGGGTCGGCATTCACCGACAGGGCGAGCCGGCGGCTCTGACCGCCGCGGCCGGATTCGCCCTCGTTCTGCACGGGATCAGGGGTGAAGGCCTCGGCCGAAGCCGGGGCAGTGCGGAACCCGCCCGAGCGCGTGGCACTCACCGGCTGAGCCAGCGAGGACTGCGCTCCCCCCGGATTCAGGGAACCGCCCTCGCTTCCCCGGCCTCCGCCATCCTGCGACCCGCTGCCGAAAGGCGTGGTGGACAGGCCCCCGCCGAGGCCCATTGCTCCGGGCGAGTCGGACGAGCCAGTGCCGCCGTTCTTGAACAGGCTGTTGACGAGGCGGGCCAGCTCCTTGGCGTCGCGGTGGCGTGGGCGATAGACGAAGACGTTGTCCGCTGCCCGGTCGCTCTCCTGGTCCAGCCGTCGGATCCAGGTCTCGGCGCGGCGGATCAGGGCCGGGTTCTTCGATATGGCCAGGATGGCCCGCATCCGCGAGATCGACTTGAACTGTATCAGCCCTGAACCGCTGCCGTTGTTGTTCTCGTTGTCGAAGATCCGCGTCAGCTCCGCCACGACGGCGTCGACACGGGCTCGCCGGACCTCGAAGAGGCTCACCGACTGGTTCTGCATCCAGTCCGTGTCGAAGGATTCGATGGCGCGCACCGCCTCTTCGCGGTTGGGAGCGGGTCCCCGGACAAGGATCGCGTTGCGGCCCGGATCGATGCGCAGCCCGTCCGTCTCCGCGATGAAGCCGGAGAGGAGCTTGGTCATGGTCGCCGCCGAGGTGAAGCGCAAGGGTACCACGGAGACGCCGTTGCCCGGCATCGCCTCGCCCCCGTCCATGACGCCCCCGCCGACGGCCATGGGCGCGACCCGATAGGTCGACCCGATCTTGGTGAGGGCGATGTTCTGGGCGGCGAGAACCGTCTCGAGGGTCGACAGCACCTCGATCCGCGTCAACTGGGTCGTCGACGACAGGGTGATGCGGCCGCTGACGTTCGGTGCCACCGTATAGGTGACACCGAGCATGGTGCCGAGAACCGACTGGAGCACCTCCTTGATGTCGGCATCCTCGAAATTCATCACGTAGCGGCCGGCGGCCGGTTGGTTCTCGGCGGCGTTACGCAGGGCGACCGTCTTGAATGGGTTGTCCTCCCCCTGAGCCGTCGACGTGGGACGTCCTCCGATCTCCGCCTCGGCCATCTCCGACCCGAAATTGACGGTGCGTGCCGTTTCGCGGCTCGATGCCAGCAAAGCCCCCGATGGCGGCTTGCCCATAGAGACCTCTCGCGACCGTCTGGCGGTCAGGTCCACGAGACTCGCATCCGAAGGGCCGGCCTGTGAGATGCCGGCATGTGAGGGGTCGAGGCCGTCGGAGGCGACGCAGCCGGACAGAGCCATCGCCAAAATTCCGACTGAAGCAAGTGTCGTCAGACGCACACAACAATCCTTCCAGAAGCTCGCCGGCTGTTCAGCACGATACCGCCCGCGAACAGGGGTCATGCTTCGAATTGGCGCTGCTTTTGCCAACATGCAGGGCAATTCACGCGCCAACTCGGCCATGGCACGACCACATCGCCGTGTCTTTATTGAAGGATGGAATCTGCTACTGATAAAATTTAGAAAAATCGTAATTAAAGTCGGTATTCGTGACTTTATGCCACGAATACCACCAGTTCTCATTTGATCCGCAGCTGCCTGCAGGATGCCGCTGTCGCGTTACTTCGGCAGCGGACCGAACCTCCACGGGGCCGAACTCGCCAGGACGGAGAGCGTGACGTCGGCGCCGGCCGGGAGCGCGTTGTAGGTCGCCTCGGGAACGCTGATCGTCATGGTCTTGCCGTCCGGCCCGATCGTGCCGCCCTCGACGATCTTGTCGCCCACCTTCAGCCGCGGGAAGGAATTAGTGACGGGGAAGTGGCGCTTCGAGGTCAGGACGACGTCGACCATGACCGGAGCAGGGGCCGCCCTCGCAGTGGTACCGGCCGGCCGGACCGCGGGGGGCTTGCGGACGATCTTCAGCGTGTTGGCGTCAGCGGCGGGATCGTATTGGGTCATGGATGCCAGTTGAATTCTGGCGGAGGCCATCATGCTCGCCGGGGCTTTCGATGCGACCTTCGGGTTGGGATCCACCACGGGCTCGGATTTCAACAGCAGGATATCGGCGATGTCGACAGTGCCGCTCTCCTGGCCATGGAAAATGAAGCGCAGCCCCGTGATCCGGCTGAGATCCACTCCGCTTAAGGCGGAGAGAGGAATCTGGATCGTGAACAGCGTCGAGTGAAGGTAGGGTGGGATGACGAAATCCGGCCCAGGCGGTTGGGGATATCTCGCTTCCGGCAGTCCGACCGGCCGGCTGATGCGCACGTCCCGGCCGGTGAGATAGGCTTTCGAAGACTCGCCATTCCCATCGATCAGCCGCACGCCGTAGGGGAGTTCACCATCCGCCGATGCGGGAAAGTCGCAGATCTCGCTAAAGCAGCGCAATGCGGTGCGGAACGACAGGGTCTTGAACCCGGACATGTCTTTGGCCGGTTTGAAGTTGATCTGAAACATCTTGCTCTTGTCCGAGTCCGGCGTCCACGACACGGTCGCGACCCGAGTTCCCGGCTGGTGTTCCGACCCCCATAAACTGGTTGAACCCGCATCCTGATGAACGACCTGGACACCCCTGATCTTGGTGCGGATGCCGGCATCGTTCAGTCCCGTTTCCTGCGAGAAGGTCTCGAGCTTCTGCACGGAGTCTCCGAGCGGGGCCGGGAGGTAGCCACGATCGACATTGGCGATGTCGACGAGGTTGGACGGCAGAGAATTGCTGGGATCGAACTGCGCCGCCAGGGACTTGTCCGCTTGCGCGCCGACGGTAGCCCGGAAGAAAGGGACCAAGGTTTCGACGGCTGTGACCTGCTGCGGCTTCGAGCGGCCGGTCGCTTGAAAGATCGCATCGGTGCCGGAACAGCCGTCCGAATCCGACAATTGCCACTCTGTGTTGTAGGCGTTGTGATTGGCGCCCCAGACATAGACCGTTCCGTGGAAGGTCTTCGATTTGTCAGGCTCCGTCCTCGAGAAGGCTCGGTCAAAGACCTTTATGCCCTGGAGGTTGAGGACGTCACCGTCGCAGGCCGGCAGAAGGACCATGCTGTTGACGCCGTCGGCGTCGAGGACGCGCGAGGTCTGACCGTCGACGGGGGCGATCTCGAAGATCGACTTGATCGACATGCGGCCGGTCAAGGCTGGGAATGGGCTCCCTTCGTCACGAAACTGTTGGAGCGCCGCGCGGGCCCCCTCACCGCCGCGGCTGTGACCCATCAGGCCGACCTGCGAGAGATCCATCGTCGCACGCGGGTTGAACTTGAGCGTGGACGGCACCGGGATCTCGCCGGTGCCACGATTCCAATCGGACAACAGGGCCAGGTGCCGCAGGATCAGCCGACCCCGCATCAGATTGAGGCCGCCGTCTCCTTCCGCGCCACTTCCAGCCGTGATGCCACGGTTCGCGTTGATGGAGACGACCATGTAGCCCCAGGAGGCGAGTTCCTTCGCCAGATACTCGTATCCGAGATGGCTCGGCGCGACGACTTCGCCGGGATTGCACATGCCCGTCGTGGTGTAGGCGACACCCGAATCGATGCGGACCTGAAGTTGCTTGTCGTAAGTGCCGCAGGTGCCGTGGTTCCCGTGCAGGAAGACCACCACGGGAAACGGCTTACCCGTCAGTGCCTTGGGGCTGTAGATTTCGGCCCAGAGATCGACCTTGCGGTCGGTGGCGACCAACGGTTCGTCCCGATCGAGAAGCTTGTAGGATCCCGTAATGACCTCAAGAGGGCCATCGGCAGCCTGGGCGACAGGAGGAAGGCTTGCACACATCGACGCGAAAGCAAAAGCCGCAGATCGCAGAAGGGATTTCGACGTCACTAGTGAGCTCCACTTGACAGAGAAAGACATCGACCATGATGGGATGGTAGTCATCCCTCTGGCTGGCGAATTTTTGATTTCTAGTATCGCGCGATTATTGACGTCGATAACGAAAAGGGCGCTCCATATTTCTCGGAAGCAATACTTCGACATACTGCCGATGTATTGAATGCGATGAATGAAGTGGCGAAGCCGACCTGGTTCGTGCTTTTGTCATCCGCCTTTTCACACAAGCCACGCGGCGAATGCACTCCGCTATATCAATCAAAATCTCGCTCAGCCAAGGCTCTATAATATGCATTGCTGCCCAAATTTCGCCCATATACCTATGTTTAATGCGACTGTATTAGAAATTGTAAAAACAAGTGTTGCTAAAATTTTTAATATCTAAAATTGATTTTAAGTTGTCTTATAGTAACCAAATTATATGCTATATACGTACAATATATTATTTTATAGTAGCGTCATTTATGTAAGATATAAAAATATAGATACTATTTAATATTATGTATTTCCGAACAGCAAAAATATCTAATATTACGGAGCGTCGCTTTGTCTGATTGCCACTTGCCAGAGGCAGCGAAACGCTGGCGCCGACGTCCAGCGCTACGTGTATTTAGACTAGCGCGAATGCCTCGTCGCAATAGCCGGTGGACAATCACCTCGACGAAAAATAGTGGTCTTATCAGGAGTATCATCTATCAACGGCAGTATTAAATATTTTCACCGTAACAAATTGCCAGAGGGCGGCCCTTTAATTCTCTGGAAGGAGCGGCGAGTTGCATAGTTGTCCAGGCTCAAGTTGGCGAGCATGACGACCGATTGAGCCGCTAAGATTGCCGTGTGGAAACGGACAAAATGACTATGGCGGAGCTGCGACATCCCACAGCCAAGCACGGTGCCTCTCAGGACGTTGATGGCCGCAACATGGCGTGCCAGCTACAGTACTGTCGGCCGTCGCACAAATTGTAGTTACAATCATGATTTGTTTTTTCTAATCCTAGCCAGAATGCACGAACAGCGTTGGCTCGAATAAATTTTTTTTCTATTTGATAAACCGTCATTTATTGCGTCTTAAATGTTGCTCTGACCGCCGACAATGGTATTGACGCACGCTGATTGCTCGGCTAATGACCCTGGCCCAGTTCATCCTGAAGTAGCACAACGGCTTATAGTGGTCCTGTACGCTCTCCAAGCCTTGGCTTTTCCGAACTCGTATGGCGACAGGCCCCCCTGGCCGATCGGAACGCGCTGGAGCGAGTCCATGAGCGCGCTTACCTGCTGCGTATAGAGGAGTTGTGTCCGAGCGAAGGGCAGTGGAATCGACCCGGACACGGTCGTTTCGGCGCGCTCGCTCGATGCGGCCCGGCGCGCCGCTGGCGGAGTGATTGCCGCCATCGACGCGGTATGTCTGGGAAAAGCCGCCAACGCGTTCTGTGCCGTGCGTCCACCAGGTCACCACGCGGAGATACGCCACGCGCTGGGCTTCTGTCTTATCAACAATCTTGCAGTGGGAGCGCGACATGCCCAAGCTCGACATGGCTTATCCCGAATCATCATTCTTGATTTCGAAGCCCATCACGGCAACGGCGCACAGAACATATTCTGGGACAACCCCTTCGTACTGGTGATCTCACTACACGAGTGACCTTTCGATATGATCACTGGTTCGGAAGACGAACGTAGTGGGCATGGTCAAGTCATGAATATTCGTCTACGCGCCGGGGATGATGGAAGCGTGATGCGAGATCGCGTCGAGGATCAGATTATTCCGGCACTACGAGCCTTTCAGCCAGAGATTATAATTCTTTCCGCCGGTTTTGACAGTCATAAGCCAGATCCATAGGCCCATCTATGCTTTGACGCTTCCGCTTATGATTGGATCGCGGAGCGAATGTTGAGCGCCCCGGACGAGCTGTGCGGTGGTCGCCTCGTTGCAAGCCTGGAGGGCGGTTACGATTTGTATTCACTGAGCGCCTCCTCGGCCGCGTTCGTCTATCAAATGCTGTCGCACCGACGGAGGATCCATGGCTGAGATCGGGAAGGGTGATCGCGTGGCACGCATCATCGACGTACGCGCGGGACGGTCGATACGTGGCAGGCTACAGTCCTGGTCGGCGATGCAGTCCATCTCATCAGCGGGCAACAAGCACCGCCGAGCCTTGGAGATGTCTACAGGATAGTTAATAGCGATCCACTCTGTCTGGGTCTGCAGATCGGTGCCTCCGCGCCGGGCGCTTGGTCCGAACGTGGTGACGCGCTGCGGTGGCGGACACCCCACCCGTCGCGGTCAGAAGCGCCTAACTGCGCTCCGGCAGCGCCATGCTATACGGCGGGCCGTGCGATACCATCTTGATGGGGAGGGCTTCATCGAAATCGACACGCCGCTGTTGGTCCGCGGCACCACGCCCGATGCTTTCATCCAGTCATTCGCTCTGGCAGGTCGCTGAAAAAGTCGCCGGTCGGCATGTCTTGGAGATGATTCACTCTGTCCGAGGCAAGAGTGGGGTCGCGCGATGCGCGGGCGTGAGGATCGGTCGGAGAGCCTGTTCAACTACGTCCGCCTGGAGGAATGCGTTCCGGCCGATCATCTCTTGCGGCCGATCCGGGCGCTGGCGGACGAGGTCCTGGCCGGACTGAGCGGGCTTTCGAGGCGCTGTATTCGGGGATGGGGCGGCCCTCGATCCCGCCGGAGATGTTGCTGCGGGCGACGCTGCTGCAGGCCTTCTTCTCTGTGCGGTCCGAGCGGATGCTGATGGAGCAGATCGACGACAATCTGCTTTTCCGGTGGTTCGTCGGGTTGGAGATGGACGCCGCCGTCTGGCATCCGACGGTGTTCACGCACAACCGCGACCGGCTGCTGGAGGCGGATGTCGCCCGCGCCTTCCTGTCGGGCCTGATGGCCCTGAAGCCCGTCAAGCGGCTCCTGTCGAGCGACCACTTTTCCGTCGACGGCACGCTGGTCGAGGCCTGGGTGAGCATGAAGAGCTTCCGGCCCAAGGACGGCTCGGGCGAGCCGCCGGGACCGGGCCGCAACGGCGAAGGCGACTTCCGCAAGGAGACGCGCTCGAACGAGACCCATGCCTCGACCACCGATCCGGATGCCCGGCTCTATCGCAGGAGAGCCGGCCAGGAGAGCCGGCTGTGCTTCATGGGCCATGCCCTGATGGAGAACCGCAACGGGCTCGTGGTGGACGCGACGCTGACCCATGCCACCGGGACCGCCGAGAGCGAGGCGACGCCGACGATGCTCGACCGGCGCCCGCGCCGGCATCGGATCACCCTGGGGGTGGACAAGGCCTACGATGTCCGGGCCTTCGTCGGCGACCTGCGGGCGCGCCGCGTCACGCCCCACATCGCCATCAACGGGGCGGTGTTCAAATCCGGCAAGCCGCGCAAAACGGCCATCGGTGGTCGCACCACGCACCATCCCGGCTACGCGATCAGCTTGGCGCTGCCGCAAGCGCGTGGAGGAGGTCTTCAGCTGGATCAAGGTCCAGGCGGTGTTGGCCAAGGTGAAGGTCCGGTCGAAGCTCAAGGTCGAGGCGGTCTTCGCCTTCGCGGCCGTCGCCTACAACCTCGTGCGCCTGCCCAGGCTACTGGCCAAAGCGGCGGGATGAGGGGAAAGCCCGGGGCCGGGCCCACCTCTGGAAACGGAGGGGCCGCCGACGGTGACGAACCTAACCCCCTCGAAGGCGCCGGTCGCTGCAAAGGCAGCGAACATCGTCCATGACGGGCGCCAAACCAGACTTCTTCAGCGGCCTGCTAGGAGCTCCGCACGCCTCCGTCATCTCTGCATTATGCGATTTTCAGTTCATTCGGTCCGGTCGACAGATCCATCGGCTTGAGCACACCGTCCTCCAGGCGATAGGCGCGGTCGACATACGCCAGCACCCGGTCGCTATGCGTCACGAAGATCTTCGCACCGGGCAGCCTGCACAGGCTCTCGAGCAGGTCCTTCTCGGTCGCCGCGTCGAGATTGGCGGTGATCTCGTCGAACAGCATCAACCGTGGCTGGCGGCAGATCGCCCGGGCCGCGAGCACCCTTCGTCGCTGGCCGGTCGACAGCAGCGAGTTGTTGTTTGCGACGATGGTCGCGATGCCCTGGGGAAGCGCGTCCATCTCCGCGTCGAGACCCACGGTCGACAGCGCGTGCCGGATTCTCTCGATGGGCATGTCGGGATCGAACAGGCTGACGTTCTCGACGATGGTCGCCGTGAAGAGGCCGTCCTCTGCGAAGACCACGCCGAGGTTGGATCGGTACTCCATAACGCCGAACCGTCCGAGGGATTGCCCGTCGACGAGGAGCGAACCGCTCGTCGGTTGAGTCACACTCGCGATGACCTTCAAGAGCGAAGACTTGCCGGAGCCGGATTCGCCGACGATCGCGATGTGTTCGCCGCCATGGATATCGATCCGCAGGTTGGCCGACCGGACGACCGGACGCTCCTCCCGACCGAACGAGATGGCGATGTCCGTCAGCTCCACGTCCCGGCGGATCGCCTTGCGGATCACCGCCGATTTCGCGGACGCTTCCGGCTCGTTCTGGATCACGTCCTCCAGACGGCGGACGTGCGACTTGATCACGGTCAGATGCATCAGATTGGTGGTCAGGGTGTCGATCATCACGAAGAAGGTGCCGCGCAGCGCGAAGAAGGCGTAGAGCATGCCGATGGTCATCTGGTTGAGCAGCACGGCGCCGACCCCGGCGTAGAGCGTCCCCACCGTTCCGAGAATGACGATCATGTGCACCCAGAGCTGGGTATCGATCTGCAGCCGCCGGGAGATGAAGTCGCGGCCGGCGTAGCGAGACAGCTTCTCGAACCATCGTTGCTCGATCCGGCCTGCGACGTTGTGGGCCTTGATGATCTGGATCCGGTCGAGACCATCCAGGAGCGTGCTGACTTCCTCGGTCTTGGCGGTCAGGGCCTCGGTGGTCGCCTCCCGCGTTCGCTGCAGGAACAACGTGCGCATGCCGACCGCCAGCGCCAGGGTGGCGAGCACCATCAGCGTCATGTCGATCGAGTAGTAGAACATCAGCGCCACCGAGATCACCGACACGGCGGTGTCGGCCAGCGACCGGACCATGCCGTCCGCCGCGAAGGCCTTGACCTGATCGACCGAGTTCAGTCGCGTGATGAAGTCGCCCGGATGACGGGCCTCGAAGTAGCGCAGAGGCAGTCGCAGGCCGTGGCCGACGACCGAGCGGGAGAACTGCAGCTGCATACCGATCGACGCCCGCAGGATGAGCATGTCCCGCAGCCAGTTTCCCACGGCCTCGAACATCAACAGCGCCGCAAGACCGATGGCGATGATCGCGAGCAGGTCGAGGTCGGCCTGCGGCAGGACGAAATCGAGGGAGACCTGCAGCAGGATCGGTGAGGCGAGCGCGAGCAGTCCGACGGCGATCGAGACCGAGAGGATCTTCCAGAAGGTCGCCTGGAACCCGCCGGTCGACTTGATGATCGCCCAGAGCGACAGGCCGTCCTTGGAAACGATCTTGTCCACCGCCACGCGCGGCTGGAATTCGAGGGCGACGCCCGAGAAATACTTCTCGAAATCCTTGCGGGAGAACACGCGCCGGCCAACGGCAGGATCGTGGACGACGTATTGTCCACGCGTGATCCGGTCGAGCACCACGTAATGCCGGTGTTCCCAATGCAGGATCGCCGGCAGATTGAGGCCGACGAGGTCGTCTGTGTTCTCGACGCCCAGGGCCCGGGTGTCGAAGCCGAAGGCGCCGCCGAGCCCGTACAGCTCGGCGACCGTCATCCCGCCTTTGAAGATCTGGTGGACCGACCGCATGTAGGGAAGGTCGACGTTGTGGCCGTGGGCATTGGCGATCATCGCCATGCAGGCGAGGCCGCATTCCTGCTGCTCGCTCTGGAGCAGGGTCCGGACGCGCGGCTTGTCGGAGACGAATGGCAGGCTCACGTGCGTCCCCTCATGGCGAAGATCGGATCGAGCACCCAGTCGATGAGCCGACGGCGCTCGACGATGATGTCGGCGCTCAGCGTCGACCCGATCAGGATCGGCCTCTCCGCTCCGTAGGCGACGATGGTCTTGTCCTCGGGCTCCACCTCGATCAGGAACTTCGATTGCGGCGGCGGTCGCGGTCCGGCCTTGGCGAGCGACACGTCGAGCACCGCCGACGCCTCGTCCTCCTTCGGCAAACTCAGGGGCTGCCGGCCGATCGCGATGATCCGGCCATGCTTGACCCCGAAGGTCTTGTAGGGAAACGCGTCGTACTTCAGCACGACCCTCTGGCCGAGCGCCAGCAGCCCCATGGTCTTCGAGGGCGCCTGCAGGCCGATGGTGAAGGTCGCGTCCGGATCGCCGATGGCCGCGATCGTGTCGCCGAGCTTCACGTCGGAGCCTTCCCGCACGTTGAGCGCCGCGATCCTGCCCCTGATGCCGACGATCACCTCCGTGGCGATCGCCGATTTCGCACGCTCGATCCGGGAATCGAGCTCGGCCAGCGCGCGCCCGAGCTGCGCCCGCTCGTTGGCATTGGCCGACTTGTTCTGCTGTACGGTCCTGCGGCGTTCGATCTGCGTCGAGGCGAGTTGGGACACCTGGAGGCGGACATCGAGGAGCTGGCGCGTGTAGTCCTGCTTGATCCGCTCCTGTGCGGTGACGACGTCGCGGGTGACGTCGCCGAGCTTGAGATAGGTCTGGAGCTTGCGGACGATGCCGTCCTGAGAGGCCAGCGCGCTCGTCAGCTCGGCTTCCTGCTTGCGCAGGTTCTCGTTGATCTTGACGACGTTGCCTTCCAGCGCGCCGAGATCGTGCGCGTCGTTCGAGGTCAGGGCTTCGAGATCGACGATCTGCTTCTGAATGGTCTGCCGCTGCCCGGTCAACGACTGCACTTCGGCTTCCGAAAGCGGTTTGGCGCCGGCCGAACTCTGCTGAGGCGCGACGGTCAGCAGGCGCTGGCCGACCGCGACCTCCTCCCCTTGCGCCACCCAGACCTTCGTCACGGTGCCGTCGACGGGAGCGCTGATGCGCTGGCTGCCCTTCGAGCCGAGCACGATGCCGCGCATCGTCTCCTGCTTGGCGAACGTGCCGATCCACATCGCGGCGATCAGGAAGGCCGCGAGCACGACGAAGAATACGACCAGGAGGTTGGACGCGGTATCGCGGCGGAACTCGATCGTGGAGGACAGCTCGTGAAGACCGGTCACCTCGAACCGGCTCATCATGCCCGAAGGCTTGGCCTGCCTCCGTCCGAGAAGCCGCCCGAAGACGTCAGAGACCGACATGGGCTTCGACCTTTCCGGCATCGTTCGCGGCATGAGGCATGCGCGATCGGACCCGCTCGGGATAGAATTCGGGAAGGCGGGTCCACATGTGCCACTGCTCGGGCGCGATCGCGACGAAACCTTCGATCTGACGGCCGATCGCGCGTGCCAGCGACCGGCGTTCCTCGGGCGAGTTCGCCGAGACCTCGAAGGGCTGGCCGAAGACGATCTCGTCCCGCGATGGGAGCGAGTGGACGGTCATCGGCAGGACCACGGCCTTGAGCATGCGCGCCATCGCGTCGAGCCCGAGGGCGATGGCGGCCGGTTCCCCGAACAGGGTGGTGTCGGCTGGAGAACCGTAGGTTTCGGGGAGATCGAGCAGCGACACCACCACGCCTCCCTTGCGGGCGAAGCGCATAGCATCGATGAAATCCGCCTCGTTGCGGGTATTGAGGATACGGAACTCGCCGGCGACTTCGCGCAGGCGATCCATCGCCGCGTTGTTCTCCGGCAGGTCTTCCCGCGCCCGGAGGACCAACAATCGACGGCCCGCAAAATACTTCCAGAAGACGTAGGTGATGCCGATCGGGAAGATGCCCATATGAATCGGCGCGAGGATGACGGAATCTCCGCTCGCCGCGATGCGTTCGACGAGAGCCGGGTCGCTGACGCGCGTCCCGCTGCAATCGTCGATCAGTTGCTGACGATTTCGGGAAATGCTCGCATACCATTCCATGACCAGCAGGGTGTCCTGGTAGTCATGTTCCAACGCCAGGCGCCGCGCCGGTCCTGCACCGATCTTGAGGTACTTTTCGACGACGCGCTCGAGTCCGAATCCCACATCCGCGCGAAACGGAAGCGCCACCCGCCACAGGGTGCGGAGGGCGCGACGCCGCGATGCGAGAGGGAGGCGCCCAAGGAGCTTGATGATCTGCAGCACAGCCGTCATGTGCCGACTAAAACCTCGGTTTCGACCTCTTGGAGCAAGAGATTCCGGTGACGATCGTCGGAAGCATCTGTGCCTCCCACTGACAAAAGAAGACGGCGCACTCGTCTCGAGTCCGCCGTCCTGGCATACAGCACGGCCAAGTTTCGCTCATCTTCCGATACGTGATCGTCGACTTGCGAAGATCACTGCGTCAGTGGCCGCATGACCCTAGAAAAATAGGGTTAAAACACTCTGAATGCGGCCTTTCCTTCGCCGCGATCGGCGTTCGGACGACCTTCATCCGGCCGCAGGCAATCAGTCCGACGACAGTTCCGCCGAGACGAAATCCATCACGTCGCGCAGGGTCGAGACGATGTCGTCGACCTCGCTCCGGCTGATCGTGAAGGGCGGCGATACCAGGATGCGGTCGGCGCTGGCGCGGACGATCACGCCCCGCATGATGCAGAAGTTGCGGATGACCATTCCGATATCGCCGGGCCGCGAGAAGCGCTGCCGGGTCGTCTTGTCGAGCACGAGCTGAACCGCCCCCAGCAACCCGACCGAGACCGCCTCGCCGACGATGACGTGGTCGGAAAGACCGCGCCAGGCCTCGGCGAAATAGGGTCCGATGTCGTCTCGCACGCGCTCGACCAGCCGCTCCTCTTCGAGGATCCGCAGGTTCGCGAGAGCGGCGGCGGCGGCGACCGGGTGACCCGAATAGGTGAAACCGTGGTGGAACGGACCTGCCTTGTGGATGAGGATGTCGGCCACGCGGTCGGAGACCATGACGCCCGCGATCGGCAGGTAACCCGACGACAGGCCCTTGGCGATCGCGCAGAAATCCGGTTCCAGCCCGTAATGCTGGTAGCCGAACCAGGATCCGAGGCGGCCAAAGCCGGTGATGACTTCGTCGACGGCCAGCAGGATGTCGTATTTCCGGCAGATGCGCTGGATCTCGGGCCAGTAGGTCTCGGGCGGAACGATCACGCCGCCGACGCCCTGGATAGGTTCGGCGACGAAGGCCGCGACGCGCTCAGGCCCCAGTTCCAGGATCTTGTCTTCCAGTTCGCGTGCCCGCGCCAGGCCGAACTCGGCCGGCGCGAGGTCGCCGCCCTCGCCGTACCAGTAGGGCTGGCCGATATGGACGATGCCGGGAATCGGCAGGTTGCCCTGCTCGTGCATGTGTTTCATGCCGCCGAGGCTCGCGCCCGCCACCGTCGAGCCGTGATAGGCGTTGTGCCGGGCGATCACGATCGACTTCTCGGGCTTGCCGCACGTCGCCCAATAGACCCGCGCCATCCTGAACCAGGTATCGTTGGCCTCGGATCCAGAATTGGTGAAGAACACCCGGTTGATGTTCGGCCCCGCATAGGAGCAGATCTTCTCTGCCAGCAGTGCCGTCGCCGCCGTCGTCGTCGCGAAATAGGTATTGTAATAGGGAAGGGCATTCATCTGCGCGAAGACGGCGTCCGCAATCTCGCGGCGGCCGTAACCGACATTCACGCACCAGAGCCCGGCGAAAGCGTCGAGATAGCGTTTTCCGGTGCTGTCGTAGACGTAGACTCCCTCGCCGCGCGTCATCACGCGGATGCCGCCGTCCAGGAGTTCCTTCATGTCGGCGAAGGGATGGAGGTGATGGGCGAGATCGGCGGCGGCCACATCGGGAGAATCCGAGCCGGCGGAATTTAAGCCGGTAGCGTCCAGGCTGGTGGCCGGCATCGGAGGGACGTCCAGCATGCGATCACCTCTGGTCCGCGAGTTCGATGGAAATCGAGAAAAGGCTGTACCGAGAGCGGATCATCGGTACAGCCTTCTGTCTTGCATGCGGACCTGATCGGACCGTGGCCGATCTCGCCCGCATGGCCTCAGTGATGTTCGACTAGAATAACGTCGATATCAGCTGGACTTGCCACCCTTCGACGGGCCGCAGGCCGGGGGCGGGGGCGGGCTGCCGCCCTTGTCCTGGCCGCAGGGGCCGCCGCCGCCGGCGATCTGCTTGATCTGGTCGAGCTTGAGTTCTTTCATGCCTGATCTCCTTCGTTGCCGGCGCCGTTGTCTGCCGGCGACGCATTGATCGAATACATCGCGTTCTTTTGCAATAAAATGAATACGTTAACACTAATACCGGCTGATTTCACTGAAATAGACTCAATTTAACCAGTTAAATTTCCCATTAATATCGACTAATCGGGTCGCGTCGAGACATTGGCTTTGGAAAATCGCCGATCTCTGCGATCCGAGGCTTGCAATGCCTCAAGTCTACATGCCGTCGAGAGAGGCCATGGACGGTCATGCGATTCGCCCGCGGGTTTTCCGGGGCGGCGCGCTCCTTCGCCGGGCGGTGGCCGCTCCCGCGGAGCGCAGTCTATCCGCGGAGCCGGTTCACCACGGCGGCGAGGGCGTAGGTCGCACGGTCGCGGGCGAACTCGAGATTGATCTTGGCCACACGGGCCTCGGCCAGCTCGGCGACGGTGTTGAGGATGTCGACCACCGTCATCGAGCCGAGCCGAAGCTCCATCTGGCGGCCCTGCACGGCCCGCGTGATCTTGCGGACGCGCTGCTCGGCCTGGCCGACTTGCTCGATCGTCGAACGGCGCTGTTTGAAGGCCGCCGTCGCCTGGGCGATCAGGGTGTTTTCGAGATCCTGCGCCACGTAGCTCTTCTGACGCGCGATCGCATGCTCGCGAGCGACGTTGCCGAACTCGCCGGGCTGGTAGATCGGAATCAGGGCCTGCAGCATCGTCGAGGTGTCCTGGACCCTGTACGGCGTCAGCGAGACAGGGCCGCGGCGACCGTGGGTGACCTCCAGGCTCAGCTGCGGCAGGAACTGCGCATACGACGCCTTGGCCGTGAAGGCCGCCGATTCCGCGTCCAGGCGCGCGGCGACGAGTGTCGGATTGGCGCGAACGAGGATGCCCCGGAGCTCGCCGAGCGAGGATGGCAGCAAAGCGTTGGGGACGAGCGGCAATGCGGTCGGATTCGCGGCGGGTCCTGCGAGGCGGACCAGCTCGGTCTCGGAGGCGACGAGGTTCGACTTCGCCTGTTCGAGGCTGATCGTGGCGGCGATGACGCGCGATTCGGCCAAGGCCGCCTCGGCATTCGTGGCGTCGTGGACCTCGCGCCGCAAAGCGACGCTGCGGGCGACTTTCGAAACGTCGGCGATCGCGGCCTCGCGCAGCTGGACGATCGCCCGGTCGCGCAGGACGGCGAGGTAGGCACTGGCGGTGTCGAGCAGGATCTGCTGGGCTTTGGCATCCTGCAGGCCGCGGCCCGCCGCCGAGGCGCTGCGGGCCGCCTGGAGATCGTTGTAGCGCTTGAACCCGTCGAACAACGGCAGGCTCAATTGGAAGCCCGACGTATTGGGTTGCCACCGCTGCAGGGCATCGGTCCCGCCGGGCACGGTGGGGTCGGAGACGAAGTCCGGCGAATACTTGATCTTACTGTCGAGGCGACGGTTCACCGCGTAGCCCATGGTGGGCAGGAAGGCCTCCCAGCCACTGATGACCTGGGCTTCGACGGCCGCTTGCCGCTCGTCGTCCGCCTTCCGATCGAAACTAGACCGCAGAGCCCATCCCATGGCCTCGTCGATGGATTCGGCGCGCGCTCCGGTGCCGCTGACGGCAAGGATTCCCAGGACGGTCCAGCCGATCCTCGCGAGGGCGCCGACGCTCCCCGC
Source organism: Methylobacterium marchantiae (assembly GCF_022179405.1). Classification (GTDB taxonomy): domain Bacteria; phylum Pseudomonadota; class Alphaproteobacteria; order Rhizobiales; family Beijerinckiaceae; genus Methylobacterium; species Methylobacterium marchantiae. The sequence continues at coordinate 34,980 of NZ_BPQT01000058.1, forward strand.
GCCGAGTCTTGGGCCTGACCATGCTGTGTCCATCCAGATCGTCCGGCCGGCTCGAAACGCGTCAATTCTGTCCACATCCATGCACGGACGTAGTTAATCGCGCGTGAAGTCGCAGGCTCGGACGGCGTGCCCTGCATCCTGTTTCATCGCCGGCACCGGAGACATCGTTGGGGATCGTGACGACGACACGTGTGCAACCGGAAGGGGCTTCGTCGGACGGCTTGGTCTTGAGGGGACGGCGCTTCGACAGCCCCCCGATTAGTCGGAGAAGACGAGCATCAGGGTGAGTTCGGCCGTGAGCGCCGGCCGCGTCGCATCGTCAGCCACCTCTACCGTGGCGCCGAGCCTCAACGCGGCTTTGTTCTCCGGCAGCGCGCCGACGCCGTTGAGGGTGAAGATCCCGCGCACCCGAGCGTCGACGCGCACGGGCGCAAGGAACCTGACCTTGTCGGCACCGAGATTCAGCACGGCCCGCACGCAGGGATCGGCGGGCAGGACCTCGCCCAGGGCGCCTCCGAGGATCGAGAGCGTCAGGTAGCCATGCGCCACGGTCCCTCCGAATGGTGTCTCGGCGGCGGCGCGAACGGGATCGACATGGACGAACTGATGGTCGCCCGTCGCTGCCGCGAAACCGTCGATCCGCGCCTGGTCGAGCGTTGTCCAGACCGAGGCGCCGATCCGCGTGCCGACGCGCTGCCGCAGGGCCGCCAGGAACGCCTCGCGCGCATCGGACATCGGGCGGTCTCGGCCGGAATCGCTCTGGGTTCCGGTCACGGGTGAAGCCGCCATCGTCCTGAACGGGTTTTGCGGAAGGTCTCCACGGCTCAGCTCACCTGCCGCAGGATCAGGCTCGCATTCAGGCCGCCGAACGCGAAGGAGTTCGACATGGCCGCGCGGATCGGCATCGAGCGCGCTTGAAGCGGAATCGCGTCGATATCGAGTTCCGGATCCTGGTCGGTCAAATGGGCCGTGGGCGGGGCCACCGAATGGGTCATCGCGAGGACAGTCGCGACCGCTTCGAGCGCACCCGCCGCGCCGAGCGCGTGACCGGTCGTTCCCTTGGTAGAGGAAACCGGCGGCACCGTCCCCGCTCCGAACACCTCCCGGAGCGCCCGGACCTCCGTGAGGTCGTTGGCGCGCGTCCCGGTTCCATGGGCGTTGACGTAGGCAATGTCGCTCGCGGCCAGATCCGCATCCGCGAGCGCGGCGCGCATCGCCCTCACCATCCCGTCCACCGTCGGCGCGACGATGTCCCCCGCATCGGCGCCCGAGCCGAACCCCGCCAGCGCGACCTTCGGCAGGCATCCGCGCGCCCGCGCGTGAACCTCACGCTCCAACACGAGGATGCCGGCGCCCTCGCCGACGACGAGCCCGTCGCGGTCGCGTGAGAAAGGCCGACAGCCGGTCCGGCTCATGATCTTCATACCGTTCCAGGCCAGAAGAGTGCCGCGGGATAGCGGCGCCTCGGTTCCGCCGGTGATCGCCACATCCACGATGCCGCTGCGCACGAGCTGCGCTGCCACGCCGATCGCGTGGGTCGCCGATGCACAGGCGCTCGCGATGACGAAGCACGGACCTTGCGCTCCGTAGGCGATCGAGACCCAGCTCGCAGACGAACTACCCATCGCTCGCACGACGGAGAAGGGGTGGGGACGCTTGTTCTCCGCGAAAAGCCGCTCGTACTGCGTGTCGAGGCTCATCAGGCCGCCGCCGCCATTGCCTAGGATCACGGCGATCCGTTCCGGCGCCACCGAACCGAGCGTCAGGCCGGCATCCGCCAGCGCATGACCGGCGGCGGAAACCGCCAGCACGGCGTTGCGGTCGCAGGCGCCCGGAACGGAGATCGGGAGACCGGAAAAATCCACCGAACCATCGATTTCCGCGGCGATGATGTCCGAATCCGGCAGAGCCCGAACCGGGGTGAAGCAGGGCCTTCCCGCGGTCAGGCTCGCCCAGTAGGTCTCGAGATCGAGGCCGCTCGGGCAGGTCACGCCGATGCCGGAAACGACGACGTTGCTCATGCTGTCCGTGCATTTGCGGCGAGGGCGGAGCGGATGAGATCGACCACGTCGCCGAAGGTCGTCTCGTCGGCGGACTTGGCGTTCGCGTTGAATTTTATTTCGACCTCGAACTGGTCTTCGATCTCGAAGATCACCTCGACCAGATCCAGGGAATCGATCTGCGCCTCGGCCATGGTCGTGGACGCGTTCCAGTTCGCATCTTCCGTCTTGATGTACTTGCGGAGAATCTGAAACAGGCCCCGCTCGACATCATCTCCGCCCGTCGAGGGGATCTGGACTGGGACAAGATCTGCGGCAGAAAGGACCATGGCACGTCTCCGATTGAGCTGACGCACTGATTGCCATTATTTAAATTCCCCGTTCAAGTCCAATACCATCGGTTAACTAAAGAATATATTTTATAGTAAATTCTCCGAACAAGTGCTTCTCTTCTCCTGGGCGTCTCTTCTGTGCGTCCATTAATTATTATGCAAAATTATCGTGCGTGGAATGATCGGGCTGTCGTGTTCTGGTGCGACTTCGTTCGGCCCAGAGCAAGGATGCCGTGCTCGTCGAGGACGAGGCCCCATTGACGGCCACCGTCGTCGCCATGACTCTCCATAACGACGCTCCAGCGAGCGTCGGATGAGGCCCCGCTCCGGCGCGATGGCTGGTCTGCGAACGCGAAATGCGTCGAGCGCATCTGGCGCCGCGGAGGCCTGGAGGCTCCGGTGACGCCATTGAAGCAGGCACGCCTCTGCTCGACGATGGCCGAGGCCCTGCCCTCGCGGTCAGGCTGTCCCGGCTACCTCTCGTCCTGCAACGTCGTCGCGCATCGCACTCAGCGCGGCCACAGGTAAGTACATACTGCAAGTACTAAAAATACTGAACGTGATTGATAAGTTCACCGGCGAATGCTTGACCATTCGGTCATTCGAGAGCTCGAAGCGCCGGACGCGATCAACGTATCCGCGGGCCTGCCCAGCCTTCGTAGCATTCCCCTTCAGATGCGATTGGGCAATGGACCGGATTTCACCGTCAAAGGCGTTCGTGACTGGATCCCGGAGGCCGGATCAGTGGCGGCCCACATCGAACCGGATAGCTCGCCGCGCTCAATGCAAATACGCACCGAAAGTCGTTTTAATCCATAGCGAGCACAAATATTCTCACTATTTTAAGCTGACACGATTATCATGAGTAACAATTGTGACTAAAAAATAGCAGAAAACTTGCCCTCAGTCTGAAACCTTCGCTGTTGCATGCACGTATCTACCTAACCGCGAACCTGTGAGCCGCATGTGCATCTCAGGCTGCGAGTTAGGGAGACGACGCAATGGCTATCATCAATGGCGATAACGGCGACAATTTCCTTACCGGCACCGAGGAAGAGGACGTCATCAACGGGCGAGGTGGCAACGATACGATCGATTCTGTCGACCGTCCCGCCAACATATTCGCAGGGTCAATCGATCCCAGGCGCGACGTAGTCAATGCTGGGACCGGAGATGACTTCGTCACCGGCGGAAAACTCGATCGGTTGAATGGGGGCGATGGCAACGATTTCCTATCGCTGAACTTTAATTTCAATGGCCCCATTGCCGGCTCGGCTCCTCCGATTCGCCTCAACCTCAATGCCGAGGGTGCAGGTACAGCGTCAGATGGCACTGTCATCAGAGGCTTTGAATTCGTAAACTTAAATTTATCCGATGCTGGCGATAACATCGTCAATACTGGTAACGTTCGCGCGCAAATTACGAGTGGAGTCGGAAATGACAGGCTCACCACCGGATCGGAAGACGACGTCGTATTCGGAGGCGGTGGCAGAAACGTTATTTCGACGGGCGGCGGCAACGATACGATCGGTAGTGGATCTGGGACCGACATCGTGTCCGGGGGTGATGGCAACGACAGTTTCGGCCTCAACATCTACACGGATGGTAGAGACCGGGTGGATTTAGGGGCAGGGGACGACACCGTCCGGTTCGATCGCTTCGACGGCGGTGCCGGTAACATTCGTCTGACCTTTACCTCGGCCGAAGTCGGCAACGGCAACGGCGATGATTCCGGCAGCCTCGCGAATCAGGATGGAGGGCTCGCGGTTCGTGCGCAGGCAGAGGATGCTGACGGCAATCTGATCGGGCCCATCTCGCGCTTTGATGACGAGGGTATAACCTTCGTCGCCGGAACGCAGGGCATCACTTTCGATGTACGTGACCTTGTCTCCGGCACCGAGCGCGGCAATACGTTCGAGGGGGTGGTATTGGGAACCAGCGGTGACGATACGCTGACATTTTCACCGCCATTCCGCGCCGGGCAGGATTTCTACTACAACGCCGGTCAGGGTGATGACACAGTCACTGCTGGCACCGGCAATGATTTCATCGTCGGTGGCGTCGGCAATGATACGGTCAGCGCAGGAGCCGGCAATGACACGGTCCTCGGGCAGGATGGTAGAGACACTTTGTTCGGCGAAGCAGGCGACGATCGCATGAACGGCGGCGTCAGTGACGATAGTCTCAGTGGCGGCGATGGTAACGATGAGCTCGGCGGAGGGACCGGAGACGACATTCTGGTCGGCAGCGGAGGTAACGATACCCTATTTGGTGAAGATGGAAACGATCGTTTAAATGGAGGAACGGGCGACGACATCTTTATTGGCGGGGCCGGCAACGACGAACTCGGCGGTGATGTCGGCAATGATGTCTTGGTCGGCAATGGCGGGATGGATTCATTGTTCGGAGAAGCCGGTAATGATACGCTTGATGGCGGCGCCGGGAATGACATTCTTCTCGGCGGTTCGGGAGCCGACCAGTTCAACTTCGGTGTCGATTCGGGAACTGACATCATTACGGATTTCAGCTTCGCGGATGGTGATCGGCTTGCGCTGTTTGGTCAGAGCTACGTCGCTCAGCAGGACGAGTTCGGCAATGCGTCCTTAGCCTTGTCTGGCGGCGGCTTGGTGACCCTGGCAGGCATCACCCCTCAGCAGTTGGACGGCACGTTCTTCGTCTAAACCTTTATATCTCATCATAAAATTGGATGAGCCCGGCATATTATATGCCGGGCTCATCCGAGAGCAAGGAGGCGGAGGACCGATGGCACGAACGGCGGCTGATGGTCCGCACATGGGCGAAGCGCGGGTCGCCGGGCGTGGGGCGTCGGATGCTGGGCCGAACCGTGCAAGCCGGATGTCACCTCAGCGCCACTTCTACCCGATTGGCATCTCTGACTGCCGAGAATGAAAAAACCCCGTCGGCATGAGCCTGACGAGGTCGTATTGCGTCGAGAGTTTTGGACGGCTTCAAGTCGATGAAGGACTATTCGACTGCCAATCTGCCTAACAGCGAAGTCGGCGACGTTCACGACGGCCGAACGTTTCAAAATGCACGAGCCCCGACTCCATCGTGCCATTGCGTACCGCCCGCAAGACATCTGGGTTGCAGCGCAGGTACTCGCGCTCGTTGAAGCCCATTCGACGATCTCCGTCATCGAAGTCCCGGCCTCGATAGCCGCGGTCACGATCATAGTCTCCGCGTTCCCGGTATCCCTCGTCCCGGCGGTCGTATCCGTAGTCGCGACCGCCATATGGTTGAGCCGAAACTGCAGTGATCGCCCCCAGCACGCCAAGGCCCGCAACCACGATGGTACATAGCGTCTTCATATCAGGCACTCTCCTTCTCCGGATCTAGGAACGAATTCGGGGGGATTTGGTTCGTTCTGCCCTGTCGCATTGATACCCGGTCGAGCAGGCGGCAATGCTGTTCAAGCGATGCGGGCGGACTGCCGGAAATGGCGGACCGGCCAAGTGTAGTAGCCCACATCCTCCTCGCTCAAATTTGCAGACGTGATCAGGAAGTATCCTCCAGGCCGGGGATCAATGACAGGCGCCGCAAGCTGGTAGCGATCGCCGCCTCCGTGCCGCTGTGGCCCCCCATCGCCAGCGCCGCTACTCGCCACGCTGCTATGTCAGCGTCGCGGGTCCGCTCGTAATCTGCGTCGTTCCAAGTGTCACGGAGATCGATCCCCGCACGCGCGAGACCTTTCAGCAGACTCGCGGTACCGAGAACGGAGATTGCACGAACACGGTCGCGCCGGCCCTGCACATCAAGGCTGCAGATTTCGCCTCTCACGGCATCGATATAGGTCAGTGACCGTGCACGAGACCGCAGCGCGCCTGCTGCCACCCGCTTGAAGCGTCTTCGGTTGATGACGACGATCTCTGCTCCGATTCGACCGAGAAGCTGCAATCCATGCAGGGCAGAGCCCTCGGCGAAGACCAGTCTGTCGGTGCGTCGGTAGATGTCGAGCTGGTCCTCAAGCGGGAGCGCTTCGGGATACATGATCTTGGCACCGATGCCTGCAAGCGCATCTTCGAGATAACGTTCGCCCCCGATTTGACCGATCAGGTGGGTCGGCGAAGAGCCTTCGTCACCGCGCAGACGTGACCGTGAGACGTAGACGAGGGGATATCGGTCTGTGTTGCCCGTTCCGCGAGTGATTCGGTCGAGGAGATCGAGGTAGCGGCACGGTGTCCGAAGACTTCCGCGCCGCTCTCCCTGCGGGAACACGTGGAGCTCGCGCAGCATGGTCGGCTCACGCAGAAGGATGATCCTTTTGCGATCGATGCCGAAATGGTCGAGCAGCTCCCAAAAGAAGGCTGGAGGTCGTCGCTTCGATCGCGTGTTGAGGGAGAAGAGCAGAGGCTGCGTCGGATCAGCGACGCTGGAGGCAGCGAGCCGGGTGCCGAAATCCGCAACCGCATGGCCGAAATGGTGGATGATGGGGCCACACCAGGTCGCCGTCGCGAGGGTCGCCGTCGGCGGATCGATGCAACGAGGACGCCTGTCTCGCGGCAGAGGGAGGACGCCCTTGCTGTATCTAGCCCGCACCTGCAGCGGATAGTACGGCCAGACCGGACCGCCCGTGAACATGCTGTCTTTGTGGATCGATTCCGTCGGCATGACGACGACGTCCCTGAACGTCCGACGCTGCGCGAGAAGCTCAAGTTTCCAGTCAGGAATGGGGACGGCAGGGTCCAACCGTGTCTCCTGGCTCGCCGTCGTTCGGTGGCTCGGGTCGAAGCTAATGCATCGTCAGTCGCATGACGATGGTGCACTGTGCGAGTTGTACTGACTTTGCCCGTGTTTGCCTCCGTTCATGAGCAGAGTCCGGTCTGGTTCTGTGGGGACTAGGTGTGAGCTTTCAGGAG
>NZ_BPQT01000059.1 GCF_022179405.1 Methylobacterium marchantiae
GTTCTGAACGAGACGGACGCGTCGGCTCCCACGAGCCGGCGCGTCCGTCTCGTTCAGAACGTCCCGTTCACTCGGCAGCATTCAATTGCGTCGCGATTCTGGTGAGCGAGAAGTCTTCCTCGAAGAACTTCGCCTGCCAGTCCGACGGCCGGTTGGTCCGCCGCACCTGCACCGCCGTCACCTTATACTCGGGGCAGTTGGTGGCCCAGTCCGAGAAGTCAGTGGTGATGACGTTGGCGCCGGTCTTGGCGTGGTGGAAGGTGGTATAGACCACGCCCGGCTGCATGCGCTCCGAGACGATCGCTTTCAGGGCGATGTCGCCGGAGCGGCTCTCCAGAGCCACCAGATCGCCGTGGACGATGCCGCGCACCTCCGCGTCGAACGGGTGGATCTCCAGCACGTCCTCCTCGTGCCAGCGCGAGTTCTCCGTGCGGCGGGTCTGAGCGCCGACATTGTACTGCGACAGGATACGGCCGGTGGTGAGGATGAGCGGGAAGCGCGGGCCGGTGCGCTCCTCGGTGGCCACGTATTCGGTGATCATGAACTTGCCGAGGCCGCGCACGAACCGGTCGACGTGCATCATCGGCGTGCCGTTCGGGGCGGCGTCGTTGCACGGCCACTGGATCGAGCCGAGCTCGTCGAGCTTGGCGAAGCTCACGCCCTTGAAGCTCGGGGTGAGCGAGGCGATCTCGTCCATGATCTCGCTGGGATGCGAGTAGTTCATCGGATAGCCCAGTGCGTTGGAGAGCAGGATCGTGCCCTCCCAGTCACCGTAGCCGGCCAGCGGCGGCATCACCTTGCGCACGCGGCTGATGCGGCGCTCGGCATTGGTGAAGGTGCCGTCCTTCTCGAGGAACGAGGCGCCCGGCAGGAAGACGTGGGCGTATTTCGCGGTCTCGTTGAGGAAGATGTCCTGAACGACGATGCATTCCATCGCCATCAGGCCGGCGGTGACGTGGTGCGTGTCCGGATCCGACTGGGCGATGTCCTCGCCCTGGATGTACATGCCCTTGAAGGCGCCATCGACGGCCTCGTCGAGCATGTTGGTGATGCGCAGGCCCGGATCCTTGTCGAGCTGGACACCCCACAGGGATTCGAAGGTCTCGCGGGTGGCATCGTCCGAGACGTGGCGATAGCCCGGCAGCTCGTGCGGGAACGAGCCCATGTCGCACGAGCCCTGCACGTTGTTCTGGCCGCGCAGCGGGTTCACGCCGGCACCCAGCATGCCGATATTACCGGTGGCCATGGCGATGTTGGCCATGCCCATGACCATGGTCGAGCCCTGGCTGTGCTCGGTGACTCCGAGCCCGTAATAGATGCCCGCGGCCCCGCCGGTGGCGTAGAGACGGGCAGCGCCCCGGATGTCCTCCGGGTTCACGCCGATCTTGTCGGCCTGCGCCTCGGGCGAGTGACGCTCCTCGGCGATGAATCGGGCCCAGGATTCGAAGTCGCCGAGGTCGCAGCGTTCGCGGACATAGGCTTCGTCGATGAGCCCTTCCGTGACGATGACATGCGCCATGGCGTTGATGAAGGCGACGTTCGAGCCGGGCTTCAGCGGCAGGTGATAATCGGCCTCGATATGGGGCGACTTCACCAGGTCGATCTTGCGCGGATCGGCGACGATGAGCTTGGCACCCTCACGCAGACGCTTCTTCATCCGCGAACCGAAGACCGGGTGGCCGTCCGTCGGGTTCGCACCGATGACCAGGATCACGTCGGAATGCGCCACCGAGGCGAAGTCCTGCGTGCCGGCGGAGGTGCCGAGCGTCGACATCAGGCCGTAGCCCGTGGGCGAATGGCAGACGCGGGCGCAGGTATCGACGTTGTTGTTGCCGAAGGCGGCGCGGACCAGCTTCTGGACGAGGTAGGCTTCCTCATTGGTGCAGCGCGAGGAAGTGATGCCACCCACCGAATCCTTGCCGTACTTGGCCTGGATGCGCTTGAACTCCGACGCGGCGCGGTCGATGGCGACCTCCCACGACACTTCCTGCCAGGGATCAGTGATCTTGTCGCGGATCATCGGCTTGGTGATGCGGTCCTTGTGGGTCGCGTAGCCATAGGCGAAGCGGCCCTTGACGCAGCTATGGCCCTCGTTCGCCTTGCCGTCCTTGTAGGGGACCATGCGGACGATGCGGGTGCCCTGCATCTCGGCCTTGAACGAGCAGCCGACGCCGCAATACGCGCAGGTGGTGACCTCGGAATGGTCCGGCTGACCGTGCTCGATGATCGACTTCTCCTGCAACGTCGCCGTCGGGCAGGCCTGAACGCAGGCGCCACAGGACACGCATTCGGAGTTGAAGAAGTCGGTGGGGCCGGCGGCGACGCGGCTGTCGAAGCCGCGGCCCGAGATCGTCAGGGCGAAGGTGCCCTGCGTCTCCTCGCAGGCGCGGACGCAGCGGTTGCAGACGATGCACTTCGACGGGTCGTAGGTGAAGTACGGGTTCGACGTGTCCTTGGGAAGGTACTGGTCCGAGGACGGCTTGACGTGGTTGGCGCCGTCATAGCCGTAGCGCACGTCGCGCAGGCCGACCGCGCCGGCCATGTCCTGCAACTCGCAATCGCCGTTGGCGGCACAGGTCAGGCAGTCGAGGGGGTGATCGGAGATGTAGAGCTCCATCACGCCCTTGCGGAGCTTGGCGAGCTTGTCCGTCTGCGTCGAGACCACCATGCCGTTCTCGGCAGGCGTGGTGCAGGAGGCGGGCGTGCCGCGCCGTCCCTCGATCTCCACGAGGCAGAGGCGGCAGGAGCCGAAGGCTTCGAGGGAATCGGTGGCGCAGAGCTTGGGGATCTGCGTCCCGGCATGCATCGCCGCCGCCATCACCGAAGTCCCGGCGGGAACGGTGACGCTCATGCCGTCGATGGTGAGGGTGACGGTCTGCTCGTTCACCCGGATCGGGGTGCCGTAATCGATCTCTTTGATGAGGGCCATGGGTCGCGCCTCCTTACTCGGCAGCGACGGACATCGGTCCGCGCTGCTGGAAATCCTCGGGGAAATGGGTGATCGCGCTCATCACGGGCATGGGCGTGAGCCCGCCCATGGCGCAGAGCGACCCATCGGTCATGACGTCGCAAAGGTCGGCGACCACGGCGAGATTCTCGGTCGGCCGGATGCCGGCGATGACCTTGTCCATGGTCTCGACGCCGCGTGTGGCGCCGATCCGGCAGGGGGTGCACTTGCCGCAGGATTCGACGGCGCAGAACTCGAAGGCGAAGCGGGCTTGCTTGGCCATGTCCACGGTGTCGTCGAACACCACGATGCCGCCATGGCCGACGAGGCCCTTCTTGGCGGCCATCGCCTCGTAATCGAGGGGCGTATCGAGGAGATGGTCGGGGAAGTAGGCGCCAAGCGGGCCGCCGACCTGCACCGCGCGGACGGGGCGGCCGCTCTGGGTGCCACCGCCGAAATCCTCGATGATCTCGCGGAGTGTGATGCCGAAGGCGAACTCGATGAGGCCGCCATGCTTGATGTTGCCGGCGAGCTGGATCGCCAGCGTCCCGAGCGAGCGTCCCATGCCATAATCGGCATAGGCCTTTGCGCCGTGCTCTAAGATGTAAGGCACGGCGGTGAAGGTCATCACGTTGTTGACCAGCGTCGGCTGACCGAGGAAGCCCTTCAGGGCCGGGATCGGCGGCTTGGCGCGGACGATGCCGCGACGGCCCTCGAGGCTCTCCAGCAACGAGGTCTCCTCGCCGCAGATATAGGCGCCGGCGCCGAGGCGAACCTCCAGATGGAACGCCTTGCCGGACCCCGCTACGTTCGCGCCGAGATAGCCCGCGGCATTGGCGTTGACGATCGCTTCCTTCAGCGTGGCGAAAGCCTGCGGATATTCCGAGCGCAGGTAGATGTAGCCGCGCGTGGCACCCGTCGCGATGCCGGCGATGGTCATGCCTTCGATGAGGTTGAAGGGGTCGCCCTCCATCATCATCCGATCGGCGAAGGTGCCGGAATCTCCCTCGTCGGCATTGCAGACCACGTATTTCTGCTCGGACTTGGCGAGCATCACCGTGTTCCACTTGATGCCGGCGGGGAAGCCCGCGCCACCGCGTCCGCGCAGGCCGGAATCGCGGACCTGCTCGACGATGCCGGCGGCATCGAGCTTCAGCGCGGCTTCGAGGCCGTTATAGCCGCCATGAGCCCGGTAATCGTCGACCGAGACCGGATCGACGACACCGCAGCGATGGAAGGTGAGGCGCTGCTGGCGGGCGAGATAGGGCATCTCCTCCGGCTTGCCGAGGCGAAGCGCGTGCTCGCCGCCGTTCACGAGGCCGGCATCGAGCAGGCCGTCGACATCGCCGGGAGTCACCGGGCCGTAGGCGATGCGCCCTTCGGGCGTCGCGACCTCGACCATGGGCTCAAGCCACAGCATCCCGCGCGATCCCGTGCGGACGATGGTGACGTCGAGGCCGCGCCGCTCGGCACCGGCGAAGATCGCGCGGGCGACGCGGTTGGCGCCGAGGCCGAGGGCGACGGCATCGCGCGGGACATAGATGGTGATGCTCACGACTTCATCTCCGTGAGGGCCGATTCCAGCGAATCCGCGGTGAGGCGCGCGAGCGGCTCGTCATCGACCAGCGCGCCCGGACCGTTGGCACAGAGGCCTAGGCAGTAGACTGGTTCCACGGTGATCTGACCATCGGGAGTGGTCCCGTGCCAATCGATGCCGAGGCGGGCGAGGATGTCGGCGTGGAGGGCGTCGGAGCCCATGGCCTGGCAGGCTTCGGCGCGGCACAGCTTCACCTGGTGACGCCCCGAGGGAGCGCGGCGGAAGTCGTGGTAGAATGTGATGCAGCCGTGGACCTCGGCGCGGGACAGGTTCAGCGCATCCGCGATCAGCGGGACGGCCCCCTCGTCGACATAGCCGAAGGTCTCCTGCAAGGCGTGGAGAATGGGGAGCGTGGCGCCTTCGAGATGCGTATGGTCGGCGATGATGCCGGCCGCCCGCTGCGCGCTCCAGGGCTCGTGCTGCAGCATTGTTCCTACCCAGGTAAACTTGTTGTGGTTCCAAGGTGGTATATCTCCGACCCTGAATCAATCGCGCGGTTCGGTCGATCGACAATGCTTTTTTGTTATAATTCTATTGTGCACTGCAAAAACACAGCGTGACTGCCGAGCCGGGGAAAAGGTTGAGCTGCTGAGTTAAAGCGAGGCTATATCATCGGCGACGGTGGGGGCGATCGCCTGCGCCTCGACGATGAGGGCCGCGCAGAGAGGCGTCATCGGGTCCCGCTCCGGCACAACGAGCCCGATCATATGGCTGACGTCGGGCTCCCCGATCGGGACCGAGCGCACGCGCTCGCTCAGGCGGAAGCTGTCGGCGAGGACGGCCGGCATCACGCTCGCCCATTTCGCCGTGCGGACGTGGGTGAGCAGCACGATCATCGAATTCGACTGCAGCAGCGGCGCGGCATCCCGGCCGGCATTATGGAGATGACCGTCGATGATGCGACGGTTCTGCATGTCCGGCGTGAGGAGGCAGAGCGGCAAGCGACCGACCTCCTCCCAGCTCACCGAATCCCTCATGCCGTAGACGCCGTCGATGGCGGTGAGCAGGCGGTAGCGCTCGCGGTAGAGCGGCACCGCGATGACCTTCCCCAGGGGCTCGTTCTCGAGATAGGTGATGCCGGCATCGATCTCGTGATCGGCGATCAGCCGACCGATCTCGCCCGACGTGGTCGACTGGACGGAGAAACGCACGTCCGGATGGCGGGCGCGGAACGGCGTGGTCAGCGAGGCGACGATCGGCGTGGCGGTGGGAACCGCGGCGAGGCGGAGGGTGCCGGACAATCCCCGGCGCAGGCTGGCGACCTCTTCGCGCATGGCGCGCGCGTCGCCGACGATTCTTCGGGCCCAATCGAGGACGCGCTCGCCCTCCGGTGTGAAGCCCTGGAAACGGGATCCTCGCTCCACGAGGAGCACGCCGAGGCGTTCTTCGAGCTGCTTCACCCCGGCCGAGAGCGTTTGTTGAGAAACGTTGCAGAATTGCGCCGCCCGGCCGAAATGCCGCTCCCGCGCCAGGGCGAGGAGAAATTCGAGACGCTCGATCACCGGCGCGACCTCATCCTATCCATCCCGAACCCCAGTTCTTCTGCGACAGGCTCCCGCGCCGATGACGCCGGGCAAGGTCCTCTCCATAGCGTCAGCGGCGATATACTGGCGAGCCGCAAGGCATCGAAGAAGCCCACGACGCAAATTTAAGTTCAGAGCCGGGAAAATTCACTTTGAGGCCTCTCGGCGACGTGGCTTTCGAAGCGCCTCCACTACGGGGAAAGGCGCATCCATGCGACGCTGTTGCGGTTGCGCCTTCGCCGTCCTTGTGGTCTGAACCGGCAATGGCGGCCCGGATTTCAAGCCCGAGGCCTGCCTTTCCCGTTGAGCAAGGCCTTGACCCTTCGAGCAAGGGCTTGCGCGCCACGACAAAAGTCGCAAGACGCTGCGGGACGATTCAGAACGATACTAAGGGGAGCCACGAGAGGCACATGCGGACCACGCAGGCGCAACACCGGTCATCATGGGGACTTGCTGCGGGCGCTCTCGCTGCGCTCGGCACCACCCTCGTTTCCTCCGCTGCGATGGCAGCCGGCATCGGCCAGCCCGAGCCGTGGCAGATGGATCGTCAGGTCGCCGTCACCGAGAACGCGCGGGACATCCACACGTTCGAGCAGGGGATGCACTGGCTCTCCTTCGGCATCTCGGCCTTCGTGCTGGGCCTGATCGTCTATTGCATCTTCAAGTTCAATGCGAAGGCGAACCCGGTTCCGTCGAAGACCACGCACAACACCATGATCGAAGTGGCCTGGACGATCGTTCCGGTGCTGATCCTGGTGGCCGTCGCCATCCCCTCGTTCCGCCTGCTGCGCACCCAGCTCTCCGATCCGAAGGCCGACGTCATCGTCAAGGTGATCGGCCATGCCTGGTATTGGTCCTACGAGTACCCGGCCGTGGAGAATGGCGGCGGCTTCACCTTCGACGCCAACATCGACGAGGAGAAGCAGCCCAAGCTGCTCGGCACGGACAACGACATGGTCGTTCCGGTCAACAAGATCGTGAAGATCCAGGTGACAGCGGCCGACGTCTTGCATTCCTGGGCGATGCCGTCCTTCGGCTTCAAGATCGATGCGATCCCCGGCCGCCTGAACCAGTTCTGGTTCAAGGCCGAGCGTGAAGGCACCTATCACGGCCAGTGCTCGGAGCTCTGCGGCGCTCGCCACGCCTACATGCCGATCACCGTGCAGGTCGTGAGTGAAGAGGCCTACGCGGCCTGGCTCGCCGAGGGGAAGACCAAGTTCGCCCGCCTCGACGACGGTTCCAAGTTCGCGCAAGCCAAGTAGAGGCTTTTGCCGACGCCGCCTGACGGCATCGGCCGGACCGGATCCCTCGACGGGTCCGCTCCATTCGCAAATCGAGAGATTTAGAGAAACCTGAACAGGGTCTGCATCGATGGCAACCGCCGCAGCACAATCAGGGCATCACGACGCCCACGCCTCCCATACGCCGTCCTTCTTCGCTCGTTGGTTCCTGTCGACCAACCATAAGGACATCGGCACCCTCTACCTGTTGTTCGCGTTCTGCGCGGGCATCATCGGCGCGTTCCTCTCCTTCGGCATCCGCATGGAGATGGAGGAGCCCGGCCTGCAGTACTTCTCGAATCCCGGCACCTACAACGTGTTCGTAACCGGCCACGGTCTCATCATGGTGTTCTTCATGGTGATGCCGGCCCTGATCGGCGGCTTCGGCAACTGGTTCGTGCCGCTCATGATCGGCGCGCCGGACATGGCGTTCCCACGCATGAACAACATCTCGTTCTGGCTCACCGTGGCGGGCTTCGCGAGCCTCGTGTGCTCGCTGTTCGTCGAAGGCGCGCCCGGAACGACCGGCGCCGGCACCGGCTGGACCGTCTATCCGCCGCTCTCCACCGCCGGCCATCCCGGCCCGTCCGTCGACTTCGCGATCTTCGCCCTCCACCTGTCCGGTGCCGGCTCGATCCTGGGTGCGATCAACTTCATCACCACGATCCTGAACATGCGCGCTCCGGGCATGACCCTGCACAAGATGCCGCTGTTCGCCTGGGCCGAGCTGGTGACCGCGTTCCTGCTTCTCCTGTCGCTCCCGGTCCTCGCCGGCGCGATCACGATGCTGCTCACCGACCGCAACTTCGGCACGACCTTCTTCGACCCGGCCGGCGGTGGCGATCCGGTGCTCTACCAGCACCTGTTCTGGTTCTTCGGCCACCCCGAAGTGTACATCATGATCCTGCCGGCCTTCGGCATCGTCTCCCACATCATCTCGACCTTCTCGCGCAAGCCGGTCTTCGGCTATCTCGCGATGGCCTATGCCATGGTCGCCATCGGCGTCGTCGGCTTCGTCGTGTGGGCCCACCACATGTACACGGTCGGCCTGTCGCTGCAGACACAATCCTACTTCGTCTTCGCCACCATGGTCATCGCGGTGCCCACCGGCGTGAAGATCTTCTCCTGGATCGCGACGATGTGGGGCGGTTCGATCCGCTTCACCGCCGCCATGCACTGGGCCGTCGGCTTCATCTTCCTGTTCACGGTCGGCGGCGTCACCGGCGTCGTGCTCGCGAACTCGGCCGTCGATAAGTACCTGCACGACACCTATTACGTCGTGGCGCACTTCCACTACGTGCTGTCGCTCGGCGCCGTGTTCATCATCTTCGCCGGCGTCTACTACTGGTTCCCGAAGATGACCGGCTATGTCATCCCGGAATGGGCCGGCAAGCTGCACTTCTGGCTGGCCTTCATCGGCGCGAACGTCCTGTTCTTCCCGATGCACTTCCTGGGTCTGGCCGGCATGCCGCGTCGCTACGCCGACTATCCGGAAGCCTTTGCCGGCTGGCACAAGGTCTCCACCTGGGGCGGCCACATCTTCGCGCTGGGCATGGTGGTCTTCTTCATCGGTGTCGTCCTCGCCTTCCGGTCCAAGGTCCGCGCCGCCGACAATCCCTGGGGCGAAGGCGCCACCACCCTGGAGTGGACGCTCTCCTCGCCGCCGCCCTTCCACCAGTTCGAGACGCTGCCGACCATCGTCGACGAGCATGGCCACTAAAACCGCGGTCGCTCAGAAAATTGCGATCGGTCTAGAACGACACTAGGGATTGCGAGGATCGCGTGAGCGGTCCTCGCTCTTTACCGGATGCCTCTCCAGCGGAGGGACATCCCGCAAAGGGCGGCGCCAGAGACGGCGCGATCCGAACCCCGGCCATACCGACAACAACATCGGGTACCCATGACGAGCCTGTCGAACAGCGTCTCCGCTGGCGCCGAGCCGCAAGATTTCGCGCCGACCCCGATGATGGTCGGCGGTGAGGTCGCGGATTTCTTCGCACTCCTGAAGCCACGCGTGATGGTGCTGGTGATCTTCACCGCCCTCGTCGGCATGGTGGTCTCGCACGTCCACATCCAGCCCGTCGTCGGCGTGATCTCGCTCCTGATGATCGCGGTAGGCGCCGGCGCCTCGGGCTGCCTCAACATGTGGTGGGATGCCGATATCGACGCTGTCATGACTCGCACCGCGACCCGCCCGATTCCCGGCGGCCGCATCCAGCCCGGCGAGGCCCTCGCCTTCGGCATCGTCCTCTCTGTCGGCTCGGTCCTCGTGCTCGGCCTCGCCTCGAACTGGCTTGCCGCCTCGCTGCTGGCCTTCACGATCGTCTTCTACGCGGTCGTCTATTCCATGTGGCTGAAGCGGGCGACACCGCAGAACATCGTCATCGGCGGTGCGGCCGGCGCCCTCCCCCCAATGATCGGCCAGGCCGCCGTCTCGGGATCGGTTGGCATCGAATCGATCGTCCTGTTCCTGATCATCTTCATCTGGACGCCGCCGCATTTCTGGGCGCTCGCCCTGATCAAGGCCGGTGAATACGCGAAAGCCGGCATCCCGATGATGCCGAACGTCGCCGGGCCGCAATCCACCCGCCGCCAGATCATCTACTATTCGATCGTGCTCTTCCCCGTGGGCCTCGCCCCGGTCTTCCTCGGCTTCGGCGGCTGGCTCTACGGCGTCACCGCCCTCCTCGGCGGTCTCGGGATGCTGGCCTTCAGCGTCCACGTCTTCCGCAACCGCGAGGGCGAGGCGGAGCGCAAGGCCGCTCTCGGCATGTTCGGCTTTTCGATCCTCTATCTGTTCCTGCTGTTCTCCGCGGTTCTCGCCGAGCAGGGGCTCGGCCTGTTCCGCCCGGTGATGGCATGACCTCCCTCCCGGACAAATCTCCGCCGCCGAGGCGGCTGACGCCGGAGGAGCAGCAGCGCCAGCGCAAGCGCTCCATCGCGATCGCGGCTGTTCTCTTCGCTCTGGTGACCATCTTCTACGTCCTGACCATCGCCAAGCTCGGACCGCAGATCCTCAACCGCCCCCTGTGACGTTGCCGGACCGGACGGTCCGGCACGGACAAGTCGGAAGTCATCATGACCGGCACGGCTCCCAAGACGACCACGACGTCGAACCGCAAGGCCTCGGTCACAGCCTTCGCCTGCGCCGGCCTGGCCTTCGGCATGATCGGTCTCGCCTTCGCGTCGGCGCCGCTCTACGACATGTTCTGCAAGGCGACGGGCTATGACGGCACGCCGCGCGTCGGTCTGGCGCCGACCCAGGTCGCCGTGGACGACAGCATGGTCGTCCATTTCGACACCAACGTGGCCTCGACGCTGTCCTGGCGCTTCGTCGCGGAGACTCCGAAGATCGAAGCGCGCCTCGGCGAGACCAAGACCGTGTTCTTCCGCGTGAAGAACACGGGCACGACACCCTCCACGGGAATCGCGACCTACAACGTCCAGCCGGGCCTGATGGGCAGCTTCTTCGTGAAGATCCAGTGCTTCTGCTTCAACGAGCAGACGCTACAGCCGGGCGAGACGATGGATTTCCCGGTGGTGTTCTACATCGATCCGGCTGTGAGGGCGGATTCGAACACCGCTCATCTGCAGGAGATGACGCTGTCCTACACCTACTTCGCGTCGAAGAACGGCCAGCCAACGGCCGCGCTCGCGACGTCCGAAGGTCGGGGAGCGAAATCGAATTTCTGAGCCCATCAACTATTTTGGCGCGACGGATTTTCGATGCGCCAGATTTTTGCGGTCTCAAGCGTGACAACACGGCGCCGTCCCGATTAAGGGTTCCGGTGTAGCCGAACATTCAGAAGGCCGTAGCCGCTCGCGGTACCCGGCACGGGTGAGGAGAAGAGTTCAGATGGCCGAGGCGCACGCCAAGAATCACGATTTCCACATCTTGAGCCCGAGCCCCTGGCCGCTGTTGGGTGCCTTCTCCGGCTTCCTCATGGCGTTCGGCGCCGTGTTCTGGATGAAGAGCCTGCAGATCGGCACGCTCACCCCCGGCCCCTACATCTTCGGCGCCGGCACGATCGGCGTGCTCTATGTGATGTTCTCCTGGTGGCGCGACGTCGTGCACGAGGCGAATGCCGGCGATCATACCCGCGTCGTGCAGCTCCATCACCGCTACGGCATGATCATGTTCATCGCCTCCGAGGTGATGTTCTTCGCCGCCTGGTTCTGGGCCTATTTCGAGGCGGCGCTTTACACAGCCGACCCGATCCAGACCACGCGCCTCGACTTCACCGGCGGCACCTGGCCGCCCAAGGGCATCGAGGCGTTCGATCCCTGGCACCTTCCGCTCCTCAACACCTTGATCCTGCTGACCTCCGGCACGACGATCACCTGGGCCCACCATGCCCTGCTGCACGACGACCGTAAGGGCCTGAAATACGGCCTGTGGCTCACGATCATCCTCGGCGTGCTGTTCACCGCCTGCCAGGCCTACGAGTACAGCCACGCGCATTTCGGCTTCTCGGGCAGCATCTACTCGGCGACCTTCTTCATGGCGACGGGCTTCCACGGCGCTCACGTCATCATCGGCACGATCTTCCTCGCGATCTGCCTCTACCGCGTCTATCTCGGCCAGTTCACGGTCCAGCAGCATCTCGGTTTCGAGTTCGCGGCCTGGTACTGGCACTTCGTCGACGTGGTCTGGCTGTTCCTCTTCGCCTCGATCTACGTCTGGGGCGCCGGCACGGCTGCTCACTGACGCTGTTTCACGCTCCGTCGGAGCGAAGCGATACGGCCAAGCGACACAGGTATGAGAATCGGGGCGGCGCAAGCCGCCCTTTTTCGTGCCATGGCTCTCGCGAAGTCCCATATGCGGCGGAGGGCAGACATCTCCGTCGCCGAGGAGCATGCATCGTGAACAAGACACGGCCGCTACCGCCGCCCATCCCGACCGGATTGCGGTGTCGGTGTCCCCGCTGCGGCGAGGGCGCGATGTTCGACGGGTTCCTCACCTTCAGGCCGTCTTGCGAGGTCTGCGGCCTCGATTACTCGACCTTCAATGCCGGCGACGGACCGGCCTTCTTCGTCATGTCCATCGTCGGCATCGTGGTGGTCGGATTGGCCCTTTGGCTCGAGATCACCTTCGAGCCGCCGATCTGGGTCCATGCCGTCATCGCGATCACCCTGTCGGTCGGGCTCAGCCTCATGTTGGTGCGCCCGTTGAAGGGGCTCCTCGCAGCGCTGCAATTCGCCAACAAGGCCGAGGAGGGGCGCTTTCGCTGATGTCGACGGTCGCTCGCCCAGGCGCCGTGCGGTCTCTGGCCGCGCCGGCCATCGTCTCGCTGATCTGCCTCGCCATCCTCCTCGGCCTCGGAATCTGGCAGTTGCAGCGCAAGGGCGAGAAGGAAGCCCTGATCGGCCGGATCGTCGCCCGCTCGAGGATCGAACCGCCCGCTTCACCTCCGTCCCGTGGTGATTGGGATGCGGCCCGCGACGAGTTCGAGCGGGTGCGGGTTACGGGGACGCTCCTCAACGATCGAGAGACGCTCGTCCATGGGCTCGCGGCCGGCGCGGTGCCGGGCAACGCGCTCCAGGGCTATTACGTGCTGACGCCGCTGAAGCGGGACGATGACGGCAGCCTCGTCCTGATCAACCGCGGCTTCGTTCCGACCGAGCTGAAGGATGCCGGCCGCCGACCGGCAGGCCAGATCGCCGGGTCGACCACGATCACCGGCATGCTGCGCGGGCCCGAGATACGGACCATGTTCGTACCGCCGCCGGAGCCGGCCAAGGGCGAGTGGTTTCACCGCGACATCGACGGCATCGCAGCCGCGAAGGGGCTGACGGTGATGCCCTACCTCATCGAGGCGGATGGCACGCCCAATCCAGGCGGTTGGCCGAAGGGAGGGCAGCTCCGGGTCGACCTCCCCAACAACCACCTGCAATATGCCTTCACCTGGTTCGGAATCGCGGCCTGCCTCGTCGGGGTGTTCGGCGTCTTCGCGTGGAAGCGCCTGTCGGAGGAGCGTGATACGGACTCGCCGCGGTCGCCTGCGTAACATTGGCCAATATCTTGCTGGAGAGGTTCGGCGGAGCAGCTACTCCGCTCTTGTGGGCCGGAAGCCTCGCACTATCCTGCTTCTGGCCGCCCCGATTGCGAAGTGTGGTCCATGCGCGCCGTCCTCTCCCTGCTGATCGCCCTCGTCTGCCTGACTGCGGTCGCAGTCTGTTCACCGGCCCGAGCCGCCGACGATGCGGCGAAGTCGGAGGCACGGGCGACGGTGGAACGCCAGATCGAGGCGTTCCGTAAGGACGATGCGGCCACCGCCTACGCCCAGGCCGCCCCCTCGATCCAGGGAATGTTCACCTCCCCCGATAACTTCATCGAGATGGTTCGGAAGGGCTATGCCGCCGTCTACCGGGCCCGCAGCTTCAGCATCGACCGCATCGAAGAGACCGATGACGAAGGCCTCGCCCTCGGCGTGAAGCTGCAGGACGAGAACGGTGTCGACTGGGTGGCGCTCTACAGCCTCGAAAAGCAGACTGACGGGGCCTGGAGGATCAGCGGCTGCCGCCTCGTCAAGGCACCGGGAAGCGCCGCGTGACATCGCTCTGACCGCAGATCACGCTGGTTTGCTTCGCCTGCTCCGCTCTCATCAGTGGCGTCGTCTACCTTGCGACGGTGTTGTCCTCGGCCCGACGTCGCAGCTCGCTGGCATCCTTGGGCGGCTCGGACGCGGGCGCAGGCTGGCAGGCAGGCAGGCAGGCAGTCTCATCCTATACCTCCGGCGATACCTGCTCCGATGGGGACGGTTCCTCCTGCGACTGATGACCCTCGATGCGAATTGGCGCGGGACGTCATCTGTTTTCGACAGCGCCACCCACATCGTGTAGACCGGCCGCCTTCCCGGAGGCCTCTTTGCTACACGTCTCGACCCGCGGCGCCGCGGCGCCCCTCAGCTTTTCCGATGCTCTCCTCGCCGGCCTCGCCCGCGACGGTGGTCTCTATTTGCCCGAGAGCTGGCCGCAGATTTCTCGCGACGCCATCGCCGGACTTGCCGGACAGCGCTACGCCGAAGCCGCCAAGCTCGTCCTCCGGCCGCTGATCGACGGCGAGATCGCCGATGCCGATCTCGATCGGATGATCGAGGATGCCTACGCCACCTTCCGCCACCCGGCCGTCTGCCCACTCGTCCAGCTCGACGACAACCTGTTCTTGCTCGAACTCTTCCACGGGCCGACGCTGGCGTTCAAGGACGTGGCGATGCAGCTGCTCGGGCGACTGATGGACCATGTCCTCCAGGCTCGCGGCTCGCGCGCCACCATCGTCGGCGCCACGTCGGGCGATACCGGCAGCGCCGCGGTGGAAGCGTTCCGCGGCCTCGACCAGGTCGATATCTTCATCCTGTTCCCGCACGGCCGCGTGTCGGAGGTGCAGCGCCGCCAGATGACGTCGGTGGGTGCGGACAACGTCCACGCCATCGCCATCGACGGCAATTTCGACGATTGCCAGAACATCGTCAAAGCCCTGTTCCAGCACGCCGACTTCGCCGACGAGATGCGCCTGTCGGGCGTCAACTCGATCAACTGGGCGCGTGTGGCGGCGCAGGCGGTCTATTACTTCACCAGCGCCGTGGCTTTGGGCAGCCCTCACCGGCCGGTCTCCTTCGCGGTGCCCACCGGCAATTTCGGCGACATCCTCGCCGGCTGGGTCGCCAAGCGCATGGGCCTGCCCATCGACCGGCTGATGATCGGCACGAACGCCAACGACATCCTGGCGCGCACTCTTGAGCACGGCGCCTACGAAGTCCGCGGCGTCCAGCCGACGACCTCGCCCTCCATGGACATCCAGATCTCCTCGAATTTCGAGCGTCTGCTGTTCGAGGCGCTCGGCCGCGATGCGTCGAGCCTGTCGCGGCTGATGGCGGGGCTGAAGCAATCGGGTGGCTTCAGCCTCGACGAATCCGTGCTCAGGACCGTACGCGACGAGTTCGACGCCGCTTCCGTTCCGGAAGAGGCCGTCCTCGCCGAGATCGCTCGGGTCCATCGGGATATCGGCATGGTCATCGATCCGCACACCGCCATCGGCGTCCATGCGGGCCGGCGTCTTCTGGAGAAAGATTCCAGAACCCCCGTCGTCGCCCTCGCCACCGCCCATCCCGCCAAGTTTCCGGATGCAGTCTCGCAGGCGACGGGCGGCTTGCGCCCCGCCTTGCCGCCGCATCTCGCCGACCTGCTGGATCGGAAGGAGCACTTCACCCGCGTGGCCAACGATCAGGCTGCGGTGGAAGCCTTCATCCGCGGACATTCGCGCATCACGGCGGGGAACTGAGAGACCATGAACCAGCATTTCGCGACCCATGGCGCCTCGCCCGGCCTCAAGATCTCTCGCCTCGCCAACGGTATCACCGTCACGACGGAGACGATGCCGGGCGTCGCCACGGCGACCTTGGGGGTCTGGGTGGGGGCCGGATCGCGTCACGAGCGGCCGGACGAGGGCGGGCTCAGCCACCTCATCGAGCATATGGCGTTCAAGGGGACGCAGACCCGCTCGGCCCGCCGGATCGCCGAGGACATCGAGAATGTCGGCGGCGACATCAACGCCGCCACCAGCGCCGAGGGCACGAGCTACACCGCCCGCGTCCTCGGCGAGGATGCCGGCGTGGCGCTCGACGTCATCGGCGACATCCTCACGCGCTCGGTCTTCGATGCAGGCGAGCTCGCCCGCGAGAAGGGCGTGATCCTGCAGGAATACGCCGCCATCGAGGACACGCCGGACGACGTGGTCTACGAGGCCTTCACAGCAGCCGCCTTTCCGGACCAGCCGATCGGCCGCCCGATCATCGGCACGCCGCAGACCATCGCGAGCTTCGACCGCGATGCGATCGAGGCCTATCTCGCCCGCGAATACACCCCGGACCGGATCGTCGTCGCCGCCGCCGGCGCGATCTCTCACGAGGCCATCGTCGAAGCGGCCGAGCACCATTTCGGTGGCATGCCGGCGGCCGTCGCTCCTGAAATGGTCCCCGGCACCTATGTCGGCGGCGAGAAGCGGATCCAGAAGAAGCTCGAACAGGCCAATCTCGTCCTCGGCCTTCCCGGTCTCTCCTTCCGCGACGAGGGCTACTACGCGCTGCACATGTTCGCGCAGGTGCTCGGCGGCGGCCTCACCTCGCGGCTCTGGCACGAGGTGCGCGAGACGCGCGGCCTCGCCTACGAGATCCAGGCCTTCCACTGGTCCTTCGTCGATTGCGGCCTTTTCGGCATCGGCGCCGGGACGTCCGGCTCGGACCTCGCCGAACTCGTCGACGTCACCCTCGCGGCCACCGCCAAGGCGGCGCGCGACGCGGATACCGTCGAGGTCGATCGCGCCAAAGCGCAGGTGAAGGTCGCCCTGCTCTCCGCCCTGGAGACCCCCGGCGGTCGGATCGAGCGCAATGCCCGGCAGATGCTGGCCTGGGGCCGGGTGATCCCGCCTCAGGAGGTCATCGCGAAGATCGATGCCGTGACGGTGGACGACGTGAGGGCGGCGGGTTTGCGCCTGCTTGCGGGCGCTCCGACTCTGGCCGCCATCGGGCCGATCAAGAAGCTGCCGTCGCTGGAGAAGATGCGAGGCATGCTCCAAGCGAGCTGAGGCGCCAGTCACGGTCCGTTCAGGCGAGTTAAGCCAGCCGCTGAGCGTGAGCATCGCTGCCGGGTTTCTATGCCGAATCCCCGGCATCCGCGTCATGGGGACGGTTCCTCGTGCCGTTGACTGTGCGGTTCCGTCCCTTCTCCGGTCGCCCGGCTTGTTTTGGCCGCAAAAGCACGCGATCGAAAATCCCTCGGCGCTACGCCAGGAAGCAGTGGGTGCCGCAAGTCTCGGCAGCTCGCGCGACTTGCCCGTGGACACCCCCGCCGATACGACTGGGCCGCAAGCTGAGCCGTATTCACCATAAGAGCCCGCCCGGCCGGAACACTCGCCCGTTGCGCAGATCCCTCGTCGTCCTGACCGCTTTCGTCTCGCTCCTCATCGGCACCCTCGGAATGGGCGCGCCGGCCTGGGCGGTGGAAGCCGTGCGCGTGACACTCGACGCGCCCGCGATCGACCTGACGCCGATGATCGAGCGCTACCGCTCCGATGGGGACCTGATCCAGATCTCCACCGCACCCGGCAAGGACGGCATCGTCCGCCGCATCGTGGTGAAGGCGCGCGATAGCGGTGCGCGACCCGACTGGATGGTGTTCGCGCTGACCAACGACACCGACGAGCAGATCGACCGCGTCCTCGTGGCACCGCATTTCCGCCTCGTCGGGTCTGGCGTGATCTGGCCCGATCTCGGCGGCTCGCGCATCGCGGCCATCACCGCGAGTCAGGGCATCCGGCCCGAGCGCGACGAGAACCCGGAAGCCGACCAGTTCGTCATCACCCTCGATCCCGGCGCCACGGTCACCTTCGTCGCCGAGTTGCACGGCCCCAACGTTCCGCAGGTCTACCTGTGGGATCAGGAGGCCTACCGCAAGAAATCCACCGGACTGACCCTCTACAAGGGCATCATCATCGGCATTGCCGGGCTGCTCGCGCTGTTCCTCACGATCATCTTCGTGGTGAAGGGCGCGATCATCTTCCCTGCCGCTGCGGCCCTCGCCTGGGCGGTGCTCGCCTATGCCTGCATCGATTTCGGCTTCCTTCAACGAGTCTTTCCAGTCACCGAGGTCGCCGAGCGGATCTACCGCGCCTCCGCCGAGGCAGTGCTCGGCGCGACGCTCCTCGTCTTCCTGTTCGCCTATCTCAACCTCAGCCGCTGGCACGTGCGCTACGGGCACGTGGCCTTCTTCTGGCTCGCCTTCCTGGCCGGCCTCGTCGGCCTCGCGGTGTTCGATCCGCCGGTGGCGGCGGGCGTCGCCCGCATCTCGATCGCCGCCGTTGCCGGCGTCGGGCTCCTGCTCATCGTCTATCTCGCCATCCATAACGGCTACGACCGCGCGATCCTGCTGGTACCGACCTGGTTCCTCCTGCTCGTCTGGGTCGTGGCCGCGGGCTTCGCCATCACCGGCCAGATCGGAAGCGATCTCGTCCAGCCGGCCCTCATCGGCGGCCTCGTCCTCATCGTCATGCTGATCGGCTTCACCGTGATGCAACACGCCTTCACCGGCGGCGGCATGACCCATTCCCTGGTCTCGGACACCGAGCGGCGGGCCCTGGCCCTCACGGGCGCCGGCGATGTGGTGTTCGACTGGGACGTGCCGGGCGACCGCGTCTTCGCCGGACAGGAGATCGAGAGCCAGCTCGGACTCAAGCGCGGAACCCTCGAAGGTCCGGCTTCCAACTGGCTCAGTCTCGTTCATCCCTTCGACGTCGACCGCTACTCGGCGGCGCTCGACACGGTGATCGAGGAGCGGCGCGGCCGCATCGTCCATGATTTCCGTCTGCGCTCCACCGAGGGCCTGTATGTCTGGTACCGGCTGAAGGCCCGGCCGGTGATCGGACCGGACGGCGAGGTCATCCGGATCGTCGGTACCATCTCGGACGTGACCGAACTCAAAACGGCGGAAGAGCGCCTGCTCTACGACGCGGTCCATGACAGCCTCACCGGCCTGCCCAACCGCGAGTTGTTCTACGACCGCCTGGACGCCGCCCTCGCCTTCGCCAGCCAGGATGCCCGCCTGAAGCCGACGACGATCCTGCTCGACATCGACCGGTTCAAGGCGATCAACGACGCCATCGGCCTCTCGGCCGGCGATTCCATCCTGCTCACCCTGTCGCGCCGTCTCGGTCGGCTTCTGCGTCCGCAGGACACGCTGGCCCGCATCGCCGGCGACGAGTTCGCCTTGATCCTTCTCTCGGAGCGCGAGCCCGACCGTATCATCGCCTTCACGGACATGATCCGCCGGGCGATCGCCACCCCCATCACCTACGCCGACCGCGAGATCTTCCTCACCGTCTCGGTCGGCATCGTCCTGCACGAGACCGGTGCCGCGCCGAAGCGCGAGGACGTGTTCAAGAATGCCGAGATCGCGATGATCCAGGCCAAGCGCAACGGCGGCGACCGCACCGAGGTGTTCCGGGCGAGCATGCGCAACGAGCGCAGCGATCGCCTGATGCTCGAGGCCGACCTTCGGCGCGCCCTCGACCGCAACGAGATGAAGGTGCTGTTCCAGCCCGTCGTTCGCCTGGAGGACCGCACCGTCGCGGGGTTCGAGACGATCCTGCGCTGGGATCATCCCAAGCTCGGCCGCATCCCGCCATCGACCTTCATGCCGATCGCCGAGGAGAGCGGCTTCGTCGTCAATCTCGGCATCTTCGCCCTGGAGCGCACCGCCCTCGAACTCGCCGCCTGGCAGCGCTCCCTCGACGTCGATCCTCCGATCTTCGCCTGCGTGAACGTGTCCTCGCGTCAGATCCTGCGTCACGACCTGCTGCACGACGTGAAGACAATCCTGGCGCGTTCAGGAGTGCTTCCGGGCTCGCTCAAACTCGAACTCGGCGAAGGCCTGGTGATGGAGAACCCGGAATACGCCGCTCAGATGCTGACCCGCATCCACGACCTCGGGGCAGGCCTGTCGCTGGACGATTTCGGCACCGGCTACTCGGCCCTCTCCTATCTGCAGCGCTTCCCGTTCGACACGATCAAGATCGACCAGAGCTTCGTGCGCCAGATGGCGTCGGGACGGACGGTGATGCTGCGCTCCATCGTGAAGATGGCCCAGGAACTCGGCCTCGCGATCATCGCCGATGGTGCCGAGAACGAGACCGACGCGCAGACCCTGGCCGAGTTCGGCTGCGAATATGCCCAGGGTACTGCCTTCGGAGACCCGATGTCGATGCTGCAGGCGCGTCAACTGGTCGGGGCGGCACCGGAAGCCGCCTGATCGCGCGACAGCGAGGATCGAATTAAGCCTCCTTTAACCATGATCGCTCATCGTCACGGTCGAAATGGATCGAATGGCGCGGCACGGTCTGCCGTTCGACAGGAGGCGAGCGTGATGGCCGAAGCGGCATTGCGATTGGGCGACGGTTTCGGGCTCGGTGAAGATTTCGGCACGGATATCGTGAGGCGCCTGATGGCGCGCCCGATCCGTCACGGCACGGGCTCCAAGCTCGCCGAGATCGTGCCGGCGGCGCGGCCGATCGAGCCGGACGTCGACCCGATCGACGAGGACGCCCCGTCCGGGGATGTGGCACGGCTGCGCTCCGAGATCATGGTGATGAAGGCGGTGCTGCGCGCGGAACGCGAGGAGACCGCGACCATCCGCGCCAGCGTCGAGTGGCTCGCGGGACCCGCGCCCACCACTCCGGAAGCCTGCGCGGTGCGTGATCGCTGGGCTGCTCTCGTCGACCAGTTGCTCGACGGACAGCGTTGAGGCCTCCGCCATCGGCTGGTGCGCTCGACTTCGCGCCGGCTTCCCTTCGACTTCTCTCATCCATCGAGGCTCGACCATGAGCGCGCGCTGCTCGCTTGTCGTCAACGGCAAGGCCGTGCGGGTCTCGACCGGCGATACGCCGCTCGAAGCCGCCCTCGCCGACGGCGTCATCGCCCCCACCACCGGCCTGCACGGCTCCCACCTCCTCGGGCAGAGCTCAGGCCCCTCACCGCGTCGCGCCCAGGCACGGGCGCACCGCACCGAGCCGGTCAAACTCTCGATGCCGCGCCCCGCCGCGTCGGAGGATATGCTCGCCTTCGCCGAAGTCAGGTCCGCCGCACAGGTGCGGCGCATCGGGACGGTGACGCAGATCGCGCCCCTCGGCGCCCATGTGCTCGAAGTCGTCGTCACGGTCACCCGCCGTCTCGATCTCGAGCCCGGCCATCAGGTCACCGCCACCTTCGAGGGCTTCGAGCCGATCGACGTGAGCCCGACCTTGCGGCTCGATGGCACGACGGAACTCAACGAACTCGTCTTCCATTTGCGCGTCGGACATTCCTGCAATCCGGTCGCCCATGCCCTCGGCGAGGAGATCCTCCTCGGCCACCCGGTGAAGATCAAGGGCCCGGTCGGACGCGGCTATTATCGTCCCGGCGGTGGCCGCTTGCTGCTCGTCGGCCGCGAGACCGGCTTCGCCCCGATCTGGGCGATCGCCCGGGCCGCACGCTATATCGAACCGATCCGCGAGATCGTGGTGGTGACCGGCGCCAGCGATCCCCTCGATCTCTACATGCGCCCCTCCCTCGACTGGCTTCGTGCCACGGGCGTCTCGCGGATCACGCTCGTCGCCGACAGGACGAGGCAGCGCCCGCCGGACGTCCGGCCAGGCCCCCTCACCGCGCATCTCACCGGGCTGAAGACGACCGACGTGGTGCATGTCGCCGGCGACGCTTCCACCGTCGGGGCGGTCGAGGTCCTTGCCGCCGCTGCCGGGGCGCGATGCTACCCGATCCTGATCCCGGACAGGCTCTAGACAGGCGACCCGTCAGGCCTCGTCATCCGCCGTCTCGGTGGCGCTGCCGCGAAATCCGGTGGCCAGCACGTAGAGTTCGCTCGAATCGGCGCGGCTCGCCGATGGCTTCACGTGACGCACGAGAGAGAAGTCGCGCTTGAGATCGGCGAGCAGGGTACCCTCCGTACCGCCCTGGAAGACCTTGGCGAGATAGCTGCCGCCCGGCGCCAGCACCTCGCGGGCGAACTCTGCGGCGGTCTCGGCGAGGCCGATGATGCGCAGATGGTCCGTCTGCTTGTGACCCGTCGTATTGGCCGCCATGTCGGACATGACGATGTCGGCCGGCCCGCCGAGGAGGTCGGTGAGGCGCTTCGGGGCATCGGGATCGAGGAAATCGAGGGTGATGAACTCGACGCCGGTCATCGGCTCGATCTCGAGCAGGTCGATGCCGACGATGCGGCCGCTCGGGCCCACGATCTTGGCGGCCACCTGGGACCAGCCGCCCGGCGCCGCGCCGAGATCGATGATCTTCTGGTTGGGCTTCAGGATCTTGTGGCGCTCGTCGATCTCGATGAGCTTGAAGGCAGCCCGCGAGCGATAGCCCTCGCGCTTGGCCCGCGCCACGTAAGGGTCGTTCAGCTGCCGTTCGAGCCAGCGCTTCTGCGAGGCCGTTCGGCCGCGCCCCGTCTTCACCCGCTGCTTGAGATCGCCCCGCAACCCGCCGCCCGCACCACGCCTGTCGGTCAACGGTAGCCTCCGCGGCGCCAGACGCCGTCTTCGCGCATCATGTTCATCAATAGACCTTCGCGCAGACCGCGGTCGGCGATGCGCAGCCGCTCGGACGGGAATGCCCGGCGGATCGCCTCCAGGATGGCGCAGCCCGCGAGCACGAGATCAGCCCGGTCGCGGCCGATACAGGGATTGTCGGCCCGCTGGTCGAGGCGCGTATCGAGCAGATCGTCGATGGCGTCGCTGACGTCGCCGTCGCTCATCCAGAGCCCGTCGACGCGACGGCGCTCGTAGCGTGCCAGCCGCAGATGCATGGCGGCGAGGGTCGTCACCGTTCCGGACGTGCCGAGGAGATGGAAATGTCGGGCGTTGGCCGCGGCTGCGGCACGGATGGCAAAGCGCGCGAGCAGATCGGCCACCTCTTCGACCATGCCCTCGAACATCAGGCGCGTGACATCGGCGGCACCGTGCCGTTCGGCCAAGGTGACGACGCCCACGGGCAGCGAATCCCAGGCGCGTATGCGAAGGGTCGGGTCCGCGGACGGGTTGGTCGCCGCGCCGTCGAGCCAGGCAATCTCAGTGGAGCCGCCGCCGATATCGAAGATGACGACCGATTCCGCGTAAGGATCCGCCAGGGCCGCACATCCCGTCACGGCGAGATAGGCCTCGGTCTGCCGGTCGACGATCTCCAGATCGAGCCCGACCTCGTCGCGCACCCGTGCCACGAAATCGGCTCCGTTGACGGCGAGCCGGCAGGCTTCGGTGGCGATGATCTTGGCGCGCGCGACACCACGCGCCTCCATCTTGGTGCGGCAGACGCGCAGAGCCTCCACGGTTCGCTCCACGGCGGCCTCGCTGAGGCGGTCCGAGGTGCCGAGCCCCTCGCCGAGACGGACGATACGGGAGAACGCGTCGACGACGCGAAAGCCGTGGGAAGCAGGTTCGGCGATCAGCAGGCGGCAATTGTTGGTGCCGAGATCGAGGGCGGCATAGGCGTTGCGGCGACCGGGACGATAGCCGACGACCGGCTGTCGACCCGCATCCGGCACAGCGGGGGCGTCCGTCGGCGCGGGGCCAGCCATGGGGCGGGCCGGCATCATGGCGGCGCTCTCTTCCCTCATCGGCCTTGCCGGCATCCTCGGTCGTGACCCGACCGGAACAGGTCGGCCATCATTCGATAAGAAGCCTACAGGGCTTAGGCGTCAGTGCAAAGCCTCGATCAATGATCGACTTACAGCGCTTTGCCGGCTGCAGACATTCTCGGGACGGGGCGCAGCAGGCTCTTCACCTGGGAGAACGGCCGCGGCCGGTTGATGACTTCGTCGAGGCGGGACCACAGCGTCTTCGGCGAGAACGGCTTGGCGATGATCTCGTTGACGCCCAGCGAGATGGCGCGGTCGACGACGTTCCGGCGCGGCTGCGCCAGCATCAGGATGATCGGCACTGTGGGCGACGGCGAGGTGGTGGGTGTGCGAGCGAGGCGGATGAACTCCTCGCCGGACAGAATCGCCAGGTCCCAATCGATGATCGTGATGTCGGGCTTGCTCTCGGCCAGCACGCCGAGGGCCTCCGCACCATCCGGCGCCTCGAGGACGCGCTTGATCCCCACGCGCATGAGCATGTCGCGAACGATTCGCCGGATATACAGGCTCTCATCCACCACGAGGGCCGAAAGGTCCGGAAACGAGGGGGTTGCGATCATCGGCCAAGGGTTCCCGGCCGCCCGTTGTCGCAGGCGCCGCGTCCCAATCTTAAGGCCGAGCGATTTGCATTTTCCTAACGCGATCGCATCGATTGCGACATGCGAAGTCGTTCAGGCGCATGGAGTTTGAGCCCTCTGCTCGCAATGCCGCCGAGCGGGCCGAGCTGCGCGGTGCACCGGAGATTGCGTAATTTGCCGCAGGAAATTATCGGAACCTTGCAGAGTCCGGCGAGAAGCGTCTTGCGATAGCGGCGAGATTCAGTCAGGACTAAGGCGTTATTCTTGGTCACCGCTGCCGAGAGTGATGATAGTGTGGTGAAGTGCCCGTCTGGGACGGGGCGCACCCGGTATTCGATGACAGATGGTCGGCGGACGGTTTTTGCGAGCTTTCGATGGGACGTGGTCGTGATTTCAGGGGGCCGCAGAAGCGCGGCTTCGATGAGGGTGGTGCCGAGCCTCGCTGGCCGGATCAGGCACCCCCGAGCGGTGGCTTCGGCGGTGGATATGGCGGTGGCGGCGGCGGTTTCGATCGCGGTCCGGCCCGTGCAGCAGCCGCTCCCTCTGGGCCGGAGCGCGACGCGACGGTCAAGTGGTTCAATAAGGAGAAGGGCTTCGGCTTCGTCGAACTGGCCGACGGTTCGGGCGACGCGTTCCTTCACATCCGCGCGGTCGAGGCCGCCGGTCATGCCGACCTCCTTCCCGGCACGCGCCTGACCGTCCATACGGCCCAGGGTCAGAAGGGTCCGCAGGTCACCGACGTGACCAGCGTCGATACCTCGACGGCCGAGGCCGAGCCCCCGCGCCGCGCTCCCCCGCGCGCCGGCGGCTTCGGTGGCGGCGATCGCTTCGGCGGAGCCGGCGGCGGCTATGGTGGCGGCGGTGATCGCTTCGGCGGCGGTGGAGCCGGCGGCGGCGGCGGTGGCGGTCGTTTCGCCAGCGGCCCGTCGGTGGAGATGTCCGGCACCGTGAAGTGGTACGACCCGGCCAAGGGTTTCGGTTTCGTGTCGGTGAACGACGGCGGCAAGGACGTGTTCGTCCATCGCTCGGCCCTGTCGCGCGCCGGTCTCGAGTCCCTCGCCGAGGGCCAGCAGGTCACGCTGAGCGTGGTCGACGGCCAGAAGGGCCGCGAGGCCCAGAGCATCAACGCCGATTACTGATCGGGCTCGCAAGTGTTCCGGCACAGACCATCCTCGGGTGGGCTGTGCCGGACTTGGCGACAATCGAACGGCGGCCTTCGGGTCGCCGTTTTTCGTCTCCAGCATCATCTCGGGAACTGGTGCATGTTTCCGGAACACGCTGAAGCGATACGGATGATTCAAGCGTCGGGAGCTGCGATGCGTGCCGTCTTGATGACGATGAGCCTGTGCCTGCCGATGGTACTGCCCGGCATGGCGAAGGCCGAGGATTTCACCGGCTTCTATGCCGGCGTCAATGCCGGCTACGCCTTCGGACGCGACAGGGGCGTACGGCCCCCGGACTTTCCGTCCCTTTCGTCGAAAGCCGCCCCTGATGCCAGCGCACTTCCGCCGAGCGCCGTCCAGGCCTCGGAGGCGATGAAGGGCGCAAAGTCGAGAGCGGCTACGTCGCCCCTGTTGCGCTGACGGAGGGGCGGGTCGCCGCGAGCACGATCCGCGCAGCTTTCCGGCTCGGTTCGTCATCTCCCACGAGCCGCATCGAACCATCGATGCGGCGGAGGGAATTGATCTGAGCATCCCGGGCCTCTCCGCCTCTCAGGAGCGGCAACAAGGCCTCGCCCAAACGTCCGGGCGTACATTCGGCCTGGATGAATTCCGGCATGGCGTTCTCGCCGAGAATCAGGTTCGGCAGAACGATGGTCGGCACCTGGATGAGCCGCCGGGCCACTGCCTCCTCCAGGCGTGAGACCTTGTAGGCGACCACCATCGGCACTCCGGCGAGAGCGAGTTCGAGGGTGACCGTGCCCGACGCTGCCAAGGCCGCGCGGGACCGCCGGAAGGCCGCGTATTTCGCCGCCTCGCCGTGGACGATCCTGACCGGCCGCGACCAGGAGAGCGCGAGCCGTTCGATCATGGCGCGGTGGCGGGTGACCGCTGGGAGCACGGCATCAATCGGCCCGTATCGCTGCACGAGAAGATCGAGCGTGGCACCGAAGACCGGCATCAGCCGTTCGATCTCCGAGCGGCGCGAGCCCGGCAGGATCACGAGGGTCGCCGGCCGGGCCTCGCGCGCTGCCGCCTCGCCCGGATCCGGGCGCAACTCGGACAGGCGCTCGATCAGCGGATGTCCGACATAGGTGCAATCCGGCCCCCCGAGCCGGCGATGCGCTTCGGGCTCGAACGGCAGCAGGGCCAGGACATGGTCGATGAACGGCCGCATCTTGGCTGCGCGCCACGGTCGCCAGGCCCAGACGCTGGGAGAGACGTAATCGACGATGGGCAGGCTCGGCAGGCGCTTGCGCACCCGCGAGGCCACGGCATGCGTGAAGCCGGGACTGTCGATGATGACGAGCACATCGGGACGCGACTCGACAATGTCCCGCACCGTCTGACGAATGCGGCGCAGGAGCGTACGCAGACGGGCCGCCACGGGCAGGTAGCCCATCACCGCCACGTCATCGAGGGGAAACAGGGAGACGAACCCCTGCGCCGTCATGGCTTCCCCGCCGACACCGCCGAATGTCACCTGTCCGGAGGAGAGGTCGGACAGCGCCCGCATCAGCTTGGCACCGAGCTGGTCGCCAGAATCCTCGCCTGCGACGAGCCAGATTCGCCTGGACGCGTTGTTGGTCATGCCTCGATCCGCAAGCCGATGAGAAACAGACCCGCTTGGTCGGCCGCGGCCACCGTGGCGTCCCTGCCGATGATGAGGGTGTAGCCGGCCTGGATGGCGATGCCGGCGCAGCCCGCGGCCGCTGCGGCTTTCACCGTGCGCGGACCGATGGCCGGCAGGTCGACGCGCAGGTCCTGGCCGGTCTTGGCGAGCTTCACCAGAACGGTACCCGGCTGCGCCGCTCCCACCCCGAAGGGCTTGCGGCCGAGGGCCCGCGCACGGGCGAGCATGCGGTCCGTGCCCTCCGGCCCCTCCACCGCGAGGGCGCGCTGCGCCGCGACGACGATCGCCTGCCCGACATCGTAGGCGGCCAGAGCCGCGAGGATGCTGCAGCCGGTGGCGATGGATGCCTGTGCGGGAATATCCGGCGCGAGCCGGCCGAGTTGGCCCTCGGGGCTCAGCAAGTCGGGCGCCACGTCGTGGATGCCGACAACGCGATGGCCGTTATCTTCCAGTAGGACCAGGGCACCGCGCAACAGCCGGTCGTCCCCTCCCCCCGATATGGCCTTGAGCGCATCGCGATTCCGCAGGGCCGCGGCGGCGTTGAGGATCGCGGTGGGGTTGGGGCGCGAGACGCCTCCCACCGGTATGACGCTGGCCGGTCCCCAGGATTCGAGGATCTTCAGAGCACCGGAGATATCGAGGAGGTCGACCGTCGCCTCGGCACGGGCACGCATCGAGCGTTCGGCGAAGCCACGGATGGCGAGGACCCGGAACGGGCGCCCC
This sequence comes from Methylobacterium marchantiae, assembly GCF_022179405.1. GTDB lineage: Bacteria > Pseudomonadota > Alphaproteobacteria > Rhizobiales > Beijerinckiaceae > Methylobacterium > Methylobacterium marchantiae. The sequence goes on from NZ_BPQT01000059.1 coordinate 27,618, forward strand.
GACCTTTCGAGGGATTCGGCCACGAGTTCCGGCAGACGTCCGGCCCCGGCCACGAGGACGAGACTCTTCTCCATACGCGAATCGACGAGGGGCGCCGGATCGGGAGAGGCGGTCAAGCCGGACCCGGAGTCTCGCGCGGAGTGCAGATCGAGCGCTTCCCGCCCTCGCGGATGAAGGCGATGATCTCGGCGACCGCGCTGTGCGATTCGAATTCGGCGGCCACGTCCTCCACTCTTTCCATCAAGGTCCCCTCGTTGGCAAAGAGCAGACGATAGGCCCGGCGCAAAGCGTGGATGTCCTCCCGCGCGAAACCGCGGCGCTGCAGGCCGATGATGTTCAGGCCCGCGAGATAGGCGCGGTTGCCGAGCGCCATTCCATAGGGGATGCAATCGTTCTCGAGACCGGAGAGACCGCCGACGAAGGCATGGGCACCGACACGCGCGAACTGGATGACGGCGGCGCCGCCGCCCAGGATCGCATAATCGCCGACGCTGCAATGGCCGGCGAGCATGACGTTGTTGGAGAAGACGACCCCGTCGCCGATCCGGCAATCATGCCCGACATGGGAATTGGCGAGGAAGGTGCACTTGTCGCCGACGACGGTCTCTAGACCGCCGCCCGCGGTACCGGGGTTCATCGTGACGCCTTCGCGGATCAGGCACTCGGCGCCGATGGTCAGCGTCGAGGCCTCGCCGCGAAACTTGAGGTCCTGAGGCGGATGCCCGATGGACGCGAAAGGATAGAGCTTGGTGCGCGGGCCGATGCCGGTGCGGCCGGCGACGACGACGTGGCTGATGAGTTCGCAGCCTTCGCCCAGGACGACGTCCGGCCCGACATGGCAGAACGGGCCGATCCGCACGCCGGCGCCGATCGTGGCCCCGTCCTCCACGACGGCGCTGGGATGGATGTCGGTCACGTCGCTCACTCCGTCACCAGCATGGCGCCGATCTCGGCCTCGGCGACGAGGGTATCGCCCACCCGTGCCTCTCCTCGGAACCACCACATGGTCCGTCGCTGGTTCGTCTTCGTCATATGATAGCGCACCGTGTCGCCGGGCACGACCGGCTTGCGGAACTTGCACTTGTCGATGGTCATGAAGAAGACCTGCTTGGCCCGCACATCGGCGGTCATGATGTGCTGGCAGCAGATGGCGCCGGCGGTCTGGGCCATGCCCTCGATGAGGAGGACGCCCGGAAACACCGGCAGGCCCGGAAAGTGCCCGGTGAATTGCGGCTCGTTGAACGAGACGTTCTTGATCCCGATACAGGACCGATCGCCGTCGATGTCGACGATGCGGTCGATCATCAGGAACGGGTAGCGATGGGGCAGAAGTTCCAGGATCTTCTGGATGTCGGCCGAGCCCAGGTCTTTCGGCATGTCACTCATCGATCGAACAATCCCATCGCGCGCCGGCGCTCCCGACGCCCCGCCTCGTCCCTTAAAAAGTGGAGCGTTGTCTTCGACATAAACGCCGCGGGATGCAAGTCTCGGACTGACGCAAGTCGTTGGACCGACGCTATTCTCGGACCGACTGCCGCTAAAGCTCAATCCTTGGAGGGCTCGGTCGCATCGCGCCCCGACTTTTCCGCGAGACGGGCCAGCGCCGTCAATTCGCGGAACCAGGTCCGCACGGGTTTCGCCGGCGTTCCTCCCCATCGGCTTCCCGGCGGCACGTCGCGATTGACGTTGGAAGAACCGGCGATCTGCGAGCCCATGCCGATCCGCAGATGGCCGACCACGCCGACCTGCCCGCCGAGCACGACGTAATCTTCAAGAGTGGTCGACCCGGAGATGCCGACGCCGGAGACGATCACGCAGTGCCGGCCGATAACGACGTTGTGGGCGATCTGGACGAGGTTATCGATCTTGGTCCCCTCGCCGATCATGGTATCGCGGCCGGCACCGCGATCGATCGTCGTATTGGCACCGATCTCGACATCGTCCTGCACGATGACGCGTCCGGTCTGGGGCACCTTTAGATGGCCGCCCGGCCCCATGGCGAAGCCGAACCCGTCCTGGCCGATGCGCGCGCCCGGGTGAAGGATCACGCGGTTGCCGACGAGGGCGTAGGCCAGCGTCGTCCCCGCGCCGATGGAACAGTCACGGCCGATACGGACCCCGGGACCGATGACGGCGTTCGGGCCGATGATGGTGCCTGAGCCGATCTCGGCGCCAGGGCCGATGACGGCACCGGGATCGACTACCACGCCGTCTTCGAGCCGAGCTTTCGGATGGACATGAGCCCCCGGCGACACACCCTCGGTGGCGAATTGCGAGAGAGGCCGCACGGCATCGGGATGGAAGCGCGCCAGCAGAGCGGCGTAGACCCGATAGGGGTCGCGCGTGACCAGGGCGACCGTCGTCGACGGAACCTTGGCGGCGAAGCGCGGGGAGACGAGGCAGGCCAGGGCCTTGGTCTGTGCCAGCACGTCGCCGTAGCGGGCGTTGTCCATATAGGCGAGGTCGCCCGGTCCGGCAGTCTCGAGGGGTGACGCGCCGCTGACCGTGGCCTGCGAATCGGCGCCCTCGGGAAGCGAAACGCCGGCAGCCCCGGCGATGTCGCCGAGGCTGATGGCTATGCTCGATGAGAAGAAAACAGGATCAGACATGATGCGACAACGCGCGGACTTCGGAAAAAGAAGCCCGTGCGTCTTGGGTCAGAACCGCGAACCGCCGGAGAAGCGGAAGGCCTGGAGCTGATCCTTGCCGACGCGGCCGAGGAACGTCCCATCCGCAGCGAAGATCTTCTGTCCCTCGTCCTTGGTCAGGGCGTAGGCATAATCGAAGCGGATCGGGCCGAGCGGCGAGTTCCACAGGATCGATGCGCCGATCGAGGAGCGGATCGTCATCTTGTCGCGAACGTTCAGGCACTCGGGCTCGACGGTGATCGCACCAGCACCCAGAGCGGTGTAGGCGCAGGCCCCACCCGGCGCGATGCCGTTGATAGCTGCGTCACCGTTCACGTCGAACTGCGTCCGGCTGTTGTAGCCGAACAGCGTGCCGGCATCGGCGAAGACCGCGCCCTTCAGGCCGAGATCACGCGGGATACCATAGATCGGAAACTGAACTTCGAGCGTACCGCCGAAATAAGTGGTGCCACCCACCGCATTCGAACGGGCGTCGGCGCTGCCGACGTCACGCGGACCGATGCCGTTGGGCGCGAAGCCGCGAACCAGCGACGGACCGAGGAAGTACTGGTCGGTGATGCGTAGCTTCTCGTCGGTCAGCGGCGAGATATGGCCGCCCTGGAAGCGGACGAACCCGACCACGTCCTCGTAGAATTCCTTGTAGTAGCGCATGTCGCCAGCCACGCGGAAGAACTTCGAGTCACCGCCGAGGCCCGCGATCTCAGGCTTCAGTTCCGAGTAGAGGCCGTTGCGGGGCTGTGCGAGGTTGTCCAGCGTCGAGTAGGCCAGGGTCACACCGGCCAGCGAGGTCAGCGTGTTACCGGTCGACCCCTTCAGCGCAATCGAGGCTTCGCCATCGAGAGCACAGTTCGGATAGGTCGGCAGCCCGCTCGTGTTACGACCGGAGACAGGATCGATAGTGTTCGGCGCGTTGAGGGCGGTATAGCCCGGGATCGGGTTCGAACAGTCGTTGTACGGCCGCTTGACGCTGTTCGGGATCGTCAGCTCGGTGTTGTAGAGCGAGTAGCGCAGGGTCACGCCGAACTCTTCCGTGATCGGCAGGCCGACGCGGAGCTGACCGCCGTAGACGGTGGTCTCGTAGCGCGAGTAGCGGGTCAGGTCGCTGTACTTGTAGAAGGCGTCGAAGCCGGCGGCGAGGCGGTAGCCGAGGAAGTACGGCTCGGTGAACGAGAAGTCGACTCCGCGCGAATACTGGCCGCCGGTGCCGGCGAGGCGGACATACTGACCGCGACCGAGGAAGTTCGACTCGGAGACCGAGACTTCGCCGATGATGCCGTCCTGGGTGGAGTAGCCGCCGGCCACCGAGAACGAACCCGTGGGCTGATCCTCGACGTCGATGTTGATGACCACGCGATCGGCCGAGGAGCCCGGCTCGTTGGAGAAGCGGACCTTCTTGAAGAACCCGAGGCCGTTGAGACGACGCTCGGCCCGATCGGTCAGCACGCGGTTATAGGCATCGCCCTCGGTGATATCGAGCTCGCGGCGGATGACGTAGTCGCGGGTGCGGGTGTTGCCGCGGATATTGATGCGCTCGACATAGACGCGCGGGCCGTCCTCGACCACGAAGCCGAGGGCAACGGTGTGGGTGGCGCGGTCGCGCTGGCCGGTCGGGCGGACCTGGGCGAAGGGGAAGCCCTGGCGTGCGACCTGGTTGGTCACGCCGGTGAGGGTCTTCTCCACGTCCTCGGCGTTGTAGACGTCGCCGACAGCGGCACGGACCTCGCCGTCGAGGATCTGGGTATCGACGCCCGGAAGGCGCGAATCGATGGCAACGGCGCCGACCGTGTATTGCTGACCCTCGTCAACCGTCACGGTGATGACCCAGCCGGCATCGCCCTCGCCCTCGACGTAGCGCGCATCGGCATTCACCACCCGGAAATCGGCATAGCCGTTCTTCAGGTAGTAGCGGCGCACGAGGTCGAGATCGTTGGTGATGCGATCGGGATCGTAGACGTCGGAAGTCTTGATGAACGAGAGGAAGTTCATCTCCGAAGAGGACATCAGCTCGCGCAGCTTACGCTCGGAATACGCGCTGTTGCCGACGAAGTTGATCGACTTGATGCCGGTCTTGTCACCTTCCTCGATCACGTAGATCAGGTCGATGCGGCCATTGGGCAGATCGACGGTGCGGAAGCTGACCTTGGCCGTGCCACGGCCGGCACGACGATAGATCTCGCGGATGCGCTGAAGATCGGCCTGGACGACGCCTTCGCTGTAGCCGCCGCGGCCCTTGGCCTCGATCTCGGCCTCGAGGGTCGCCTTCTCGATCTTCTTGTTTCCCTCGAACACCACCCGGTTGATGATGTTGTTCTCGCGCACCGTCACCACGGTCCCAGCGCCGCTGCGCGACACCTTCACATCGGAAAACATGCCGCTCGCCAGCAGGTTGCGGCGGGCCTCTTCCGGAGATCCAGAGGCCGTACCGGTCACGTAGGACCGGATGGTGTCGGCATCGACGCGCTTGTTGCCCTGGACGACGATCTGCTGCGCCTGAGCCGTGCCGCACAGAACAAGCCCTGCGGCCGCGGCAGCGACTAGGACGATGGTCTGTTCGGCCGACTTACGCCGGCGCTTCCCCGTCATCGACATCATGTAATCGCCCGTCTCTTTTATTTACAGTACGGGTTTGCACCCGCAGACAGGCGGTCGTTGTCCGACCGTCCCGTCACCTGGTCCCAGTTCAGCTTCTACCGAGTTTCCCGAGCGAAGCAAACGCTCGGACCTGGGCTCTGAAGGGGATTTTGGGGAGACGTGGCCTTCCGGTCACTTAACGGTTCCCGTTCATCGCTCGATAAGGTGAATCAATCCTCAATTCGCAGCAAAAAGCCCGCCCGGGATGCCGGACGGGCTTCTCAATCACCGGGTAAAATCAATCGCTTAGAGAGACATCCACAACCCGCCGAGAGGATTGTCGGGCGCCTCCGGCGCGATGGGCGCGCCCGGTCAGGAACCGCGGCCCGACCAGGACGCACCGAGGTTCAGGATGTCGTTCCAAGCGGCGAACAGCATCAGGAACAGCACCAGCGCAAGCCCGATCCGGAAGCCGATCTCCTGGGTCTTCTCGCTCAGCGGACGGCCACGGACGGCCTCGAACGCGTAGAACAGCAGGTGTCCGCCATCGAGCAGTGGAACCGGAAACAGATTGAGCAGACCGATCGACACCGACAGCAGCGCCACGAGGCCGATGAGACCACCGACGCCGCCGACCTTGGCGACCTCGCCGGAGACGCGCGCGATCCCGATGGGCCCGGAGAGCTGATCGGCGGATTCACGACCCGTCACGAGCTTGCCGAGGTAATTCATGGTCCGGTCGACGACGAAGTAGGTCTCCGACACGCCGAGCCCGAGGGACTGGACCAGGCCGTAATGCCTCACCTGCGCATCGGCCCCGTTCGGGCCCTTGATGCCGAGGCGACCGAGGCGGTGCTTGCCGAACGGCGTCCGCTCTTCCACCGCATCGGGGATGGCGGTCAGGGTCTTGGTCTCACCGCCGCGGTCGACGGTGACGGCGAGTGTGGCGCCGGCGCTCCCGGAGACGGTGCGCTGCATGTCGAGGAAATTCGTGACGGTCGTTCCGTCGATGGAGGTGACCACGTCGCCGGGCTGGAAGCCGGCACGCTCGGCGGCGCTGCCGGCCATCACGCCGTCGATGCGCGGCGGAAGCTCGTAGCGCCCGGAAAAGTAGATCGCGCCGGCGAACAGGGCGATGGCGAGGAGGAAGTTGGCGATGGGGCCGGCGGCGACGATCGCCGCGCGCTTCCCCAGGCTCTGGGCCGGGAAACTCGTGGCGCGCTCCTCCGGCGTCATCCGCGCCAGCGCCGCAGGGTCGGCCACGCTGGCGCCGTTGGCGTCGCCGTGGAACTTGACGTAGCCCCCGAGCGGGATCGCCGAGACCTTCCAGCGTGTGCCGTGACGGTCGTTGAAGCCGAAGAGTTCGGGGCCGAAACCGAGGGAGAAGGCGTGAACGCCCACCCCGCACCAGCGGCCCACGAGGAAGTGACCCATCTCGTGGACGAACACGACGATGCTCAGCACGATGACGAAGGGGATCACCGACCCGAAGAAGCCGGAGGCGGTTCCCCCCATCGAATTCAGAAAGTCCATCCGTCGATCCTTCAGGGCCTCGCGAGGGGCCAGCATGCGTCCATAGCAGATCGGATCGCGGTCGAGCGAACGCAAACCAGATGAGGCCTGCGAGATCGTCGCACGACGGCATGCCGTCCCCTGTTTCCTCAACGGAAGGTTAAGAGGCCGGCAGAGGCTGCGTTCTCAATGGCCGCCGCCGCCGGGCGAAGCCGCGCGCGGGCGGCGGATCAGCGGCGTCGCGCAGGCCATGGCCAGGAACAGGAAGGTGAGCACCAGGAAGACGTCGGTGAAACTCATCACCAGTCCCTGCATCCGCACGGTGTTCATCATCGCCTTGAGGGCCATGGCGTTGCCGTCGAGCCCGAGCGCGTCGAACTGGCGGCGGGTCATGTCGAGCCGCTCCAGCACGGTGGTGTTCGTCCAGGTGAAGCGCTCGTGCAGCCGCGCGAGATGCAGGTCCCAGCGGTCGTTGAGCACCGTGTTGATGAGGGCGAGGCCCACGGCGCCGCCGAGATTGCGGGTGAGATTGTAGAGGCCCGACGCGTTCTTCATCCGCGCCGGCGGCAGAGTGCCCAGAGCGATGTTGTTGATCGGGATCATGCACAGCATGAGCGAGCAGCCGCGCAGCACCTGCGGCAGAAGCAATTCCCAGAAATCCCAATCCTTGGTCAGGCCGGTGACGATCCAGGTTCCGGCGGCGAAGCCCGTGAAGCCGATACCCATGAGAATGCGCGGGTCGATCTTGCCCGAGAACCGTCCGGCGATGGGCGCGGTGGCGAACATGCACAGGCCCGACACGAACATGGTCTCGCCGATCTGCAGGGCCGAGTAGCCGCGCACGCGGCCGAGATAGACGGGGTAGAGATAGGTGAGGCCGTAGAGGCCGATGCCGAGGACGAAGCTGAAGATGCAGCCCGCCGCGAAGTTGCGGTCGGTGAAGGCGCGCAGATCGACGATGGGTTCTCGGGCCGTGAGCGCACGCCAGAAAAAGGCGATGCCGCCGGCGACGCAGATCAGGGCGCAGGCGAACACCGCCTCGTCCTGGAGCCAGTCGTGGTTCGGCCCCTCCTCCAGCACGTATTCGAGGCAGCCGAGGAAGGCGGCCATGAAGGCGAGGCCGAACCAGTCGAAATGCTTGAACAGATCGAGGTTGGGCTCGTCGAAATCGACCAGCAAATAGGTCGATACGGTGACGATGATGCCCGGCACGACGTTGATGAGGAACAGCCAGTGCCAGTCGAACGCGTCGGTGAGGTAGCCGCCCACGGTCGGGCCGATGGTGGGCGCGAGCGTCGCCACGAGGCCGATCATCGGTGACACGATCGGGCGCTTGGACGGCGGGAAGATCGTGAAGGCCGAGGCGAAGACGGTGGGGATCATACCGCCGCCGATGAATCCCTGCAGCGCGCGCCACACGATCATCTCGTTGATCGAGGTCGAGGTGGCGCACATCAGACTCATCAGGGTGAAGCCGCCGGCTGAGACCACGAACATCCAGCGCGTCGAGATCACCCGCGAGAGGAAGCCGGAGAGCGGGATCGCGATGACCTCGGCGATGAGGTAGCTGGTCTGGACCCAGGGGATCTCGTCTCCCGAGGCCGAGAGGCCGGCCTGGATCTCGGCGAGCGACGCCGAGACGATCTGGATGTCCAGGATCGCCATGAACATGCCGAACACCATGCACACGAACGCCACCATGCGGCGGCGATCGAGGGGCGGCTCTCCGACGGCAGGCGCGAGGGTGGCGGACGCGGCCATGGTCGCGCCTAGTGCCGGGAGGCCGTTCGGAGAGGTTCGCCCCCGTCGCGGGTATCGACGCGCACGGTGACGGAGAGGCCCGGACGCAGCAGACCCTCATGGGCGACGTCGGCCGGCACGCGGACGCGCACCGGCAGCCTCTGGACGATCTTGGTGAAGTTGCCGGTGGCGTTGTCCGGCGGCAATAGGCTGAAGACCGAGCCGGAGGCCGGCGACAGCGATTCGACCTCGCCAACGATGTCGCGGCCGGGATAGGCATCCACCGCGATGTGGACGCGCTGGCCCGGATGCATGCGCTCGACCTGCGTCTCCTTGAAATTGGCGTCGACGCGAACGCTCTCCAGGGGAACCAGGGCGGCGATGCGCGAGCCCGGCGAGACGTAAGCGCCCGCCTCAACCGCCTTGTTGCCGACGACGCCGTCGAAGGGCGCCTGGATCACGGTGAAGGCGAGGTCGCGGGCGGCCCTGTCCTCGGCGGTCTTCAACTCGGCCGCGAGACCCTCGGCCTCTTTCGCCTGCGCGCGCAGGACATCGACATTGGCCTTCATCATGGCGAGGTTCGCCTCGGCCCCCTTCACCGTGGCCTCAGTGCGGTTGCGGTCGGCCAGCGCCTGCTCGATGCGCGACTTGGCAACGAAATCCACCTTTTCTAGCTGCTGCTGGCGGGCATAATCGGCGGCGGCGCGGATCGAATCCGCCTTGGCCGCATCGATCTGCGCGGAGCTCTGGAGGATCTGCGCCTGCGCGGCCTCCACCTGCCGGCCGATGCGGGCGATCGTCGCCTGCTGCGTCACGAACTTGTCGTGCGCCGCCTGGCTCGCGAGACGATAATCGCCGTCGTCGAGGCGGGCGATGACGTCTCCCTTGTGCACGGCCTGCCCGTTCATCACCGGCACGGCGGCAAGATAACCAGGGACCTTCGCCGCGAGGATCGAGATGTCGGCCTGGACATAGGCATCGTCGGTGGAGACGAAGAAGCGGCCGACATTCCACCATTCGTAACCCTTGTAGCCGCCACCGGCGAGGACGAGCGCGATGAGGGTCGACAGCACGGCCTTGCGCAGCGGCCGGCGTTTCGGAGGGGGCGCGACGGGCCCGGCGACCGGTGCCACCGGCTCTCCGGCCATGATGCGGACCGCTGGAGACGCCGGCGGCGGAGGGATGTCGTCAGAATGGCCGGCATTGGAAGACGAGGCCCTCTGCCCGTCATCGTCACGCAGAGACATGATCTGGTCCCGATGAAAATGAATTGACCGAACCGTTCGGTCATTATTGGCCTCTGATTGACCGAGGCCGTTGCATTCCCGTAGATAGAATGACTGAACGGTTCGGTCAATCGGAGGAAGAGGTGGTGGCAGGGGCAGCAGGTAGCCCGACGCTCGACAGGACGAGCGCGCGGCACGCGGCGGAGACGGACAAGCGCCGGCAGATCCTCGACGGTGCCCGCTCCGTCTTCATGGCTTCCGGCTTCGACGGCGCCAGCATGGGCGAGATCGCAAAGGCGGCAGGCGTCTCCAAAGGCACGCTCTACGTCTATTTCGACAGCAAGGAGGCTTTGTTCGAGGCGTTGACGCTGGAAGAGAAGCGCGGCCTCGCCGAAGCCCTGTTCCAGCTCGATGCCGACGATCCGGACGTGCGCGGCGTTCTCACCCGGCTCGGCCAGAGCTACCTCGTCCACATGATCCGTCCGGACCACGTCGCGATCATCCGCATGGTGATCGGTGCCACGGAGAAGTTTCCGCGCTTCGGACAAGCCTTCTACGAGGCGGGCCCGGCGCAGGGCGTTACGAGGCTCGCCGCCTATCTCGACCGCCAGATCGCCGCGGGCCGCCTGCGGAAGGCCGATACAGAGCTCGCCGCCAAGCACTTCCTGCACCTGTGCCAGGCCGGGCTTCTGACGCGCCTCCTCTTCGCAGCGGGCGGCCCCGTGAAAGAGGCGGAGATCGGCCCGCGCGTCACCGAAGCGATGCGCGTGTTCTTCGCGGCCTATGGTCCGGAGGAATGACCTCTGCTGAGTCGCGCGGATCGAATCGCGTGCCGTCAGGGATGATTTAGGCAATCCAGGCGATGGTGGCCCGATACGCGACGAGAAGCGGCGGGCCGTCCACCACATGCGAATCCTTGTTCTCGGAGGCTATGGCCTCATCGGCTCGGCGGTGGTGACCCGCTGTCTCGCCGCCGGGCATGCGGTGGCGGGCCTGGGACGGGACGTTTCGGCGGCACGATGGCACCGGCCCGATGCGACTTGGATCGAGCGCGACATCGCGAGGATGGTCGCGCCGGCGGATTGGACCGAGGTGCTTCACGGCGTCGATGCCGTGGTGAACTGCTCGGGCGCCCTGCAGGACGGCCCGCGCGACGATGTCCGCGCCGTCCAGACGATGGCGATGCGCGCCCTGTTCGCCTGCTGCGAACGGGTGGGTGTCCGGCGCGTCGTCCAGATCTCGGCGGCAGGAGCCTCGCACGATGCTCCGACGGATTTCATGCGCAGCAAGGCCGAGGCCGATGCGGCCCTGGCCGCCCTCGATCTCGATTGGGTCATCCTGAGACCGGGGCTCGTCCTGGCACCAATCTCCTACGGCGCCACCGGCCTGATCCGGGCGCTGGCATCGCTTCCTGTCGCCTTCATGGGGATGCCCTCCCTCCGGCCGATCCAGACCGTCCATGTGGAGGACGTGGCGCAGGCGGTTCTCCTAGCGGTGGAGAGGCGGATCGCCGCGCGGACGCGCTACGATCTCGTCGAGGAGCACGGCCACATACTGCCGGACATCGTGGCGAGCTACCGCGCATGGCTCGGGCGCCCTCCCGCCCTGCTCGCGCTGCCTGTCCCGTCCTGGCTCTTGGGCGTAGCATTCCGCATCGGCGACCTCGTCGGACGACTAGGCTGGCGGACGCCGATCCGCACCACGGCATTGCGCCAGATCGAGGCCGGTGTGACTGGAGACCCGACGCCGTGGAAGCAGATCGTTGGAGCGCCGCCACTCTCGCTGGCGGACAGCCTCCGCCGGATGCCGTCCGGCGTGCAGGAGCGCTGGTTCGGCCGGCTCTGGCTGATGAAGCCGGCGATCCTAACCATGCTCTCTCTGTTCTGGGGGCTGTCCGGCCTGATCGCCCTGGCTCATCTCGATGCCGCAATGGCGGCGATGACCGCCCACGGCATCGCCCCTGGCCCGGCGCGGATCATGGTGTTGGCCGGAATCGCCGTCGACCTTGTCCTCGGCGTCGCGATCCTGGTGAGACGGACCATGCCGCTGGCAGCGCTTGGCATGGTGGCGATGACGGGAATCTATCTCTTTCTCGGCTCTGCGCTGGCCGCCGGCCTCTGGCTCGATCCGCTGGGCGCCTATCTGAAGACGCTGCCCGGCGCGATGCTGGCCCTCGTCGCCTACGCGCTCGCCGACGAGCGCTGAACGGAAGCGCCGATCTTCACACCCCTTAAGGCCGTCAGACGGCCGACGGCAGTGCCTTGGCGCTCCAGGCGCGGACATGGGCATCGATGGCGAGCGCCTCGTCCACATCGGCCGGGGCATTGCGGTACTCGGCCGCGAAATGCTCGCAGGCGCTCTCCACCAGTTCGGCGATGCCGTAGAAGCCGATCTCGCCGCGGATGAAGGCAGCCACTGCGATCTCGTTGGCGGCGTTCATCACCGTCGGCGCGGCACCGCCTTCCGCGAGCGCAGCGCGGGCAATGCGCAGACACGGGAAGCGCGTCTCGTCCGCCGCCTCGAAGGTCAGACTGCCGACAGTGGCGAGATCGAGGGAGCGGCCCCGCTCGATGGTCAGGCGGTCGCCCAGTCCGAGGCAATGGGCGATGGGGACACGCATGTCCGGCATGGCGAGGCCTGCCGTCACCGCGCCGTCGCGCCAGGTGATGAGGCCGTGCACGATCGATTGCGGATGCACGATCACGTCGAGGCGCTCAGCCTCGATGGTGAACAGGTGATGCGCCTCGATGAGTTCGAGGCCCTTGTTCATCAGCGAGGCCGAATCGATGTTGATCTTCATCCCCATCGACCAAGTCGGATGGGCCGCGGCCTCCGTCGGCGAGGCAGCAGCGATGCGCTCCCGCGTCCAGGTGCGGAACGGGCCGCCGGACGCGGTGATGGTCATCTTGGCGACGTCCGATACCCGGCCGTCGCCGAGCGCCTGAGCCAGGGCATTGTGCTCGGAATCGACCGGCAGCAGCGTCGCGTTGAACCGCGCGGCGTCGCGCATGAAGGCATCGCCAGCGCAGACGAGGCTCTCCTTGTTGGCGAGCGCCACCGTGCGGCCGAGGCGCAAGGCGGCGTGAGTCGGGCGCAGGCCCGCCGCGCCGCTCACCGCTGCCACGACGATATCGGCGTCGCGCGCCACCGCTTCGAGGACGGCGCCCTCCCCCGCTCCATTGGCGATGCCGGTGCCGGAAAGCGCCTCGCGCAGGGCCGGACCCTGGCTCTCGTCGGCCAAGGCCGCAAAATCGGCGCCGATTTCACGGGCGAGCCTGGCCAGGGCCACGGCGTCTCGGCCACCGACGAGGGCGCCGATCCGGAAACGCTCCGGATGCTGGGCCAGCAGGTCCGTGGTGGAACGGCCGATGGACCCGGTGGCGCCGAGGATGGTGACGGTATGGCTCAACGGATCGGTTCCTTCAGAGCACGGCCAGGCGGTGCGCGATGAGATAGAGGCCGGCCAGCACGGCCACGGCGAAGAAGCCGTCGAGCCGGTCCATGACACCGCCATGGCCCGGGATCGACCGGCCGGAATCCTTCACGCCGTAATGCCGCTTGAGCGCCGATTCGGCGAGATCGCCGGCCTGGCTGAGGATCGAGGCGACGGCGCTGGTGACCGCGACCACGACGAGCGGTGCGTCGGCGAGCGTGGTCCAGCCCTGCGACCGGGCGGCGATCACCAGCCCGGTTCCGGCAGCGACCCCGGCGGCCAGCCCGCCGAGGGAGCCCGACCATGTTTTCTTCGGGCTGACCGACGGCATCAGCTTCGGCCCGCCGAAGGTCCGGCCGGTGATGTAGGCAACGATGTCGGTGGACCAGACCACGGCGAACATCCAGGCCGGCCCGAAGATGCCGATGCCGGAATCGTCGCGCAGGGCCGGCGGGACCAGGGCCAGCACCGCGGCGCTGCCGAAACCGACGATTGCACGGCCCCTGCGGGCCTTGTCCCCGGCAACGACCAGGATCGCGATGAGACCGGCCGCCGCGACCGCGAGCCAGATCGGGAGCGACGCATCGAGGCGCAGGCAGAGCGCGAGCCCGGTCAGGGACAAAGCCGTGACCGCCACGACGATCCGGACCGGCGTGATCCGGCTGATCGCGATCCATTCCCCGGCGGCGACGATGCCGGCGATGAGCCAGATGGCGGCGAAGGCCCAGCCGCCCACGAACAGCGTCGTGAGCACGATCGTCGCGAGCACGATGGCCGAGGCGGTGCGAAGCTGGAATTCGCGGCCGCTGAGGGGGCCGCGCCGCGGCGCGGACGCCGCGTCGCCGGGCGAGACCATCACCCGGCCTTGCCGCTGAGACCGCCGAAGCGGCGGTCACGCCGATGATACTCGTCGATGGCCGCGTGGAAGCATGCGTGATCGAAATCGGGCCAGAATTCGGGCACGATCACGTATTCGGCATAGGCCGTCTGCCAAGTCAGGAAGTTCGACAGGCGCTGCTCGCCGGAGGTGCGGATGACGAGATCGGGATCGGGGATGCCGGTGGTGTCCAGCGCATGGGTTATCGCTTCGAGACCGATCTCGGCAGGACTCATCCGGCCGTCTGCCACCGCCTGGGCGAGGGTGCGCACCGCCCTCAGGATCTCCTGTCGTCCGCCGTAATTGAAGGCGATGACGAGGGTCAGGCCGGTATTGCCGCGGGTGCGCGCCTCGGCCTCGTCGAGCAGCCCGGCGATGTCGGCGCTGAGGCCCTCGCGCGCACCGATGATCTTCACCCGAACATTGTTGCCGTGAAGTTCGGCGAGGTCGCGCCGCACGAACAGTTTAAGCAACCCCATGAGATCGGCGATCTCGGCCGGCGGCCGACGCCAGTTTTCCGAGGAGAAGCTATAGATCGTCAGATAGGAGACGCCGAGTTCGATCGCGGATCGGACCGCCCTGCGGACCGCCTCGACTCCGCGACGGTGTCCCTCCACCCGCGGCAGGTTGCGGCGCGCGGCCCAGCGACCGTTGCCATCCATGATGATGGCCACATGCGCCGGTGCCGCCGGACGAGGGGCGGGGGTCGGGCCGGAGCCCGTCGTCACGGGACCACACGAAGCGAGGTCGACCGTCACGCCGGCGGCCTCTCTCTCCCCGGCCGCAGATGCCTCGATCTGACGCGCGCCCTCTGAGCGACCCAACGCGCTTCTCCCCGTCCCTGATTCCGTTATTCCCATACGTGTCCGACAACTCAGACCTGCATGATTTCCTTTTCCTTCGAGGCGAGAACACCGTCGATCTCGGCGATGTGCTGGTCGGTCACCTTCTGCACCTCGGCGGCCTGACGCTTCTCGTCGTCCTCGCTGATGGCGCTTTCCTTCTCGAGCTTCTTGAGATGGTCGAGACCGTCGCGGCGGACGTGGCGGACCGCGACGCGGGCCTCCTCGGTATATTTATGGGCGACCTTGACCATCTCCTTGCGGCGCTGCTCGTTCATCTCGGGCACGCGCAGGCGGATGGTCTGGCCTTCGGTCTGTGGGTTCAGGCCGAGATCGGATTCGCGGATCGCCTTCTCCACCGCGGCCACCATGCTCCGGTCCCATACCGAGATCGAGAGGAGGCGCGGCTCGGGGACGCTCACCGTGGCGACCTGAGCCATCGGCATCGAGGAGCCATAGGCATCGACATTGATCGGATCGAGGATGCTCGGTGTCGCGCGTCCGGTGCGGAGGGAGCCGAGATCCTTCGACAACGCGCTGACGGCGCCCTGCATCCGGCGCTTGATGTCGTTGAGGTCGAACTCTGGGGTCGCCATACTCTGTGTCCCGACGAAAATTAGGGAAAAGGCGTCGGGCCGCCGGGGCCCGTGCGTGCGGCCTCAATGAACCAAAATCCGACAGGTCGCAAATGGCGTTCGCACCTGCGACGGATCAAATCGCCCGTGCAGGCCGGCTTCGGGGTCGGCCTATCGCGCGGCCGGTTTCATCGCCACCATTCCTGGCTGGCCGGAGCGCTGGACGAAATGGCTCGCATCGAGCTCCGTGAACGACCGGAGCAATGCGATGATGGCCCCAACCGACATCTCCGTGGGGTCGAACTTCGCGGTGGGACCGTACTGGAGATAGAGGGCGTCGAGGGCCTCCGAACGGCCGGCATAGCCGACCATCCATCCCCGCAACGCACGCTGCTGAACCGGAGCGGCCGAGACGAGGACCATGCCGCTGTGGCGGCTATCCGCTGCCAGATTCCAGAGCTGCTCCGAGATCGTCGATGCCTCACCCTCCATGGCCTGGAGGAAGAAATCCTCGTTGAACACGAGAGCGCCGGTCATGCCCGACGCACGATCGTAGCGGCTGCAGGAGGCCAGTATGTCCCTGACCATGTCCCGCATCGAACCACCCGTCAGCTTGACGAGGTTCCGGCTATAGAAAACGATCTGCGACAGGGGCATCGACCATGCTCGGCAGCCGCATCGGGCAAGCGGCAAAGGTTCCCTTCGCAGGAAGACGTAAAATCCTCAAGAAACCCTGACGATGTAAAATAGCGGTCGACTGGGAGACCGCCGCGCATCAACTCGGCACGGCCGGCCCGATACTTGAGATGTGATGCGTTAGGGTACGACGTGCGTCGAAGGCGCATTTCCAGTGAGGATCGCGGTCACGGAACTCGGTGCGTGGACCGAGCCGACGACGATGGAGATGCGGCTTTCGCGGGCGAGCGCGAAGGCCGCGGTGTCCATGATCTTGAGATCGCGCGCGATGGCATTGTCATGGGTCAGACGGTCGTAGCGCACGGCCGAAGGATCCTTCTTCGGATCGGCCGAATAGACGCCGTCGACCTGGGTGGCCTTCAGTACCGCGCCGCAGCGCAGTTCGGCGGCGCGCAGGACGGCGGCGGTATCGGTGGTGAAGTACGGATTGCCGGTGCCGCCGGCGAGGACGACCACCTGTCCCTTGTCGAGATGGTGCAGGGCCGGCTGGCGCGCATAGGTCTCACAGATGGTGGGCATCGATACCGCCGACATCGTGCGCGCCGGTACGCCCGCGGCGTTGAGCGCCGTCTCCAGGGCGAGGGAATTCATCACCGTGGCGATCATGCCGAGCGAGTCGCCGGTGGCACGGTCGATCCAGCCCGCCGAAGAAATCCGCGCGCCCCGGATCATGTTGCCGCCGCCGACCACGAGGGCGACCTGGAAACCGGCCTCAAGCGTCTTGGCGATGTCCTCGGCCAGGGCCGCCAGAAGCGGAGGGTGCAGCCAGTACCCGTCCGGGGCGGCCAGGGCCTCGCCCGACAGCTTCACGAGCACGCGGCGAAACGGTTTGGTCTCCGGCATGGCGCCAGTCCCCTCAAGCACCGGCGCAAGGCCGAACGATTCAATCGGAAGCGCTCGTTGTCTATCGCAACGCGGTCGCGAACGTCGAGGGGCACGGCGATCCAAGCGGGACAAATGAGAACGGGCGGTGGCATCGCTGCCGCCGCCCGTTATCCATGGGATTCGAACCGGGAGGAAGGGGTTGTCAGCCGCGTGCCGCAGCCGCCACTTCGGTGGCGAAGTCGGGGGCCTCTTCCTTCTCGATGCCCTCACCGAGCGCATAGCGAACGAAAGCGGTGAGCTTGACCGGCGCGCCGGCCTTGCCCTCGGCTTCCTTCAGCACCTGGGTGATGGTCTTCGATCCGTCATGGACGAAGGGCTGCTCGAGGAGGGTGACCTCCTTGTAGTAGCTCTTCAGGCCGCTCTCGACGATCTTGGCGAGGACGTGATCCGGCTTGCCGGCGTTCTTCTCACGCAGGATGTTGCTCTCGCGCTCGAGAACCGCCTGGTCGACGCCGGCCGCGTCGAGGGCCACCGGGTTCGTGGCGGCCACGTGCATGGCGATCTGGCGGCCGAGTGTGGACAGCACCTCCACGTCGCCCTCGGATTCCAGCGCCACCAGCACGCCGATCTTGCCGAGGCCGTCGGCGACCTGGGCATGGACGTAGGAGGCGATCACGCCCTTGGTCACGTCGAGCTTGGCGACGCGACGCAGAGTCATGTTCTCACCGATCGTGGCGATGAGGCTGGAGAGCGACTCCTTGACGGAGGTGGAGCTGCCGGGGAAGTGCGCGGCCTCAAGGCCTTCCAGCGAACCGTCGGTATCGAGGGCCAGCTTGGCGGCTTCGCGAGCGAAAGCCTGGAAGCTGTCGTTGCGGGCGACGAAGTCGGTTTCTGAATTCACCTCGACGATGGTGGCATGGTGACCCGACGATTCGACGGCGACGAGGCCCTCGGCGGCGACCCGGCCGGCCTTCTTAGCGGCCTTGGCGAGACCCTTCTTGCGCAGCCAGTCGACAGCGGCTTCGATATCGCCATCCGTCTCGTTGAGCGCGCCTTTGCAGTCCATCATGCCCGCGCCGGTCTTTTCGCGGAGCTCTTTCACCAATGCGGCGGTGATGTTGGCCATGGCGATTCCTCTCTTCGGGTCTGTCTCAAATGATAAAGGAGCCCGACGCTAGGGTGAGCGCCGGGCTTCGTGGATGGGTTCGACGTCTGCGGCAGCATCCCGTTGCCGGGATGCCTGTGCGATCAGGCGGCGGCAGCGGCCTCGGCGAAGCCACGGGCCTGATCGACCCAGCCGTCGCGGCTGATGCGGCCGTTGAGCTTCAGATCGGCATCAACCTTAGCGACCTCGGCATCGGTCATCGCGGCGATCTGCCAGTAATGGTAGACGCCGGCATCGTTGAGCTTCTGCACGATCTGCGGACCGGCGCCATGGAGCTTGGACAGATCGTCCGGAGCGCCGCGAGGAGCGGATAGCAGCTCGAAATGCTCAGTGGATTCCACGAGCGCGGCGACATCGGCCGGATCGAGGGCATCGGATTCTACCGAGATAGCAGCCTGCTCGGCGGGCAGTTCCTCGGCGACCGGCGCCTCGGAAGCGCCGAGATCGACGCCGCTGGAGCCCTGACCGCGGGAGATACCGTCGATGGCGGCGCGGGCGACGAGGTCGCAATAGAGCGAGATCGCGCGGCCGGCATCATCGTTGGCGGGCACGACGTAGGTGATGCCGTCGGGGTTGCAGTTGGTGTCGACGATCGCGGCCACCGGGATCCCGAGGCGCTGAGCCTCCTTGATCGCGAGCTGCTCCTTGTTGGTGTCGATCACGAACAGCAGGTCCGGCACGCCGCCCATGTCCTTGATGCCGCCGAGCGCCTTCTCGAGCTTGTCCTTTTCACGGGACAGCATCAGGCGCTCCTTCTTGGTGAGGCCGTGACCGCCCGTCTCGAGGGTCTCGTCGACCTTGCGCAGACGCGCGATCGAACCCGAAATGGTCTTCCAGTTGGTCAGCATGCCGCCGAGCCAGCGGGAATTGACGTAATACTGGGCCGAACGCTTGGCGGCTTCGGCGATCGTGTCGGCAGCCTGGCGCTTCGTGCCGACGAACAGCACGCGGCCGCCCTTGGCGACGGTGTCGCTCACGGCCTGCAGGGCCTGATGAAGGGCCGGCACGGTCTGGGCCAGATCGATGATGTGGATGTTGTTGCGGGTACCGAAGATGTAGGTCTGCATCTTCGGGTTCCAGCGGTGCGACTGGTGTCCGAAATGGGCGCCCGCTTCGAGGAGCTGACGCATCGTAAAATCAACGGCCATGATCTTTTTCTCTTCCGGTTGATGCCGCCGCGGAGGAAGCGATCGATCCCTCCGAAGAGGAACGACCACCGGAAACGCCTCATTCAGGCATGAGGCCGGCTCCGCGTGTGGAATGGGCGGGGCCTTAGCAGAGGATATTCGCCTAGGCAAGATGATGGAAGCTCGGTCGCGGTCGTGCCGCTGGCGCAAGAGGAAGACCGGCGTCCCGCCGAGGAACCAGGGGCCGAGGACGATCCATGGTACGAGACCCGGCAAAAAGACCCGGGAATCCGTCTCGAGGCGAGAGTTTTCGTCTTTGGATCCCCCCAAAGCCATCGCAATTTTCTAGGACGATGCTTCGCATCGCAGAAGGTCACGCCCCACAGGACGGTGCTCAGGATCTGCCGATGTGCGAACCCCCAGATGGAGCAGAACCCGGGCACGAAGCCCAGGTCCCGCCAAAGCTGCCGGCTGTCCGGGATCGCCCGTCGCCCCACCTCATCCCGCCGAGAAGGCCCGAGCGAATCAGGCTGCCGATGCCTCAACGAACACTGCCGCGACATCCGCTTCTGTGAGGATACGATACTCCCCGGCCTCCAAGTCGGCAGGCAGGGTCAGGCCGCCGATCCGGTCGCGATGCAGGGCGGTGACGTGGTTGCCGAGGGCCGCGAACATGCGGCGGACCTGATGGTAGCGGCCCTCGTGGAGAGTGACGACCACATGGGTCTCGTCCTCGACCTCCAGTTCCACCGGGAGGAGCGGCTTGTCCTCGCCGTCGAGCAGCATCGAGCCGCTGCCCAGCACCATGCCCTCATCGCCCTTGAGCGGACGATCGAGGGCGACGCGATAGCGCTTGGCGACGTTCGATTTCGGCGAGATCACCCTGTGCAGCAGGGCTCCGTCATCGGTGAGGAGGAGAAGGCCGGAGGTCTCCTTGTCGAGGCGGCCGATGGTGGACAGAGCCGGATCGCGGCGTCGCCAGCGTTCCGGCAGGAGGCTGTAGACCAAGGAGCCGGCCTCCTTGTGGGAACAGGTCACGCCGAGGGGCTTATGCATCATCAGGGCGAGACCCGGCGGAGGATCGATGGGCTCGCCGTCGACCTGCATGCGCGCCGGCAGGTCCTGCGTCACCGCGATACGCTGGTTCGCGTCGCGAAGCTGAGCGCCGTCGAGAACGATGAGCCCCGCCTTGGCGAGAAGGCCGATCTCCCGGCGCGATCCGTAGCCAAGATTCGCCAACAGGCGATCGAGCCTGAGGCTCGGGCTCTTGCTCACGTGGGACCCTTGCTCACGAAGGCACGCTCACTTGTCGTTTCCGCTCACTTGCCACATCACTTGCGTGCTTCGTAGATCTTGTATCCACCGGCGGAGGCCTTCAGCGTCACGGCCTTGAAGGCGGCTTTCAGCGGCGCCTCGTAGGGCAGATGCGCATTTGCGGTGAGCCAGAGCGTGCCGCCCGGCCTCAGGGTCTCGGCGGCGCGGCGGATGAAGACCTCGCCGAGGAAGCGATCCTCGATCCCGCCATCGTGGAAGGGCGGGTTCATCACCACGAAGTCGAGCCGCTCCAAGGTGACATCCGCCGAGCGGATGTCGGCCCAACGAATGTCAGCACGTGGATCGCCGACGTTGCGCCGGGCCATCTCCACGGCGCGCCGGTCGATGTCGATCAACGTCAACGCGGTCACGCCCTGCGACGCAAGAACCGCCCGGGCGAGGACGCCGATGCCGCAACCGAAATCGGCGCCACGACCGGAGAGCGAAGGCAGATTCGCCAGAAGCAGCGCTGTGCCCGGATCGAGCCTGTCCCAGGAGAAGACTCCCGGCTGAGTGCACAAAGCGAGGTTGTCGATATGCCGCGGAGCCCCCTCTTGAATCACCTCGTCGAGAGCGACGATCGCGGCCGGACGGGCCACGTCGCATATCCGGTGATGGCGCTTGGCGGTCTCTGCCGGTTCGCAGCCGAATTCCTTCAACTCGCGTCCCAGACGGGCGCCACCCTTGTCCTTCGGCGCCAGGGCCCGAAGGCGGCCCCCCGGACGCAGGGCGCGAAGCGACAGGGAGAGCACGTAGCGGCGTTCGATCGTGCCCGCCGGCGCCAGCATGGTCACGCTCTCGAGGCTTCCTTCGGCAATGTCTTCCAGACGCACCGATCCCGGGATCAGCGGGGACAGTTGGGCTGCATGGGCGGACACATCGGCGAGTTCGGCGGGCGGTGAACCATAGACGGCATCCGGTATGGGTGAAGCAGGCATCATGACGTATCCGGCGCGATGGCGCGCGCGCCTCAGGAGTCAGGGCGTTGGGGAGAAATATCGGGTGCTACGACTCGAAATGGAGCCCGGCTTCGGGATTGGTAGCCGGCGATGGCCTTCATGGAAAGGTTATCTTCGCCACATTCGATAAATTTGGAAAATCGAGCGAATCGGTTGGCAACACCGTGTCAAGTCATTGCCAACCCCACCAACGCAGAATTGCCGAGAATAGGCTACCGGATTTAACTTACGTTTAGAGAAACGCGATGTTTCGCAAAACGATACTGAAGCTTATGTGGCAGCGCAGCAAGAGACAGCTATCCGATACGTCGAATCAAACCGGCGGGCACGTCTCTATCCACGCGGGAATTCGAGTCCCATTTCACGGTAGCGTGCCGGGTCATCGGCCCAGTTCTCGCGCACCTTCACATGCAGGAACAGATGGACCGGCTGCTCGGCCGCCTCGGCGATCTCGCGCCTCGCCGCCTGTCCGATCGCCTTGATGGTCTGGCCACCCTTGCCGAGGACGATGGAGCGCTGGCTCTCGCGCTCGACGAAGATGGTCTGCTCGATCCGAACCGACCCATCGGTCTTCACCACCCACTGGTCGGTCTCGACGGTGGAGCGGTACGGCAATTCCTCATGGAGACGGTCGTAGAGCTTCTCGCGTGTGATCTCGGAGGCGAGCATGCGGATCGGTGCGTCGGAGATCTGATCCTCCGGATAGAGCCAGGGACCGGGTGGCATCATCCCGGCCAGGGTCTGCCTCAGCGTATCGATGCCGTCGCCGTTCAGGGCGGAGATCATGAAGGTATGCGCGAAGGCGATGCGCTCGTTGAGGGAAGCGGCGAGCGCCAGCAGCCGGTCGCGGGGGATCAGGTCGATTTTGTTGAGGATCAGGGCCTTCGGGCGGCGCACGTCCGGCAGGCGGCCGAGGATCGCCTCGACCTCTTCGGTGACGCCCTTGCGCGCGTCGACCAGGAGGCAGATCGCGTCGGCATCGGCCGCGCCGCTCCAGGCGGAATGCACCATCGCCCGATCGAGGCGGCGCTTGGGCGCGAAGATGCCGGGCGTGTCCACCAGGATGATCTGGGCCTTGCCCTCCATGACGATGCCGCGCACCAGCGCCCGCGTCGTCTGGACCTTGCGCGAGACGATGGAGACCTTCGTGCCGACGAGGCTGTTGAGCAGCGTCGATTTCCCGGCATTGGGCACGCCGATCAGGGCGACGAAACCGGCGCTCGTATCGGCGGGCATGACCGGCAGCGGCTTGATCTCGGGCAGAGGTCCGGATTCCGGCAGGTCGTCCTCGTCGTTGATGTCGTTGTGATCGTCAGGCATCGGGGCTGTTTCCTTCACCGACGTCCGCCGACGTCTCCATTCTGTCTAGGGGTGTAATGCCGTGAATCTCGCGGTCGAGGACGAGGCGAGCGGCCTCCTGCTCGGCGAGGCGCTTCGATGGTCCGGTGCCGTATCCGGGCTCCAGGCCCTCGACCCGCGCGGCGATCCGGAAGACGGGAGCATGGTCCGGGCCGGAGCGCTCCACCACCTCGTAGACGGGGATCGGCAGGGCGCGGCCCATGGCCCATTCCTGCAAGGCGGATTTCGCGTCGCGCCCACGCGGCGCCGCCGTGTCGGTGCCGGGCGCGAAGGCCGTCTCGACGATGGCTTTGGCCGCCACGTATCCGGCATCGAGAAAGACCGCGCCGAGGATCGATTCGCAGGCATCGGCCAGGATCGTCTGGTTGCGGCGTCCGCCGCTCTGGATCTCGCCGGGACCGAGGGCGAGATGCGGACCCACGTCCCAGGCCGTCGCCACCGCGGCGCAGGTCTCCCGCCGCACGAGGCCGGCGAGGCGCCGCGACAGGTCGCCCTCGTCCGCCTGCGGGAAGGCCTCGTAGAGGAGATCGGCAATGGCGAGGCCGAGCACCCGGTCGCCGAGGAATTCGAGGCGCTGATAGCTTCCGATCCGCCCACCGCCGCCGGCTTTGCTGACATGGGTCAGGGCCAGGGAGAGCAGGGTCCGGTCGGCGAAAGCATGGCCGATCCGCTCTTCGAGCACGCCCAGGGCGGGCTTCGGTCGCGGCGTGCGGCGCGCCCGGCTGGAAGGACGCGCCTCCTCGTTCACGATCGGCGTTCCTAGTGGATGCTGCTGAAGATGCGGCCCCACCGCACCTTCGCCGGCCATTGCCAGATCTGCCAGGCCGGGGTGCCCTCGTCGATGGAGAAGAAGATCATCTCGGCACGGCCGACGAAATTCTCGAACGGCACGAAGCCGACATTGGCGAGATCGCGCGAATCGGTGGAATTGTCGCGGTTGTCGCCCATCATGAAGAATCGGCCGGGGGGCACGAGGTAGGGCTCGGTATTGTCCCAGTAGCCGTTGTCGCCCTCGCGTTCGATCACCTGATGGACGACGCCGTTCGGCAGGGTCTCGTTGTACCGCTCGACCTTCGTTTCCTCGCCATACGGGCCGGTGGTCTCGTAGGGGGCGATGCGCTCGCGCTTCACGGCGACGTCGTTGATGTAGAGGACGCCGGCCTTCATCTGGATCTTGTCGCCCGGTAGGCCGATCACGCGCTTGATGTAGTCGGTGGCGTTGTCCTTGGGCAGCTTGAACACGGCGATGTCGCCGCGCTTCGGCTCCGCCGCCCAGATCCGGCCATCGGCCTTGAAGGGCAGGTACTCGCTCAAGGGCAGCGAATATTTGGAATAGCCGTAGGAATATTTCGACACGAACAGATAATCACCGACCAGCAGCGTCGGCACCAGCGATCCGGACGGGATGTTGAACGGCTGGAAGAGCAGCGTACGCACGACGAGAGCGATCAGCAGCGCCTGGACGCCGACCTTGACCGTCTCCTTGATGCTCGCCCAGGCGCCGTTATCGGCCGCCCTCAGGTCTCGCTTCGTCTGGTGATCCACGCGCGCTCGTTCCATCTGTCTGCAATCTCCGGCTCGACGCGCGAACCCGATCGACTGTCGGCGATGACCGGCGGTCTAGACCATGCGGTCGGGAGCCGCAACGCGAGCGGTGGCCGGCTCAGCATCCACCGCCGAGACCGGCAGGGCCTCGATGATCACGAATGCTTGCGCCATGGGCGGATCGTCGGTGAGCGTGACATGGATCTTCGCGCGGTGGCCGGCGGGCATCATCGCCCGGAGGCGCTCGGCCGCGCCGCCGCTGAGGCGCATGGTCGGCGCTCCTCCGGGCAGGTTCACCACCTCCATGTCGCGCCAGAACACGCCATGGCTCATGCCGGTGCCGAGCGCCTTGGCGCAGGCCTCCTTGGCGGCGAACCGCCTCGCATAGGACGGTGCGCGGGCAGCACGGGCCTCCGATTTCGCGCGCTCGCCGTCGGTGTAGATCCGGTGGGTGAAGCGCTCGCCGTAGCGTTCGAGGGAGCGCTCGATCCGGCGGATGTCGCAGAGGTCGGAGCCGATGCCGAGGATCATGCTACGATTCCCGTCCGGGCGCGGTCCATGGCTAACCGCATGTCGCGGATCGCCTGCCCCAGCCCCCAGAAGATGGCCTCGCCGATGAGGGAATGGCCGATATTGAGTTCGGCGAGCTGCGGCAGGGCCGCCACCGGCCCGACGCTGTCGAGGGCGAGACCGTGGCCGGCATGAACCTCGAGACCGATCCGCGAACCGTAGGCGGCGGCCCGTGCGATGCGGGCGAGCTCATGTGCCACGCGAACTCCGTCGCCGTCGGCGACCGCCTCGCAATAGCTTCCGGTGTGAAGCTCGACCACGGGCGCCCCAAGGCCCGATGCCGCATCCATCACCGCTTCATCGGGCTCGACGAACAGCGAGACGCGGATGCCGGCGGCGGACAGGGCCGCGATCCGTGGCGCGAGGTGAGCGGCCTGGCCGACGATGTCGAGACCGCCCTCCGTGGTGCGCTCCTCGCGCTTCTCCGGCACGAGGCAGGATGCGTGCGGCCGCAGGCGGGTGGCGATACCGACCATCTCGTCGGTGGCGGCCATCTCGAAATTGAGGGGCACGGAGAGCCGCGCCATCAGCGCCTCGATATCCGCGTCGCGGATATGCCGGCGGTCCTCGCGCAGATGCGCGGTGATGCCGTCCGCTCCGGCCTCCACGGCGAGCATCGCCGCGCGGACCGGATCGGGATGGATGCCGCCGCGGGCGTTCCGCACGGTTGCGACGTGGTCGATATTCACGCCGAGGCGTAGAGGAGCGAGGGCTTTGGCGGACATCTTGCGGCTCCGGACGACAGACCCGTCCTGCAATCAGGCACGTCCTGCAACGAAGAGAGAGATCGGCAGGCGGTGTGCCCGGCCGGTTCGTCCCTAGATAAGGGCGAGTCGGCTTTTTCGGGATAGGTGACGCAATGGGAATTCTCGACGGCCTGTTCGGCCACGGCAGCGACCTGTCTCCGCAGGAGGTGAACGAAGCCCTCGCGGGAATCCTCACTCAGGGCGAGGCCGTGCAGGTCGCCTTCCGGGTGATCCGCGATCTCATCGTGTTCACGGACCGGCGCCTGATCCTCGTCGACAAGCAGGGCGTGACGGGCCGCAAGGTCGCCTACATGACCGTGCCCTACAGGGCGATCACCTGCTTTTCCGTCGAGACCGCCGGTAGCTTCGACTTCGATTCGGAACTCGCGATCTGGGTCTCCGGCCGGCCTGAGCCGATCAGGAAGACGCTGAAGCGCGGCGCCGACATCCTCGGTATCCAGCAGGCGATCGCGTCCTCTCTCCGGTGACGTTTCGCAGGAACCGGCTCACCCGAGCGGCGGTTGATCGGTAGACGGCAAATGAACCCTGGGAGGAACCCGATGAACGCTCTGAAGCCCGCCCTACTCGCCCTGCTCATCACCACCGGCTCGGCCGGACTCGCTCTCGCGGACAAGCCGGGCGCCGACTGGATGCCGGCCGAGCAGGTCAAGCAGAAGCTGATGGCCGCCGGCTACACCGACATCACCGAATTCGAGGCTGATGACGGCCATTGGGAGGGCGAAGGCATGAAGAACGGCGTGAAGATGGAATTCCATGCCGATCCGAAGACCGGCGCGATCATCTCCGAGAAGCCCGACAAATAGGCCCGACGACAGGATTGTCGTGATCGACATCCGTCCTCAGGACCGGCCGACGAGATCGGAACGGATGGGTCAGCGGTGATCAGCAACCTCGACATCCTGGGTCGGCTCATGCTCGCGGCTCTGCTGGGCAGCGCCGTGGGCTTCGAGCGGGAACGCCTCGTCTGGGCGGCGGGCATGCGAACGCACATGCTCGTCTGCGTCGGCTCCTGCCTCATCGTCATCGTCTCGGCCTTCGGCTTCTCGGACATTCTCGGCACGCCAAACGTCGCTCTCGATCCATCGCGCATGGCGGCACAAGTGGTCTCCGGCATCGGCTTTCTCGGTGCCGGCACGATCATGCTCCGCGGGGAAATGGTGAAGGGGCTCACCACCGCGGCAGGTCTCTGGGCCGTCGCCGCCATCGGCCTCGCGGCCGGAACCGGCCTGTTCACCGCCGCCATCGCCACGACTGTGATCGTCTTGGTGATCCTCGCCGGCGTGAAGCCGCTGGAGGAATATTACCGCGAACGGTCCCAGACCCGGATTCTCACCATCACCGCGAGGCGTGGTGCCGTGACGATCGAGGGCCTGCGCAAGATCGCCGGCTCCTACGCGTCGAGACTGTCACAATTCGTGGCCCAGCCGGGCGAGGAGGATGGGATCGACACGATCGACGTGTCTTTCATCCGGCTCCCGGTGAAGAGTTGCGACGAGATTGCGACGGCCTTGCGTGCCTGCGACGGTGTGAAGAGCGTCGATCAAACACGGTGAGCATCGGCGGCGGCGCTAACCCTGTGCCGGCGGGACCCTATCGCTCCGGCAGGGCGAAGACGGTCAGCTGCCCGCCGAGGGCGGTGTAGCGCGAAAGGGCCGCATAGCCACCGACGGCGCCGGCTCCGTCCGCCGGATCGGTGAGCCCGGCCGCGAGACCGATCCCGGCCCAGCCGCCGACACCCGAAAGCACGGCGACGTATTGGCGACCGCGATGAAGATAAGTCGTGACGTTGCCGATGATGCCCGACGGGGTCTTGAACCTGTAGAGTTCCTTGCCCGACTTGGCATCGACGGCCTTCAGGTACCCTTCCAGCGTGCCATAGAAGACCACGTCGCCGGCGGTGGCGAGAGCACCGGACCACACCGAGAACGGCTCGGCATTGGACCAGACGATTCTTCCCCCGACGCCGTCCCAGGCGATGAACCGGCCGGTCTCGGGGCTGCTCTCGTGCGGCTGCAGGGTGACGGTTGCGCCGACGAAGGGAACACCCGGACTATAGGTGACCTGGAACGGCTCGTAGCTCATGCAGATGTGGTTCGTCGGCACGTAGAACAGGTGCGTACCCGGTGAGTACGCCGCCGGCTGCTCGTTCTTGGCACCGATGGCACCGGGGCAGATCCCGGTCGTGGTCTCGTCCTCTCCGGTCGCTTCCGGCGAGTAGCGCGGATCGACCAGCGGGCGGCCGTAGTTCTTGGAGCCCTTTTCCATGTCGACCTTGGTGGCCCAGTTCACCACCGGATCGAACTTCTCGGCGACGAGAAGTTCGCCGGTCGCGCGATCGAGG
>NZ_BPQT01000060.1 GCF_022179405.1 Methylobacterium marchantiae
GTCGGCGTTGCCCTGCCGCGCGGTCCCGACCAGATCGCGGCCTTCCTCGCCATCCTGCGGGCCGGAGGCGCGTTCCTGCCCCTCGATCCGACCCAGCCGAGGGCGCGCCTGGCCGCGCTCCTGCGCGATGCCGGCGCCCGGCTGCTGCTGGTGCGGGGCACGGATCTCGATGGCCTGGCGGAGGAGGCCGGGCGGGACGACCTCCCGATCCTCGACTTTGCCACCCTCGATCTGGCCAGTCTCGACCAGTCGGGGGAGGCGCAGACCGCCCCGTCGCGCACGCCCCATCCGGACCAGCTCGCCTACGTCATCTACACCTCGGGCTCGACCGGGACCCCGAAGGGCGTCGCCGTGGCGCACGGGCCGCTGGCCAGGCACGTGCGGGCGACGGGCGCGGTCTACGGCACCGACCGGCGCACGCGCGAGCTCCACGTCCTGTCGATGAGCTTCGACGGGGCGCAGGAGCGTTGGATGGTGCCGCTGGCCTTCGGCGGCTGCGTCGTGCTCAAGCCCGACGGGCTGTGGACCCCGCGCGAGGCGCTCGATGCCATGGAGCGCCACGGCGTCACCCATGCGGGCTTTCCCACCGCCTACATGCACCAGCTCGCCCTGGAAGCGGCATCGGGGGCAAGGCCGAGCCGGCGCTCCTACGCCTTCGGCGGCGAGGCCCTGTCGCGGGAGAGCTTCGCGCTGATCGGCCGTGCGCTCGACCCGACGCTGCTGATCAACGGCTACGGCCCGACCGAGGCAGTGATCTCGCCGCTGGTCTGGCGGGCTCGGGCGGGGGATGCGGTGGAGGGGGCCTACGCCCCGATCGGCCGTGCGGTGGGGGACCGGCGGGCCTACATCCTCGACGCGGCGCTGCAGCCGGTTCCGGTGGGTGTCACCGGCGAGCTGCATCTGGGCGGCGCGGGTTCGGGTGGCGCGGGTTCGGGCGGCGACGGTCTGGCGCGGGGTTATCTCGGCCGGCCCGGGCAGACGGCGGACCGGTTCATCCCCGACCCGTTCCCCGAATTATCGGGGCGTCCGGGCGGGCGTCTCTACCGCACGGGGGATCTGGCGCGGTGGAAGGCGGACGGGACGGTGGAGTATCTCGGTCGGGCGGATGCGCAGGTGAAGCTGCGCGGGTTCCGGATCGAGCTCGGGGAGGTGGAGGCGGCGCTTCTGGGGCAGGAGACGATCGCGGGAGCGGCGGCGGCACTGCGTCCGGGTCCGGCGGGTCCGATGCTGGTGGCCTATGCGGTGGCGGCCCCGGGGGCGACCCTCGACGCGCGCGCGATCCGGGCGGCTCTGGCGCGGCGTCTTCCGGACTACATGGTGCCGGCGCGGATCGTGGGGCTGGAGCGGCTTCCGCTGACGCCCAACGGCAAGCTCGACCGGGCCGCGCTGCCCGCGCCCGCGCCCGCGCCGCTGGCGGAGGTCTCGATCGAGGCGATGCGCCCGCTCGGCCCCACCGAGACGATCGTGGCCGACATCTGGGCCAGCGCGCTCGGCCTCCAGACCATACACCCAGACCAAAACTTCTTCGAAGCGGGGG
>NZ_BPQT01000061.1 GCF_022179405.1 Methylobacterium marchantiae
GGAAAACCCGGCGCGGTTCACCTTCTCGATGCGGGCGGTCCTGGCTGGCCACCGCTTCCCGTTCCGCTGGAACCCCGCCCACCGCGCCCGCGTCGGCCTGCTCCCCCGGCGTGGTACCGCCGCCGACATCGTGTGGTGCGCGGTCGAGCCGTGCTTCGTCTTCCACGTCGCCAATGCCTACGACGACGCGGACGGGCGGGTGGTCCTCGACGTCGTCGCCTACGAGAGGGTGTTCGCCTCGGCCGGTGGCGGCCTCGATACGCCGGGCCGGCTGGAGCGCTGGACCGCCGACCCCGCGACGGGGCGGGTCGACCGGCGGGTGATCGACCCCGCGGCACAGGAATTCCCCCGGATCGACGAGCGCCGCTTCGGGCGGCCCCACCGCTATGTCTACACGGGCTCGGTCCCCGCCGACGGCAACACGCAGCTCGTCGGGGCGACGCAGATCTACAAGCACGACCTTGAGACGGGGGAGCGGCGCGTGCACGAATTCGGCCCCGACCGTGTCCCGGGGGAGTTCGTGTTCGTGCCGGCGGGGTCGGAGACCGGCGAGGACGAGGGGTGGCTCGTCGGGCTCGTCATCGACACGGTGAGCGACACGACGGACTTCACGATTCTCGATGCGCGCGTGTTCGAGGCGCCGCCCGTCGCCACGGTCCGTCTCGGGCACCGGATCCCGCCGGGCTTCCACGGAAACTGGTTTCCGAATCAGGGCCGAATGACGATCGTGGAGTGATTCAGACGTCGGCGCGCGTTCACGTGCCGCAGAACGTGCGGTAGCCCGCTCCGCCGCCCTCCGGCGCCTCGGCGTAGCGGGCGTGGGCGGGCTGATCGTCATAGGGCCGCGCCAGCACCGCCAACAGCTCCTCGAACGGGCCGAAATCGTCTCGTTCGACCGCCGCCGCGATCATCGCCTCGACGTGGTGGTTGCGCGGGATGAAGGCCGGGTTGACGGCGCGCATCGCTGCCGCCGTCGCCGCGGGGTTCCGTTCCCCCTCGGCCAACAGCTCCCGCCAGCGCACGGCCCAGGCGTCGTACGCGGTCGGGTCGACGAACAGGTCGCGCACCCCGGCGTCCGCCTCCGGCCGCTCGGCCGCGTCGCAAAGGCGGCGGAAGGTCAAGGTGAAGTCCGCTTGGTTCCCAGCCATCCGCGCCAGCAAGTCGTCCGCGAGCGCGGCGGCTCCGTACCGGTCCGCCGGCAGCCCGAGCTTGCGCGCGAGACCACCGCGATACGCCGCCTCGAAGCGCGGGCTGAACCCGGCGAGCGCTGTCTCGGCCACATCGATCGCCGCTGCCTCGTCCTCGGCCAGCAGCAGCAGCAAGGTCTCGGCGAGACGGGTCAGGTTCCATAGGGCGATCCCCGGCTGCTGACCGTAGGCGTAGCGCCCGTGCGCGTCGATCGAGCTGAAGCTCGTGCGCGGGTCATAGGCGTCGAGGAAGGCGCAGGGACCGTAGTCGATCGTCTCGCCGGCCACCGACATGTTGTCGGTGTTCATCACCCCATGGACGAAGCCGACCAGCAGCCAGGCCGCCACGAGTTCGGCTTGGCGGGCGACGACGCCGTCGAGCAGCGCCCGGTAGGGGTGCTCCGCGGAGGACACCTCGGGATAGTGCCGGGCGAGGGCGTGTTCGGCGAGCATGCGCACCGCCTCGGCGTCGTTCCGGGCGGCGAAGTACTGGAAGGTACCGACCCGGATGTGGCTGGCCGCCACGCGGGCGAGCACCGCCCCGGGCAGCCGGGTCTCACGCACGACCAACTCGCCGGTGGCGACTGCCGCCAGCGCCCGTGTGGTCGGGATGCCGAGCGCGGCCATGGCCTCGCTCACGAGGTACTCGCGCAGCACCGGCCCAAGCGCAGCCCGGCCGTCGCCGCGGCGGGAGAACGGGGTCGGGCCCGCGCCCTTGAGCTGGATGTCGCGGCGCTGCCCGTCACGGTCGACGACCTCGCCGAGCAGGACGGCGCGCCCGTCACCGAGTTGCGGCACGAAGTTGCCGAACTGGTGCCCGGCGTAGGCCGTCGCGATCGGATCGGCGCCTTCCGGGACGCTGTTCCCCGCGAGCATCCCCACCCCGGCGGGGCCAACGAGCCAATCCGGGTCCATGCCGAGGTTCGTCGCCAACGCGCGGTTCAAGCGGGACAGGCGCGGGGCTGCGACGGGTGTCGGGGCGCGGCGGGCGAAAAACCGGTCCGGCAAGCGGACGTAACTGTTGTCGAACGGGATCGCGGTCATGGTCGAGAGCTATGGACGATCGCGCCGGCGGACAAGCGCTTTCCGGGGACCGGTCGGTCATCAGGGTGAGGTAGGTTGGTTGGGGCATATGGAGCCGCGCTAGTCGGTTGCGCGCTACCCCGCCCCCCTGCCGGGCGCCCGTTTCCCTCGCCACCGGAGGCGGCTGCAGGCGTCGGGAGCCCCCATCGGCGGTGTTGGCCCCGCCTTTAGGCCGAGATGGCCAGCCTGGGCCGTTGATGACGCTCCCATGGGGGTCGCCGAAATAACGCTGCCCCCTGACACTCGAAAATCGGTCGCATCGGCTTCTCCCCGCCGCGCGCTAGCTCACGGTCATGGATCGTATCTTCCCTATGACCCGCGCCGCCGGGCTTGAACGACTCGCCGCCTTCCTCAGAGATGAGGGAGCTGAGTATGCCGGGTCCCGCAACTTCGACCTGGGCCCGGAAGCACGGCCAACCACCTCGGCGCTTTCGCCCTATCTACGCCGGCGCCTGATCACCGAGACCGAGGTCGTCACTGCGGCCGTCGCTGCCTTCGGTGATGAGGGCGCCGAGAAATTCGTCAGCGAGGTGTTCTGGCGAACGTACTTCAAGGGGCATTTGGAAACCCATCCCGCTGCTTGGACGGGTTACCAAGCGCTGGCCGCCGAGGGCCATGAACAGCTCGCCGTCGAACCGGGGCTGCGACGGACCTATGAGGCGGCGATTGAGGGGCGGAGCGGCATCGACTGCTTTGATGCCTGGGCGAGCGAACTCGTCGAGACCGGCTGGCTCCACAACCACGCGCGCATGTGGTTCGCCTCGATCTGGATCTTTACCCTCCGCCTGCCCTGGGCCCTCGGTGCCGACTTTTTCATGCGCCAACTGGTCGATGGCGATCCAGCCAGCAACACCCTGTCCTGGCGCTGGGTCGCCGGCCTGCACACTCGGGGCAAGCACTATGTCGCCCGCGCCGAGAACATCCGTCGGTACACCGATGGGCGCTTCGACCCGGTAGGCCTCGACGAGTACCCCGATGCGCTCGACGAGCCGATGCCGCCGCGAGAAGTGCCGTTATCGCCTGCCGACGCCGTGCCCGACGGCGCGGTGGCGTTGCTCCTGCACCTCGACGACCTGCACCCGGAGAGCCTCTCCCTCGGCACTGCATGGGTCGTGCGCATCGGCGGCCTCGTTGCCCATGCCGAAGGCGCCTCCGACCGGGTCAAAGCTGCGGACGAGGCTGCGATGGCCGATGGGTTGGCTCGAGCCAAGGCTCATTTCGGATGTCCGGCTGGCCACGCTCATGTCGGTTGGGCCGACAGCTTGCCGGCCGTGACCGCTTGGGCCCCGGTCGGGCCATCGGCGATGGCGCTGCCGGAGGGGTGCCTGCGCGTCCGACGGGCCTGGGACGAGGCTGCGTGGCCATCGGCGACCCGAGGCTACTCCCGGATGAGGAAGGTCACCCCTCAGCTCATATGGGGGGCCGCCGACTGACTCATCGACGAGGATCACCTCTGCGTTCGAATATCGGTAGCCCGTCTCCCACATCCGCCGCACGCCGACCGTCACGGCTTTGATCAGCACCAAGGTCCCAAAGTCGCTTTCGGCAGCATTTCTGTGGTCGAGGGGGATCGCTCGGGGTTGCAGGTGTCATGCTCAAATGTGCTCGGGAGCACCTGACCGCGGGCCCGAGCGAGTTCGATGCGACCTTCGAAGCGCGGTCAGTGATATGGCCCGGGTTACCCGGATGACAGATCGGCACCACGCCGACGGTCCACCGTCGCCCACGTGAGAGCATGTTCCACCTGATCTTCGGTCTGCCCTCGCTGTACGTCATCGCCCGAGTGCTATGGCCGCTTCCATGGCCGCTGGTGCTGAAGGCTGGCGTCGCCGTTCTTCTGCTGATTGCGTCGCAGTATCACCTGTGGAGCCGACTCTCATCCGGCTCGGTCTTCGCGCCCGAGTTCCCGCGTGTGCTGATCGTGCTGTTCAACTGGGCCTTCGGCGCGATCTTCCTCGTGTCGGCGATGCAACTGGCGCTCGACGTCGCGGCGTTGGCGTCCAGGCTCGCGCCGGGTGGCGGCTGGGCTATCTCCACCGGTTGGCGCTATGCCGAGGCGGCGCTGGCCATGCTCCTGTCGGCGGTGGCGGTGCAGCAGGCCGTTCGGATACCGCCGCTTAAGGACGTCACCGTCGAGATCGACAACTTACCCGCACGCTTCGAAGGTTATGTCCTTCTTCAACTGACGGACCTTCATCTCAGCCGCCTGTTCCCGGCAGCGTGGGCGCGAGAGGTGGTGACGCGGTCCAACGCGCTCGGCGTCGATCTCATCGTCATCACCGGCGACCTGATCGACGGGTCCCTTGCATCGCGCCGTGCCGATGTCGAACCGTTGCGCGCGCTGGATGCACCTGACGGCGTCTGGGTGATACCCGGCAACCACGAGTATTTCTTCGAGTATGCTGCGTGGATGCGCCATTATGCCGACCTGGGCATGGGTGTGCTGGCGAACCGGCATACGGTCTTGAGACGCGCTGACGATGCCCTGATCCTGGCTGGCGTGACCGACGTGTCGGCTTCGCATTCGGGCCAGCCGGCCCACGACCTCGATGCGGCGCTGGCCGGTGCGCCGCCGGATGCCCCCATCGTTCTCCTCGACCATCAGCCGAAGGATGCGGCGAAGGCGGCGGCTAAGGGTGTAGCCCTGCAGCTTTCCGGACATACGCACGGTGGGATGATCGTGGGCCTGGACAGGCTGGTCGCCCGTGCCAATGGCGGTTTCGTCTCCGGAGCCTATGCGGTCGGCGGCATGACCCTCTACGTCAACAACGGTACGGGGCTATGGCCGGGCTTCGCCCTGCGGCTGGGACCTCCGTCCGAGCTGACGCGTATCACGCTTCGGGCGGGGGCTCTGCGTCGCGCGGAGTGACCGTTGCCATCCCGAAGAAGTCCCAGCGGAATGTGATGCGGGCGCGTATTTGCCCGACCGTGGCGACCTGACGCTTGCGGCAGGTTTTCCAGGATAGGAACACAGGTGCCGACTGCCGGTTCGCGTGCCAGGGAACGACTCCCTGGAGAACCATTTCCCTTGCAAGTGACATCACGCGGGCTGCGTTTTCTCATCGCCGAGAGCGAGCCGCCCAAAGCACGCGAAGAACGGCGCGACAGTGTCGGCCGGTCGTCCGGCGACACCTACCTCGACATCCTGGCTCACCTCGCCCCTGGCGCTGCCTGCGATAGAATCAGACCAGCCGACGCGGACAGCGATCTGCAGTCGGGCGGGACCATCAGTGACTACGACGCTGTCTTCCTGACCGGATCGCCGCTGGCCCTGTACGACGAAACGTCCGAGGTCAGGCGCGCCGTCGCCTTCATGCGGGCGACCTTCACGTCGGGTACGCCCGCTTTCGGCTCCTGCGCCGGCCTGCAGCTTGCCACGGTCGCGGCGGGCGGGACCGTCCGACCAAACCGTTCTGGACCCGAGGCAGGCTTTGCCCGACGCATCACCGCAACAGATGCGGGGCGCACCCATCCCATGCTCGCGGGCCGCCCTGCCGCCTATGATGCGCCGAGCATCCACACCGACGAGGTGGTGACCTTGCCGACCGATGCAGTTCTGCTGGCAAGCAACAGAGCCACCGTGGTCCAAGCTGCCGAAATACGTCACGAGAATGGGGTCTTCTGGGGTGTGCAGTATCATCCTGAGATCGGCCTCGACGAGGTCGGCGGGGCGCTTCGTCGCCAAGCTAGCTCCCTCGTGGAAAGCGGCCTCGCCCGGACATGCGCTGCGGTCGAGGAACAGGCCGTACTGATCGACGCGTTTCATCGCGAGCCTCAACGGCGCGATCTGGCATGGCGACTAGGCCTCGACGATCAAGTCAGCGACAGCGAAAAGCGGCAGATCGAAATCCGGAACTTCATCAACGCCTTGCTGACCCACGGACGGTCGCTGCGGCCTTGAACCTCAAGCAAGGGATCGAAACCAAAGCGATTCAGCCGATAAACACCCTGGCAAAGGCTGAACAACCTTCTTTCCAACGATACCTAGTCCGGAGCGGGTGGGGGCGCCGATCTTCTCGATCTCAACATTAACGATTCGGAAGTCTCTCTCACTTTTACATTTGAGGTACAGCAATGGCTTAAGACGTCATGTCGGAGTGCATGGTTCTTGCGGCCTGCCCATTGCCGAGGAGCGCTGGTTATTACGCAGACAGCGCTATCCTACCCAGTAAACTGTGAAAACACGGCGCAGTCATGCCATCGTCAACCAATCACTCGATAAAATCGCGGGCTCACCTCTGTGTGGAACCGCACGAAAAAATGATTGAAGCTTTGTCGTGCGATAGACTAGGGGTGAACGATCTATCCATGGAGAAAATGCTAGATGGACGACGTTTCCCAAAACCTACGGCACGATTTGATCGAGCTCACCGCTGACATTGTTTCTGCCTACGTATCGAACAATTCGGTTCCCGCAGCCGATCTGCCTCTTCTGCTGAGCTCGGTCCACGGGACAATCAGCTCTCTTGCCGCCAGCGGAACTGCTCTGGCCGAGGCGAACAAGGTCGAGAAGCTGACGCCCGCACAGATCAAAAAGTCGATCACGCCGGATGCCCTGATCAGCTTCGAGGACGGCAAGCCTTACAAGACCCTGAAGCGTCACCTGACGATTCGCGACCTGACCCCTGAGACCTATCGCGCAAAGCACGGCCTGCCGGCCGACTACCCGATGACCGCGGCAGGCTACTCTGCAAAGCGCTCGGCCCTGGCACTTCATCTTGGGCTCGGGCAGAAGCGGAAGAACGCGTCGCAGGCGGTGGTGGCCGAAACGCCGCAGGTCGAGATTACTTCCGTGGCACCCGCTCCCGAGAAGAAGCGTGCTGGGCGACCGCGTAAGGTTGCGGCGGCAGCGTAATTTTAAAGCGCGTTAGGCCGCTCTGCATTCTTCAGCGGATAGCGGTCACGCTCGCCAAGTAACACTCGACTGACAATTAGCCCCGCCGCCCGGATCTGATCACGGTGTCGGCGAGGTGGAACGTGCGCTGTAGCGCATGAGCACCAGTTCACGGCCTGCGCATCTGCTTTCCGGCGTCGGCGACCAACTGTGAGAATGCCAAGGCGGCGGCAGAAGCCTGGACCTGACTGGGATACGGCATCGGCGAATGGGCGATCTCCTGGCCGTAAGCGTCGCGCAGCGACCAACCCCAGCGATCACGCCGCTCCTCCATGACATCGAAATGCATGGATCGGTCTCCACGCATGCGCGTCGATGCCGGGCTGACTGTCGAACCGGCGTATGTCCGCCGTGCCATGCCTGAAGACAGACCGTTGGGGACAGGATTTCCGGATATCCACAGGTCGGCGGTATGCATCTTGACCTCCCGGCTCAGAACATATGTTCTCTATATGTTCTTATTCGTGGGGTGTCTACCCTGACGGCCAACCACGTGGCACGGATCGCCGCCCTGACCGACATTGAAGTGCCGGCCATCGCCTATGAGGAGGCCGCCGATGGCGATGCTGCCCGCTCCCTGCGCTTTGCCGTCGAAGACATTCTGATCCTTGAAGGGCGATCGGCCGAGGCCCTGCTCGTCGTGTCGGATGGCGCATCTCTCGCCTCGGATCGTCGACACGATCGGTAGCCGATTAAATGCCATGCATGAAAATGCAGAAACCGGCCTTCCATAGCAGACTCGGGCATCATCCCAAGAGGCGCATCTGCGGAAACGAGATCGAACGCCGCTGAGCGTTGCCGATATCTCGCGGACCATCCTAAGTCTCCAGCGACGGAGACAGGCGCATACTCAAGGAGGTCCGGCTAAGCCGCGAACGCTACGACACTTTTTACGAAGACCACCAGGTAAGCAGTTTTTTCAGACTGCCTGGTGGTGCGGGCAGTCAGGCTCGAACCGGTCTCTGGTTCGCGCGTGTCCGTGCAGGGACTTTCCAGCTAACAAGCAGGGATTGCCCAAGGCTCACGCAGGGATTTATTACGCGCGCGGCAGGGATCTTTTTGCGGATTGGCAGAGAACCATTCGAGGTCGAGAAGTCGAAGGACGTCGCGACGGTGACGAACCCGCGCATCTCTTCGCGGTCGCCTTAGGGCGCTCCACGCCGGAGTCTATCTAACGGGCGGTGGTCGGCACAGAAACAGCTCTGAGCTATTCCGCGAAGTCAGCCAAAGATCTGAGTGGACCTATCACTCCGCCAAAGAACGAACGGAAGGTACATCGGTTCGGAATGAGCCATGACGATGCCAGCTTTCATGCTGCCGCCGGCATTTTTAATTGACATACACGCGGTCAATCTGCCAACCATCTTTCCGATGGAGCAAGCGCCGGGATGCCCGGGGCACTTTCCTTAACGCCTGACCCGCACGCGATCCCGCGTGCGTGCTGGCGAAGATGGCGAGCGCCCAGATGGCCCGTACCTCGTTCAAGAACAAACGCCGACGCCAGGAAGCCGCAGCCGAGATCGAGCGCCTCGGCTCGAACAGCCCGATCAACCATATCCGGATGGCGACCTTCGGTTTGATCGAGGTTCGGGAGAACGGCAGCGTCAAGAGGAGATTTCTCCTCGACGTCTACTTCGATAAAATTAGCGAGGATGCGGCGCGCGGCGTGATCAGCGCCATACGTCAACAGACGTGGCTGACCCGATTCCTCGTCGACAAGAGTATTTTGCACGCTTCCAAGGCGGAAGATTCAGACATCGCGGCCACAAAACAGCGGCTGGCCCGTGACGCGCTGCTCTGCGATCACGCTCATCTGCAAGCGGCGCATATCTGCTGCAGGATCCTGCCGGAGATCCAGCGGGCGTACGAGGCCCACTATCCAAGCAGCCGTCCGATCCGAACGCTCGTGCCCTTCGAGTGGAAGCCGGAGGTCGACGCCATCAGGCCCGGGGTCGAACGCGCCGCGGCGCGGCGGATGGCGGCGCAACGGCGTCGGACCGGGGAATCCGAGGTTGGCTACCGCAAGCCGCCGGTGCACACGCGCTGGCAATCCGGCCAGAGCGGCAACCCTTCGGGCGCGGCGCGGGCCAGCGGTGATCCCTGGGACGCCCACCGCAAGGCCATGATGAAGCTCATTGGCGTCTCGTCCGGCGGACGCACGCGCAAGGCCACGGCGATCGCCGTGGCGGTCCGCCAGCTGTTCACCGCAGCGATGCACGGCGTGTGCGGGGCACACCAGCAGGTGAAGGAGCTCCTGATTATGCTCGACGGGCTCGGCCTTCTCTCGCCGCCGCCCAAGGCGCGGCGTCGGCCCCGCCTCACGGTCGGTCAGAAGGCGGATTTGGCAGCTCGGCAGAAGCACGCGTGGAGGCTCCTGCTGCCGACGGTCAAGGCTCGGTTGCTCGAGGAACACCAGCGGGTCTACGGGCCGATCCCGCCGTTCGAGACGACGCTGGAGTGCCAACTCGCGGATCGACCGATCGCGTCGGCGCCGCCCACACGGATCAGGACGCGCTCGCGCCCGCCGGCTCCCTCCGTGACCGCGCCCGCGGCCCCTCCGCTGCCGCCCCCGCCGCGCGCCCGAACACGGACCCACCTGGGAGGACAGAGCGATGTCTAGGAACCTGAAGGCTGCCCTGCTGAAGCGAGATGCCGAGCGAAGGGCCCGAAGGAAGCAGCCGGCTTCCATCCCTAGCCTTTCGACGCCGCGTCGTAACGATCTCATGCCGAACCTGTGCATGGTCCGGCGTGATCCTGCGAGCCTTCGCCCTGCGGAGCGGAAGATCCATATGCTGGATGAGACGCATGTGGCGCAGATCGCGGCCTGCATTGCGACCGTGGGGTTCGTTGACCCCGTCTTGATCGATACGGATGACAGGATTCTTGACGGGGTCAGCCGGGTCGAAGCGGCCAAGCGTCTCGGCCTAGAAGCCATCCCGTGCGTGCTGGTAGAGATCACGACGACGGAGCAATGGGAGCTCATCAGGCTCGGCGTGAACGTGCTCTCCGATAAGGCGACCTACGATCTCGCGTCCATCGAGGTCATCCTGCGTGAGCTGGTGGTCGCGGGGGCGCCGATCGAGGTCGTCGGGATCGACACCGTGCTGATCGACGCGATCCGGCTCGGGGATGAGGACGATGAGCCCGACCCGGCCGATCTCGTGCCGAACCCAGCCGCGATCGGCGTGACGCGACAGAGCGATGTCTTCAGCTGCGGCGATCACCGGGTTGTCTGCGGCGACGCGCGCGAGGCAGCCGACTGGCTGGGTAAGCTCGCGGTTGGACCGGTGCGCCTTGTGCTTACCGATATACCCTACAACGTGGCTATCGCCGGACATGTGACGCGCGGCGATCATCGCGAGTTCGCAATGGCGAGCGGCGAGATGAGCGACGAGCAGTTTGCCCGCTTCAACGACGCTTGGATGAGCCAGGCTGCGGGGAGTCTCGTCGATGGCGGGCTGCTGGCTACCTTCATCGACTGGCGGGGGTTGAGCGCGGTCGACCGCGCCGCAAGTCGCCTCGGGTTAGAACAGCTGAACCTCATCGTCTGGGGCAAGACCAA
Source organism: Methylobacterium marchantiae (assembly GCF_022179405.1). Taxonomy (GTDB): domain Bacteria; phylum Pseudomonadota; class Alphaproteobacteria; order Rhizobiales; family Beijerinckiaceae; genus Methylobacterium; species Methylobacterium marchantiae. Next base: position 10,727 of record NZ_BPQT01000061.1, read on the forward strand.
CGCCGGGATGGGCGGCCTGTACCGTTCGCAGCACGAGCTGTTGCCGCTGTTCAAAAAAGGACACGCACCTCACCGCAACAACGTGAAGCTCGGGCAGAACGGTCGCTGGCGCACGAATCTCTGGACCTATCCCGGCGCTTCGACGGCTGGATCCGACGCACGGCGGGGTCTCGCCGACCACCCGACGGTGAAGCCAGTGGCGATGCTGAAGGATGCGCTGCTCGATGTGACCGATCGCGGTGAGACCGTGCTCGATCCCTTCCTTGGGTCCGGCTCGACCCTGATCGCTGCCGAGCTGACGGGTCGGCGCTGCGTCGGGATCGAGATCGACCCGCTCTATGTCGATCTCATCATCCGGCGTTTCGAGGACGCCACGAAGACCGAGGCCGTCCATCTGCAGAGCGGCGAGACCTTTGCCGCGCTCGCGTCCCGTCGTGCGTCCGAACCGGCCCCGGTTCGGACGGAGAGCGCAGCGAGTGATGGGCGTTGCATCGGCCGATCTCGGCCAGCCCGCGGGTCATGACCCGCCCCCGATCCTCGGGTGGTGCGAGGCTGCTCAGGAGCGTGCCCACTTCAGCGTCGCTATGCGTTCGTGGCGCCGGCGCGCAGCGTGTGGACGAACCAGTCCATCGCTTTAAGGAAGCCGGCGGTTGATCCTCCCCCGGTTCCACGGACACCTCTGATACGCTTCTTGCGTGCGGGGAAGGTGTTTGATGGCCAAGACGAGACGCGAGTTTGCTTCGGTGCACCTTCGGTGTCACGCCCGAGTTCAAACGCGAGGCGGTAGCGCTTTTGGAGAGCAGCGGCCGACCACAGATGCAGATCGCGGCCGAACTCGGGATCCAACCCTTGATGCTGAGGTAGTGGCGCTCGGCACTGATGGGTGGCTTCCTACCACCGCGGGCAGCAGGGTCACCGGGAGCTGCGCCTGCGAGCCCGGTGGCGTCCCCCTCCGACTAGGCCGCCGAGATCGCCCGTCTGCGGCGTGAACTCGACCGGACGCGCATGGAGCGCGACGTCCTAGGCTCCAGACCCATAAATTTGGCTTGGCAGGAAGGTCTGTGATTCCTTTGTCGGGAAGGAGGATCGGATGGACGAGTTTTGGCTGACGGACGCGCAGTTTGCGAAGATCAAACCGCACCTGCCGACAGATACGCGAGGCAAGGAGCGCGTCGATGACCGTCGGGTGATCAGCGGCATCATCCACGTGCTGAAGTCGGGCGGGCGTTGGGCGGATGCACCGCGCGAGGTCTATGGCCCGAAGAAGACGCTCTACAATCGCTTCGTGCGCTGGGCGGCCAAGGGCGTCTGGACCGATCTGTTCGAGAGCCTGTCCAAGGCTGGCGGCCCACCCTCGCAGGTGCTCATCGATTCCTCGGCCGTGAAGGCGCATCGCTGCGCATCCGGCGGAAAAGGGGGGAGCACAATCAGGCCATCGGCCGTTCGCGGGGCGGGCGCACGACCAAGATCCATGCGCTCACCGACCGGTTCTGCCGCCCGCTCGCCTTCCTGTTGACGGGCGGACAGGTCGCGGACTGCAAGGCGGGGGCCTTGCTCCTCGAGCGCTCGCCCCAGTGCCGTATCCTGCTCGCCGACAAAGGCTACGACAGCGACGCCATCCGTCGACAGATCGAGGCGACGGGTGCCGCCCCCAACATCCCACCGAAATCCAATCGGCGGTGGAAGCCGTGCTTCTCGCCGGTTCTCTACAAGAATCGCAATGCCATCGAGCGTATGTTCGGCCGCATCAAGGACTTCCGTCGCATCGCCACGCGATACGATAGGCTTGCAACCAACTATCTCGCCGCCGTCTGCATCGCTGCAACCGTAAGCTACTGGTTATGAGTCCGGAGCCTAAAAAAACGTATGGCCCGCCCCGTCTGCAAGGCCGCCGATGAAGATGCCTGTGACCGGTCTGCACAAACGTATCCGGCATGTCGGCACGGGGCCGCCGCCAAGATGGAGAGCCGCACGTCCCGGGCCTCATAAGCGAATCGGCCTCGGGGGCCGCTTTTTTTGCCAGGCTTCCGGAACGCCGCTCGACCGTCAGGCCATCTTCACTGTCCTCCCGCAGACCTCGTGGACCCGCGCCGAGCGATCGCGCTCCGGCTCAGGTCAATCTTTTTTGATGCCCTATGCGAGGGCCGGCTCCGGCCGCCGTTCGAAGCTCACTCCTTTGCGCAGCGTCGCCCAGGCGATCTGCGCGAGCTTGGCGGCGAGCGCGACGACCACAACGTTGTAGTGCGCCCGTGCCAGCAGACCGCGCAGCCATCGGCCGGTCGCATCCTCGACCTTGGACAATGAGGCCAGCGCTGCGCGGGCGCCGTGGAAGAAGAGCCCACGCAGATAGGCGTTGCCCCGCTTGCTGATGCCGAGCAGCTTCGGCTTGCCGCCGGTCGTATGCTGTCGGGGCACGAGGCCGAGCCAAGCCGGCAGGTCGCGGGCGGACGCGAAGGCGCCTCCATCGTCGACGGCTGCACGCAAGGCCGTGGCCGTCATCGGCCCGACGCCTGAGATCGACACCAGGCGTCGGGCTGCTTCGTCGGCGCGGGCATGCGCGACAAACTCCCGGTCGAGAGCTTCGATACGGCCGTCGAGGTTCGCCCATTCCTCGCGGATATCAACGACGAGGGACCGGATGCGCGCGCCAATCTGCGCCTCGGTACCCAGCACGGCGACCGAACTCTTTGCCATTCCCGATCCTTCCATTCCCCCAAAGCAGCAACATGCCACCAACGGTTCGGTAAAGGGGCGGGCCATCCCATAAGCGATCGGCATCTTCGCGGAGATGCCCAAGTGACGTTCGCCTTCGCCGCGACGCTGATCGCCGAGATGCCAGAACTCGGGCAACTCGACCGACGTCGCATCGCAGCCTTGGCCGGCTTGGCGCCGAATTCCCGCGATCACGTCGGAGTCGGCGCGTTACCAGATCGGGCCGAGCGAGCACGACGTCTACGCTCGCAGAGCCGGTGAGGTGCTCGATGCAGAGCGCGAACCGCGGGAGTTATTGGACGAGATGCGGCGCGCAGTCGGGTCGATGACCTTCGCGGCGATGTACCTACAGGATCCCGTACCAGCGGACGGCAATGTGATCCGTCGCGAATGGTTGAAGTACTTCGATTGCGAGCCTGAGCCTTCCTCGCTCAAGTACTTCGTGGCAAGCTGGGACACGGCATCGACCCTGGATGCTACGAGCAGCTACTCTGTCGGCCTGCTCTGGGGTTCGGATGGAGAAAACTTCTATCTGCTTGATCTCATCAGAGGACGTTAGGAAACGCCTGAGCTGCGCAACATGATCCTCGAGTGCCATCGTGCCTGGCGGCCGGACGAGACGCTGATCGAGGATACCGAACTCGGGCGCAGCTTACAGCAGGATATTCGTCGGACGAACGGTATCCGCGTCCATTTGCGACGCCCACGATATGACAAGCGTGCCCGACTCTTGGCGCAAAGCGCTCGATTCGAGTCTGGGCAGGTCTGGATCCCATCATCCGAGTCGTGGACCTACGACTACGTCAGTGAGCTCTTGGCGTTTCCGTTCGGTCGAAGCGACGATCAGGTCGACGCCACCTCACAGGCCCTCGACTTCCTCGTTGCTAAGACCGCGACCCTTCAGCCGTTGCAGCGCCGGAATCCAACACGGCGGACGATCGAGCAACGTACCATGGTAGAGAACGATGATGGGCAAGATCGGTTTTTCGGTCAGGACCGATGCGGGATATACAATGGACCGCCCGGACTTGGCTAAATGGATCTAGGGTCTGGACTCATAACCAATAGCTGACGGTTGCAGCGATGCAGACGGCTGCGAGATAGTGGGTTGCGAGCCTGTCGTATCGTGTGGCGATGCGACGGAAGTCCTTGATGCGGCCGAACATGCGCTCGATGGCGTTGCGGCCCTTGTAGAGGACCGGCGAGAAGCAGGGCTTCCAGCGCCGGTTGGATTTTGGCGGGATGTTGGGGGCGGCTCCCGTCGCCTCGATCTGCCGGCGGATGGCGTCGCTGTCGTAGCCTTTGTCGGCGAGCAGAATGCGGCACCGGGGCGAGCGCTCGAGGAGCAAGGCTCCTGCCTTGCAGTCCGCGACCTGTCCGCCCGTCAGCAGGAAGGCGAGCGGGCGGCAGAACCGGTCGGTAAGCGCATGGATTTTGGTCGTGCGCCCGCCCCGCGAACGGCCGATGGCCTGATTGTGCTCCCCCCCTTTCCGCCGGATGCGCAGCGATGCGCTTTCACGGCCGAGGAATCGATGAGCACCTGGGAGGGTGGGCCGCCAGCCTTGGCCAGGGTCTCGAACAGATCGGTCCAGACGCCCTTGGCCGCCCAGCGCCTGAACCGGTTGTAGAGCGTCTTCTTCGGGCCATAGACCTCGCGTGGTGCATCCGCCCAACGCCCGCCCGACTTCAGCACGTGGATAATGCCGCTGATCACCCGACGGTCATCGACGCGCTCCTTGCCCCGCGTATCTGTCGGCAAGTGCGGCTCAATCTTCGCAAACTGGGCGTCCGTCAGCCAAAACTCGTCCATCCGATCCTCCTTTATGACAAAGGAATCACAGACACTCCTGCCAAGCCAAATTTATGGGTCCGGATCCTAGTTCGCCTGCCGGCCCACTGCGGCAAGGTATCAAAAATCAAACCAAGGCATTCGAATCAGACGAGAGAGCTTGCGTCGCGACCGATGATCCCTCCACCTGGCATTGTAGTCATGCAGTCGGCGGGACTTCGGGCGAGAATTAGCGTCTTTTGACTCCGAGCCCAGGTGTTGTTGTAAAGGCTTTCTCAACGTCGGCGAATGTAGCGGCCCGAAGCGTCAAGCTTCATGGCGCGATCGAATGGGTCGGCCTGGAGTGATCCGAACTGCTGCTCGAGATAGCATCTGAAGGCGTAGTCTTTTGAACTGGGCACTCTCTGCACAGGGCCGCCCGATCGGCGTCCGGTCTCTTCATAGAACTGCGCGCGCTGGGCCCTTGTCCTGAGGTTCGTACCGATCCGATCGAGAAGGGTGTTGAAACCTTCGAACTGCTTGAATCTGTCCTCCGATGTTGCGCTCAGAACGAGCGCACGCTGATCGGTTTCGCTGTAGTTGTGTCCGAGCACATCCATGAATCGGGTCACTCCCGATATCGAGGCAGGATCAATCCGCTCAACGTCGCTTGCGTCGTCGCTTAGGAGGGACGGAGCGATCGCCCGAGACGTAAACTACCGGCCTTCCTTGTGCTCCTGCACCATGCGTCGACACAAACCGGGGGCTGACTGCAGAGCCGTGTCGCGCTCCCGTGAGGCTCGTTCGAGGGCTTGGGCGCGTGACTTCTCATCAAGCCGTTGTTGCTCTGCCTGCATGGTCTGCAAGACGGTGATGTCCTCATCGATTTCCGCGTAGCTCTCGCCCATCGACAGACGGCAGCGCACTTCGCGCGGCGACATCACCCCGTTCGGCCCCTTCTCCTCCCGTTCGTAGGGGCAACAGGCCTCCTCGATCACACGTCGCCGTGCACTATCGATCGCAAACACACTTGGTATGAATGCAAAGAGCGCAGTCGTCGCGAGCAGGAAGGACCGCATGGTCAGGCCTCCGCCTTTTGAGCGCCGCTACGCAGCGTATCGACAAACCAGTCCATCGCGGCGAGGAATGCCTCGACCGCGGGCGGCGTGAGACCAGCGAGAGGGATCGTCTTACGCTTCGAAACCGCGTCAGGCGGCAGGCGTATACCAGGGACGGCATTCAGCCGGTCAAGGAGTTCCTGGCGTAGCGTAAGGGCATCGAAGACCGGCTTGCCGAGCATGTACTCGAAGTAAACCGCCATAGTCCCGTCAGTGAAGATCCTGAGCGCCGGGATATTTGACCCATCTACCTCGAATATCGCTCCTAGTGCGCCAAAATTTGGACTGGTGTTGAAGGCAATGCGGTCAGCCTTTCGATGCATCCAGTGCGCAATCGAGCGGGCAGTCGCCGAGACTGCGTCGTCACCGCGGGCGACGATCTCCGCCATGACCGTTGCCTCGTCCCAGGCGCGCTTTGGCAGCACGGAGCGGCTCGGGCTGCTCTTGCGATCCTTCGTGGCTTCAGACCGGCCCAGAACGATCGGCACCAGGGTCTTCAGCCCCTGCCCTTCGTATTGGCGAAGTTCAACCGCAAGCACCTCGGCTGGCTGCATCTGACGGTTGAGGAATTCCACCACGCGTCGCAGCTCGGATGGGATCTTGTCGGCTACAAACAGGAGCCGAACCCGCCCGGCCTGTAGGTTGATTCGCACCCCGTCCCAGAAGGTTTCTGGTTCAATATCCGGGCCGATCAGATCCTTAAGAGTCTCGACGGGGTTGCGACCTTCCGCTTCGCATCGCGCCCCGAATTGAGCCCTGAGGGTGTCGAGAGGCCAGTGCAATACCGCGTTCGCGGCGTAGTCGAGCATTTGTCCGACGACCTCGCGGCGGATCCGGGTATCGGTGCCGCGTTTGACTTCGACCAGCGTCGGGATTCCGTCCTGGTCGAGGAAGAGGTGATCGAGCGACCAACGGTCCGACCCGCCCTCCTCCGCCGCAATACCCTTCTCACGGGCCACCAGCATGAAGCGACGTGGCACCTCGGTGTCGATCTGATCGCCCGCGAGTAACTCGGGAAAGGATGCTAGCAGGCGCTGGAAGTCGTTTTCGGTGGCAAAGCTTGCCGCCTGCATGGCGACGAGCGTGTGCTCGTCTCGGAGCACGAAGACCCCTGTTCCGATGTTCATCGATCGATCCTGTGGTCGGGCGGTGTCGCCTGCGGCAGGTGTCGCTCTGGTTGGGCCGGCAGTCCAGGAAAATATCCTGAAATGGGATTATCCTAAAACAGTCAGATCTCCGCTGCGCTTCGGAACGAGCGCATGCGCAAGACTCTTCGTACGACAGAGCACACACATTTGGTTGCGCTGCTCAAGCAAGAGCGCCAACGGGTCGGCCTGACGCAGCAGGAGGTTGCTCAGCGGCTCGGCGCACCGCAATCGTTCGTCGCAAAGTACGAAGGCGGCGAGCGGCGACTGGATCTCGTGGAGTTCATCGCCATTGCGCGGGCCGTCGACGCCGAGCCTCGCGAGTTGTTCGACCGGTTGCTTGGGAAGTTCTGACCTTGCCCCCTGTTTG
>NZ_BPQT01000062.1 GCF_022179405.1 Methylobacterium marchantiae
GCCTTCTGTCCCGGCAGCGCCGCATTGACGGTCTTGACGATGCCGTCGGCGTCGAGGCCGGCCTCGGCGTACATCGTCTCCGGGCTGTTGTGGTCCTGGTACAGGTCCGGAAGCGTCAGCGTCCGCACCCTGACCCGGCCCGCATCCAGCGCGCCCTTCTCGGCGAGGAGGTGCAGCACCATCGCTCCGAAACCGCCGACCGAGCCTTCCTCCAGCGTGATCAGCACCTCGTGGGTGGCCGCCAGATCCAGGATCAGCGCCTCGTCCAGCGGCTTGGCGAAGCGCGCATCCGCCACGCTCACCGCGATCCCGGCGCTCTCGAGCTGGTCGGCCGCCTTCAGCGCTTCCGACAGGCGCGTGCCCAGGCTCAGCAGCGCCACCCGCGCGCCCTCGGGACGCTTGACGATCCGGCCTTTGCCGATGGCCAGCGGAACGCCGGTCTCGGGCAGATCGACGCCGACCCCCTCGCCGCGCGGATAGCGCAGGGCGATCGGGCCGCTGTCATGGGCGTGCTGGGTCGCCACCATGTGCACCAGCTCGGCCTCGTCGGAGGCCGCCATCACCGTCATGTTCGGCAGGCAGCACAGATAGGCCAGATCGAACGCCCCCGCATGGGTCGCCCCGTCCGCCCCCACCAGACCCGCCCGGTCGAGGCAGAACCGCACCGGCAGATTCTGCAACGCCACGTCGTGCACGACCTGGTCGTAGGCCCGCTGCAGGAAGGTCGAGTAGATCGCCACGAACGGCTTGTAGCCCTCCGTCGCCAGGCCGCCCGCGAAGGTCACCGCATGTTGCTCGGCGATGCCCACATCGAAGGTCCGGTCCGGATGCGCCTTGCCGAACAGGTCGATCCCGGTGCCGCCCGGCATCGCCGCGGTGATCGCCACCACCTTGTCGTCGGCATCCGCCGCCTTGATCAGGCTCTCGCCGAACACGCGGGTATAGGCCGGCGCGTTCGGCTTGGCCTTGGCCTGCACCCCCGAGATCACGTCGAACTTCACCACCCCGTGGTAGCGGTCGGCCGAGGCCTCCGCCGGGGCGTAGCCCTTGCCCTTCTGCGTCACCACGTGGAGCAGGATCGGGCCCTGGTCCGAGTCACGCACGTTCTTCAGGATCGGCAGGAGATGGTCGAGATTGTGCCCGTCGATGGGGCCGACATAGTGGAAGCCCATCTCCTCGAACATCGTGCCGCCGCCCACCACCAGCGAGCGGGCATACTCTTCCGCCGCCGCCGCGCGCTGGTAGAGCGCCTTCGGCAGGAGCTTGCCGAGCTGCTTGGCGGTCTCGCGCAGGCCGCGATAGGTGCCGCCGGACGCAAGACGCGCGAAATAGGCCGACATCGCCCCCACGGGCGGAGCGATCGACATGTCGTTGTCGTTGAGGATCACGATCAGGCGTGAATGCAGCGCCCCGGCATTGTTCATCGCCTCGTAGGCCATGCCCGCCGACATCGAGCCGTCGCCGATCACCGCCACCATGTTGCGGCGCTTGGGCGCCGGGCCGCCCTTCGCCTTGACCGAGGCCTCGTCGAGGTCGCGCCCCACCGCCATGCCGAGCGCCGCCGAGATCGAGGTCGAGGAATGCGCCGCCCCGAACGGGTCGTAGACGCTCTCCGAGCGCTTGGTGAACCCCGACAGACCGCCCGGCTGGCGCAGGGTCCGGATCCGGTCGCGCCGCCCCGTCAGGATCTTGTGCGGATAGGCCTGGTGCCCGACATCCCACACGATCCGGTCGTCCGGCGTGTCGAACACGTGATGCAGCGCCACCGTCAGCTCGACGACCCCCAGACCGGAGCCAAGGTGACCGCCCGTCACCGACACCGCGTCGATCATCTCGAGACGCACGGCGTCCGCAACACCCTGAAGCGCGCTCTCGGGAAGCAGACGAAGCGATGACGGTTCGTCAAGCCCGTCGAGGATCGAGGTTTCTATCCGTGACA
>NZ_BPQT01000063.1 GCF_022179405.1 Methylobacterium marchantiae
ACAACCTGTTGATGCTCCACAGCTAGGCCACCGCTCCACTCGGCGGCTTCGACGGACCATGAAGCCCCTGCCGTCGAACAGGACGGGGTATTATCCTACAAAAAAGGAGCCGCCTTTCGGCGACTCCCTTCTCGACGTCCGATCCAGGATCAGTAGCCGTAATAGCCACCGCCATATCCGTAGGCCGGAGCGTAACCACCACCGTAGCCGTAACCGCCGCCGTAATAGCCCACGGGTCGCCCGTAGCCGTAACCACCGCCGTAGCCATAGCCGCCATTGTAGGCGCCCGCCGCGATGGCGCCCGCCGCGAGACCGGCGATGCCAAGGCCGATGACCGCGCCCGGTCCGATGCCGCGGCGCCCGTAGCCGTAACCACGGCCGTACCCGCCACCGAAGCGACGATAGCCGCCGCCATAACCCCGGCCGTACCCGCCACCGAATCGACCGTAGCCGCCATGGCCGAAGCCGCCGTGACCGTATCCGCCGCCATGACCCCAGCCACGAGCCTCAGCGGGCGCCGCTGCCAGTGCGCCAAGGCTGATGGCCGCGGCAGAGAGGATTGCGAGCTTGCGCATGCGAAATGTCCTGTTGTGAGGGATATGTTCGCTAACGGAATGGAACGCAGGCCGTTCCAATCGGCCCCTGCGCGATAGGACGCATACCCGGGACGGGCATCCGCGAACCGCCCGGTTTCCGAACGGCGGAGGGCATGCCGGACCCCGTGTGGTCCGGCATGCCCTTGATGATGTCGTTCGGCCGGATGAGTCCAACCGGCCGGGGGTCGCGCGATTATTCGGCCGGTTGGAGAGCCGGCATGTCGCTCTCCAACGGCATCGGGTTGCCGCCCAGAGCCGCAGCGAGTTTGACCTCGTCCACTTCACCTTCCCAGCGAGCGACGACGATGCAGGCGACCGCGTTGCCGATGAAGTTGGTGAGCGCGCGGCATTCGGACATGAACCGGTCGACGCCGAGAATCAGCGCCATGCCGACCACGGGCACCGAAGGCACAACCGCCAAGGTCGCGGCGAGGGTGATGAAGCCCGAGCCGGTGACGCCCGCGGCACCCTTCGAGGACAGCATCGCCACGAGGAGCAGGAGGCCCTGCTCGCCCCAGGTCAGGGGCGTGTCCGTCGCCTGGGCGATGAAGAGCGCCGCCATCGTCATATAGATGTTGGTGCCGTCGAGGTTGAACGAGTAGCCGGTGGGCACGACGAGACCGACGACGGGCTTGGAGCAGCCGGCCCGCTCCATCTTCTCGAGGAGCGAGGGCAGAGCCGATTCCGAAGAAGAGGTGCCGAGGACGAGGAGCAGCTCTTCCTTGATGTAGCGGATGAGCTTCAGGATCGAGAACCCGTTGTAGCGGGCCACGAGGCCGAGCACGCCGAGGACGAAGATCGCCGAGGTCAGGTAGAAGGCGCCGACGAGGTAGGCGAGGTTGGCGAGCGAAGCGATGCCGTACTTGCCGATCGTGAAGGCCATAGCGCCGAAGGCACCGATGGGGGCGACCTTCATGATGATGTTGACGACGCCGAAGATGGCTTCCGACAGCACCTTGATGATGTCGAGCACCGGCTTGCCGCGGTCGCCCAGGAAGGCGAGGCCGAAGCCGAACAGCACCGAGAAGAACAGGACCTGAAGGATCTCGCCGCCTGCGAACGCACCCACCGCCGTGGAGGGGATGATGTTCATCAGGAACTCGACGATGCTCTGCTCCTTGGCCTTGCCGGCGTAGCTGGCGATCGACTTCGGATCGAGAGTCTTCGGGTCGATATGCATGCCCGCGCCCGGCTGCACCACGTTCGCGACGATGAGGCCGACGATGAGCGCCAGGGTCGAGAAGGTGATGAAGTAGAGCAATGCCTTGCCGCCGACGCGGCCGACCTTCTCGAGATTGGTCATGCCGGCGATGCCGGAGACCACGGTGAGGAAGATCACCGGCGCGATGATCATCTTGACGAGCTTGATGAAGGCGTCGCCGAAGGGCTTCATCTCCGATCCGAGCTGCGGATAGAAGTGACCCAGCAGGATGCCGATCGCCACGGCAAGGAGAACCTGGAAGTACAGGGTGCGGTAGAGCGGCTTGGGCTTTGACGGCGGATGCGGTGCGGTGAGCGGTGACGGTACGGCAGCCATGACGGGCTTCTCCCTTCGGATAGATCGGTGCGGGTTGGATCGGAAGACCGGGCTGGGCCCGGCTTCGTCCACTCTTGGTCTTGGCTTTCGGGGCTCGGCCCCTCCGGCAGCCAGCCCTGCGATGGGTGCAGGCCTGCGTTACGCTCTAGGAATGGCAACCCGCGTGCCAGCTGCGGAACTCCTGAAATATTTCGTTAAGATGTTGATTCGAGACATATTTTTCCGATGAATGCAGATCGCCTTCGCGATGGTGTTGCGGTGATCCGCACGCATGCGCGAAATCCTGTCCGGGATTCCGCACCGAGGCAGGGCGCATGAGGTCGTCTCTTTCCCCGCCGGATGGAACCGGGCCGGGACACCGTCCGCGGAAGCATCGTGGGCTCATCCTCGTCGCCAGCCTCGCCCTGGTGCTGATCGCGGCCTGGCTCGCGGGACGGACCGCCGAACGCTGGGCATTGGCGGATCTGCGGCGCACGGCGCAGGCGGTCCTGGCGCTTCAGGTGAGCGCATTGCGGGCCGAGATGCAGAAGCAGGCCTCGCTTCCCCTCGCCCTCGCGGCCGATCCCGAAATCGCCGCGGTAATGGGGCAGGCCCCCGCACAAGCCCTGGTCGACCGGGTGAACCGGCGCCTCGAACAGGTGGCGGCCGCCACCGGCTCGGCGGTGATCTACGTCATTCGGCCCGACGGGATCACCGTGGCGGCGAGCAATGCGGAGGCCGAGCGCAGCTTCATCGGCCGCGATTACGCGTTCCGGCCTTATTTCCGGCAGGCCATGGCCCAGGGTGCCGGATCTCAGTTCGCCCTCGGGACCGTGAGCGGACGGGCCGGCCTCTATCTCGCCAGGCGGATCGGGGAAGCCGGCGGCGTCGTGGTGGTGAAGATCGAGTTCGACGGCGTCGAGGTCGCGTGGCGCCAATCGGGCAACGGCGTGTTCGTGGCCGATACGAGGGGCATCGTCCTGGTGGCGAGCGACCCCGCCTGGCATTTCACGACATTGCGCACCATCGACGATTCCGAACGGCGCCGCATCCGCGAGGCACTGGAATTCGGCGAGGCGCCGCTCTCGGCCTTCCCGCTTCATCCCATCGCGGACAGCCCTGGCCTCGTTCGCATCGGCCAGGGATCGCGGCCGGCGCGGACGGCGCTGATGCTCGACGCGGAGATCCCCGGGACCGAGTGGCGTCTCCATACCCTGACACCGGTGGGACCGGCGGTGGAACGCGAGCGGGTCCAGGCCTGGATCATCGCGGCGCTCGCCACCGGCTTCGCCTGCCTCGGAATCGCGACCATCGCCGGCCGGCGCCGACGCGTCCGGCAGCGGCTCGCACAAGCCTCGGCGCAGCGCGAGGAACTGGAGTGCAGCGTCCGCGAACGGACGCAGGAACTCACCGACGCCAACAGGATGCTGCGCCTCGAGATCGAGGAACGCCGGCGGGCGGAGGCCGAGCGCGAACGCCTCGGCCGCGAACTCGCCCAGGCCGGCCGGCTCGCGGCCCTGGGCCAGTTCGCCGCCAGCATGGCGCACGAGATCAACCAGCCGCTGGCCGCGATCCGCGCCTATGCCGACAATGCGGCGATCCTCGTCCGGCGCGGCCGTGGAGAGGAGGCCGCGGAGAACGCTTTCGCCATCGGACGCCTCACCGACCGCATCGGCGGGCTGACCCGCCAGCTCAAGGGATTCGCCCGGCGTTCCTCGCCACGGCGGGAGCCCGTGGCGTTGGCCGACATCCTCGCCAACAGCCTGGAACTCGTGGAGGCGCGGGCGAAATCCGCCGGCATCGGGCTCTCGGCCGAGGCTCCGCCCGCCGGTCTGCAGGTGCTCGGAGACGGTCAGCGCCTCGAACAGGTCGTGGTCAACCTGCTTCAGAACGGCCTCGACGCGGCGGCGGGAAGCACCGACCCGCGCGTGTCGATTCTGGTACGGGACGCGCGCGAAGGCCGCGTGGCGATCGAGGTCCGGGACACCGGACCGGGCCTGCCCGAGCTCGTCCGGGCCCAGGTGTTCGATGCCTTCTTCACCACCAAGGCCGACGGCCTCGGCCTCGGCCTCGCCATCGCCCGCGGAATCGTCGAGGATTGCGGCGGCAGCCTGAACGCCGCGAACGATCCGGCCGGCGGCGCGATCTTCCGGATGGAACTGGCGAAAGCTCCGGTGCCGGCGGGGTCTATGGAGGCGGAGTTCGTGGAGGCGGCGAAGTGAGCGTGCATGAGCCGGCGGGTGAAACGGCCGAACGGGTCGTCTTCATCGACGACGAGGCGGATGTCTGCCGCGCCAACCGCCAGAGCCTCGAACTCGACGGGTTCACGGTGGAGACCTTCGGGGCCGCCGGGCCGGCGCTCGCCGCGATCCTCGCCGACCCGCCCGGCCTCGTCGTCACCGACGTGCGCCTGCCGGACCTCGACGGCATCGCGCTGTTCGCGCGCATCAAGGCGATCGATCCGGAACTGCCCGTCATCCTGATCACCGGCCATGGCGACATCCGCATGGCGGTGGGTGCCATGCGCGACGGAGCCTACGACTTCCTGGCCAAGCCCTACCCGGCGGAATCCCTCGTCGCCTCGGCACGCCGTGCCCTGGGACGCCGGAGGCTCGTCATCGAGAACCGGACCCTGCGCGCCCGGCTCGAGGCGGCGGTGGAGGAAGACCCCGCCTTCCTCGGCATCTCGCCAGAAATGGTGCGCCTGCGCCGCCTCGTGCGCGAGGTCGCCAATGCCGATGTGGACGTGCTCGTCTTCGGCGAGACCGGATCGGGCAAGGAGGTGGTGGCGAGCGCCCTGCACCGCTGGAGCCGCCGCGCCGCCCGGAACTTCGTGGCGATGAATTGCGGCGCGCTGCCCGACAGCGTGGTCGAGAGCGAACTCTTCGGCCACGAGGCCGGCGCCTTCACCGGCGCCCTCAAGCGCCGGGTCGGCCGGATCGAGCATGCGCAAGGCGGCACGCTGTTCCTCGACGAGATCGAGAGCATGCCGCTCGGCCTTCAGGTGAAGTTCCTGCGCGTGCTGCAGGAGCGGACGGTGGAACCACTCGGCACCAACGAGATCCGCCCCATCGACATGCGGGTGGTGGCCGCGACTAAGGTCGATCTCGGCCAGGCGGCTGCGCAGGGCACGTTCCGCGACGATCTCTACCATCGCCTGAACGTCATCACGATCGCGATCCCGCCGCTGCGCGACCGCCGCGAGGACGTGATGCTGCTGTTCCAGGAATTCCTGAACCGGGCCGCGTCACGCTTCGGACGGGAGCCCGCGGCGATCACCCCGGCCGTGCGCGACCATCTGCGCCGACACGACTGGCCCGGCAACGTGCGCGAGCTCGGGCATTTCGCCGAGCGTCATGCCCTGGGACTCGGCCAGCACGATGCCCCTGCGCCAGAGGCAGCGAGTTCGGAAAGTCTCTCCGAACAGGTCGACCGGTTCGAGCGCGGCCTGATCCGCGAGGAGCTGATCATGGCGGCCGGCGACGTGCGCATCGCCGCCGAATCCCTCGGCACGCCGCGCAAGACCCTGTACGACAAGATCGCCCGCCACGGCCTGACGCCGACGGATTACCGCTAACCTCGGCGCATCCGTTGGGAGCGAGCCGGGCGCTCCTTCTCCAACGGTGCCGTTAGACACGTACCTGCGCGTTCCATTGGCGCACAGCATCGACGCTCAGGGCGAATTCGCCGTCATGCGGCCTCGCCGGAGCGAGGACCGATCAAGCGGGCCTCGCGACATGCGCGATTCCCGGACAGTTCCGCCGGTCGCGGCGAGCGAGATCCCGCCGGGCGGCAAAGCGCCCGACCCGCGAATGAACCTCGTTCGCTGTTCGCCCGACCGTCCTCATCCCGAAACCCATGCTCGCCTCGACATCCATGCTCGCCTCGACATCCCTGCCGATCCCGATTTCCAAGACCATCCGGAAACGAGCCCCTCCGTGCCCTTGCAGAATGAACCGAGCGGCCTTGCCCTGATCGACCTGCTCAAGGCCGTGGGCGCCACGGCTCCGCCATCGACGAGACCACCGCTGATGCTGAGCGGTGGCGCGAGCCTGGAGACGGCCGAGTCCTGGAACGTCGCCTACATGGATCACGCCCGCTATGCCGAGGCGCTGCGCGAAACCAGGGCCGGCGCGTGCATCCTGCCGGAGCGCTTCGCCCATCTCGTCCCCGCAGGCACCGTGGCCATCGTGGTGCGGGATCCGCATACCGCCTTCGCCAAGGTCCTCGCCCGGCTTCACCCCGACCTCATGCGGCCGCCGCCGCATCTCGCCGAGACCGGCATGCAGGCGGGCAGTTTCGTGCATCCCTCCGCCCGCATCGGGGATGGGGTCACCCTCGATCCGACGGTGGTCATCGGCGAAGGCGTGGTCCTGGGGGACGGCACCAGTGTCGGCGCGCATACCGTCATCGGACCGGACGTGAGCATCGGCCGCGATGGCGCCATCGGCTCCGGCGTCACCATCGTCCGCTGCGATCTGGGGGATCGCGCCATCGTCCATCCCGGTGCCCGTATCGGCCAGGATGGATTCGGCTTCGCCATGAGCGCACAGGGCCATCTCAAGGTGCCGCAGACGGGACGCGTGGTGATCGGCCACGACGTCGAGATCGGCGCGAACACCACGATCGACCGCGGAAGCTGCCGCGACACGATCATCGGAGACGGCACGAAAATCGACAACCTCGTCCAGATCGCCCACAACGTCCGGATCGGACGGCATTGTGTGATCGTCGCGCAGGTCGGCATCGCCGGATCGACCATCCTCGAAGACTATGTCGCCGTCGGTGGGCAGAGCGCGATTGCCGGCCATCTCCGCATCGGTCTTGGGGCGCAGCTCGCCGCGGCCTCGCGGGTCATGCGCGACGTCCCGGCCGGCGAGCGCTGGGGCGGAATGCCGGCCAAGCCGCTGCGGACCTGGTTCCGCGAACAGACCGCCCTCAAGGACCTCGCCGCACATCGGCTCGGATCGCCGCCCCGGCGCTGAACAAGGGCGTAGCGGGAGACGTCAAAGCGTCAATGCAGAGGGGGTAGCGGCTCAGGATCTCGTCCCTGCGCTGCACGGTCTTGTCGTAGCGGCAGGCATAGCCGGTGACCGTGGCTCCGCTGCCGTTGTTCCACTCGCTGAGGACGAGATCGCCGCAATCGACATCGCGGAACGCGATCCAGGCGCGTTGGGCAGCGGTGAGCGGAGCCTTCCAGGCGGCCTTGGCTTTCGCATCCTCGCCGCGATCGTCCTGATCGATCACCGCCAGCGCCTTGCGGTAAGCGGCGTTGAGCGACACGTCGGCGCCGTCGAGCGCCTTGTGAAGGCAGGCCTGGGTGCCGACGTCGGATGTCTCGCTGGCGAAGAGCTTGGCCGATGGCTAGTCGGCGAGTACGGCCGTCGCGAATCCGGCCAGGCACAGGAGCAGAGCGAGACCGACGCCATGATAGGGACGCCCCCCTTTACGCATCGGCGAAGGACTCGGATCATGCACTGTCATGAAGAGCGGCTCTCAGAATCGAACGGGCGATCCTCAGAAGCGGCGCTCCTTACGGTCCGGGTTCGGTCCGGTGCCGTGATAGCTGGCCATGCAGGCGTGATAGATCTGCGAGCCGAGATCGTAGAGACCGAGGTTGCTCGGGTTCGGCGCGCTGAAAACCTGCGCCCTGGCCTGCTCGCGGCAGGCGGCATCCTGTGGGCTCTGGATCGGCGGTTCGGCCACCTGCTGCGCCAACGCCGCCCCCATGAAGGCCAGCAGGAGGATCACGGTCGATGTCATGCGCATGGGATCGGGTCCTGCCGCTGAAGAGAGCGGCCATCAGCATATCGGCCCGAAAAGCCGATGCAAGGCAGGCGATCCTCTCCAAGGCGGATATAAAGGAGGGATTGTGAAGGT
This sequence comes from Methylobacterium marchantiae, assembly GCF_022179405.1. GTDB lineage: Bacteria > Pseudomonadota > Alphaproteobacteria > Rhizobiales > Beijerinckiaceae > Methylobacterium > Methylobacterium marchantiae. The sequence goes on from NZ_BPQT01000063.1 coordinate 7,993, forward strand.
CCGCTCGTGGACGGTCACGAGGCGGGGGAATGGGTCGGGGACCGCCGAGGACGGTCCCCGATGACATTCATCGTTTGCCGGTGGCTTT
>NZ_BPQT01000064.1 GCF_022179405.1 Methylobacterium marchantiae
GAAAACCCGGCGCGGTTCAGATGGTGGCTTTGAAAGCGTCTTGGACGAGCATTTCTGGCTGCGCGCGCAGAGTTTGCCTGAGGGCGCTGCAGGTCTGGCCAAGGATTTGGAATCCTCACTCGGACTGCGGGCCGGCAGCTTCAGCTTTCATGGGATCGGCGGTCAGCCGCACAAAATACCGGTGCGCTGCCATGTCGCCGTACCGTTCGGGGATGCCGAGACTGAGCCTGCCGTCAAAGTGGAGGGCGGCGTCGCGCAGACCGCTCCAGTTCGGCCCGACGAAATCCGCCGAAGCTTCAATACGCCCTTTTGGCCGCATGTGCTGGCCACGACATCTGTCGGCCAGGAGGGATTGGATTTCCACCCTTGGTGTTCGCATGTGGTTCATTGGGACCTCTCGTCGAATCCTCTTGATCTTGAACAGCGCGAGGGCCGTATCCAGCGCTATGCTGGACTGGCTGTCAGGCGTCGGCTCTCGGCAATGTTGCGCGATGAGGTGCTGAGAGACGTCACCGCCGCAGATGGTTCGCCGTGGCAATGCTTGCAGCGTCATGCTGAGCGTTTCGGCGATACCAGCGGCCTCCGTCCTTGGTGGGTGCTCGAAAAGGCGGAAATCAGCCGGCACGTTTTCGAGCGACCTTTCGGTCGGGATGTAGCGCGGTTTGCTCAACTTCGCGAGCAACGCATGATCTATCGACTTGCGCTTGGCCAGCCCAACCAGGAGGACTTTATCGACGTGCTATCACTCGGCGGCGAGGCGACGCGCGCCCTCTTGCAACCCCTCGTTCTAGACCTGTCCGCCATGGGGCTTCGGTCCACGACGCCAACCATCGGGCACCTTTCCTCGCCCAACAAAGAGTGATACAATTCCTCGGAGAATAGGTCTTATGTTCCGAGTTTTCGTATCGTGCCACCATCCATGTCTCAACGCCAGATCGCCCATACTGTGCTGACCGCGCGCGGAATTTCACGCCTGGCTGAGCTGCGCGAGGCTGGCGTAACAGCCGCCACCATGAGTCGCATGGAACGTGATGGCGAGGTGCTTCGGCTCGCGCGAGGACTTTATCAACTTTCCGATGCGCCTCTCGACGTTCACCATAGCCTCGCAGAGGCCTCCAAACGGGTCCCCAAAGGCGTGGTTTGCCTCGTTTCAGCCCTGGCTTTCCATGGTCTGACCGATCAGCTCCCGAGGCAGGTTTGGCTCGCCGTAGGTCAGAAGGACTGGTCCCCGAAACCCGAAGGCACGCCCATCCGGCTGGTACGTTTCACCGACCGTCTGCTGAAGGAAGGCGTTGAAACCCACGCTGTCGAGGGGGTGGCCGTGAAGGTCTTCGGCGTTGCGAAGACGATCGCCGATTGCTTTCGATATCGGAACAAAATTGGCCTGCCCGTGGCGATCGAAGGCCTTCAGGAAGCGCTGCGCCAGCGCAAAACGACGCCGGGCGAGATTGCGAGGCAGGCTGAGCGAGGAACGGTCGCCACGGTCGTTCGGCCCTATCTCGAAGCGCTGACCGCCAATGGCTAAGGAGATCAAGAACATCGGCGCCTCGGTTCGCGCCCGCCTGTTGCAGGTCTCCAAGACGAGCGGCCAGACCTTCGATCTTGTCCTGACCCGCTTCGCCTTGGAGCGGCTGCTCTTCCGGCTCAGTCAGTCACCCCATTCCGACCGCTTCGTGCTGAAGGGTGCAATGCTGATGATGAGTTGGTTCGATGACCCGCACCGCGGTACGCGCGACCTTGATCTGCTAGGCTTCGGCGATCCGCGCGGGGAGCCGATGCTGGCGACGTTTCGCGAAATCCTGGCACAGGAAGCTGCCGACGGCGTGGAATTCGATGTTGACGCCCTCCGGGTCGATCGAATCCGTGAGGAACTGGAGTATGGCGGCCTGCGACTGCGGACAACAGCATCGATCGGCGGCGCCCGGATTAGTCTGACGATCGACATCGGCTTTGGCGATGCGGTGGAGCCTGGCACCGAAGAACTGGACTATCCTTCCATGCTGGATTTTCCCATGCCTCGACTTCGTGGCTACGCACGGGAAACCGTCATTGCCGAGAAATTCCAGGCGATGATGGCGCTGGGTCGGGCTAATAGCCGGATGAAGGACTTCTACGACATCTGGATTCTCAGCAAGTCCTTCGATTTCGCCGACGATAGGCTTGCGCGCGCGATCGCGGCGACGTTCGCGCGGCGGGCGACGCCGATCCCTGTAGACCTGCCCGATGCACTAACGCCGGCTTTCGCCAGCGATGAACAAAAACAGCGTCAGTGGATCGCCTTCGTCAGAGATGTCGCGGTAAATCCGGGGAAATTTGAAGAAGTCATTGTCAGTTTAGCAGAATTCCTGATGCCGCACGCTGTACAAGCAGCAAGTTCAATTAGTAGTAGTTCAAAATCAAGGCCAGATATCTCAACCACGAGGTAACTGGGAGGGGCGCCGTGGACATCTTCGATCTCGATCAAGCGCTGATAGCGCGATATGAATCATTCGCTCGCTCCTTCTCGGAGATCCGCGCGCCGGAAATCCGTGCTCAGGTGGATGCTGCCTATAATGAGCAGCGTTTTTGGCCTGAGCCCCTGATCACCATCAATCCCCGCTTTGAGTCTGGCCATTCTGTTGATCAGCTCGTCGCGCAAGAAGTACTCGATCCAGCTCTTAGCAGGATATTCGCAGCAGGCCCTGACCGGACGCCGATAAAGCTTCACCGCCACCAAGATCGCGCTGTTGCGAAGGCGCGTAATGGTGAAAGCTTCATCGTGACCACGGGCACTGGGTCAGGAAAGTCGCTGTGCTTCTTCTTGCCAATCGTCGATGCGGTGGTGCGCGCGCGGCGCGCAGGCGAGCCGCAGCGGACGCGCGCGATCATCATCTATCCAATGAACGCGTTGGCCAACAGCCAGCTTGAGGAGCTCGACAAATTCATCGGCGGCTCTGGACTCCCGGAGGAGCTGCGCCCGACCTTCAGCCGCTATACCGGCCAGGAGAGTGATGCAGAACGACAGGCGATCGCCAAGGCCAAGCCCGATATCTTGCTGACGAACTTCATGATGCTCGAGCTGCTCATGACGCGCCAGGATGAACTCGATCGCGCCGTCATCGCCAATGCAGCCGGCCTGGATTTCTTGGTGCTGGATGAACTGCATACCTATCGAGGCCGTCAGGGGGCGGACGTCGCGATGCTGGTGCGCCGCGTGAAAGACCGCCTCGTCAAAGAGCGAAAGCTGCTGTGCATAGGTACTTCAGCGACTATGTCGAGCGCGCACGAGGAGATCGAACGCGCGAGCGCCGTTGCTCGCGTCGGCAAGCTGATTTTCGGGGAAGAGCTCAGCTCGGCATCGATCATCGATGAGAATCTCGCCAGGGCGACGGACCCACAGATCAACAACACAAGTGTCGGAGCAGCGCTCTCGAATGCGGTTCTGGCGCCAATACCGGAAAGTCTGACGGACGAGGAGTTGTATTCTCATCCACTCGCTTGCTGGATCGAGACTGAAATTGGGCTTGTCGAGGGCGAGAAACTGCGGCGTCGCCCGCCCATGACCTTGAGTGATGCGAGTTCCAAACTCGCTGACCAGACAAACATCCCTTCCGAAAAATGCAGAGCTGCTGTTGCGGGGATGCTGTCGTTAATGGGACGCCCCGAAGATCTTCGGGGTGGCGTCAGTGACCGGGCGTTCCTGGCGTTCAAGCTTCACCGATTCATTTCTGGCGCTGGCCACGCCTACGCAACGATCGAGCCCGTGAGCGATCGGCGTGTCGTGCTGGAAGGACAGATATTTCATCCATCCGATCCGAACGCGCGCCTATATCCAGTCTTCTTTTGCCGGGAATGCGGTCAAGAGCACCACAGCGTTCGGATTGAGAGTGCACTCGATGGTGTTCGCGTTCTCGCACGACCGATCGATGACGCGGCAAGCGAGAACCCGGAACCGGATGGCTCCCGGACGGGCTTCCTGGTCCCTTCGATCAATGTTGACTTCTTGTTCGGGGGAGCTGTCGCCGACTATCCGGATGATTGGCAAGAAACGACGCCAGCGGGACAAGAGCGGCTAAAAGCCGGGCATCGGGGCAAGCACGAAGGGCAGCTTCTCCTTGTGAAGCCTGATGGATCGCTCGCCGATGACGGAGTGCCGGCTTGGTTCTTCGCCGGCAAGTATCGCTTTTGCCCTCATTGCCGTCATCAGCCTCCACAACAGGCGCGTGACATTAATAAGCTGGCGGGCCTATCGGCCGAAGGGCGGAGTTCTGCGACTACGCTTATCGTCTCGACCATCTTGGCATGGATGGAGGCGGACGGCACGCTTGAGGAAAGCGCACGTAAGCTTCTAGGTTTTACTGACAATCGCCAAGATGCTGCTCTGCAGGCAGGGCATTTCAACGACTTCATTTTCGTCAGCTTGCTTCGGGGCAGTATCTTGCGCGCTGTGCGTGGCGCAGGTGAGAAGGGCCTTTCAGATGTTCAGTTTGGGGAAGCCGTTCGCAAGGCGCTCGGCTTCGACCTCGAAGAAACCGACCGTTTGTCCGACTGGATGGCGGATCCCCGTGTAAAGGGATTTCATAACCGCCAAGCTGGCGAGGAAGTGCTGACGTCTATCCTGGCACACCGCGTCTGGGCGGATCTTCGGAAGGGCTGGCGCTTCACGAATCCTAATCTCGAAGAGGCGGGCCTTGTGGAGGTTCGGTTTCCTGGGCTGGGTGAGCTTGCGGGCGACGACGAAGAGTTCGCCGAAAACCCGCGACTAGCGACCGCCACGCCCCAGCTGCGGGCTAGACTCTTCAACCTGCTTTTCGACTATATGCGTCGCGGCCTTGCCATCGCAACAGAAGCGCTTGATCGCCAGCGGATATTGCAAGTCGCCGAGACGTCGAGGAATCACCTCCGCGACCCCTGGCTTATCGATCAGAACGAGGAGCAGGAATTGCGGCAAGCCGGATTCCTGATGATCGACCCGCCAAGTAAGGCGGAGATTAGTGCAGCGGAAGATGTGCTGATTGTACGCGGCGGCTGGCGGACGGGGTTGAGTAAGGCCCTTCGCAGCAAGGATGTCTGGGGTGAGCCGCTACCCGTCAAAGAATATGACGATGTTATCGCTACGCTTCTGAGGGCAGCCGAAAACCACCAGGTTATTCGCCGGGTGGTCACGGGCGGCGAGGCTCCTGCGTGGCGCCTTGCATCGACGGCCTTGCGCCTCTTTCCCGCGACCAGAAGGGCGGATGGGAAACGCGAGAACCCATTTTTCCGCACGCTTTATGAGGAAGTCGCGGAGATGCTCGGACAAGATGGCGACTTGCCCTTTTCCTTCGAGGCTCGAGAGCACACCGCTCAGGTCGACCAGAAGGTTCGAGCTTGGCGCGAAGACCGGTTCCGGTTCGGGAAGCCGGATATCGAAAGAATTGCCCAAAACCGAGATGAAATGCGCCAGGAAGGCGAGCCCGCCAGCTTCCTTCCGGCTCTGTTCTGCTCGCCGACAATGGAGCTCGGAGTTGACATCAGCGCGCTGAACACTGTCTTTCTCCGGAATGCGCCGCCGACGCCCGCGAATTACGTGCAACGGGCCGGCCGGGCTGGCCGCAGCGGTCAAGCGGCGCTTGTTGTCACCTATTGCGCCGCCCAGTCTCCCCATGACCAATATTACTTCAACAATCGTCAAGGGCTTGTCGCGGGCGTAGTGAAGCCGCCGGCCTTGGATCTTGCCAATCGCGATCTGCTGCGAAGCCATCTCCACGCAGAATGGTTGGCGGCGGCCATCGTGCCGCTAAAGCCGTCTATCCCCGAGAATTTGAATATGGCGACACCGGAGATGGCCGTCTCAAATGAGATTAAATCCGCCTTCGCAAAGCTCGTCGCGAGTGGAGCGGCAAAACCCACAATGCGGCGCCTGCTTGAGCGAACAGCCAGCGTGGTCGAGCTGGCCGATGCGCCTTGGCTGGCCGATATCGATGCCTTTGTTGATGAAACCGACAGAGAGGCTGCGCAGAATTTCGCAGGCAGCTTCGGCCGCTGGCGGGAGCTCTACCAAAGCGCCCGCCGTGAGCAGGATGAGGCTCATCAAATTCAGCAGAAAACGTCATTCAAGCCGGGCGAGCGCAAGGAGGCCGCACGTCGTCATTTCCGTGCGACAGAAGAGCTTGACATGCTTGAGCGCGGACAGGCTTCGAACGGTTCAGATTTCTACACGTATCGCTATTTAGCGACCGAAGGATTTCTGCCCGGCTACAATTTCCCGCGACTACCGCTCTATGCATTCATCCCTGCGACCAAACGTGCGGCGGTCCTGCAAAGGCCGCGCTTCCTCGCCATCTCCGAATTTGGTCCTAACAGCCTAATCTATCATGAGGGGCGGGCCTACCGGGTCGTTCGTGCGAAGCTGCCGGCGCATGGCCGCCTCGATGATGGCAAGCTTGCCACCACGACCCTCATCTTGTGTGCCGAGTGCGGAGCAGCGCACTCCGATAACAAGCTGGAGCGATGTCATGCTTGCAACGCGTCGCTAGCCGGTGTGGATCGTCTCGATAACGTCTATCGGATCGACAATGTTGAAACCGCACCGTCGTCTCGCATCACAGCAAATGATGAGGACCGCCAAAGGCGCGGCTTTGAGATCCAGACCGTCTTCCAGTGGCAATTCGAAAAAGGCGTTCCTGATATCCGCACGCTCACATTGCGTTCGGAGGGCCAGCCGCTTCTTCTCCTCGATTATGGCGCACGCGCAAAACTATCGCGCGTCAACAATGGGCTCCGCCGGCGCAAGTCCAAGTCGATCAGAGGCTTCTGTATTGATCCCACATCGGGACGCTGGGTCAAGGACACGCTGAACGGTGGCGACGACGACGATATCGATGTCACGACGCCGAAGTCGCAACGGATTGTTCCGATAGTTGAGGACCATAAAAACGCCCTTCTGCTGCGCCCGATCGAAAAATTCAATGAAGCGCAAATGGCGACGCTTCAGCACGCGCTCCTGCGAGGCATTCAGATTGTCGCCGAGTTGGAGGAAGGTGAGCTGTTGGGCGAGCCCTTACCGAAGCGCGATGAACGTAAGGCAATACTACTCTATGAAGCAACGGAAGGTGGCGCCGGCGTGCTCAATCGTCTCGTTTCCGATCCGCGCCGTATGGCAGAGATCGCGCGCGAGGCGCTCAATCTGATGCACTATGATTTGCCCTCAAAGGGCGAAGGCATCGTCGAACGAGAGGATGCCTGTGTCGCAGGCTGCTACCGCTGTCTGCTCTCCTATTTCAATCAGCCCGATCATAACCTGATCGACCGCCGCGACCCAGAGGTGACGTCGTTCCTCTGCGAGCTTGCGAAGCCTGTGATCGCGGACACGCCGGATGACGAGGTTGATGGCCCTTGGCACCGCGCGTTCCGGCGGTGGGGCTTGCCTGCTCCCTCGACGCGCAAGATCGGCGGCATTTTGTACGACCTGTATTGGCCCAACTTCCAGGTGCTAGCAGTCCCGGGATTGGTGCCGGCGGGATTGGCGGTGACATGTGCAGATTTGGGGGTGGACCTTGTCAAGTTGCCCGATCAGCCCGGAGAGACAGCTCCGATTGAACTAATAGAGCTTTTGGGGGCGGCATAGTGGACGCAATACGATTTTCACCGGGTGATCTTGTCGAGGTACGGGGACGCGAATGGGTCGTCCTGCCGTCGCCTGACGATGACATCCTCAACATCCGGCCGCTTTCAGGGTCAGAGGCCGACGCGCAGCGGATCGCGCTCGCGCTCGAGGCAATCCCGGTGAGGCCCGCTCGGTTTTCGCCGCCCGAGTTAGATCAGCGGGACACCCAGGATGGTGCGCGCCTCCTAGCAGATGCCTTGCGTCTATCGCTCCGTCGCGGAGCCGGTCCCTTCCGCAGCGCCGCTCATCTAGGCGTCGAGCCCCGTGCTTATCAGTTGGTGCCGTTGATGATGGCGCTGAAACTCCCTGTTGTGCGCCTGCTGATCGCAGACGATGTTGGTATCGGTAAAACGATTGAAGCTGGCCTCATCGTCCGTGAAATGCTTGATCGTGGCCTGATCGATCGCTTTTCGGTTCTCTGCCCACCACACCTCGTCGAACAATGGGTTGGCGAGCTCGCCGAGAAATTCGATATCGACGCCGTGGCCGTCACATCGGCCCGGGCTCGGAGCCTTGAGCGCGGGCTGCCAGCCGCGCAAAGCCTCTTCGAGGCCTATCCCCACACTGTCGTCAGTCTCGATTACATCAAGGCCGACAGCCGACGTGACGAATTCGCGCGCGCATGCCCGTCGCTAGTGGTCGTCGATGAAGCCCACGCCTGCATCGGTGGCGCGCGTGGTCGGCATCAGCGGTTTGAACTCCTAGAGCGCCTGGTCGCCGATGAGGATCGCCACATGCTATTGCTGACCGCGACGCCACATAGCGGAGACGAAGCCGCATTTGACCGCCTGCTGGGACTGATCAGTCCAGATTTTGCCGGCGGCCCGCAAGGAGACGAAAATGCCCGCGCTCGATATGCGCGTCGGCTGGCCCAGCATTATGTCCAGCGTCGTCGGCCGGACATAATGGAGTCCGGCTGGAACGAGAAACGGACTTTCCCCGTCCATCAGGTGAAGGACGAGTCCTTCAGTCTTATCGGCGACTTTGCCGCATTACACGATCGCGTCCTAGACTACTGCCTGGCGGTCACGGAGCGGGCCGGCGCCGACCAGCGGAGCCGCCGACTCGCGTTTTGGGGGACACTGGCGCTCATGCGATGCGTCGGCTCGTCTCCCGCAGCTGCGGCCAGCGCGCTCCGCAATCGCCTCAGCGGGGTCGCAGACGAGGAGGCGATGCAGCCTGTCGTCTTTGACGAGGATGAAGGTCTTCTCGACCAGGGCGATCTCGAACCCGGAACCGCCACTGCCGATGCCGAAGAACGGGCCGAACTCGTCGAGTTGATAGCAATGGCGGAGGCGCTCGATGGGCGCCGCGGGGAAGACCCCAAAGTCGCCCGTCTGCTGAAGCTCTTGAAAGGGCTGCTCAGAGACGGTGCGACACCTGTGATTTTCTGCCGGTTTATCGCCACGGCCGAGGCGTTGGGCGAAGAGCTCCGCAAGGCGTGGCCAAAGGCCGACGTAGCTATCGTCACCGGTCGCCTGACACCCGAAGAGCGGCGGGCCCGGGTCGACCGCCTCGAAGGATCGGAGAGCCGAATCCTGGTCGCGACGGACTGCCTCTCCGAGGGCGTCAATCTGCAATCATTGTTCGACGCAGTAATTCATTATGATCTTAGTTGGAATCCGACCCGCCATCAGCAGCGGGAGGGACGCGTCGATCGATTTGGCCAACAGTCACCGATCGTTCGATCGGTGACGATCTTTGGCGAGAACAGCGCGATCGATGGAGCCGTGCTGCAGGTCATCTTGCGCAAGGCGGAGGCAATCCGGAAAGCTACGGGCATCGCGGTGCCCATGCCCGAAGACAGCGAAGGTGTGACCTCGGCGCTGATGCAAGCGCTTATGCTTCGTGCCGGAGGGCATCGCGAGCAGCTTGCCTTCGATTTTGGTCTGTCGAGCGAGCGCCTCGACAGCAAATGGCGCGATGCCGAAGAGAACGCGAAGGCGAGTCGCGCGCGATATGCCCAAGGTGCGTTGAAGCCCGAGGAAGTATTGCCGGAATGGCGACAAATGCGAGCTCTAAACGGGGGCCCGACCGAGGTTGCCCGTTTCACGGATCGAGCTCTGAAGCGCGTTGGGGCGCCATTGGACAAAGCCGGGCAGCATCAGCTCGTTCATCTCGATGCGATGCCTGACGCCATCAAGGAACGCTTGGAAGCGCGCGGCCTCCGCGGAACGCGAAAGGTTGGATTTCAGGACGATCCCACTCCGGGAGTCACGCATTTGGGTCGGGTTCACCCGCTCGTCGCCAGCTTGGCGGAGAGTCTCGCGGAGGGGGCCCTGGATCCTGACGGTGCTGCTTTCCCGCCGCTCGGTCGCTGTGGAGTTTGGCGAACCCGGGCTGTCGATCAGATGACGACACTATTGTTGTTACGTCTTCGCTTCAAACTCATCACCAGTGGGCGCACAAATCGGTTGTTGCTTGCGGAGGAAGCCACCGGGCTTGCCTTTCAAGGCATGGCCCCCGAAGCCGGACTGACAGGTCTTTCAGCGCTTGCGCTCCTGGAACCTGAAGCGGCCGGCAACCTAGATGAGCAAGCGATCGCACGCCAACTTCAGCGTGCCCGTGAGCGGTTGGCGGCCTACGAATCCGCCATAGCGGCGTTCGCCGCCGAACGAGGGGCCGTGTTGTCTGAAGATCACTTGAGGCTCACGGAGGCCGCCCGCGGTGGCGCGACGGTCGATGTCGTGCCGGTTCTGCCCGCCGATGTGATTGGGCTCTATGTCCTCCTTCCGGAGGGCGAATGATGGCTCGCCATCTCAAGCGTGTGGCCGACATCGGGCTCACTGCCGTCTCAATCGAGGGCGGACTCATTTCACCTGATCAGGTGGCGGTCATCGCCGCTACGGCGCCGGACCAGAAGGCAGCCGCCGACTATGGCTGCCCGAAGGGGACGAATCTGCGGGATGAAATCACCCGCTATTTCAGGATCGGCCAAGCCCACTGGCAGGCGTACGCTAGGTTGCCGACGCCCAATGTGATTCAGACCACCGCCTTCGTAAGAAGCCTCCTCGAGGAAGCGTTCGGATTTGAAGCTCTGCATGGTCCCAATGTTCATCACAGGGATGGGCATACCTATCGCGTCACGCTTGAGGCCAAGGGCGGCAGGGTGCCTATCGTGGTTGCGGCCCCGAAGCCGGACGGTGAGGCATTCACGAAAGCGCTGCCGCAGCTAGGCGATGACCATGATGGGACGATCCCGCGGCGTTCACCCGGCGTGCTGCTTCAGGATTGGCTGAATGCCAACCCCGACTTCTTGTGGGGAATGGTCTTCGCCGGAGATCGTGTCCGTCTCATGCGGGACAACGCGAGTTTTACCCGTCCCGCTTATATCGAAGCTGATCTCGGAGCGATTTTTCGCGACGAGATGTTCGCAGACTTCACCGCAACATGGCTGCTGATCCATGCAACGCGCTTTGGAGGCGAGCACGCGCCAGCTGTCGATTCTGCTCTCGAACGGTGGCGTGAGGCCGGGCTGAGAGCCGGCACTGCGGCGCGCGAAAGGCTCGGGGAGAGTGTCGAAGAGGCGCTCCTCGCGCTCGGGCAGGGCTTCCTGGATGCAAATCCGGACCTTCGTGCAAAGCTGGACGAGAATCGTCTCGGCATCCAAGGGTGGTTCGAGCAGCTTCTGCGCGTGGTCTACAGGCTGATCTTCCTCGCGGTGTCGGAGGACCGCGATCTCCTGCACGGACCGGATGCATCGGCCACGTCACGCGACCTCTATGCCTCTGGCTACGGCTTCGGCCACATGCGCGAACGCTCGGCCCGCCGATCCGCTCACGACCATCATCATGATGCCTGGGAAGGGGCGAAGATCGTTTTCCGAGGGCTGGAGCGCGGCGAAAGGCTTTTGGGTCTGCCGCCGCTTGGGAGCCTGTTCGCGCGGGGCCAGACTCCGGATCTTGACGACGCGAAGTTACCCAATAGAGCATTTCTGCGCGCGGTCTTCCATCTAAGCTGGTTGATCGAGGACGGGCGCCGTGTCCGTATCAACTGGCGTGATATGGCGACGGAAGAGTTAGGTTCGGTATACGAGGGTCTGCTCGAACTTGTACCCACGCGTGAAGATAATGGCCGACGTTTCTGCTTTGCGGGCGGCAGCGAGGCACGAGGGAATGCGCGCAAGATCAGCGGCAGCTACTATACGCCGGACAGCTTGGTTCAAACCTTGCTCGACAATACTCTAGACCCCGTGCTTGCTCGCGCCGAGGCTGAGGGCGGCGCCGACGCGATTCTCAAGCTCTCCGTCATCGATCCAGCTTGTGGCTCCGGCCATTTCCTTCTTGGTGCCGCGAGGAGGATGGCGACGCGGGTAGCGTTGCTGCGAGACAGCGAAGCGCCAGACTATCCCGCTGCGATGCGCGATGTCGCGCGCCATTGCATTCACGGTGTCGATCGCAATCCCATGGCCGTGGAATTGGCCAAGGTGGCCATGTGGATCGAGGCGGTCGAACCGGGCAAGCCACTGACTTTCCTCGACAGCCACATCCGATGTGGTGACAGCCTCGTTGGGGTCTTCGACCTGGCCGTGCTGGGGGAAGGTATCCCCGACGATGCCTATAAGCTGCTGAACGGCGATGACCGCGAAGTCGTCAATCACTACAAAGCTAAAAACCGTCGCGAGGAAGCTGAACGCGGTCGGATTGAAAATGGCTTTGGCTTCAATCGCCAAAAGGACCTGGCCCGCGATCTTGCCGCGCTGGCTGACATGCCCGAAGAGACCGTTGATCAAATCGCGGAGAAGCAGTCGCGCTTCGAGGCGCTTATGAGCCGCGGCGCTGCTGCCTGGACAGTGGAGCGCGCCTGCGATCTATGGACCTCAACCTTCTTCGCGCCGAAGATCCAAGGTGGACAATATGCAGGCCCCGATGGTCTGCCGCGACGTGGTGCCGAGACCGTCGCGACATCAGGCACGGTGTGGGAGCTTCTACGTGGACACGAGCCATTTGGACCGCTCTCCGGCGTGGTCGCCGATCTGGCTGCTCACTACCGTTTCTTCCACTGGCCCATCGCCTTCGCTGACGTAATGGGTCGCGGCGGCTTCGATGTTGTTCTCGGCAATCCGCCTTGGGAGACAATGAGCCCGGACAATAAGGAGTTCTTCGCGTCCTACGACCCGCAAGTCCGCTTTATGTCTCCGTCTGACCAAAGAGCCGCGTTCGAGCATCTTCTAGAAGATGCTTCCATCGCTGCCTTATGGGACGAGCATTGCCGCGATCTTTACGCGGCCGTGCATTTCATGAAGTCCAGCGGACGATATCGCCTCTTCGCCCCCGGTAATCTCGGCAAGGGCGACTTCAACGTCTATCGCATGTTTGTAGAAAGTGCGCTCGCTCTGACGCGTCCGGGTCGGGTGGCCGCGCAGTTCGTGCCCGAGGGGCTCTACAATGGCGCCAATGCTACTGCAATCCGTGGCGAGATTTTCGATCACCGTCGACTAGAGAAGTTGGCAGGCTTCGAGAACACCAAGGGAATTTGGTTTCCATCGATCGACACCCGTACCAAGTTTTGCCTCTACGTCGCCTGGCGAGACGGTCGGACTGAACAATTCGGCGCGGCATTCAGGGTCAATACTCTGGAAAAGCTGGCCAACTTCTCGGCAGGGCGGGTACTCAGCATTCCGACTGATCTGGTCGCCGAATTCTCGCCGGACGCCCGGTCGGTGATGGAGTTCGCCGCGCAAGAAGACATCGACATCTGCACGAAGATGTATTCCCGCTACCCCAAATTTGGCGAGCGGATTGAGGGGCAACCGTATCGCAGTTACATGGCCGAAGCGCACATGGGCAATGACCGTAGTCTGTTTGCCGAGCGACCGGACGGCTTGCCCCTCTTTGAGGGGCGGATGATCGACGCCTACGACTATCGGGCGAAAGGGTACTTGTCGGGGCGTGGTCGGTCGGCAGAGTGGCCGGATCTTCCATTCGGAACACCCGGCAAAAACGTTCAACCACAATGGCGTATTCTGCCAGAAAAAGTCCCTGACAAGCTCGTCGGACGGATCGACAAGTACCGGATCGGCTTCTGCGATGTTGCCAGCCCTACTAATTCACGGAGTCTAATAGCCGCGCTCGTTCCGCCGAACACGATCTGTGGCGACAAGGTGCCAACCATAACATTTGGAACCGACGTATATGACCTGCTCTTGTGGCTGGGTGTTGCCAATTCCATGGCGATGGATTTTGTGGTTCGTAAGAAGGTTTCTCTGAAGATGTCCTTCACCGTCATGGACAGTCTTCCATTCCCGCGAAATGGCAAAGCGCTTCCATCGTTCCAACCGCTTATCGAACGCGTTTATCAGCTTTGCGCCGTCGGTGATGAAATGGAGGCGCTACGAAAGGCCGCTTTGCGTGACGGAGTTGTTTCAGCCTCCATATGTGTCGAAGATGACCCGAGTCGAAGATCAGAACTCTCTGCCGAGATTGACGTTCTTGTTGCTCGTGAAGTTTACGGCCTTAATAAGCAGGAGATGCTCTATATACTCGATCCAGTGAATATTCTGGGAGAGAAGTGTGATATCGAAACATTCAAAGCGCTGCGCAACCGTGAAATTCGAGAATTCAACGAATATCGCACGCAGCGACTGGTGTTGGAAGCCTGGGATAGACTTGCAGGAACACAAATCGATGCACGCGCAACGGGGGTTCAAAGGCCTCCGCTAGCCGTTCTATCGGACGGCATGTGGGCTCGTCCTACACAGTCGCAATCCGGCGATGTTGGTGCGGCACTGGCAGCCATCCTCAAAGCAGTGGGCTCTCCGGCACCAATCAGGGATGTCCGCCTCGCGGCCGCGTTGATCCTAGAGCCACGGTTGTTCGTTTCCCTTTTGCCAGACGCTAAAGCGGCAGAATGGCGCCGCCTGGTGGGCTCCGAAGCTGATCCGCTCACAGGAAATGTCGCAGCGTTCGCGACGCGGAACAACGCTGCATGGGGAGCGGCTGTCCGCAATCATCGCGGCAATGGGCGACTGATTGAAAACCTCGGGGACGGCACGTGGGCGCCGGGTCTCGGGCTCGATGCGATCGATACGGCAAGTTGGCCAGATGGCCGCGCCGGTTTCGTGTTGGAGGCCCTGAAAAGCATCGATCTTGGCACAGCAGTGGATTCGCTGCCGGATGAGATACAGAGGTGGATAGAAGATGCCGCAGCAGCCTGACCTGTTAGGGCCGCAACCCCTCACCGTAATGCCAGCCGAAGGGCTGAACGGGCCGCGGCTTTGGGTCCGGCGTCTGGTCATCTGGAAGGAGCCTGGTGGGGAAAAGGTGCGAGACGTTGCCCTTCGCCCTGGGCTCAATATCGTCTGGTCCCCAGACGGAGCTGATGATGCTGCTTCGGCAGACCAGACCAACGCGATCGGGCACGGCAGTGGTAAAACGCTGTTTTGCAGGTTGATCCGCTATTGCCTTGGTGAGGATCGTTTCGCCACGGAGCCACAGCGGGATAGGATAGGCACCGCATTCCTGAACGGCATTGTCGGCGCCGAAGTCATACTCGACGGGGTATGCTGGGCGATCGTTCGGCCTCTCGGCGTTCGCCGTCGGCATATGGCTGTGCCGAATGGCAATCTCGATGAGATCGCCGCCGGCGAGGGAGCGTCGACTGGACTTGAGTCCTTCATCGAGGCTGTCGATCAGAATATCATTACCACCGAACTCGCGGGGTTGGTTCGCCCGCGGGCGGATGGACCGATTTGGCCGATCGCCCTGGCTTGGTTGACGCGGGACCAGGAATGTCGGTTCGATGACGTTCTGGACTGGCGATCGCCAACTTCGGATTCGGATTCGCCCATACCTGCTAGCGGTCAGGAAAAAGGGCCGAGGCTCGAGGCGCTGCGTGCCTTCCTGATGGCGATCACACCAGAGGAGCAAACGACCCGCGGTGAAGTTAATAGCCTCAACGAACAACGTCGAACCCTCGACCAGGAGATCGGCCATCGACGGTGGGAAATCGAACGTACACAAAGCCGCCTCATCGCTGCGCTTGACTTGGCCGGCCAATCGTTGCCCGAGATGCCGCTCTTGATCGATGTTATGCGCAAGTCCGCGGGCGAGCGCCTAGGGGCTGCAACGCAGCTTCCCGCCGGCGGCGGCACCGAACTCGCTACGGCGCGGAAGCAGCATGAAGCCGTGCGACTCGAGTGGATGCGCCTCGATGGAGAACGCATCCGCATTGAAACATCGATCCCGATCGAACAGCGAGTATTGAGCGAGATCCAAGGGGAACTGCCCGGGCTTTCCTATTCGCAAGCCGAGGCGGAGAGCCCGATCTGCCCAATTTGTGAAGTTCCGATTGATCGGGTTTTGGCTGAAGGGTGCAAGCTTTCGCACAAAATACCCGATGCCGAAGCATGCCAACAGCGTTGGGCGCAACGTCGGGTGGACTTCGATGCCCAAGGCAAGCGCCTTGAAGGCCTGCGCCACGAAAGCGTGCGGCTTCTCCAACAGATCGCGCTTGCGAAGCAGCAGTTGGATCAAGCTGCCATTCGCGTTGATGCAATAGAGAAGGCACGCGATACCCGGGAGGCTGCGTGGTACACGGCTAAGAGGGCTCAGGACGATGTTGAGCGTGTGGCCGAGCTCATCGACACTCAGGATGGGGCGATAAAGCGCCTTCGCGCACTTGGCGCGACACTCGATGGTGAAAGAGAGCGGCTCGGTGCGTTTCGCGACAAACAGGCGCGCGTATTCGGTCGAATGAGCGAGAAGTTCGACCCGATTGTTCGACGGCTGGTGGGGCACGACGCGAGAGGTCGCATTACGCTCTCCGGTAATGGACTTGAGCTTTCAGTCGATATGGGAGGCGACCGAACGACGGCGGCAATCGATTCGCTCAAAGTCCTAGCCTTTGACCTAGCCGCGATGTGTCTCAGTATCGAGGGGGCGACACGGGTCCCACCATTCTTGGTGCATGACAGCCCGCGTGAGGCCGACCTTGGTCTGTCGATCTACGGAAGGCTATTCGACATTGCCGAAGAATTGGAACGCATCGGCGGAACGCCTTTGTTTCAGTACATCATCACGACCACTACGGCTCCTCCGGCTGAATTCAGAGAGCCCCCGTATCTCCAACTCAAGATGTACGGCGATCCGCCTGCGCAGCGCTTGCTCGGTGTCGACCTATGACGGCCGAAACCCGTTTGATGACCTATCCGTTCGCACTACTCTCGGAGCTGCGCGACGCGGCGAACGATCACGGCTACCGGATCGGTCCCGAAGAAGCAGCCGGCTGGATCTTTTTCCGTTCGGCCAGCGCGCCGGCCGAAATCGGGCTGGCTGCCGCAAGTCCCTCCGGACCGTTCTTTTTGTCCGTGATGCACCAGGGCGTGGCGCGAACTCTGGGAGCTCCACCTGTATCCCCGTGTGCTAAGGGCCATGCAGCGGCCTTCGTGTTTGCTACCCGAGACGACCTGCATGCAGGGGTGCAGGCTGTGTACCAGCTATCGGTCAGTCTCCCTAATTTTCCCCTTGAGAAATATGAGAAGGCCGTCGCGGGCATTGGCGATACCGAAGGCGAGGGTGCACAGAAGTTCAGGATCGGGCAGAATATTTTTAGAGATGCCCTGATGGAGTATTGGAACGGGCGTTGCCCGATGAGTGGGATCTGCAGTCCAGATCTCCTGCGAGCGTCGCATATGATGCCATGGGCTCGCTGTGAGACGGATGCTCAACGGCTCGACGTGTATAACGGACTTCTGCTTTCTGCCTTGTGGGACGCCGCATTCGACGCGGGCTTGGTGACATTCGATGACGATGGAAAGGTTTTGCCCTCTGTTCACTTGGAGGATGCAGCGCAAGAAGCGCTGGCCCTCAATGAGGCGCCGAGGCTGGCGTTACGTGATGACCACCGGCCCTACCTGGCCTATCACCGCGACCACGTTTGGATTCGGAATTAGGCAGCGAGACAAGAGTGGCTCGCCCTGTTCGATGGCGTTGTCTTCCGCTGCGTGATATGCGTTCGGTGACGGTACTTTGCGACGCGAGCGATGACACCGCCGATCTATGCAAGCCGCAGAATATCGACGAATTGTCCCCGATAGCTGGCGAAACCTCAAAAAATATTTTGTCGCGGTTTCTCCTTTAAAATCAAAAGCGTAACTTTTTGACGGCCTCTGGGTCGGATTCTTCTCGCCGTCAGCACGTTTTTTACAGCAATTTCAATTGGTTATATGCTGTCTAGATAATCGAATGGGAGTGAGCCGTCCGTAGCGGCAAGATGGATTAGCCGGTCGCGACATCGGCCCCGTGCAATCGGCGAAGAACCGAGATGGCTTTGCCTGCCGTCGCATCATCATAAGACCTCGATCCCAGCCGTTCCGCCGGCCGCGTAGCGCGCACCTGCCACCGCATCGTTCGAGAACAGCGCGTCGAGTTCCGCGATCTCGTCCGACGACAGGACGAGGTCCACGGCCGCCGCGTTCTCGGCGAGCCGCGTCGCGCGGCGGGCGCCGGGGATCGGCACCACGCGCGGCGCCTTGTTCACCAGCCATGCCAGGGCGATTTGCGCGGCGGTCGCACCGCGAGCGGCCGCAAAAGCGCCGAGCGCGTCGGCGAGGCGCTGGTTACGGGTCAGGGCCTCGCCCTGGAAGCGCGGGTTACCCTTGCGGAAATCGCCCTCGCTCAGGGCTTTCGGATCGATGGCCCCGGTGAGGAAGCCACGGCCGAGGGGAGAATAGGCCACGAAGGTCACGCCGAGTTCGTCGCAGGTCTCCAGCATCCCGTCCTCCGGTGCCCGGCTCCAGAGGGAATACTCGCTCTGGACCGCCGCGATGGGATGGATGGCGTGCGCGGCCCGCAGTGTCGCGGGCGAGACTTCCGAGAGGCCGAGCGCCCGGACCTTGCCCGAATCCACGAGCTTCGCCATGGCGCCCATGGTCTCCTCCAGCGGCGTCTCTGGATTGCGGCGGTGGCAATAGTAGAGGTCGATCGTCTCGATGCGCAGGCGCTTCAACGACGCGTTGCAGGCCGCTTCGATATAGGCGGGTGTGTTGTCGATCCGGCGTGATCCTCTCGCATCGCGCACGATGCCGAACTTGGTGGCGAGCACGACCCGATCGCGGCGATCTTCGAGGAAGCGCCCGAGCAGTTCCTCGTTGTGCCCGAGCCCGTAGGTGTCGGCGGTGTCGAGGAAGTCGTAGCCGATGTCGAGGGCCGCGCCGAGCGTGGCGAGGGACGCCGTATCTTCCGTCGGCCCGTAGAATTCGGACATGCCCATGCAGCCGAGGCCGGGGGCGGTGAGGCCGGTGGTGCCGAGGGGCCGCTTCTGCATCGGACAAGTCCTGTTCGCCGTATGGGCGAACTCTGACAGGATCGATCTCTTCCGATAAGTTGGACAATCCTGCATGAGCTGTTGAACGGGTTTCATCAATGCAGCGTGCCGACCTGTCGGATCTCGCCGCCTTCGCGTCCGTCGCGACGCATCGCAGATTTCGCAAGGCCGCCGTGGAACTCGGCGTCTCGCCCTCGGCCCTGAGCCACGCCCTGCGCGGTCTGGAGGCACGGATAGGCGTGCGTCTCCTTCACCGCACGACACGTAGCGTCGCCGTGACGGAGGCGGGAGCTATCCTCCTCGCACGGCTCCATCCCGCCTTGGCCGAGATCGCCGGGGCCGTAGACGCCACGCGACTGTTCCGCGACGAGGTCACCGGCAGTCTCAGGATCAACGCTCCGGGCGCGGCCTGCCGACTCGTCCTCATGCCGCTGCTGGCGCGCTTCCTGGCGCGCCATCCTGGCGTCGCCGTCGAGATCTCCGGCGACAACGCGATGACCGACGTGGTGGCGGAAGGATTCGATGCGGGCATCCGGATGGGCGAGCGCGTGGCGAAGGACATGATCGCCCTGCCCATCGGCGGCCAGCAGCGTTTCGCCGTCATCGGCTCTCCGGCCTATCTCGACCGGCACGGGGTGCCGCGAAGCCCGCAGGATCTCGCCTTGCACGCCTGTATCCGCCAGCGCTTTCCCAGTGGCCGCCTGTTCGATTGGAAGTTCGAGAAGGACGGACGGACCTGCGACGTTCCCGTTGCGGGATCGCTGACCTTCGGCGACCAGGAACTCATGGTCGAAGCGGCCAGTCAGGGCATCGGTCTCGCCTTCGTGTTCGAGGGCTACGCGGCGGAGGCCCTGGCGCAGGGCAGAGTCGTGCGGTTGATGGAGGATTGGTGCCCACCATTTCCCGGCTTTCACCTCTGCTATTCCGGCCGCCGCCACGTGCCGTCCGCCTTGAAGGCCTTCATCGACCTGACGCGCGAAGGGCAATTCCGCAACGACGGCTCAGACGAAGCGTGAATGCGAGGATGGGAGGAGGTTCACCTCCACCAGAACCGTATCGCTCGCGAACTCGGCCGCGTGTCAGGTCTCGGGTGGGAAGTGGAACACGCTCCCCGGTCCGAACGCCATCGATCCTCGTTCGGTCTCCAGGGTGCCGGACCCTTCCAGCACCTGCACGAACTGCTCGTGAGGATGGCTGTGCCGTCCGGCTTTGGTTCCGGCCGGGATGGAAATGCGCACGAGGCTTGCCCCGTCGCCTGCGAGATGGCGCTTGCCGACGCCGTTCGGCGACTTGGTCTCGGCCTGATCCGCCCAGGCGACGCAATGCTCGGTCATGTCCGATCTCTCCGTCGCCCGCAGATAGGCATGGATGGAGTCACGGCCAGACTTTGATCGCCAGCGGCCGCCGGACGAGATCGCGGTCCGAGGTCACGGTGCAGCCCTCCCGGCGAAGGGTGACGTAGGTGAGGTAGGCGGTGTCTCTGGCATCGTCGAAATTGCGCCCGGTAGCCCTGGGGTCGAGGAGCGATGGATAGGCGATGAGATCGCCCTTGGCCTTGCACGGATCGTCGTAGAGCGTCGATCCGCCCAGGAGCAGGCGTGGCTGGTCCCAGGTCAGGAGATCCCGAGACGTCGTCCAGTAGAAGCCGGATTCCGGGAACCGCCCGCCGGCGGCCGCCATGAACACCGCGATCCAGGCGCCGGTGGCGCGGTGGCGCACCAGCGCGCCGACGGGAGCCGGGAACGGTTCCAGCGGCTTGCATGTCTCGGAGAGCAGGGTCGGCTTGGTGTAGGGATCGGGGAAGGAGGCGGTGAAGCCGAGCCCGGTCCAGGCGCGCCAGCGTGACGGGTCGGAGGGCTTGTCCGTGCGGAACAGGCACACGCCGGCGGATTGATCGTCGCCCCCCGTCGACCAGCCGGTGGTGGCGATGAGAACGTAGCGCCAGCGCCCATCGGCGACGATGTTCGACGGGTTGAAGAACCCCCGCTGCCGCCCTTGGCCGACCTCCTGACGGAACGGAGCGCCTGCCACCACCGTCGGCGGCTCGGTTCGGCCGAAGCTGCGCCCGCCGTCGCCTGACGTGGCGACGACGATCGTGTTATACCAGCACTCGATATAGACCTTGGACTTGCAGCGGCCCTCGTGCTCGTTGGCCTGATACTCGTGATGGACGAGGGCCGAGACCGCCACGCCGTCGTCAGTCCATGTGGCGGTGATCCAGGAGCGGTCGTCATAGGCCGCCGGATCGGCCTTCTCGCCGGACTCGAGCACAACGGCGCAGTCGAGCTTGAGCTGGTCGAGGCTGGGACCGC
Organism: Methylobacterium marchantiae; assembly: GCF_022179405.1. Taxonomy (GTDB): domain Bacteria; phylum Pseudomonadota; class Alphaproteobacteria; order Rhizobiales; family Beijerinckiaceae; genus Methylobacterium; species Methylobacterium marchantiae. The sequence goes on from NZ_BPQT01000064.1 coordinate 21,205, forward strand.
GCAAGACCCTGTTGCGATAGTGCATCCCGAACACGGCGACGTCGCCGGAGGAATCCCGGAAGGCGCGCGCCGAAGCGTCCGGAACGTCCGCCCCGTCGCAGGCATCGCGGCCGGCCTTGAAGATAGTCGTCGGCCCTCCGACGAGCGTCAGGGCCGAGAGCGGTGGTTCCCCCCGTGCCGCGGCAGTGCCGGAGATCAGAACGAACAGGAGCAGAGCGAGGAGCCGCGTCATCGGGTGAGCCTGGACATCCGACCGAGTTTGGGTTTTGAACCGTTACAGTCTGCTTCACCCGGCCTGACGCGGATCCATCGATCCACAGGCACGATTCGAAGGCTCCTCATGCTCATCCTGATCCTCGGCCTCGTGCTGTTTCTCGGCACGCACGCCTTCTCCATGCTCAGGGCCAAGCGGGCCGGTGTGATCGATGACGTGGGCGAGAGCCGCTACAAGCTCGGTTACACCTTCCTGTCGGTGCTCGGCATCGTGCTCATCGCCTACGGGTTCGGTCAGTATCGCGCGAACGGCTATATCGCGGTTTGGAATCCACCGGTCTGGACGCGCCATCTCGCGTTGCTGCTGACCCTCTTCGCCTTCATCGCCATGGCGTCGGCCTACCTGCCCGGCCACATCCGGGCGCGGGCCAAGCATCCGATGCTGCTCGCGGTAAAGATCTGGACGACCGCCCACCTCCTCGCCAACGGCGACCTCGGCTCGATCCTCCTGTTCGGCAGCTTCCTCGCCTGGGCTGTCATCGCCCGGATCAGCGCCAAGCGTCGGGCCCTCTCGGCTGGGGCGGTGGCCGCCCAGCACGGTGCGGTCGCGGCTCCGGCGGGCTGGCGCAACGACGCGATCGCGGTCGTGGTCGGCTTCGTCGTATGGTTCGCCTTCGCCAAGTATCTCCACCCGCTCCTCATCGGCGTGGCCGCCTGGCCGGGTCAGGCCTGAGACTAGCCAGTCGCCAAGCCGGCCGGGCTGTGCTAGGCGCCGGGCTTGGTTTTCCTCAAGGCCGCCGATCGTATCGCGGTCGGCGTGAGACGACATGGCCGAGAACAACGAGTTCATCCGCGAGGTCAACGAAGACTATCGCCGCGATCAGGTCGCTCAGATCTGGAAGCGCTATAGTGGCCTGATCATCGCCGTGGCGGTGCTCGTGGTGGCCGGCGTCGGTGGCTATCGCTACTGGCAGCACGACCAGCGCGTGCGAGCGGAGGCGGCCTCCGAGAAGTTCGAGGCCGCCAATCGCCTCGCCAAGGACGGCAAGAGCCTGGAGGCCGACAAGGCCTTCGAGGCGCTGGAAGGCGATTCTCCGGCCGGCTACCGGATGCTGGCGCGCTTCCGCTCTGCCACCGAGACCGCCAAGCGCGACGCGTCCGCCGGTGCGGCGGAGTACGACGCCCTCGCTGCCGACACCAAGCTCAACGATGGCCTGCGTGATCTCGCGCGTCTGCGCGCGGCGCTGATCCGCCTCGATCAGCCGAACCCGGATCCGGCGCTCGCCAGCCTGCAGGGCCTCGCTGCCCCGACCGGCGCGTTCCGTCACACCGCTCGCGAGATGCTCGGCCTCGTGGCGCTGAAACGCGGCGAGTACGATGCCGCCGGGCGCTGGTTCGACCAGATCATCGCCGATCCTCAGACGCCGGCCAACCTTCGCCAGCGCATCGAGGTCTATGCCGCCCTGGTGGCCGGCGGACCGGTCACTGTGACAGCGGCGCCCGCGGCCGAGCCCGCCGCACCCCCGCCCGTGACGCGCTGAGCCGGATCCGGCACGCCGCCTGCACGACGTTCTTCTTTGTACGACGACTGAATCGAGACCACCATGGACATGCCGACCGTCGCTATCGTCGGACGGCCGAATGTCGGCAAGTCGACCCTCTTCAACCGTCTGGTGGGCAAGAAGCTCGCTCTCGTGGACGATCGCCCCGGCGTGACCCGCGATCGGCGCGAGGGCGACGTCAACTTCGGCGGATTGGTGTTTCGCGTCATCGACACGGCCGGCCTCGAACAGGCCGACGCGGATTCGCTCCTCGGGCGCATGCGCGCGCAGACCGAGACCGCGATTCTCGAAGCCGATGTGGTGTTGTTCGTCATCGACGCCCGTGCCGGCATCTTGCCCGCCGACCAGCCCTTCGCCGAACTGGTGCGACGTGCCGGCTGCCCGGTTGTGCTCATCGCCAACAAGGCCGAGGGCGGCACCGGCCTGTCGGGCGCCTACGAAGCCTTCTCGCTGGGGCTCGGCGACCCGATCCCGTTCTCGGCCGAGCACGGCGAGGGCATCGGCGAGTTGCACGACGCGCTCACCGAGGCGCTGCCCAAGCTCGACGACGAGGACGAGGAATACGACGACGATCCGTCGAACCGCTCGCTGAAGGTCGCCATCGTCGGCCGCCCCAATGCGGGCAAGTCGACCCTGATCAACCGGATGCTCGGCGAGGAGCGCCTGCTCGTCGGCCCCGAAGCGGGCATCACCCGCGATTCGATCTCCCTCGACTGGGAATGGCGCGGCCGCCGCATCAAGCTCCACGATACCGCCGGCATGCGCCGCAAGGCGCGCATCGACGACAAGCTCGAGAAGCTGGCCGTGTCGGACGGCCTGCGCGCCGTACGCTTCGCCGAGGTGGTCGTTGTGCTCCTCGATGCCACGATCCCGTTCGAGAAGCAGGACCTCACCATCGTCGATCTCATCGAGAGCGAGGGCCGGGCGCTCGTCATCGGCCTCAACAAATGGGATCTCGTGGCGGACCAGCCCGGCCTTCTGAAGAAGCTGCGCGAGGATTGCACGCGCCTGCTGCCGCAGGTGCGCGGTGTCTCGGTGGTGCCGCTCTCGGGGCTCGCCGGGGACGGCATCGACACGCTGATGAAGGCCGTCACCGAGACCTTCGAGGTCTGGAACAAGCGCATCTCTACCTCGAAGATCAACGACTGGCTCAACGAAGCGACCCAGCGCAACCCGCCGCCGGCGGTGGCGAGCCGCCGCATCAAGATCCGCTACGCCACGCAGGTGAAGAGCCGCCCGCCGCATTTCGCCCTGTTCGGCAACCAGCTCGACGGCCTTCCGAAATCCTACACCCGCTACCTCGTCAATAACCTGCGCGAGGCCTTCGATTTGCCTGGCGTGCCGATCCGTCTGTCGCTGCGGACCTCGAAGAACCCGTTCGACAAGGAAAACAAGGGCTGACGCTCAGGCTCCACAGGTCGTCGCGCTCAGCCAATCCACCACGTCGTCCAGTCCCTGCCGGTTGGTGCGGCCCTTGTCGCGGGCGGCTTCGAACACCGCGATCTGACGATCGGCGCTGGTGCCCTCGCGAACGATAGTCCGCGCCCTCTCCACTTCCTCGCCGCAGCCCAGTGCATCCGCATCCGGGTCGATGAGGGCCAGGACCTGATCGAGGGCGTCCGCGAAGGGGAGGGCGTCCTCACTGGCCTCGTCGATGATCTCGGCTTCCGTACCGCTGCGCTGGGCGCGCCAGAGGTTCTCCTCGGCGAGCGCGCGCGAGACGCCGTCGAGGTCGGCATTGAGTTCCGGCCGGCGCACGACGCACCGCACGAGGCAGCGGAACAGAGCCGCCACGGTGAGCGCATCCTCCAGCCGCGTGCAAGAATCGGCCACGCGCAGTTCCAAAGTCGGGAACTTGATCGATGGCCGCAGCGACCACCACAGGAAGCTCGCATCCTGGATCGAGCCGGCCCTGGTCATGATGCTGAGATAGCGCTCGTAGGCCTCGGGGCCCGAGAAGAGCTGCGGCAGGCCGGTGCGCGGCAATTCGCCGAAGGCACTGAGGCGGTAGGCGGTGAGACCCGTCGGCTTGCCCTGCCAGAACGGAGACGAGGCGGAGAGCGCGAACAGGAGGGGCTGAAACGGCAGCAGCCGGTTCATCAGGTCGATGCGGGCTTGAGGGTCCGGTACCTCCACATGGACATGCATGCCGCAGATCAGGCTGCGCCGTCCCGCCAAACCCACATCCTTGAGGATGCCGCGATAGCGCTCGCCCTTGGTCGGCAATTGCCGGGCCCAATCCGCGACCGGATGCGTGCCGGCGGCAAAGACCAGAAGCTCATGGTTCCTGGCGAGTCGGCCAAGGGCATCGCGTTGCCCGGCCAGGACTGTTCGCGCCTCAGCAAAATCGGTGGAGGGCGGGGTGCAGACTTCGACCTGGCACTGCAGCATCTCGCGCCCAATCTCGGGCAGGCGCTCGCCGGCTTCCGTATGGAACGGCTTCACCGACCGCCGCGGCGTCCCCCGCGTTTCGGCATCGGCCAGGAAGTACTCTTCCTCGATGCCGAAACGGTAGCTGTGGGCGGTCATGCGGTCATCCTAGGAGGCTATCGGTAACAACTCCCGGGACGGCCCGTCGTTGCCCTTCAGCCCCGCAACGCCCCGCCGACGAGCCAGGCCGGATCGAACCAGCGGTCGGCCTCGCCATCATAGGGCAGGCGGGTGATGTCCCAGTTCTGGATGTACTTGGCGTAGACGTTCCACACCGTGATACCGCCGCCGACGAAGATGCGCCGGCCGGGATAGCGCTTGAGTACCTCCTCTGGATACTCGTGGCTGCGGATGACGTCGATGGTGCGATCCTTGAAGGCGAAGTCCGGCACCGAGGCCACGGTCTTGGGGCCGGCGATCAGCACGTGGCCCATAGTGAGCGCGAAGAAGCGCGTCACGTCCTCGACGAAGAGCGGATCGGTGTTGCCTTCCCACGGCAGCTGCCCGTTGAGGCCGAGTTGCCCACGTTGGCCGATGGCGCAGATGCAGCGGACGTCGATCATGGTCGGACCCTGGGAAGCCGGGGAAAATCCCGTCCCAGACCTCATCCTGAGGTGCCGCGTAGCGGCCTCGAAGGAGGGTTCCAGATCGCTCTGCGGAGTCTGGAGCCCTCCTTCGAGGCCTGCGCTTCGCTTCGGCGCCTCAGGATGAGGTCGTGAGAGGGAAAATGAGAGTTCGCTAAGCCGCCATCTGCGGTGTCAGCACGCGGTCGCTCGGGAAATCGTAGATCTTGCCGGATTGATCCCAGGCCGGGCTCGCGAGGCGCACGAAATGCGGTGCCAGATCTTCCGGCGTCTTCAGAAGCGTCTCGTCCTCGCCCGGCATCGCCGCCTTGCGCATGGAGGTGCGCAACGGGCCGGGGTTGAGCAGCATCGCCTTGATCGCAGTGGTCTCCGTCTCGGCCGCATAGGTGCGCACCAACGCGTCGAGCGCGGCCTTCGAGACCGAATACGGCCCCCAATAGGCCCGGCATTTCTGCGAGGCGCCGGAGGTGACGAAGATCGCGCGGCCCGCATCCGACATCCGCAGCAGCGGATCGACCGACCGGAGCAAGCGCCAGTTGGCGGTGACGTTGATGTCCATCACCTGAGCCCAGGTCTTCGGCGTCACGTGGCCCAACGGCGTCAGGTTGCCGAGGATGCCGGCATTGCCCACCACCACGTCGAGCTTCTTCCAGCGCTCATGGATGCTGGCACCGAGCCGATCGATGGCATCGAAATCGGTGAGGTCGAGGGGGACGAGGGTGGCGCTCGAACCGGCCTTGCGGATCGCGTCGTCGAGCTCTTCGAGAGCCCCTTGCGTCCGGGCGACGGCGATGATGTGCGCGCCGGCCGTTGCGAGGGCCAGGGCCGCCGCCCGGCCGATGCCGCGCGAACAACCGGTCACGAGGGCGATACGGCCGTCGAGGAGCTTCGTCATGGGTTGGATCAATCCGCTTCGGCGAGCATCGCGAGACGCTTCGGCCCGGCGATGGCGAGATCGGTCAGGCCGGTCGGATAGTCGCCGGTGAAGCAATGGTCGGTATATTGCGGGCAGGCATCGTCGCGCCGTTCCTCGCCCATCGCCTTGTAGAGGCCTTCGATGGACAGGAAGGCCAAAGAATCCGCGCCGATATAGCGGCGCATGCCCTCGAGATCGTGGGTGGCGGCGAGCAGCTTCTCGCGCTCGGGCGTGTCGATCCCGTAGAAATCCGGATAGGTGATCGGCGGCGAGGCGATGCGGAAATGCACCTCCTTCGCACCGGCTTCGCGCATCATCCGGACGATCTTCACCGAAGTGGTGCCGCGCACGAGGCTGTCGTCCACGAGGACGATGCGCTTGCCCTCCACCACGGCGCGGTTGGCCGAATGCTTCATCCGCACGCCGAGTTCGCGCACCGACTGGGTCGGCTGGATGAAGGTGCGACCGACGTAATGGTTGCGGATGATGCCCATCTCGAATGGCAGGCCGGTCTCTTGGGCAAAGCCCAGCGCCGCAGGAACGCCCGAATCAGGCACGGGGATCACCACATCGGCGGCTGTCGCCGATTCGCGGGCGAGTTCATGGCCGATATTCTTACGGACGGAATAGACGCTCTTGCCGTTCACCACGGAATCCGGACGGGCGAAGTAGATGTATTCGAAGATGCACGGACGCATCGGCTGCGCCGGTGCGAAGCGGATCGATTCGATGCCATCCTCCGAGATGACGACGATCTCGCCGTTCTCGACGTCGCGGATGAATTTCGCGCCGATGATGTCCAGTGCACAGGTCTCTGAGGCCAGGATGTAGCGGCCGTCGAGTTCGCCGATGACCAGGGGGCGGATGCCGAGCGGGTCGCGGGCGCCGATGAGCTTCTTGTTGGTGAGCGCCACGATGGCGTAGGCGCCCTGGACCTGACGAAGCGCTTCGGTGAAGCGCTCGACGATGCGCGGAGCGCGGCTGCGGGCGGCGAGGTGCAGGATCACCTCGGTATCCGAGGTCGACTGGGTGATCGCGCCATCGCGGACGAGATCGCGGCGGATCGAGAGAGCGTTCGTGAGGTTGCCGTTATGGGCCACTGCCAGGCCGCCGCTGGCGAGTTCGGCGAAGAGCGGCTGGACGTTGCGCAGGATGGTGCCGCCGGTCGTCGAGTAGCGCACGTGGCCGATGGCGGCCGAGCCCTCGAGATGCTCGATGGTGGAGCGGTCTGAGAACGAATCCCCGACGAGGCCGGGCCGGCGCTCGGAATGGAAGATGTCGCCGTCGAAGGAGACGATGCCCGCCGCCTCCTGACCGCGATGCTGGAGGGCGTGAAGACCCAGGGCCACGATCGCCGAGGCGTCCGGATGGCCGAAGATACCGAAGACGCCGCACTCCTCGCGCAGCGTGTCTCCGTCCCGGTCCAGCCCATCCACCACGTCGACCGAATGGCGGGCGCTCGCGCTGCGTGCTGACATCTGGTTCTGCGATCCTAAGGGTGGTCCGCCGCTGCCGGATTCGGCACCATCAACGAACCGGCCTGCCTCGTGCGACCGTTTTACGACGACGGCCTCTCCTGCAGGAGCCCGTCATTTAGTCGGCCTTCGTTCCGCAACCAAGCGCCTCGCCGCGCAGACCAGAGCCGCTGTCCGAGAGGGGTCAGCGTCGCGTGGGCGCCTCGGTCCGGCGCTGTGCGGGCGGCGCATCGCTTTCGCCGGCCGGTTCGACGGGATCGACGGCCTTGGGCTTCTTGAACTGTTTCAGAAACCCCTCTGGATTCTCCGGCAGCTGCGCCACCAGAGCGTCTCCCGATTTCTCGAGCACGGGACGGCTGCGCGCCTGGGCGGCCCAATCGGGCATCTTGCCTTGCACGAGCCAGGCCAGGAACACCCAGCCGATCACGCAAATAAGGAAGCCGCGTCCGGCACCGAAGACGAAGCCGAGAGACCTGTCGATCGCACCGATGCGCGAATCGAGGATCATGTCGGAGACCTTCACAGTGATGATCGACACGACGATCAGCGTGGCGAGGAAGATGGTGGCGATCGAGGCCACGAGAGCCACGGTGGCGTTCGAGACGTGCTGGCTCACGGTGGGCAGCAACAGGGGATAGAGCTTCCACGCGACGGCCGCGGCGGCGACCCAGGCGACGATGGCGAGAACCTCGCGCGTCGCTCCCCGGACGGCGGCCAGCAGGGCCGAAATGACGACGATGCCGAGAACGGCCAGATCGAGAACGGAAAACGGCATTGAGCGCTATGGTCGCACGGGGCAGAGGGGCTGACGATGGCCTGCTCGTGCGGCTCCCCCTCGCCGCCGCGCCTGTATATCCTGCGCGAACTCGGTCGTCACCCTCCGGGCTTCACACCTTCGTTCCCGCCCGTCCGATACGCTGGACGTCGCCGCACGAGATCCCGATCGCCTGATCCACCGAGATGCCATGGCCGACCCTCGACGACAGCATCTGGTGCCGATCGCCGGCCTGTTCAGCGCCACGCTGATCATGTCGCTGATCCTGGCCGGCAAGATCGTCACGGTCGGCGGTCTCACCTTCAGCGCGGCGGTCATCGTCTTCCCTCTCTCCTACGTCTTCGGGGACGTGCTCACGGAGGTCTATGGTTATGCCAGCGCCCGGCGCGTTGTGTGGGCGGGCTTTGCCGCGCAACTTGTCTGGATCGTCGCCTATACGATCGCCGCTGCGCTGCCGCCGGCACCGTTCTGGCCGCATCAGGCCGCCTTCGAGACCGTCCTCGGCTCGACCCCGCGTGCCGCCTTCGCCGGGATGACCGCCTATCTCTGCGGCGAGTTCCTCAATTCCTACGTGCTCGCCAAGATGAAGCTGCGCTCGTCCGGCCGCTTCCTCGCCCTGCGCCTCGTGGCCTCCACGGTGCTCGGGCAGGGTCTCGACACGGGGATCTTCGTTCTCCTCGCTTTCGGCGGCGTGTTCGGCACGGACGAGCTCCTCCGCATCATGCTCGGCGCCTGGATGCTGAAGGTCGCCTGGGAGATCGCTGCCCTGCCGTTGAGCCTGCTTCTCATCGCCTGGTTGAAGCGGGAAGAGGGCGAAGACCATTTCGACCGGAACACGGATTTCAATCCGTTCCGGCTGAAGGAGTGAACGGTCGACGGTTCGATCCTACTCGTCGTCCTCGTAGCGCGCCGGATTTCGCTCCGGCCGGCCGCGTCTGGGCGCGCCGCTGGCGATACCGGCCACCAGATCGGCGATGTGGCGCAGGGCTTCGGTGGGTAGGGAACTGTCGCCGCTCTCGGTTCGCCCCTGTGGCGTGACGGCCTTGGCGAAGCCGAGCTTCAGGGCTTCCTTCAACCGCGACGGCGCCTGCGCCACCGGACGGATCGCGCCCGACAGGCCGATCTCGCCGAAATAGACGGTCTCGGCCGGCAGTGCCGCGCCGGAGAGCGACGAGACCAGGGCGGCGGCCACCGCGAGATCGGCCGCCGGCTCGCTGATCCGGAGACCGCCGGCGACGTTGAGGTAGACATCGTGGGTGCCGAGGCGGATGCCGCCATGGGCCTCCAACACCGCGAGCACCATCGACAGGCGATTCGGGTCCCAGCCGACCACGGCGCGACGCGGCATGCCGAGCGAGGAAGGAGCCACTAGAGCCTGGATCTCCACCAATAGGGGCCTCGTACCCTCCATGCCGGCGAAGACTGCCGTACCAGGCGCCGCATGGTCGCGGCCGGCGAGGAAGAGTGCGGAGGGGTTCGGCACCTCGGCGAGACCGCGATCGGTCATCTCGAACACGCCGATCTCGTCGGTGGGACCGAAGCGGTTCTTGACCGCGCGCAGGATCCGGAAATGGTGGCCCTGGTCGCCTTCGAACGAGGCGACGGCGTCGACCATGTGCTCTACCACGCGGGGACCGGCGATCTGCCCGTCCTTCGTCACGTGGCCGACGAGGATCACCGCCGTCCCGGTGGTCTTGGCGAAGCGGATCAGCGACTGGGCCGAGGAGCGGACCTGTGTCACCGTGCCGGGCGCGGATTCCACCGTTTCGGTCCACATGGTCTGGATCGAATCGATGATGGCCAGGGCCGGCGGGCGGCCCTGCGACAGGGTCTCGACGATGTCCTCGACATTGGTCTCGGCGGCGAGATCCACCGCCGCGCTCGACAGGCCGAGGCGTTCGGCGCGCAGCCGCACCTGCGCCACCGCCTCCTCGCCCGAGATGTAGACCACGCGCTCGCCGGTGCGCGCCATGGCGGCGGTGGCCTGCATCAGCAGGGTCGATTTGCCGATGCCGGGATCGCCGCCGAGCAGGATCACCGATCCCCGCACGAAGCCGCCTCCGGTCACCCGGTCGAGTTCGCCGATACCGGAGGGAATGCGCGGCGCCTCGCGGGCCTCGCCGGTGAGGCCTTCCAGAGGAAACACCCGCCCGCGCGACCGGCTCGGCCGTGTCTTGACCGGCCCCGCCTGCGGACCCGTCGCTCCTGTCTCCTCGACGATCGTGTTCCAGCCGTTGCACGCCTCGCAGCGCCCGCGCCAACGGTTGTAGACGGCGCCGCAGGACTGGCAGACGAAGGTCTGGTGGATCTTGGCCATGGTCGCCTTGTGAGTGGATCGCCGCTCGAAGAGACTGACGGCCGTTATCCGCCGATCCAGGCCACCGCCCTCATCCTGAGGTGCCGGAGCTTAGCGCAGGCCTCGAAGGAGGTTTCCAGCTCGCTTTGAGGGATCGGGAGGCCTCCTTCGAGGCCCGCTGACACGGTCACTTCAGGATGAGGTCGCGGGTTGGATCAATCTATCGATCCTACATAATGCCGAACATATCGTGAACCAAGGTTGGTCAGAATTTCGTAGCCGATGGTCCCGGCGGCGCGGCCGACACTGTCCACGTCGAGAGCGTCGCCGATGAGGGTCGCCGGTCCGCCACGACGTGCTGCCGGCGCATCGGTGACGTCGAGGATGACGAGGTCCATCGAGATGAGGCCGACGATGGGGCAGGGGACGCCGCCGACGAGGGCGTGGCCCCGTCCACTCGCCGAGCGCGGATAGCCGTCGGCATAGCCGACCGAGAGGGTCGCCAGCCGTCGTGGACCGGACGCGATCCAGCGTGCATTGTAGCCGGCGCCGTCTCCGGCCTTCACCTCGCGGACCTGGGCGATCGGCGCTTCGAGGCGAATGACGGGCCGCATCGGGTTCGGCCGTCCAGGGGTCGGATTGCCGCCGAAGATGGCGTAGCCCGGCCGGAGCAGATCGTTCGCGATGCCGTCGCCGAGGTAGCAGCCCGAGGAATTGGCCAGCGACCCCGGAATACCGGGATAGGCGCGGATGATCTGCGCGAAGCCCTCGCATTGGCGCCGGTTGATCGCCTCGTCCGGTAGCTCGGCACTGACGAGGTGGCTCATCAGCAGATCGATCCCGGCCGCAGCGATGATCGGATCGCCTGCGAGCGCGAGGGCTTCGGATATCGTGAGGCCGAGCCGGTTCATCCCGGTATCGACATGGAGGGCCGCAGGGAGCGGTCGGCCTGTCTCGGCGCGGAGAGCCGCCCATTCGTCGAGCTCCTCGCGCGATCCGAGGACCGGACGCAGGGCGTGCGCCATGAGGGCGGGGCCGCTGCCGGGAACGAGGCCGTTCAGGACATAGATCACGGCCTCCGGCAGAACGGACCGTGCGGTCACGCCTTCGCTCGCATGGGCCACGAAGAAGGTCCGGCAGCCGGCTCCCCACAGGACCGGCGCGACCTTCGCCAGACCGCAGCCATAGGCATCGGCCTTGACCACGGCGGCGCAGGTGATGTGTGGCGCCTGCGCACCGAGGCGTCGCCAGTTTTCGGCGATGGCCGAAAGATCGATGGTGAGGCGTGCGCCGTGGGCGGCGGCTATCGCGTCGATGATCGCCATCGCATTGTCTCGCTCGGGCGCGGTGATCGGTCTCTCCCCGCCGGATAGGTGTCTCGAACGGCTGCGCGATAGCACGAGTGCTCTCGAAAATTCACTCCGGCAATCATGCGAGTCCCGCCGCCATGAAAGCCTGGGCCTCGTGCAAGCGACCTTCATGCCGAACGAGCGGCCGATCACATGCGCGCGGGCATGCGATCCTCGCTCGCAAGATCCGAGAAGCGCGTGATGTTGGCGTCGAATTGCAGCTCCACCGTGCCGGTGGGGCCGTGGCGCTGCTTGCCGAGGATGACCTCGGCCTTGCCATGCACGCGGTTCATCTCGGCCTCCCAGGCGAAGAACTCCTCGGTGCCTTCGCGCGGCTTCTTGTTGTTGACGTAGTATTCCTCGCGGAACACGAACATCACCACGTCGGCATCTTGCTCGATCGAGCCCGATTCGCGCAGGTCCGAGAGCTGCGGACGCTTGTCGTCGCGGTTCTCCACCTGACGCGAGAGCTGCGACAGGCCAATGATCGGCACGGCCAGTTCCTTGGCCAAGGCCTTCATGCCGGTGGTGATCTCGGTCATCTCCTGCACGCGGTTGTCGCTGCGTTTGCCCGAGCCGGAGAGCAGCTGCAGGTAGTCGATGATGAGGAGGTCGAGGCCCTTCTGACGCTTCAGGCGCCGGGCGCGGGCGGCGAGCTGCGCGATGGAGATGCCTCCGGTCTGATCGATGTAGAACGGGATCGTCTGCATGTCGCGGGCGGCATCAGTGATCTTGTAGAAATCCTCCGGCCGGATGTCGCCGCGGCGGATCTTGTAGGACGGTACGCCCGACTGCTCGGCGATGATGCGGGTGGCGAGCTGCTCGGCCGACATTTCAAGGGAGAAGAACCCGACTATGCCGCCGTTCTTCGTCTCGATCCGCCCATCGGGCTGCTTCTCGCCGCGATAGGCCTTGGCCACGTTGAAGGCGATGTTGGTCACCAGCGAGGTCTTCCCCATGGCCGGCCGGCCCGCGAGGATGATCAGGTCCGAGGGCTGCAACCCGCCCATCTTCGCGTCGAGATCGGCGAGTCCGGTGGCGATGCCCGATAGCTTTCCGTCGCGCTGATAGGCCTTGGCCGCCATGTCCACGGCGGTCGTGAGGGCCTCGGAGAACTTTTGGAAGCCGCCATCGTACTTCCCCGATTCGGCGAGCTCGTAGAGCCGGCGCTCGGTCCCCTCGATCTGGTCGCGGGGCGAGGATTCCACCGGCGCTTCATAGGCGCCGTTGACGAGATCCTCGCCGATGGTGATCAGCCGGCGGCGGATGGCGAGATCGTAGATCGTCCGGCCGTAATCGCCCGCATTGATGACGGTGGTGGCCTCGGCCGCGAGGCGCGCGAGATACTGCATCACCGTCTGGCCGCCGAGATCGGCATCGCCGAGATAGGTCTTGAGCGTGATCGGGGTCGCGAGCTTGCCGACCTTGATCAGGGAGGCGGCGACCTCGAAGATCTTGCGGTGGACGTCCTCCATGAAGTGTTCCGGCAGGAGGAAGTCCGAAATCCGGTAATAGGCGTCGTTATTGACGAGGATCGCCCCGAGAAGCGCCTGCTCCGCGTCGATGTTGTGGGGCGCGACGCGGAATTCCTGCGTGACGCTCTGGAGATTCGCCGTCAGGGCGTTGGGCAGGGCCATGGGCTGACTCGAGGCTCCGACTTCTTCGACACCGCGCGGCGAACCCTTCGCCGCGCCACTCCGCTACCGCACGACCATGGCCTGGGCATGGTTAGCCGAACCTTAGCCGATTCTTGCGACCAGCCTTCCGTGCCACCAGACCACCTCGGGATGATGTGGTCTGGTGGCACCGAACACGAAAAACGCCTGCCGCCCCTTCCGGGATGACAGGCGCCATGCTGGAACAAATGTAGAACCAGTCAACCCCCAGGGGCGACGATCCCCGTTGTCCACCGCTCGCGCGGATCGCTTACTCGCGGTCGTCGCCGGCTTCGGCGAGGGCTGCACCGACTTCCAGGCCGAGGTCGTCGAGGTTGAACGCCTCGCGCTCGGTGGTCGATTCGCCGCGGGCCTGACGCTCGGCCTCCTCGGGGCTGCGTGCGACGTTGACGGTGACGGTCACCTCGACCTCGGGGTGCAGGACCACCGGAACGGTGTGCAGGCCGAGGGTCTTGATCGGCTGGTTGAGGGCGAACTGATCGCGGCCGACGGTGAAGCCCTCGGCGGTGACGACTTCGGCGAGATCGCGTGTGGAGACCGAACCGTAGAGCACGCCGGTCTCGCCCGACTGGCGGATCAGCACGAAGCTCTTGCCCTCGAGGGTCTCGGCGACGGACTGGGCCTCGGACTTCTTCTCGAGGTTGCGGGCTTCGAGCTGAGCGCGCTGGGTCTCGAAGTGCTTCTTGTTGCCGGCGGTGGCGCGCAGGGCCTTGCCGCGGGCGAGGAGGAAGTTGCGGGCGTAGCCCGGCTTTACGTTCACGGTCTCGCCCATCTGGCCGAGCTTGGCGACGCGCTCGAGGAGGATCACTTCCATGGTCTTGGTCCTTGTCGGGTTGGTTCGGGTGATAAGGAAAGTCCTGTCCGCGCGATGCGGGGACGGGGCTCAGGTTCGTCCGGCGTCCTCCTTGGGACGGCGCCGGTTGAAGGCGGTGTCGGCGAGGCCGAACAGCGTCAGGGCCAGCAGGGCGACGCCCTGCGTGAAGAACAGGATCAGGTAGAGCCCGAACAGCAGGGCAAGACGCCCTGGCCGGCCGCGGCTGCGGTCGTGGAAGGCGGCGAGCCCCTGCATGGCGAAGGCCGCCGTCAGCGCGCCGATCAGCGCGATGCCGAGGACGCCCGGATAGCCGGGCACCAGGGCGAGGAGGAAGGCCGCGCCCAGGATGGCCAGGACGGAGCGCGGCATCACCGTCGAGGGGATGTCGGGCCAAGGCCTGGGCAGGCGGCCTGAGATGCGCACGATCCGCGCGGCCGCCCAGAGATAGAAGGTGAGCAGTACGGCGAGGCCCTGCGTCGCCAATCCCGGCGCGATCGTCGCCAGGGCATCGGCCACAGCGTTCTGCTGGTCGGTACCGGTCTCGGCGGGTGTGCTCGGTTGATTGGCTGCGCCCTCGCCGGGCTCGCCCTTATTCGAGGGTGTCTCCGCCGGTGTCGCGGCGGGAGGCGTCGCGCGCGCCTGACCCTGCGTCTTCACCAGAGTCCGGGTCATGCCGCGGAGCTGGTTCTGGAAGGTGTCGAAGTTTGGCGAGGCGATGACCGCGATGGCGACGAAGGCGAGCCCGGCCGTACCGGCGGTCCAGGCGAGCAGTCGCCCGGTCGGGTACCATTCCATGGTGCCGTCGGCGTTCGGGCGTCCGAGCAGCGCGAGATAGGCGAGCCACCAGGCCGGCAGGGCCAGATAGGCGAGGAAGCCGAGGCCGAGGAAGGGCTGCAGGAAGGAGAGCGCTATGGCGCCCGTGACGGCGGCGACGAGCGCGGCCTTGTGGCTCCAGCCGAGGCCCACGATCAGGATCGGGAGCGGGGCGAGCAGATAGAGGACGATCGACAGCAGCGTGCCCTTCAGCAGGACGCCGAAGAGGAGTGCGGAGACGAGGCCCGCGCCGATGCCGATACCGAGAAACTGTGTCATCGATCCCGCTGTCCCGCTGTCCCGGAAAAAGGGCAGGGTTAGAGGCGTTTCATCTCGCCCCAACGACGTCCGGCAGCGGATCGGCTACCGGTACGAAAAGCTTTCACCGCCTGAGGCGGCGCGAGCGCGACTGCACACTGCCGCTCAGGCGGCAGAGGTCCCGGCCCGGCAGAGCCGGGCCGGGACAGCGGCTTACTTGATCACGTAGGGGAGGAAGCCGAGGAAGCGGGCGCGCTTGATCGCCTGGGCGAGTTCGCGCTGCTTCTTGGCCGACACCGCCGTGATGCGGGACGGAACGATCTTGCCGCGCTCGGAGACGTAGCGCGACAGGAGCTTGACGTCCTTGTAGTCGATCTTGGGCGCGTTCGCGCCCGAGAAGGGGCAGGTCTTGCGACGACGGAAGAACGGACGACGTCCGCCACCCGCACCGCCACCAGCGGCAGGAGCCGCACCAGGTCCAGCACCGAATGCCATGGCTTAGTTCTCCCCGCCGAAGCTGCGCTCGGGACGGTCGCCGCGATCGCCGCGGTCACCACGATCCCGGTCGCCACCGAATCCACCACCACCGAAGCCTTCGTCGTCACGACGACGGCCGCGCTCGCGATCCTTGCGATCGTCGCGGTCGCGCTTCTGCATCATCGCCGACGGCTCGGATTCGAGCTCTTCGACGCGGACGGTCATGAAACGCAGGACGTCCTCGGAGATCTGCATCTGGCGCTCCATCTCGGCGAGCGCCGCCGGGGGGGCGTCGACGTTGAGGAGCGTGAAATGCGCCTTGCGGTTCTTCTTGATGCGGTAGGCGAGGGACTTCACGCCCCACATCTCGATCTTCTCGACCTTGCCGCCATTGGCTTCGATGACGCCCTTGTAGGTCTCGACCATGGTCTCGACCTGCTGGGACGTCACGTCCTGGCGCGCCAGGAAGACGTGTTCGTAGAGAGGCATAACGGGCCCTTCATAGCAAAAGGGGCCCGACGGCACGGATGTGCGGATGTCGATCGTCGGGCCGGTTCAACGCGTTTCACCCGGCGCCAAGCCCTTCGAGCCGTTTGAAGGCCCGAGCGGTTGATCGAAGGCGGAGACACGGGACGATGGAGCGAACTCCGCATGCCGGACAGGCCGGCACCGTCCGTTCAGCCCCCAGCCGGAGCGAACGCGAGGTGCGGCGCATAGACGAGTTCGGGCCCGATGGCAAGGATGGTCGCGGCCATGGCAGCGACATACTGACCACGGAATCCGATCCCTCCGTGATGATAGACGAGCCCCTTCGAAACGCACGAGACATCGAGAACCGCCGATGCGAAGCCGCTTCCGAGTCGCGGGCCTGCTGATCTGTCTCGTCGCGCACGGCCCGGCTTGCGCGGACGATCCCGTTCTTCAGACGGTCGATTACGCCAACACGCGCTATTCGAAGCTCGACCAGATCAACGCCAGCAACGTGAAGCAGCTGCAGGTTGCCTGGACGTTCTCGACGGGCGTCCTTCGCGGCCACGAGGGTTCT
>NZ_BPQT01000065.1 GCF_022179405.1 Methylobacterium marchantiae
CATCTCGACCCGCTCGGTGGATGATCTGGTCCAGACAGGGCACCCATCGCGGCAAGCCGCGATAGGGACCCTCCATGGGCGGCACGGGCGTGTCGAAGAGCCAGGTCTCGCGCCTGTGCCAGGAGATCGACGAGCGGGTTGGCGCATTCCTCGACCGCCCCATCGAGGGCGAGTGGCCGTACCTCTGGATCGACGCGACCTCCGTGAAGGTCCGCCAGGACGGGCGCATCGTCTCGGTCGCCGTCATCGTGGCGGTCGGCGTGAACACCGACGGCCGCCGCGAAGTCCTCGGCATGGATGTCGGCCCGTCGGAAGCCGAGACGTTCTGGACGGACTTCCTGCGCAAGCTCGCCCGGCGCGGCCTGCGCGGGGTCAAGCTCGTCATCTCGGACGCTCACGAGGGCATCAAGGCCTCGGTGGCCAAGGTGATGAACGCCACCTGGCAGCGTTGTCGGGTGCACTTCATGAGGAATGTGCTCGCCCATGCCGGCCGCAGCGGGCGGCGCGTCGTCTCGGCCTTCATCGCCACCGCTTTCGCCCAGGATGATGCCGAGGCGGCCCGTCAGCAATGGCGACGGGTGGCCGACCAACTCCGCCCCAAGGTGCCCAAGCTCGCCGCCCTGATGGACACGGCCGAGCCCGACGTGCTGGCCTACATGGGCTTCCCGGCCGCCCACCGGGTCAAGCTGCACTCGACCAGTCCGTTGGAGCGCCTGAACGGCGAGATCAAGCGCTGGACCGAGGTGGTCGGCATCTTCCCCAACGAGGCCGCCATCACACGTCTCGTCGGCGCGATCCTGCTCGAACAGAATGACGAATGGGCCGTCCAGCGGTCGCGCTACATGACCCTGGAAAGCATCGCCCCGATCGGCGATGATCCCCTGGTCAGCCTGCCCACTCTGGCAGCCTGATCGTCCCGGCCCAAGCCGGTGATCGTGGTGGTCCTCACCGAGCTACACCACGCCCAGGCACACGACCGACGGAACGCGATTGCCCGGTGCTGGTGAGCTATGTCGATCGCCGGAGTTCGCGGCGCCGGGCCGAGCCCCGGCGCCGCGCCGATACTCAGTCGACGGTCTTCAGGTCCTTCACCGACACGTCGCCCTGCCGGGACGAGAAGGTCGGCGCGGAGCCGTTGCTCTGGGAAACGCCGCTGATCTGGTGGTCGCCCGTATCGTAGGTCGTGCGCTTGCCGTCGGTGTCTATGACGAGGCGGCGCGAATCCGGGAAGAAGGCGTAGCGCATTCCGTTCTGTCCGCCGCTGGTGGAGGGCTGGCCGAGTTCCTGCGGCCACCAGGCCTCGCCGCCGGACATCGGTTTCATGGGTTTCATGGGTTCCATGGGCTTCATTGGCTCCATGGGTTTCATCGGCTTCATCGGTTCCATCGTCACCGTCCCTCAAAATGTTGCGTCTGGCACGGCTACGCCTGAGAGCGGACATGGTTGCATGTCCGCGAAGATGCGCTCCCTCGGCGGCGTGCGGAGATGAGCCCCCGGTCCGTCCAGGTCCGGACCGGCTCTCCGGAAGGCCAGGCAAACGCCCGCGCGCATTGAATTTCCGTGCAGCAGGGGTCATATCGCCCAGCGTTCGATCCCCGGAGGCAACCCCTTGAGCGATACCCTGGAACGGCACGAATTCGGTGCCGAGGTCGGGCGGCTGTTGGACCTCGTCGTCCACGCCCTCTATTCCGACCGCGAAATCTTCCTGCGCGAACTGGTGGCCAATGCCGCCGACGCCATGGACCGGCGCCGCTTCGAGGCGCTGACACAGGCGGTCTCGGCACCGTCGCCCGACGCGACGATCACGATCTCGCCCGACAAGGCCGCGCGCACCCTGACCGTCGCCGATGCGGGCATCGGCATGACCAAGGCCGAGCTGGCGCAGAACCTCGGCACCATCGCGCGTTCGGGTACCCGCGCCTTCAGCCAGTCGCTCGGCGACGGGAAGGCAGAGGACAAACCCAGCCTGATCGGGCAGTTCGGCGTCGGCTTCTACTCCGCCTTCATGGTGGCCGACCGCGTCACCGTCACCTCGCGCCGCGCCGGCGCAGACGAGGCCTGGACCTGGGCCTCCGACGGCCAGGGCAGCTATACCTTGGAGGCGGCGACCCGCGACGAGCCCGGCACCGACATCGTCCTCCACCTCAAGGAAGATGCCGACGAATACCTGGAGAGCTACCGGCTCGACCACGTCGTACGCAAATGGGCCGACCACATCACCGTGCCGGTCGCCATCGTCTCCGAAGGCAAGACCGAGACCGCGAACCAGGGCACGGCCCTGTGGCGCAAGTCGAAATCGGAGGTGACGAAGGAGCAGTACACCGAGTTCTACCGCCATGTCGGCATGAACTTCGACGAGCCCTGGGCGACCCTGCACTGGCGGGCGGAGGGCGCGCTCGAATTCTCGGCGCTGCTGTTCATCCCCGGCATGAAGCCGTTCCAGGCGGTGGAAGGCGAGCGCGCCAGCAAGCTGCGCCTCCACGTCCGTCGCATGTTCATCACCGACGAGGCCGAATTGCTGCCGACCTGGCTGCGCTTCGTCCAGGGTGTGGTTGATACCGAGGACCTGCCCCTCAACGTCTCCCGCGAGATGCTGCAGGCGACGCCGGTGCTGACGAAGATCCGGCGTGCGGTCACCGGCCGCGTCCTCTCCGAACTGACGACCAGGGCCAAGGATGCCGAGGGCTATCAGCCGTTCTGGGAGAATTTCGGCCCCGTCCTCAAGGAGGGCATCTACGAGGATTACGAGCGCCGCGCCGAGATCGCCCCGCTCCTGCGCTTCCGCTCGTCCGCGGTGGACGGCTGGACCTCGCTGCCGGATTACGTCTTGCGCATGAAGGACGGCCAGGAAGCGATCTACTATCTCGTCGCCGACGATGCCGACGCCCTGGCCTCCTCTCCGCAGCTCGAAGGGTTCCGCGCCCGCGGAGTCGAAGTGCTGCTGCTCTCCGACCATGTCGACGCGTTCTGGCCCGAACAGCTCGGCCGCTTCGAGGAGAAGCCCCTCCGGTCCGTGACGCAGGGCGGCCTCGACCTCTCAAAGATCGCTGCCGGTGAGGAGAATGGCGAGGCACCGGCTTCCGTCGATGCCCTGATCGCCGCCTTGAAGACGGCGCTCGCCAAGGACGTCGCCGACGTGCGGACCACCGATCGCCTCGTGGAGAGCGCCGTGGTGCTCTCGGCCTCCGGCGGCGGGCCGGACCTGCAGATGCAGCGTCTCCTGCGCCGGGCCGGGCGCGGCTCGGGCGGGCTGCCGATCCTCGAGATCAACCCGCGCCACCCGCTGATCGTCTCCCTCGGCGCGAAGGCGGCAGCCGGCGAGGACGTTGCCGAGGCCGCCTCCACCCTTGTCGATCTCGCCCGCATCCAAGACGGCGACACCCCGCGCGATCCCGTCGCTTTCGCCCGCAAGGTCGCCGCAGCGCTGGGCGCCCGCGCCTGAACGATGGACCGGAGGCGGCCGCTGGCAGCGGCCGCCTCCGGTAACGGGGCGGATCATCGGTTGGCGGGGCGGTTCTCGTCTTGCGATCTCCGCCGCACTCGTGCTAACGAGCCTCCGTCTCATCGAGGCGCCCCGCGGAGAGGTGGCAGAGCGGTTGATTGTACCGCACTCGAAATGCGGCATGGGTGCAAGCCCATCGGGGGTTCGAATCCCCCCCTCTCCGCCAAGCACTCCCCTAAGTGCCTGATCCGACTCAACCTATTGATTATCTTGGCTTTCTCGTCCGCCTGGTGGTACACACAGGTGGTACACATTGCCCTTGCCAATGGCCCGACCCTGGAAGCATCCGAAGACCGGCGTCTACTACCTCCGAAGGCGCGTGCCTCAGGACCTGATCGAACTCGTCGGCCGTACCCACGAGAAGAAATCGCTCGGGACCAAGGACCCGGCCCAGGCCAGGGCCCTCCAGTATGCGGCCGCCTCTAAGCTGGAGGAACGCTGGGCGAACCTCCGCAACGGTGTCCAACCCCTCACTGCCAAGCAGGTCAGTGCCCTGGCTGGCGACATCTACCGGGCAAAGGTGGCCGAACATTCCGACGAGCCGGGTCCAGCGGAGCACTGGCGCCGGCTGATAGGAGCGGACAGGGTCCTGCAGGAACTGCGTGACCGCTTTCAGCCCGCGCCATCGACACCTCATCCGACGGAAGCGAAAACCGGCCAGCCGGATTTGCGTGGACGCTTTGAGAAAAAGCCATCGGCGCTCAGGCTTGCGGCCGGCTGGACCGAGGCCGATGCAGTGGTCGACATCCGTGTCGGCGCAACCGTGGACGAATTCCTGGCTTCCAAGGGCTTCGTCGTCTCCGAGGAGGACCGTCGCCGCATCGTACTGGCCGCCGGGGAGGCGGCCCGGATGGCGCATGAAACTCTCCTGCGGAACGCCCAGGGCGATTATACCCCGGACGCGAACGCCCTCCGCTTCCCGGCGTCACTGTCGGCTGTCACACCCCTGAAGTTCGAGGAGCTTTGGGCCAAATACGTAAAGGAGACAGAGGCAAGCGCGGCGACCGTTAAGCGGTGGCATCCGGTCCTGAGGAGGTTCATTGCTTTCGTCGGCTTCGACGACCTGCGTAGGGTTACCAAGGAGGACGTGATCCGTTGGCGCGACAAGGTGTCTGGCGAGGGCTCTAAGCTTGCGCCGCTCACAATCCGGGACGTTTACCTGGCAGCACCCAAGGCGCTTTTGGGCTTCGCAGTGGAACAATCCATGCTCGGTTCCAACCCGGCCGCCGACATTACGGTGAGGGTGAAGAAGAAAAAGACCTTCAGGGAGCCTGACTTCAAGGACGAGGAAGCTGAGATGATACTGTCGGCATCGCTGGCGCCACAGAACGATCTTTCCTCGCGCGAACTGAAGGATGCCCGCCGCTGGGTGCCGTGGCTCTGCGCCTACTCGGGAGCCCGCGTCAATGAAATGACACAGCTCCGGCGGCAGGACGTGAAACTAAGGCAGGGTATCTGGGTCGTGGACATAACCCCCGAGGCGGGTACGACAAAGAACGGCAACGCACGTGAGGTCCCGATCCACGAGCACCTTATCGAGCAGGGCTTCCTGGACTTCGTCAAGAAGAAGCCAGCAGGTCCGTTGTTCTACAACCTGGGGCGTAGCCGTAACGGCTCTCCCGCGACCCCCCCCAGCGTCAGGATGGGGCAGAAGATCGCCGAGTGGGTTCGCGTGCTCGGCGTCAATGATCCGAACGTCCAGCCCAACCATGGGTGGCGTCACCGGTTCAAGACGGTGGCCAGGATCTCCGGTGTCGATTCGACAAAGCTCGACTACATCCAGGGGCATGCGCCCAGCACCGAAGGCAAGAAGTACGGGCATTTCCCGCCCCGCTCACTCAAGCCAGAAATCGACAAGATCCCCCGCTATGAGGTGGTGGCAAGCGATACCGTAGACAGGCGAAGGAGCCCGCGCAAACTTGCTGGCAGACGTACGGTACCTCCTACCGCGAAAGTGCCAGGGGACGGCACTTTATAATTCGGTAATGGGACTGTCCGGACAACTTGTTTTCTACATCCGTATCGTCCAACGCCTCGTCGCGAAGTGAATCCCTGCATAAGACGTCGGGCCTAAGCCTACGGCCATACCGGGACAACGGTACGAACCCCAGAGTGGTAACCAACGAGAGCAGGCTAATGTGTTAAGTGGGGCCTGTTCCTCACTTGGTGTTGAGCGCTTTTACCGAACTACGCCCAGCCAATCTGAAGCACCTTGCCAGGCCGGAAACCGGTACGCTCCCCGGTATGCCCCCTCGCATTACAGACCACTCGCGTCTCACCCACCCGGTAATCCGAGGCATGGTGGACGTGGCCGTGTACCCAGACGTCCGGGCCCCGGGCCAGGATAAGATCGGACAGGTCCGAGGCATCGCACCACCGAAGGTCCGCGTCGGCCCTGGGAAGGCTCGCCGGGTGGGGTGCGTGGTGGGTCACCACCACCGTGGGGCAGGGATGATTCACGGCCAGGGTGTCCTCGATGAAGGCACGGGTGATCCGGTGCATCGCGAGCACCTCCTCGGGCTCGATGCGATTGCGCGACCTCGGACCCGTCCGTATCCGGCGGTAATCCACCATCCCGCCACGCCCCTGGGCGGTCCGAAAGCCATGGTTCAGGTCGAATGACCCCAGGCGGAAGTCCGTCCAGAGGGTGCCACCTGCGAACCGAACGCCGTCGATGATGACCGCGTCGTCGATCAGGAGATGGATGCCGAGCGCGTCCGCCCGCTCACGCCCCCGGGTCAGCTGGTCATGGATCGTGTAGCGCTCCTCACCCCGGTCCCACCAGAAATCGTGGTTGCCGGGCACGTAGACCACCGGAACGCCGGGTAAGCGCTCGCCCAGCCACTCCAGCGCCCGGACCAGGGGCATGTGCACGTCACCGGCGACGACCGCCACGTCGAAACCACCCGCCGGCGCATGCGCAGCAGGGTCCCAGGCATTCTCCGGCCAGTCCTGATGCAGGTCGGAGAAAACCCAAAGGCGGGAGGCAGTCATGTCCCCGATCCGTTCGTCGCCAAGCGCGCTAGGATCCGGTCCAACGTCACGGGGGCCCAGTCCCAGCAATCCACGCCGACATCTGCCCGCGTCGCCGTGCCCGGGACCGAGCCATGGGAATGCCCATGCAGGTGAAGCCCGCCCCGGTTCGAGCGTGGATAGCTCACGTGGGGGTAATGGCTCAGCCAGATGGACCGCATCACGCCCTCCGAGTCCGGCAGGGTGATCATCGCCACGTCCCGGACGGGCTCGGCCCAGGGAAGACGCTCACCGATCCTTTCGTGATTGCCCCGGATGAGGAGCTTACGTCCGTTCAGGCGCAAAAATATCGAGAGAGCGTACGCCTCGGTGCACCGGTAGGCGAAGTCGCCCAGGTGCCAGACTGTGTCCTCCGTGCGGACGACGGCGTTCCAGCGTTCGACCAGGGTCTCGTCATGCTCCCGGATCGAAGCGAACGACCGTTGTGTCTGCATCCTCGGACTGAGGAGGGCCTGGTGCCCAACGTGGGAATCCGAGACGAAATGAACTTGGGGCATGGCAGCCTCTCGCAATGGCGGAGGCTGGGCGCGCGGCATCGCTCTCCGGGATCAGGCGGTCGGGGGCGGCACCAAGCGTTTCATCGTTACGGTCCTTTATGAGTCCGCATGATCGCCTGGCCGGACCTTGAACGCAAGGGGTGCTTGCGATCCTGCTGCTAGGGTCGCCCCGGCGATTGACGGGCGAACCATATCAGCCCAGCTGGCAGCCACAATCGGCGAGTGCGTCATGCCCTGGGCCATAAAGACCATGGCATCCCGGCATCGTAGCGGCGCCAACTCCAATCCGCGGACACGTCGTCCTGAAGTTCGCTTGCATCGACCGATAGGTATCCGGATGCAGCCAAGCACTGGTCGAGAAGATCCCGTTCTTAGGGCGTTTATGGTTCGACGTCCGCGTACGGGCATCGGGATCGGAGGAATGCGCGGCTGGGTCGGGTGGAATGTAGAACGGCAGTTTCGGAGGTTCGGCAGGCCTAAGCAGTCATTGCTACGCCATAATCGATAGCGCTCGGGTAGGCGTGCGAAGGCACCTGCTAAGGACATCTTGGGCCGCTTGAGACAATGGGGCGTGCTCCTCGACATGATCGAGGTTCGCCAGGATACGCGCCGCGAGGGTCTTGAGGAGGGGACCTCTCGGATAGCCCAATTCCGAACTCCTCGATCGTATGGCCGCGTAATCGGCAGAGGCTTAACATTCAGGCGTCCGGGGCGAGCACCTAAGACAACTTCGCCTCATCAGCCACCTAAAAACCGGGCGTTTTGAGTTTGGAACGAGTTTGGTGATTTAGGGCCCGAAGTGATGCAATGCCTGCAGATCCATGCATCGCAGATGCCTTGATTGAAATGCCAATCCCATGCTTGCCGCAGGAGGCAAGCGCCAGCAAAATCAGCCACTTATCCATCTCAGGTCGAGCGAGATTAGGGCTTTTTCCGACTTACCCTCTAAACGGAAGCAGGAAGTGTCTCACTTCATTTTGTCGCCAGGCTAAGTCATTGGAACGGCTTAAAGATGCCCCGATCACGCAGGGCGATTTGGAATCAATTTCGGGACTTTGTGTGAACCGGGCGTAGTGATCGCCGCCGAGCAGCATAGACACCACTAAAAGCCCGGCCTCAAAATGGGCCCTGGGCAAGCGGAGGATCCGCTCACCGGCATATGACGCCAGCCTGCTGTTGCTATACCCAGCATCGCTGACCAAAGCCGACGTCGCCTGAGGAGGACGTGATGGACGTTTCAGCAGCTGTGGATACGCTTTTTAGCGGCGCCGTACCTGAACGTGAGGCTGAACTCAAAGCCCAATGGGGGCTAGCGCAGGACAGAGTGCGGCTGCTCGACCGAGACGGTTTTATGCTCGGCTTCGTTCCCGGAACAGAAACGATCCAAGTCAATGAAATCGCACTCCGCCAGATCTGGCTTACCGGCTATGCAGCCTGGCGCGCTACCCAGGCCTACAACTACGCCCTCACGGTCCTTGCGTTCGAAAATCTTGATTTTGATCCCGTTAGCTGGGGCGAGGTGCCAGCGCAGGCCGAGCGGGATGGGGCCTTCGACAGGGTCTACGACAAAGTGCGCGGCCTCTCGGGGATACTTTCGCTTGCAGACTTCGACTGGCCATCGGATGTCCCCTTCCCGGCCGAGGGGATGAAACTGCCAGACCCTGAGGAGAAGGCGACATTCGATCTCGTATGCATGGCCGGAACATATGTGTTTGCTCACGAGATCCGGCATGCCCTCTTTGATGCGGGCGGAGATGCACCGCATGACATCATTGAGGAAGAGCGTGCCTGTGATGCATGGGCACTCAGCCTGATGCTCGACGGAGCCGTCAAATACGAGCAAGAGCATCACCCAAATCGTCCTGGCTGGGTTCGTGCTAAGCGTATCCTGGGTGTCATTATCGCTCAGCTTACCATCCTCGTCGTAACCCCTCGTGATCTTTGGGACGCTTCCGAGGATCATCCGCCGGTCCGCGAACGCCTTCGGGCTGTTTTAGATGCTGCAAAGGATCCCGTACCCGACTGGTTTTGGGTATCCGTGGCATCCATGCTGACGGCATTCGCTAGGCGCCTTAGTACGCTCGGGGAGCCGAGAGACTTCCCGCCGAGCCACCGTGATTTGGCCTATGATCTCTGCGACCGCTTGCGCAGCGTTTGATGGCCTACTGACGCGATTGTTGCGACCGCAGGCTGACACCTGACAAAAAAGCGGGGGCACCCCTTCGAGCGCCTCCGCTTACGTACAAACTGCACCCGGCCTACGCCTCGTTGGCCTCTGATGGGTCAGCCCCGCCCTTCTTTGCGCTCGCCAAAAGCTTAGCGTAGTAGGCGCTTGTCGCCAGCATTCTTTGCTTCACGTCTTGCGAAGTGATGCGAATGTAGTGCTTCCGTGTGAGTGATATGTTCGCGTGGCCCAACAAAGACTGAACCGCGACCAAATCACCTGTCGCTCGATGCATGCGCGCGCCTGCAGTCTTTCGCAGGTCGTGGATGCGGATGTCCTTTAGCCCAGCATTTGCACGCATCCGGGCAAAGTTAGAGCTGAATGAGTTGTAGGTGATTGGATAACGCTCACCTACGCGGAAAGTATCTCCTGTCTTCTTCCTGGTCCAATTTCTGGTCTCCACGTAAGTCCAAACGAACGTCTCGTGATGCCCCTGCTGCGCAAGAAGCATCTTTTCGATTTCGTCCGTGATCAGCACCTCATGATGCTTGTCACCCTTGACTGTGGTGCGTATGACGCGATCTTCCCAGTCGACGCTTTCCCAGATGATAAGAGCGTCGCGCTTCCTTAACCCTGTCACGAGTACGAACTGGCACAAAGCCCAGTAATCTTGACGCTGCCCACTCAAGGTTATTTCCTGGCGAACCTTGAGTTCCTGCACGCGCTCCTTGATTGGCAACCGATGGAGCTTATAATCTGGCTCATCAGGGAGCGGGATCTTCCAGCTCTTCCGTGCCCGGGTCAACACGACCCGGATAATATCTAGAACGTGCTGATTTACAGTGTTTGTCGAAACACGCCCCCACTTTGGCTTGTCGTAGCGGTACATCTGGCGCCGCTCCGCCATCAGACGAGCCACCATCTCGTCGTCGATACGAGAGATCATGGTCTTCTCACCAATGCGATCGGTGAGCCAATCGAGCGCCATCTCGATCTTGTAGCTGTTAGTCGCGAACTGCCCACGCTCGCTGAAGTAGCGGTCAGCTGCGGCGAGGAAAGTGATGTCGCGTCCCCGCGCGGCTCCAAGCTTTTGCTGAAGCGCGATGACCTTGTCTCGCTCAGCCTTAGCAAAGACAGTTGCGGCACGCTTATCACTTAACTCTGTCGAGCCTGTGACCCTCTGCTTCTTCACGCGAAAGTCCATGTGGTAAAACGGACTATTCTCCGGCTTCCAGACTAGTGCAGGAGACTTGCCCTTCTTACTGGCAGCCTTGCACTTCTTGGTGGCAATCGCCTGGATGGCGGTGATCGTGCTGGTGTCGGTCGTTGTGCTCATCGTCCGGTCCTACCTTTTTTGGACATGCGGCTCCTGTCTCCACGGGCGGTGCCGATGGAGTGGTTCAGGGCCATTTCGGTTGAGGGGTGGTTGGGACCGCCGACGGATTGAGTTCCGTCGGCGGTCTGGCGCAGACCGTTGGGTATCAGCGCCGAGCGGCTAGTCGTGCCTCCCTGCGGGCGGCGTAGCCCTTCGGCGCTGACGGCAATGGCGGAGGGGTAATCGGATCCCTAGCGGCGCGCAGCGTCGGAACGGCACCGGTCTTTCGACGGCGCACGAAGCCTTCCAAATCCTCATCGAGGATCCGCAGGTCTCTACGTTCCTTGCCGCGCCCAACATCGACGGCGATGAGGTTGCCGTCGTCGATGTGAGCCTTCACTTGTCGAACGCAAAGGCCAAGCTTTTCCGACACCTCGGCGATGGTGAACACGCGCTCGAAATGGAGGTCGACTTCACCGCCGTCGCCGCAAGGCAAGCCTTCCACTTCGCCGCCTTCATCGGCAGCGTACCTAAACGCTCCCCTCATCGTACTGACTCCCGGTTGCCCATCACGAGGGCGGGGACTTGGGAGGCGGTCCGCAGGCGGGCCGCCGGTTCGGTCAGTCGGATTCCGACACGCTGCTCAGGAGCCTGCTTTGCGGAAGTCGGACTGACCGGAGCCGGCCGGGTTCATGAGACTGCTGAGTTGAGCCGTCTGGTCTTCAGTGTTCTTGCGACCCAGTGTGGGCGTTTCAGAGAAGAACGCGTCGGACGCGTAGCTTCTTAACGGCTTCGAGGGTGTCATCGAGGCATCCTCCGGTTGAGTGACCCGTCGCGTAAGAGCGCGCGGAGCGATGAAGGGATACAGGTGGGTGGGCGGCAGAACTGTCTTTCGACACGACCGCGGGCATGGCTGTTCACTTCCAGGCAAGGGTGATGAGACGGACCCAAGGCCTCGACTTGTTGTGAGGCAGGGATCTGCCGGCGCGCAAATGCACTAACCGGCGTCAATTGCCGTGCAAGACGTGGGGGTTTTACATTAAGGTACATGATAGCCTCCCGGTCCGGCATTGCGCCGGTGCGTGGCCGCTGGGCGGCCGTCCCTCGGGGGCTTAGGTCGGCCGGTGCTCCCGGCCGAAGGTCCGCAACGACCTCAGGCTTTGGAGCCGGACTGACGGTAGGCCCACGCGAAGGCGGCCATGTGTTGCGTTGCGTTCGTCATGGTTTCCTTATGCCAGAAATGGCGTTCGGCGCCCAGGACGAAACGATCGGTTTCAAGAACCATCGACTCCTTCCTTGGGTCATGCTTGACTATTCCTTTCCGGGCGTAGACCGGGGAACCGGACCACGTTCGGGCCGGTGGGTCGGGTGTGAAATTCCTCCAGCGACCGCTCCTCCGCCACGTCCAGCCCAATCTGGATCTCGGCGAGGACCGATCCCAGGAGGTTGTCGAAGGTCAGCGGGTCAAGGGCGCGCCGGACACGGATCAGGCCGACGATGACCTGGGCCACCTGATCGTCCACGTGAGCGTCACTCAGGGTGACGCCCCGATCACGGTGCACGCGCTTCATCAGGCTGGCGCCTCGAACCGGATCGCTGACCGTACCGACCTGAGGGCCCGTCTTGCGAGGGGCGAGCTTCCGGTCCGGGGTCATTCCAGCGAAGTCGACGCCGATGAGATCGGGCTGCACGCGAACGGCTGCGCCCATGTCTCCCTTTGGCAACGACGCGCCTGTCCCCCTTTGGGATCGAGGAAATCCGCGATGTGGCCGGGGATGTTTTCGCCGGAGGCCATTGCGGCGAGGATGCGTTCAAGTCCTGACATGGCGAACTCCTGGGGATCGGGCAAGACACCGCACGCCTTCGGGCGTGCCTTCGGAAGGGTGCGAAGGTTAGGGCACCGCTGAGGTGCCAAGTCAGCTCCGGCGGGGAAGCACCAGCATGGAAGCAGCGCCGGACGGAGGGTATGAGTTCGGGGATGATATGGGCGAGAAGGGCGCCGGTACTCAGCGAAGGGGCGAGGCTATCGGGAATATCGGCGGCATCGCGTGATGATGGGGGCCTTCGGTCGATGTCGAAGGTGTGGGCGCCCAAGAGGGCGCCGGGTCATTTCCAACCGGGAAGGCGTGCAGCGTTCATAACGCCACCGAGCCGGAGAGCGATGCTGGTCATGCAGATCATGTTTGCCTCCTCCGGTCTGGGCCAGGTCATGGCCGGGTTCGCGTCTGTTGGTCGGGAGTTTTATACTGCCAGAGTTCCCCTGCCATCAGGTTAACAAAACCCTGGGCGATTGATCAAAGCCCAGGGAATGATGGAACGGTCGAGCGTTTTTCGAGAGTGCGATCCAATTCGTGACGTCATGGCCGGTTAGTTTCAGGCATGACCAGGATTGCCCGGGAATGCGATGACAACCCCCGGGGCGTGGCCATGGGTAACCATTGAGCGTCGTCCCCGGATGGCCCTCCGCTCCGCCTCAACGAGCACTTCGTGGGCAACGGCGACCCTGGCCCGCTCGATTGCCGCCTCGTAGACACCCTCGCCGAGCTCGGATCGCACTTCGACCAAGGTGCCTAAGAACGCGAGAAGCTGCTCATCCATGGCGGGGTCCCCCATTCCGGGTGGCGGGACCCTGAACGAGCTTGCGTTCATAGCCATCAATGAGTTCACGGAAGGCAACGCCGTCGATCTGGCGGTCCTTGACTAGGCGATTGGCCAAGACCTCGACGAGGTCGCGGTAGCGGGTGATGATCTCCACCGCCTGGGCGCTGAAGGCCTTAAGCGACATCTCGATGAGGCGTCTAAAATTCGCATCCTCGTCGAGCAGTGAGGCAGCGCGATCCATTAGCCGCCGCTGCACCAGACCTTCGCCCATGCCGAAGCTTGCATGGATGGAGGCCGCGAGGTTCGTGGCGGTCGTTAGGTCGCTATACGACCCGGTAGAGGCCTCCATGCCGAAGACGATCTCGCCGGCACGTCCGGCCAGGGCGGTGACGATCATGTTCTCGATGTCGGCACGGGTACGCGTGACCTCTCCGTCGGGGTAGGCCCCGATCATGCGACCGCCCTGGGTGGGGTTTGCGAGGATCGAGATCGTCTGGACAACGCATGAACCGGTCATGTGCGCCGCGAGGGCGTGTGAAACCTCATGGACGGCACATCGCCATATCGCCCCCGGTGACCGGTTATCCGGGGCAAGGATCTCGGCCATGAGGTCGCCGATCTCCATCGGGCGCCGTGCCACGCGAGCCCGTCGCCTTGCCCCCTTCGCCCACCCCGCGATAACCGCCCCCGTGGCACCGACGGCGACACCTCCGATGTGGCCAAGGTCGACGCCTTCGAGATCCTTGCCCAGGTGCTGGCGCAAGATACCGGGAATGGCCTCCTCATCGGGCGGCAGGATCTTGATGACCCTCGACAGCCTGCCCGGGCGTACCAAGGCCGGATCGAGGGCATCACCGAAATTCGTCGCACCGATGATGACGAGGTTAAACGACGATGGCGCGCTGGAGGATATGCCGTCGAGGAACTGCAGGATGTACCCAACGATAGGTGCCCAGTAATCCGCATTCCGCGAACTGGTGGTCGCCCGATTGGGAATGGCGTCGATCTCGTCCAGGAACAGGATCGCCGGGGCAGCATCCGCAGCCTTCGAAAAGGTGGCCTCGGCCTGCTTCAGCACACTGTCGAGGTAGCCGGTCCCGTCGATGAACCACTTGGCAACGCTGGTCGTGATCAGAGGCAAACCGGATGACTTGGCAATGCTTGCGACAAGCGTAGTCTTTCCTGTGCCTGGCGGACCAGCGAAGACGATTTGCCGGTCGATGGTCGAGAAATCTGGGATCTCGCCTCGGCGCCATGCATTCACGTCGTCGACCAGCCTCTTCGCCCATTGGCCCGCCTCGCCGTAACCGCACAAGTCCTCCAGCGGTGGGACATGCGCCTGGAACTGGGTCACCACCGTCATGCCGGCGGTCGCCCTCGCCAGACGATCCAGGCATGACCGGGCATCGCTGCCGACCCTGATGGCGCTCACGAGGTCGAAGAAATCGAGCCTAGCCCCAAGCTTGTCGGAGCCAGGCCTGGGCCATGTTCCGGTAGCGTCACGGATGGCCTTGCGGATCACCGCCGCCGTCGGGTGGCCGGTCCGGATCCTCATATCCGCGGCAGCCACCACGGAAGGCGGCAAGAGGCGTTCAGGAGCGTGGCTCACGGCCACCAGGCGATGCCCTGCTCCCAGAACGCGGGCGAGCTCGTTCTCGCCCTCGGTGGGCTTCCGGGCGTGCCTGGCGGTCCCGTCCCTGGCCTCGATATGCTGCCAGTTTGCCATTCCCGCCGCCGCAGAGCGCAGGGGGGCGACCCAGGCCGGGGTCGGAGCCTCGATCAGGACAGAAAGGCCGGGCGAGTACCGAAACCGCCGCAGTTGCGCCGGGGTCATCGCCGCTTCCAGCAAATGACCCCCGAGGCTCAGATGCGGGGCAACCAAGCCCGACGTC
This sequence comes from Methylobacterium marchantiae, assembly GCF_022179405.1. GTDB lineage: Bacteria > Pseudomonadota > Alphaproteobacteria > Rhizobiales > Beijerinckiaceae > Methylobacterium > Methylobacterium marchantiae. The sequence continues at coordinate 15,005 of NZ_BPQT01000065.1, forward strand.
ACGGTGGTAGGTTCGTCGGTCCCGTCGTCATCGGGCTCGGGATAGGCGAGGAATTCCTCGGTCGAAGTATTGCGTGTCATGGCTGCCTCCCCACACGAGGCAGCCGGGCACGCTCTTCGGCGCCGGGTCAGCCCTCGCGGGTGTCGGGGTCGGGACGGCGCTTGGCGCGCCAGTGACGGGTTGCAGGCGAGGCAATGCTCGCCGCGATGCCGGCAGCGGGTTTTCGAAAGGGGGAATGGGATCGTGTCATCGGGAGTGGTCCGTCAAATGGGTCTCCCGGGGCATCGCGTTTGGACGCGAGGCTATCCGCAGGAGGAGGAATCAGTGCGCGCCGGTCCGGGATGCCCCGTCCCGTTCGCCGAGAATTTCATCATCGAGGTCATGCCCCCCGAGATGCAGCTGATCCCATACGATTTCAAGTCATAATCTAGCGGGAGCTATGGAATTTTGTGTTTGCACTAGATGTCAGCAAGGTCGCGATGAGCAGGGCTGATTGTATAGCGATCATGAAAATGATTCATTCTCAGTAAGGTAGCGGGCTTGGCAGGCCTATCGGACAGGAAATGGGGCGCCCAGGGTCCCGTGCAATTTTTACCTCCCGATTGGTGGCGTGGCCCGATGAGGGGCGGTCGATCACCCACAGAAAGGGTTCGTCCAGGCGTTCCGGGCGACCAGGCGCAGCTAGTAAGTGCGACTCGTATGGAAGCGGGACGCGGGATGCGCATCCCGCAGCCTGCTTCCCAAACGGCAGGAAGAATTAACCCTGTGCGGGATAAGATCCGTTGTTTGACAGGGGGTTGAGATGCCGGACGAGACGCAGGTATGGCGGGCTGCGGACGAGGTCCGTCGTTCGGGTAAGCGTGTCAGCCAGCGGAATGTGATCGAGGTTTTGCAACAACACGGGCGGGGTGGGACGTCCCGAGAGGTCGGTCCGCACCTGCTGAGTTGGAAGGTTGCGCGGAACTACGACGCCCGTCTTGAGGTGAACGACATCCCCGATCGCATGAAGGGCGACCTCGTGAGCTTCGTTAGGGGCCTATGGGGTGCTGCGATGATCGAGGCGAACCATCGACTGGAAGCCGAGCTCGGGCGATTGCATGCGGAGCAGCAGGCGGCACGTGAGTTGATGGACGAGGCCTATGTCGAGGCTGAAGTGGCGACACGAGAGAACGTGCTGCTGCGGGCTCGGTTGGCGGAGATGGAGGGCGAGGTGGTGCCCCTCCGCGCGCGTCGCGTGGACTTGGAGGCCGACGTGGCGGCGTTGCGGAAGCGGGTTTCGGACCTGAAGGCGGCTGAGTTCTGGGATAGGGTGATGCGTGCGATTGCGGATGTTCTTCCGCAAGATGTGTGGGTGCCGGACCGGGATATCCTCAGGCTCCTCCCGGCATCATTGGCCGGCGAAGCCAACGCCCTTGGCGAGCCGCTGACCCGGGGCATGCTCAACAAGAAAATGGGCGTCCGTATAACGCATTGGAAATACTTTGACCTCGACGAGGATGAAGATGGCGCCAAGCGATACCGTCGTACGGCGACGTAATCCCCCGCCAATGAGGTGACGACGAATGCTTAAGGATCCGGCGGGACTGTACGACGCGGTCTAATCCTCACCACGAGCGGGCTGCCGGTTTCAGACGTCGGACTTTTTCGTCCTCCGGCGCACCGTAACGGGAATGAAGTTTTAATCCTTGAATGGCTTATTGCTGGACGCAATACGGCAGGATTTGCCTGACCCTTACGGCCTTACCTGGAAGGAAGCGCTTCGGGCCCACGAGGCCATGCCTCAGGATGACGACATCGTACGTCGTGGTGGTGATGGCACCGGCAGCATCCCTGATGCTCACGTCGTGGGCCTTGCCGTGGCAAGTCCTTGGTTTCCCCTCGCAGATGTGACCTTTGCCCACGACGCGGACGACCCGGGTGTTCGGTTTTCTGATCTCCCCGGCGGCAACGGCGATGAGTAGCAAGCCAATGAACCGGTTCAATGGGTAGCACTGAGCGAAGTACGGCTTGGAGTGCACCAAGTGGATAAGGGGCATCGAAGGGATCAGCATCGCCTTGATGGCACGGTCGACCGACGGCCAGGCAGCCGATCCCTGGAGGTGCGCGATGGCCCTGATATGTGCGGCTTCAAGGCGCTTGAATGCCATGGCGTCATGCTTCTCGTGCAAGTTCCAGGACAAGGCACGCCGGGCGATGTCCTCCGCCTCGCGGATCTCTTCCGTCATGGCCGCGAGCACGCCGGCATGGCCTCGCAGGGCGTCCAGGATGAGCGCGAAGGCCTGCGCCGCGCTTTTGCGCGTCAAGATCCGGATAAGGTCCTGGAGAGCACCGTCGCCGCCTCCCGAGATCAGGATGTTCGGCTGCGACGACAATCCGCAATTCAGGCCCTGGAACTGGTCCGTATCCCAGAAATCGAAGCCGCGATAACTCTGGGCATGAGGCGTCGAGATGGCCTCGCAACTTTCACTGCCCCACCCGATGCAACTGACGACCGCCCCAAACCGCTCCGTTGCGTATGTTACCGTTGGGGAGTTGAACGTCGCCTCAACGTCATCCCGCATGCTTCCGGAAGGGGAGAAGGCGAGCTTGACCGTTGTCGAATACCGGATGTCGAGCAACGAACCGAGCTTGCTCCGCCAGGCTCTGAGTTGATTGCTCCAATCGATGGCAATCCGGCTGGCGACCATGGCCTCCCAGGTCAGTGGCATGGTTTCACCGGCCCATGGGAAGCGCGCCTCCGGCCAGTGCGAAGCCGGCCAATCGTAGAGCGTCGGCTCGACGTCTCTTGATAGGCAGCGTCTCAATCGAAAGCCGGGCTTGTCCTTGCTCACAACGACGGTCCTGACGCCCAAGCTTGCTGCGCGGATCGCCGCCGTCAGGCCCGTGGATCCTGCCCCGATCACGAGAAGGCTAAGGCTTTCGTTGTCGAGGAGGCCGTTTTCGATCAGGCGATCGACGACCAAGCGCGCCCTGACCATCTGGTCACGGATGCTCGCAGGCGCGAACTCACCACTGATCTCGAAGCAGTTGTCGCCAGCGGCATGCGCCACCAGCACCGGGTCCATGTGCATGCGGTCGACTTATGCGACCCGCTGAGCTTCATCCAGCCTACGAAGCCATTCCTTGACGTCCTCCGCGTCAAGGCCTGAATTCCTGGCGGAATACGCACCGACAACCCTCTCGGACAGCTTCATGTCGCTGGCCGTGATGTCAGGGAGCAAGTGCTCGATACCCTTAGGCTCAGGAACCAAGCCTCGGCAAACCTCGATCCGGCCCGTGGCATCAAGCGCCCAGAACGTTTCCGGCACCTCGACGAGGTAGGCGCCCGTCTCGCAAATCGCGTCGGTTTCCTCGGAAGGCAGCTTCGGTATGGCCACCACCAACGTGGAGTCCTCGCCACCTCTCTCAGAGAGAAGCTCGCTCAGCCTAGCGGCTTTCTGCGGTGCCCCATCGATCCCACTCAGCGAGCCAACATAGGTCGGGCTCGTGTACTCGATGACCGCAATCCCATCCCATACCGGAAGGAACCCAATGTCCCGCCCAAGGGCTGCCCAAGCAGTGTCAACGCCCGGTGGGACCGCATGAGGTACCGAAGCAGCTTCGCTTTCCCGGCGAGATACATCTTCGTTTTTGAGGGCTTCCAATCCCTCCAGGAGGGTTGGTCCTGTTGCGCCTACACGCGCGATCCTCTTTTTGAGCCTGCGCAGAGCTGCTCTCTCGATATTTGAGCTTCCATCGACCCGGGGGCGATCTCCTGCGGCCAACGCACTCCCACTTGCCTGAGGCTTCCGCGGCTGCCTGGTCGAGCGGCTTAAGTCGTCGAGAGAGGGGCCAGGCGCAAGCGTCGCGGGACGGGAGGATCCCGCAGCCGCGATGAATTCGGAAATCTGCCGGAAATCACTCATTCGACTGACTCGACGCAGGGTCCTCCCCACGTCCCTTCCTGATGGAAGCAGATGATAAGGCTTGCAGACGCCAAGCGGAAGTCCCCCATCCTCAGGTGTCAACGGAAGGTTCAAGGAAACCGGTTTCTCGACACGAGTGCGGTCCCGGATCGCTGAATGGGCGGACCTCATCCGTAGCCCACCAGAGCGGCCTTTCGTTCGGAAGCGCAATGCTTCGTAGACGAAGGGATCAGCGAACCGCGACAGTGGGACTGTGTCCTTATCGTTCGCCGCACGGCCTTCCACTTCCTAGGCTGAGAGAGAGGGAACGTTGGAGCTCCTCCCCAATGGCCCCGATAGGCGGTAGGCGCCGTGCTACCTGGGCGAAGAAGGCAGGGCCCTATGGACTGGATGTCACCACGAGGCTTGGCACCGGTAGCTCGGGATGGAAAAGTCGGCCTTGCCGAGCCCACCGCAGACTTCTCCGTTGCCGGAGCGTGAAAGTCCCTTCAGGCCTAACTCTCAGTGTCGGACGCGTTTCGCTGCCCTAATCGGGCCCGCAAGTCTGGTTCCTGAAGGCCTTGCCCTGACGCAACAGCCATCCAAGTGCTTCGGGCGTTGCATCCGGTGCCACCCCGGACGCGTGTGCGAAGCTCGTCAATGCCGCTCGCAGCTCATCCTTCGCTGCCAACCCGTAGCGGAGTCGAAGCGCCCAGAGGTCGCCGGAGATGTCCCTGTGAACCGTGAACTCCCAATCCGCCCGCTGTAGGTCGAAGTTGCCTTCGGCCCTCTCCGCTGCCCGGTCGAGGTCAATGTGGGTCTTCTCATTGTCGCGGATATCGCCGAGGCAATCGCGAACGTCCTGCAGTGTCAGCATGGGCGTTCCTAAATCCGGTCGGGCCCTCCGAAGTTCGGAGCTCACGTCGCCGCAATCCGAGCAGACGAACCTCTGACGCCTATCCGATACGACGGGGGCGTCGAGATGCTCGGGGTAGAGCTCACGTCGGTAAGCTAGGTTCTCCGCGTTGCCCTCCAACCGCACGCCTTCGTGGATCCGGATTTCGCCGAACCACTGCCCGGAGCCCCCCAGCCTTAGGATCGCGCGCTTGCCCCTCCCGCAGCCCGGGCAGGACCAATCCGAAGAGGTTCTCTCCCAGGCCCGCTTCGGCTTTTCCTCGAAGGTGGCATACTCCACGTCCGTAGGTGTTCTCGCGCGGGATAAGCGCTGCGGTCGCCTCGACCTTCCGATGCCATCGCGGCTCAAGGAGCGCACGCTCAAGTCAGACCAGAGACGGCCGCGCCACGAACAAAGTTCCCGAACCGAACTCTGTTTCAGGAACTGGCGGCCAAGGAAGTCGTCCAGGGCCGAAGGCTGCACCAATGGCCGGGAGTTGGCGTTGCGCTCTACCGCGAAAGACCCGGTGGCGAGACGCTCCACCAAGACCTCGACGAACGCGAGCCTATCTTCGAACCCTGCTCTAAGATCGAGCCAGATGGCTCGCGCCGTCTCGATGTCGACCTCGTGTAGGGCGTTCGCCCGCGGGCGAACGAAACGCGAGATCTCCGAGGGCGTGAACGAGAAATGTCGATGGACGTCGCGCCCAAGCGCCTTCTTCGCCTCGCCCTCGGCAGCGTTGCATCCGTCGCAGACCATCGTGTCGAGAAAGCGCAGCACGAGGGCTCGCATGTGGTCGCTGGCATTGCGTGCCGCCGTGGGTACGTTCTTGGCCCAGGGGATTCCAAACCGCTCGTTTAAACGTCCTCCCAGGTGCTCGCGCAGATGGTCGTGGTGAACGTGCAGGTGCGCCAACAGGGTGCCGCCCTCGATAAGACGCACGATCTCGGGTTTGCGGCGTCCGCAACAAGTGCACTGCCAGTCGGTGGCGGTCTCGAACCAGTTCCAGTTTAGGTCGAGGCCCGACGCGGTGAACCGCTGGACCAGCGCCTTGGTCTGGTCGGTCCATCGCCCATCGAGATGGGGGAACCAGCGTGCCAGCCCTGCCTCGTCAAGGCCCCATACATCAGGGAGCGTCAGATCGACCCTGGTCTCGCCCGCGGGAGTGCCGGCCTCCGGGAACGGGCCGCAACCGTCTTGATCAAGCGCCATGACGGATTGCCCAACTCCTTCTCCTAGGCAGGAATTCATGTCTCGTTTTTAGGGTCAATAGCGCGGCGGTCATAGACGAATGTCCGGCACGGTCTGGGTTCCTATGGTTCATATCCGGGGCATTGCGATCCGGGACACGAACGCCAGTCAATCCACGACGGCGTGCCGCGCCGGCACCAAGGGGACGGGCGTCATGCGATTGATTGCCAACATGCCCGGATTAGGCACCGTCTCGCGGGATAGTGTCGACGGGCCCGCCAATGACGCGGGGAACGGCATCCCCAAGCAGTTCCTCCACCCAGCCGATCGGTCGACCTCGCTCGGCGCAACAGGTGAAGAATGCCCGCTGCTCGGCCCTGGTCAACGCGACGAAGAAGGAGTTCATTTCCTCGGTGTTCATGGGCTTCAGGCTCCACCAACTCTGACCGTCGAGCCCAAAGAACACGACGGTATGGAACTCCATCCCCTTGCTCTTATGGATGGTCATTAAGGGGACTTGTCCCTTGCCCTCGAAGCGATCCAGCACCTCCTGCCAGTCACGGGACGCGGACATGCACTCGCCCAGCAGGCTGACGAACCCGTCGCGTATGCGCCCATAATCGGCCCCGCGCTGATAGGCAGACGTGGATTGCCGGATCAGGTCCTCGCCGATGCCTTCGACAAGAAGCGACACCAGGGACTCCGCGAGCGCCTCCTTCGGCGAGGTTTCCGCCATGAACCGGCGGACTGAGATCGTGAGGGTTTCCACATCACGCATCACGCGGCGCGGCACGTCATCGTCGTGAACGAACCGAAGCGCCGTCATCCGTTCCACCGCCGTGGACCAAGCCTCCGGCGCCCGCGTACTCGCGCTGGCTCGTAGGAGAGGCAGGAGGAGCGTCGTCAGCTCCTCCGTCAAAAGATCTTGGAGCGTCACTTCGCCGACGCTGCGCGCGAGGTTTCGGAGGACGATGCCCTCCGCCTCGAAGGCGGGTTGTAGCTCCGCCTCAACCCTGTCGGCGTGGAGTCTCACAAGCAGGACGATGTCATGTGCCTCGACGCGACCCGAACGGATCTCCGTCGCAAGCCAGGATGCCAACCTGTCGACCTCGGCTTGCCTGTTCCTGAAGACCCAGATCGCAGATACTTGACCGTCGACTGACCGAGTTCTCTTCGCCTCCGCCCGCTCCACCCCGGGGTCGATATGGGCAGCCACCAAGTGTTGGATCGCGACAAGGTCCGCGTGCGACCGCCAGTTGGCCAGCAGGCTGACGCGTCGGGCGTGGAACGCCTCGCTGAATGTCTGGAAACCGTTCGGCATCGCCCCGGCCCAGCCCATGATGCGCTGCTTGTCGTCGCCCACCGTCGTGATGTGCGTCGTGGAGGGACAGAAGGCCGTTCCGACGAGCTCGAACTGCGCGGAGGTCGTGTCCTGGAACTCGTCGAGGAACACGAAAGGGTAGGTTGCTCGCAGCGCCGCCCGTATCCCGGCATGTTGGCGCAACATGCATTCCGCAAGCCGGTTTATCATCGTGAATGTCAGGAGTGTCGTCTCACGACCTTCGTACTGGTCCTGCCAGTAAGCTTCGAGGAGCGCCCTCGACCCCCGGGGCAAGTCCTGTCCCTCAAGGGGAAGTTTCGTGGCGGCGACCAGATCTTCAAGCTGTTTCGCAGTGAGGCTCGATCCAATCCTCGCGAGTTGTGCATTGGCGATGTCGCGAGTTGGAAAGCTGATGTCATAGTCTGCGTCCGGGGCGTAAGGCGATGGGAGCGCACGCCGAAACTGGTCCAAAAGTCCTTTGGTCCAGGCATCGAAGGTCATCGATACGAAACGGTAGGAATGAGCCCTGGGGAGTCTCAACCGGACCCGGGCACTCAACGCGGCGGCGGCATCCCTCTTGAAGCTAATGGCCAGCACCTTTTTCGGCGCAGGGCAGATTCCGGTCTGTAGGAGATAGGTCGCCTTTTGAGCCAACAGTTCGGTCTTGCCGGAACCGGCGCCGGCCGTGACGCAGACGCACTGGTCGGTCTCGCGCAATGCCTCCCATGCCCGGTCCTCAAGACTGGCGATGCCCTGCGGTCGCCAATCCTGCGGGCGCACGAGCGTCATGCTGGCAGTCCCGCCCTGATGGCTTCCACGAGCGAGACAAGTACCTCTGGCGCCCCGGTCCTGAGCGTTTCCTCATCCATCAACCCTAAAGCCGCCAAATGCGCCCCGGGCTTGCTGGCGCCTAGGAATAGATAGGGGTACCAGACGAACGCGTTGTCGTAGGTTTCATCCTCATCGTACAACGCAACGTCGCCATTCGTCTTGAGGGTGGTAGCCTTTTTCTCGGTAAGTGCCCCCGGACCGTTCCTCGGACCTCGCTTGCCCTCCGGCGTGCGCATGTAAACATCGGGAAACGCCTGTATCATCGCGAAATCGATGTCGATGGGGAAAGAGAAGTAGACGTCTTTCTCCCTGAGGGCCGTCAACCAATCGTTGTCATCACCGTCGTCCAAAAGCCTCGCATCATCGATCTCGTCGATCCTGTCGAGGTCGATGTCGCCTATGACCACCTCCCAGGTTCCTTCGAGAGAGCGGCCAACCGCCCCCAACTCCTGGACGATCTTTTCGATAGCCTTGCCCCCGCCGTGCTGGCGCCCGAGATCCAGGTCCAGAAGTGTGGCGTATGGGATCTGAAGGCTTTCGAGTAGCCTCCAGAAGTGGGTGACGAAGCGGCCGCCCAAAGGCACGACCGGCACAAATGACTTATCCAACGGAACACCCATGGCCTCCGCCAGACGTGGAAGGATAATGGCCTCGGATTCACCCTCCGCAAGGACGACATAGCGGGCGAAATACAGCTCCGGGTAGGCCTTCACTGCGAGCCGGACGAACTTGCTGGCCTCGCTTTGCTGGTCAGGAAGATTCAACTCCCGGATATGCGAGATGCCGGTTCGTGGATTGAGCCTGGCGTAGCGCACCTCCTCCGGCTCGACACGCGCAAGGATGCTCGGGCTATGGCTGGAGACGACGACCTGCGCCCCGTCCATGGCCCCGATCTCTCGCGCCTGCGTCATGATGCGGGAGAGGAAGAACGGGGAAAGGCTGTTCTCTGGTTCCTCGATAACCAGCAATGTCAGGTAGGTCCTACGTAGACGTTCCTGGTCGAAGGCTCCTTCCGTAGGCTCCCCCACGAAGGCGTCGCGTTCCATCTCCAATGTGGCTGCGGTCAGCGCGATGTGAAACAGCGACCGCTGGCCGTCGCTCAGGTCGTGCAGGTGGCGAGCCTGTCCTGATGCGTCCGGAAGGAACACGAACTCCGCTTGGCGCACCAGATCCTCAAGCCGGTTCTCGACGAGCCGTAGCACGGGTCTGGCAGCGGAATCCCCGCGATGGACCTGGTTCCATCGCCTCTCCAACCGTTCGATGATGAAACGGGAGGGAGCTTCCGCGTCGAAGCGCGCCTGCAGTTCACCAGCGGTTGCCGAAGCCGCCTCGGACATGCCGCCCGACCACCGCGCAGCCCGCCAGAGTCTGCCCTTCAGAAGGCTTGTGACTTGATCGAACGCGTTGCGGTTCGCCGGCACATAGACCAATTGAATGAGGCTGCGCTCCAGCGCCGCTACCCTTCGGCATCTTGCCCAATCATATTCGTTGTCGAACGAGGATATCCAACGGATGTCCTCCTCGACGACACCCCCAGGAGTGGTGTCGTCGGTCCAGGTCGCTTCCAACCTGATCCTCACTCTCAGGGGCTCGCCGGGCCCCGACACCCCCATGTGACTGAACACCTCCGGGACCGCAGCGTCGTCCTCACCTTCGCCGAGATGAGGAAAGCCAAGCACGCAGTCGATGACCAGTTTCGCCCCGGAGGCGACCTCGTCCAGATCCGGCGGGGCATGGAAGTCCGATCTCACGACGCTCCTTTGCGCCGTCGAGACGCCGAAGAGCCTGCCGAGCGCGGCGAATATCGCCGTCTTGCCCGAACCGTTGTTGCCGACGAAGGCCGTGACGCCCTCGTGGAACTTGATGAGGGATGGCTCGGGACCGAAGCAACGAAAGTTCTGAATTGTCAGTCGTTCAAGCTTCATCGAATTCGCCTGTCATCCCGGTTCATGGTCGCACGACCCCGACCGTGCCGAACCGGCCGGCATCGTGTCCGGTCCCCTACGCCCGGCCCTCCGGGCAACGGGGCCATTGATGACCGGAGGAACCATACGTTCCATCTTGCCCGGCCGCTGCACGACCACCGCATCGTGGACCATCTCCAGCTTGCGCAGTCCCTCGACCAGGGTGGCGTGCTCCTCGGAGCGGCGGGAGTCGTCCCATATGAACGGGATTAACACCTCCCACTTAGGGTCGGCCCCGTAGAGGGACGCGTCAGCCGCGACCTCCTCAATGATGTCCGCGAAACGTGCCCCGGGCCGCACGAACTTGACTTCCACGACCAGCCGGAGGCTGGGCACCGTCAGATCCATCCGCGGGTTCTTCTGGCCTACCGGAGGCGTGTACTCCTCCGCGTTCAGATCCGGGAACAGGGGCGCCATGACTGACCAGAGGAGGTTCTGGACATGGTACTCATGCTCGATGTCCCAGCGCACCGTTGGCGAGGTCCTGGTCCGCGGCCTGTCCTCCCAGGTCCAGTGTCGGAACGACCGCACGACACCCTGCAGGACGCGAACCACGTCATCGGCCTCAAGCCGCCCGAGCCGCGCGGGCATGTTGCGTTCGCACAGGGCATTGAAGGCACGCAGGGTCAGGACCGTCTGTGCGACCCCGCCTTCTACGGCGACATGAAGCATGGCGTTGCGCCAGGCATCGCGGTGGGTGCCGGCATCACCCGGTACGATACCAAGTTCAGCGAGAGCGACGCGAACCTCCGGCAGCATCGTCGAGAGATCCGGCCGCCCCGGCGCCTTGAGGAGGTGGGCCGCGGCCGCCATTAGTGAACGGTTAAAGGCCGATAGGCCCGAAGACGCGCAACTTGCGACCGCGAGCGCCCCGAGGCCGCCCACCTCGGTCGAGGCTCCGATGCTGTTCGCACCCAGGGCCACGCCAAGCATCGACACGCCGTCGACCTCCAGCGTCGGCGGCCGGAACGGGCGGTTCCAAGGGCGGGCGGCGAGCCAGACAAGTCCCTCCCGAAGGACCGGCAGCAGGGTGGGGTCCAGATGCTCGGACCCGGCAGCGTAGCCAAGCACGGCGACGTGTCGGGCGGAGCGCTCGGCAGGGGATGCCATCCCTTGCGCGGCCATTTCCGATAAGCCGGCGAGAGCCGCACCATCTCCGAGCGTCCAGGCTCGATGGGCCAGCAGGTGAGGCGAGGCGTCGGCTTCGAGGATAGAGCCGGCTGTGAGCCCGGCTAGTATCGCCGCGACGGATGGGCCCTCTGTCACAGGAACCACGGTCGCCTCATGACGCGGCTGCCTTCCATTGCGTCGACATCCCAGTTCGGCGTGCGTTCGAGACCCGCCAACTGCCTGGCTATCTCGTTCGCGTACCCGAGGGTGATGGGCAGCCGGGCCGGGCCGAACGTCCTCCAGGAATGGTTGGCGAAATCGGACACCTGACGGGCGAGCGTGGGCATATCCCGATAGGTCGAGAGATCGTGCAGGCGCAACAGCACCGGATCCGGCAATCCATGCATCTCATTCCTGAGCTGGTCCCGGCCGGTCAGGGTGAGAAGCCACTCCCGGTCGCCCAACTCAACCGCCTGTCCCCGTTCGGGGCCATAGGCGCCCCTTCCCGAGGTGACCGCGCGGTCGAATGTAACGAAGGCGCTGTCCTCGACGACATGGAGGAACGCGAATGTCGCCCGCTTCAAGCCCAGGTCCGCGACCGCCGCGGCGACGGCCTCCACGGCCTCGCGCCGAAGTTGGATGAAGGCGTGGAAAACGAGGCGGACCGCATCGTCCTCCCGCCAGCCCTCCTCGTGCCTGATGCGGCCGACCGCATCGACAATAGTGGCCCTCAGTGCCGCGGGATACTCTGCGAAAGGCACGGCCGCCGTGCGGCTGTCGAGGTAGTAGTGACCCTGCCCGGAGAACATCGTCGCGATGCCGACCATACGTTCGCCGGCGCCACGTCGACCTTCCTTGGTAGTATGGGATCCGAGGCCGAAGACGAGTTCATGGTCCGTGGCGGACCGGACCGGCAGCAGCCACGGTGCGCCGCCGAGCTTGGCATAGATGGCGAGGCTCATGTTCGCCATGGCCATGGCGTACCCGAGGTCCTCCAGTGCGGCGAGATCCAGGAACAGGGCTTGAACCGGCGTCTCCTGCTTCAGGAACGCAGCCTTGCTCGACCAGTATGGGCTGTCGTCGTAGGGGCGCTCCTGCCAGGACCGCCGCACCTGGACAATCGCGAGATCCCATCGCTCGTCTCGCGCCGACGCGGCGGAGACGGCCTGTCGGACACCCGCGACGTAGGCCTTGGCGCTATCGTCCGGGACCTCGAAGAAACTGACCGCCGGCTCGGCCAACCGGAATCGCCCGAGAAGACCCGTCCCATGCGGCGCAAGCGGGTTCGTACCGCCACTCCTCACATCGGGGAGCCCGCGCAAAAGGTGGTCGACTGCCACTTCCGTCCGGTGCCGGTTCTCCGCCTCGCAGATCACGGCGATGCTCAACCTCTTCTTAACGAACGACTGGCGGTCGTATGGCCCGACCTGGTCAAGGCCTTTCTGCGCCCATGTCAGGCTTGTTTCGGGCGCGATGCTCGGGTCGAAGGATAATTTCGGCTTCCAGATGCTCTCGGTGCGCGGGAAGCGCCGCGACATCGATTGGTCCATGAGCCCGTCGAACTCCAATGGCACGCCATCGGCGAGTTCGAGGCTCTTCCTGGATAGCCAAGTGAGGCTCGACTGAACCGTGTCGAGGGTCTTGCCTCCGGCATGCCATTCCGCCTCGGCGGCCTGAATGTCCCTGAGGATGCGCTCCGACCGTCCCTGGGTGAGCGCCTCGACGACCTTGTTGAAGTTTGACCGCGTCGGTTCGAGGAAGAGATCCCCGGCCGCGACAGCCTGCGCCCCTTCGCCGTGCTCATCGAGCGTGAGGACGCCGGGGTCGACGGCGACGATCCGCCCCGCATACCTCAGACGTCCGGAGACCTTCGGATCTGGATCGTCCGCGTAAGTGGTGACGGCGGACCCTAGCAAGGGTACCCCCAGATCCTGCAGATCGGCGCAGGTTGCCGCGATTGTCGTTCGTAATCGTTTCGAGCAGGTCAGGACCACGTAGGGGGCGGCATTGCGCGGATGCAGGACGCGTGTCTGGAATTCGAGTACGACGCGCTTCTTGAGCCAATCCGGAAGGCCCAGCCCCGGCGGGATCACGTTCGCATGCTTGGCGGCTTCGACCGTTGGCGGCCGCCGGCGCGTCACCCGGTAGCCTTGCTCGCCCATGCCGGCCAAGAGCCGGAACACCGTCTCGCGGGCCAGGGCGGAAACCAGTGAAAGGTTCTCGTGGGCCGGGAGACCCTGGCGCTCCCCGGGGAGAACGGCGCCGGACACCAACGGAACGACCACCATGTCCGTGGCACCGTGCCGGATTGCGAAAACGTCTTGGTCCTCTCTGTCCAGCAGAGCGTGGAGCGTGTCACGGTCATAGGGGACCAGTGCAGCTGGCAGTGGGACGCTCGGGGTGAGAAGACGGATGGCATTGAGAGCCAGGACCGGTGGTTTTCGCTCTCTTGCCTTATAAGCCATGCCTATCCACACACGGCCACGCACGGGACCGACTTGGCGCGAGCGTGCCCTCTCGCCATCTCCCGCCGAACTCGTCGGACGCCGCCTTCCGACATGTTCCTAGACAACGACTGCTGGAAATCACCCGCGGCGGTGCCTCTCGAACTGATGACGCTGCCGGATTTAGGCGTTCGTGAACAGTGCCGAGACAGGGTTATCAAGGGCGTTCAATGCCTGCGTCCTCAACCACTTCGTCGCGCCTGACGTAAGCATCCCGACCGTTGAGCTGAAACCCGGTAGGTGCGGGCAGGATGGGCAGGGAGTCAGCCCTGAGCTGACGAGGTAACTCACGGTTCCCAGTGCGTGCCCCAACGGCTGCCCGCCTCGTGAGGCAATACCAGAAATCCTGGGAGCAACGGCCGGGGGCTCGATCCACTGATGCATTGCCATTGCACTGTCTCGTCGAAAGCCCAGGCTTCCATGGGCGGACTCCCTGGCACAAGATAGTGGCAGTATACGTCCTCAAGGGGCTTCCCCTCGGGATCGAATTTTCCCGTGCCTGCGAGGATCTTTCCGTAGCGGATTCGCTCGACGTCATCCCCGTCAACGGCCTCGAAGCCAATGTGAACTATGCCGGGAACGTCCGTTGGAAGTTGGTCCGTTGCGTCGGCAAGCCGCTTGAGGACGTCCCGGGCCTTGGCATCGATAGCTGCCATGGATGAGGATTTCCAACGTAGCATCACCGCAAGGTTGCAATCTCGCATGTAGCACGGCGCCATGCCGTACTCGAACCTAGCCGCCTGAAGGTAGCTTGCATGCCTCACGAACTCGATAGGCCTACCGTGAGACGAGGGGCGCGGTAACTTCCATCCGCAAGGCTGCGCAATCGACGCAATGGGCCCCATCGGCTGGGTACGTGGTAATTCCGTCTCATCTAATGCTGGCCATATGCGAGTTATGGGGCGTTGCGCAGGGAGAACAACTTCGGCGTTCCGGAGATAGGGGAAAGCAGCCGTGGATCATTACGACCTGCTTGCCCGACCGGACTGGAGGGCGAGATCGGTGCTTGTCGTGACGCCCTACGTCGAGGGCAAGTTCTTTCGGCGCCTCGTCAGGGATCTGGCCCCGGGAATGTTGACCGTCGTCATCGACGATGGCTGCCGCCCAGAGGACATAAGGATGATCCAGGCGCTGCGCTCCAAGGGCCAGCAGATCCAGGTGGCGCTTGGCGGCGCGACGGGCCTCATGCATGCGAAGGTGTTCCACGTCGAATGGGAAACGCCCGGCGGGAGTGCGCGCTCCTCCCGCCGGGCGTTTCCCAT
>NZ_BPQT01000066.1 GCF_022179405.1 Methylobacterium marchantiae
CTCCTTGGAAACGACATCTAGCTGATGAACGTCCTTGTCGATCCTGACATTTTGTGGACCCGCGTCGCTCCCGCGCTGAAGCTCTTCCGGCACGATGAGAGACAGGTTCTGACGTGCGATGAGATCGTCGAGGCGGGCTGGCCGATAATCCCACACGTCCACACCCACGTCGCAGGAAAAGCGCGTGTCGGGCAGTGATCCATGCGTATGGCCGTAGAGATGCCGCGTACCGCGCCAGAGGCCCGGCCAGGCTCTATGAGCGTAATGGGCGAGGAACAAGCGCCATTCCGTCCCGGCGGCGTCGCGTCGAGTGATCCGAGTACTCTCCGACGGCGGCTTGATCCAGGGCAGATCGAGAACGCGATTGGTATCGTGATTGCCTCGAATGAGCCGCTTGCGACCATTCAAGGCTGCAAAAATCTCGGCACAGCGAGCCCGGCTCGCTCCGGCAGCGAAATCACCGAGATGCCAGACCTCGTCGTCGATGGTGACGACCTCGTTCCAACGCCTGATCAGATCTGCATCGTGCTCTTCGATCGATACGAATGCATCCCCGCGCTGACGGAGGATATGTGCGTCGCCGAAATGCGTATCAGCGGTGAAGAAGGTCGCCATGCGGATCAGACGTTTTCGGGAGCCGTAAACCGAAGTCCCGACACGCAAACTCGTCCATGCCGATTTGGATCAGCAGTACTCCGAAAAAATCACGACCACGATGATTGGTGCGGACGCTCCACGTCCAAAAAGCGTCTCCGCCCAGAGCTCAGATTTGCTCAAAAATCAGATAGTTAGCTCGAATAAATGGCGGAGGGAGCGGGATTCGAACCCGCGATACGGTTTCCCGTATACACACTTTCCAGGCGTGCGCCTTCAACCACTCGGCCACCCCTCCAGCCCCCACATCGCTGGCCGAACGAGCGGCAGCTGCGATGCGTGGGTGGCGTGCTGTACAAGCCGTGTCCCCACCGTGCAAGGGACCATGGCACCGAACCGGTCCGGAAACGTCCGATTTCCGGGTTCCTCACGCCTGGCCGTGCCTCGAAGGCAACGCGTTAACTCTTTGCTAACCCTGAGCTCGGCAAATCTTGCCGGGTCCGAATGGGACGCGAGGGTTCGAATTATGAGCGAGACGGGCGCCGCCGCGCCGGCTCCGGGAATGAGCGTCGGTCAGTTCGCGAGCTTCGCGATCCCCAACCGCGCCAACCTCAACGCGTTGTCGAAACGCACCGACCTGTTCTTCGCGACCGCAGTCATGGGCATCCTTACGGTGCTCATTTTCCCGCTTCCGGCATTTCTTCTCGACCTTCTGCTCGCCGTCTCGATCATCATCTCCGTGCTGATCATGATGACGGGCTTGTTCATCGACAATCCGCTCGAATTCACGGTCTTCCCGACCCTGCTCCTCGTCGCGACCCTACTGCGGCTGGCCCTGAACCTCGCCTCGACACGCCTCATCCTCGGCCACGGTCACGAGGGGACGGCGGCGGCCGGCCACGTCATCGAAGCCTTCGGCAACTTCGTGATGGGCGGCAACTTCGTCATCGGGATCATCGTCTTCGCGATCCTGATCATCGTGAATTTCGTCGTCATCACCAAGGGTTCGGGCCGTATCGCCGAGGTGGCCGCCCGCTTCACCCTCGACGCCATGCCGGGCAAGCAGATGGCCATCGACGCCGATCTGTCGGCTGGCCTAATCGACGAGAAGGTCGCCAAGACCCGCCGCGCGGCTCTGGAAGAGGAATCCTCGTTTTTCGGCGCCATGGACGGTGCCTCGAAGTTCGTGCGCGGAGATGCCATCGCCGCGCTGCTGATCACCTTCATCAACGTCATCGGCGGTATCATCATCGGCGTCGCTCAGCAGGGCATGCCGTTCATGGGAGCGGCCAAGACCTATACCCTGCTCACCATCGGCGACGGCCTCGCCTCACAGGTGCCGGCGCTCATCGTCTCGACGGCGGCCGGCATCCTCGTCTCGAAGGCCGGCGTGAAAGGCTCGGCCGACAAGGCGCTCGGCAAGCAGCTCGCGAACTATCCGAAGGCGCTCGGCATGTCGTCGGGCGTGATGGTGCTGATCTCGCTCCTCCCCGGCATGCCGATGCTTCCGTTCCTCGCGCTTGCCGGAGCCTCCGGCTACGCCGCATGGCATTTCGCCAAACTGGCGCGCGAGGCTCCCCCGCTGGATGCGGACGGCGCACCGATGGACGCCACTGCGGTGGCCGCGGCCCAGGCCGCCAAGGAGGAGACGGTCACAGACCTCCTCAAGCTTGACGATCTCAAGCTGGAGATGGGTTACGCGCTCCTCGCTCTCGTCAACGGTCAGGAGGGCCAGGACCGATTGACGGACCAGATCAAGGCCCTGCGCCGCCAACTCGCGGCGGAACTCGGCTTCGTGATGCCCTCGGTGCGCATCCTCGACAATGTTCAGCTCGATTCCAACGCCTACGTCGTCCGGGTGAAGGAGATCGAGGCTGGTACCGGGCAGATCTTCCCCGGTCAGTTCATGGCGATGGACCCGATGGGCGGTCAGGTGCAGTTGCCGGGCCAGCACATGCTGGAGCCGACTTTCGGCCTGCCGGCGACCTGGATCGACGCGTCGCTGCGTGATCAGGCTCAGCTCAAGGGCTACACCGTGGTGGATGCGGCCACGGTAGTCTCGACCCACCTCACCGAGATCATTAAGGCGCATGTCTCGGAACTGCTGAACCATGTTGAGGTACAGAAGCTCCTGAAAGAACTCTCCAAGGACCACGCCGACCTCCTCAAAGAGGTCGTACCGTCACAGATCGCCACCACCGGCATCCAGCGCGTGCTGCAATATCTCCTCGCCGAGCGAGTCTCGATCCGCGATCTCGGCTCCATCGTCGAGGGCATCGCCGAAGTGGCGGGCCACGTGAAGAACCCGCGCGACATCGTCGAGCACGTCCGCGCCCGCCTCGGCCGCCAGATCTGCGCCCAGTACCAGGGTCACGACGGCATGCTGCCGATCATCACTCTGTCGCCCGCCTGGGAGCAGGCCTTCCTCGATTCCATCGCAGGAGAGCGCGAGGAGCGCTACCTCGCCATGCAGCCCTCCAAACTCTCGGAATTCGTCAACACGGTGCGAGACCGCTTCGAACAGGCTGCACGCATGGGCGAAATGCCGGTTCTCGTCACATCGGTCCAGGCGCGCCCCTTCGTCCGTTCGATCATCGAGCGTTTTCGCCGCGAGACACCGGTGATGAGCCAGGCGGAGATCCATCCGAGAGCAAGGCTAAGGACCGTAGGATCGGTGTAGCGGAGGACGTCCGACCTCGATGGACACGTGGGACCGTCGCCGATCTTCGGAAAAGGTGCGATCCGCATCACCACAGGTGCGAGATCATAGATGGAAGCGCGTCGTAAGAGCCGGCGACGAGACGGGCCGGCTTCCGCGAATGACTGGCTTAGAGCGCCTAACAGAACCGTTTGATCTGGTTGGGGGTGATGAGGCTGGCTGCAAGGCTGGTGAAGGCCTCGTAGATGTCTGCACGTCGCTCGTATCGGACGGGCAGGCGGCGGAAGCGATTGAACCACGCGTGGGTACGCTCGACGACCCAACGATGCCGACCGAGTTTCTCGCTGCTTTCGATACCCTTCCGTGCGATGCGCGGGACGATCCCCCGCGC
>NZ_BPQT01000067.1 GCF_022179405.1 Methylobacterium marchantiae
AAAGCCACCGGCAAACGATGATCCGACACGGTGGCGGGACCTCGCTCGGGTCCCGTCGCCTCCACTGACTTCGAACGCAGGAGAATCCCATGAACGGAGACCAGTTTCGCGGCGCGTCCCGCCACCTCAAGGGTCGCGCACAGACCACGCTGGGCGGCCTCACCGGCGATCCGGCCCGCCAAGTCCGCGGCGCCGTGAACCAAGTGGCCGGCGGTGCGCAGTACGCCTACGGCCGCGCGCGCAACCGGGCCGAAGATTTCATCGACGACGGACGCGATATCGCCCACGAGGTCCGGGACCGCGCCGGAAACCTGATCGAGGACGGTCGCGACCTTGCCCGTCAAGCCCGCAAGCGCGGCACCATCTATGGCCGTCAGGCCGTGCGCTACGCCGACGACAACCGCACCTCGGCCCTGCTCGGCCTTGCTGCCGTCGCCTTCGCGGTAGGCTGGCTGTCCCGTCGCAAGCACTGAATCCGCAATCCCGGAGACGACTCATGATCCGCAAGCTCCTCACCGCCTTCCTCCTCCCAAAGATCATCGCCTACGTCAGACGGCGTTTCGGAGGCCGGTCCGCCGCACCGCCGAACCGTCGGGGTTACTAACCTTCCCCTTCCACGTGAAACCGATTCAGGAAACCAATCCAAGATGAAGCTGACCCTTGCCCTCGCCGCCACCGTCGCCGCCACCCTGGTCGGGTTGCCGGCCCATGCCGCACCGGCATCCTCAGCGCCCATCGAGGCGCTCGTGCGCGGTGACCTGCCGACGGACTACGTCCAGTATCGCCGCTTCGGTCATCGTCACGGCTGGCGGGGCGGACGTGGCTATGGCCGTGGTTATGGTCGCGGTTACGGATACCGTCGCGGACCCGGCGTCGGCGCTGCGGTCGGCGCAGGCGTCGCCGGTCTGGCGGCCGGCGCGATCATCGGCGGCGCCATCGCTAACTCGCAGGCACAGGCCGCGCCGGTGGTCGTACAGGGTGGTCCAGGCGCCGAAGCCGTGGCCGCGTGCGCCCGTCGCTTCCGGTCCTACGACGCGTCGAGCGGAACGTATCTCGGCAACGACGGCGACCGCCACCGTTGCCCATAGTCGTATCGCTACGCCGAGCAGAGGCCTGGACCACATGACCATTCTGGGTCTCGTCCTGCGCCGCGAGTTCGTGTTCCTCGCGCTCGCGGTGCTCCTCGGGCTCGGAGCGGCGGCGGCCTACTGGGTATCCCGCGCCACGGTGCTGACCATCGCCGTGGCGCCGAGCGACGGGACCGAGCCGGCCGTCATCCAGGCCTATGCCGACGCCTTGGCCAAGCGTCACAAGGAGATCCGACTCAAGATCTTGCCCTTCGACGACGTGCGCGACAGCGCAGCGGCGCTACAGGACGGCCGGGCCGACCTCGCTGTCGTGCGTCCGGACGTCGACCTGCCCGACAATGGCCTGACGCTCGCGATCCTGCGCGACCAGGCGATGATCATCGCGTCCCCCGAGGCGTCCGGGCTGACGAGCTTTCCCGACCTCGACCGTAAGCGCCTGGCCATCCTCGCCCATCGCGACGCCGACCAGGCCTTGATCAAGGCGATGGTCGAGCATTACGGGCTGACGCTCCTCGACAAGGATCCGGAGGGGCTGTTGCCACCCCGTCACATCGCCCTGGTCGAGATGCCCGAGGCCGACCTGGCGGCGGCGTTTGCGAAGAAGCGCATCGACGCCGTTATCTCGGTGATCTCGCCGACCGCCCCGGCGGCCCAGCGCATCATCGGCATCGTGCAGGGTGCGAGCAAGAATCGAAAGGTGGCCTTCGTGACGGTCGCAAACGCCGACGCCATCGTCGCCCGGCTGCCGCGGCTCCAGGCCGTGAGCATGCCGGCCGAGACCTTCGGCGGCAGCCCGAAGGTCCCGGCCGAGGACGTGGCCACCGTCGGCGCCTCCTACCGGCTGATGGCGCGGGCGAACCTGTCCCGGCCGGTGGCGGCCGACGTGACCCAGCACCTTTTCGAGCTGCGAAGCGGCATGGCGAACGTGGCCCCGGCAGCGGACTACCTGCAGGCGCCGAGCTACGACAGCACTGCGGCCGCAACCAGCGCGCGGCTTCCCATCCATCCCGGTGCCGTCGACTACTTCGAGCGCGAGCAGCAGGGCTTCATCGAGCGCTATGAGACCTGGATCTACCTTGTCGCATTCTTGGGCGGCGGTATCGGCTCTGCGGTCGCGTGGGTGGGACAGCGCTTGTCCCGCATCCGGCGCGAACGCATCGAGGAGGCCACCGACCGACTGTTGGAGATCCGTCGCGAGGCGCAGGACGGCGCGGATGCGGGGCGCCTCGAATCGCTCGCCCGCGAGATCGACGACCTTGCCGGCGACATCGCCAAACATGCGCTGGAGCGGCCGACCGAAGCCAGGACCATGTCGGCGGCGGCGATCGCCATCGACGCGGCCCGCTCCACGGTCAAGCGAACCATTGCCGTCGGACAACCGCCGGGCGACGAGCCCGACCTCGCCGGGCGCATGACATCGACGGGAGCCGCCACGTCCGACGCGACGGGCTGACCGCGAGACCCCGGATGACCACATCCGGCACCACGTCCAACACTGGAAAGGAAACACGATGAGCAAGGGCTACCCCTCGATGACCGCTCTGCTGGGCCTGCTGGCCGTGGCCGGCTACCAGAACCGCGACAAGCTCGCCGAACTCCTGAAGGGCCACGACGCCCCGTCGCCCCCCTCCCTGAGCCCGAACCACGGCACCGTCCCGCCAGTCTCGAACACCGCATCGAACGCCAGGTCCACGGGCGGCAGCGGCAACCTCGGAAGCCTGCTCGGCGGCCTTGGCACCGCCGGTGTCGGCGGGCTGATCGCCAGCGGCCTGAGCGAACTCGTCGACCACTTCACCAAGGGCGGCCACGGCGAGACGGCGAACTCCTGGGTCAACCAGGGCGCCAACCGCGATATCCCGGAGGCGGATCTGGAACGCGCCATCGGCTCGGACACCCTGGATCACCTCACCCAGCAGACCGGCCTGAGCCGTGGTGCGCTCCTCTCCCGCCTCTCGCGCGAGCTGCCGTCGGCCATCGACCGCTACGCCGCGGACGGCCGCACGCCGGCCTGACCCCACGAGCCCCGGCCGGTGCTTGCGGGCGCCGGCCTCACACGAAGCCGGGCGACGCCGCGCCGGGGTTCGATCCACCCCCTTTCCCCGACCTTGTGAGATCTCTATGGCCATCGACTACCGTTCCGAACTCCGACGCCCCTTGCCCTTCAGCCTAGCGGTCGTCGCCGCGGTCCTGCTGGTCTGGCTCATCGTGGCCTCCATCGCCGGCGCGCGTCAGCGTAGCGCCCGCGACCACCGCATCGAGGACCTGCAGACCCAGCAGACGGCGCTCCGGGCCGACCTCGAACGGCAGGTCTCGACCGCCGGTACCCTGACCTCGCTCCAGGCCAAGATCGCCACCGCCCAGCAGCAGGACCAGCAGGCAAGCAAGGCCGCCGAGCAGGCGAAGTCCCGCGCCGCGACCCTGACCCAGGAACAGCAGGCGGCCGAGGCCAAGGCGACCGAAGCGAAGAAGGCGGCCGAGGCCGAGACCCAGAAGCTCACCGACCTCCAGGCACAGGTCGCTCAGGTCGAGGCGAAGCTGACCCCGTTGCGCGACGCCATCACCACCGCGGAGAAGGCTGCCGTCGACCGGACCCAGGACCTCGCCGAGGTCGGACGTCGCCTTGAGGACGCCCGGGTGCAGGAGGCCAAGCTGCGCGCCGATCTCGCGACCATGACCCAGGAGGCGACGGCCAAGACCGCCGATCTCGCCAAGGCCGAGGAGCGCCAGCAGAATGCCCGCGAGGCTGCCGCTGCCGCACAGAAGGAACTGGCCGACGCGCGGACCGCGACCGATCAGGCCGCAAAGCAGCGCACGGACACCGACCAGGCCGTCGCCGCCCTGACCGCCGACAAGGACAAGCTCGCGTCCGAGATCGAGCAGGCCAACCGTGACGCCCAGCAGGTTCGCGACGCCCTGGCGAACGTCCGCAAGGAGCTTGCCGAGGCCCAGGCCCAGCGAGACCGCGTCGTCTCCGAGCGCGGTCAGGTCGAGCAAGCGTTGCAGAAGCTCTCTGCCGACCGCGATGCCGGTGCCGCCGCCCTCGACGCCCTGCGCAAGCGCCAGACCGACGCGCAAGGTCAGCTGGCTGCGCTGACCGAGACCCTGGCCACCCGCAACAAGGAGGCTGCGTCCATCGACGAGCGGTTGGCATCGGCCCGGCAGGACCTGAGCACGGCCCAGGCGAAACTCGCCGAGGTCCGCCAGCAGCTCGCCGCTCCGCCCGCCGCCGCGCCGAGCCAGCCGGCTCGCTGAGGCAACGTCGACCCACGTGGGCAACCGCTCACGTGGGTCGCCCATCCCGGCCCCACTGCACGAAAGGATCGCATGATGAACATCCGTCTCCTCGCCCTGACGGCACTCGCTCTCGCGGGCTCACTGGCCGCTTCCCGGCCATCTGAGGCGCAGGAGGGTCCCGAGATGGAGGCGATGCGGGCGAGTTGCGGAGGCGATTACCTTCGATTTTGCGCCGGCATGAAACCGGGCGGGCCGGAGGTGAAGGCATGCTTCAAACGCAATCGCCCGAATCTGTCGGAGGGATGCTCCCAGGCCATCGCCGCCTACGAGCGGTCCCGTGCCGGATCGTCCGGTGAGGCCGACGATTGACCCACTGAACGAGGACGGCAGGCGCCGGAGCTTACTGGCCCCGGGGGTCAGTCGGGTCCGGGCATGACGACGGGATACCGGCCCTAATGGATCGAGGGGCCGATGACCGGGGCCCCGGACGATAGTCACCGCGGCATGGGAAACGAGAACACTATGCTGACCCGCCTGAGCCGCGCCTTCCTTCGGGTGTTCCCTGCCATCCTTCTCGTCGTCGTGGGTCTGCTCGCCGCTCTCTTCCGTAGACGTGCCGGTCCCCGAAAGGACACGTCGACGCACGTCCCGGAACCTGCCGGGCAGACCGTGCTTGCCGTGCGACGTCGCGGGGCTGTCATCGCACTCGTTGTCCTCATCCTCGGGATCGGGCTGATCCTGGCCTTTGTCAGCGGTGATGGCGCCCTCCGGCGGCTTGGGGCGCCGCTTCCGTCGTCGGACGGCGAGGACAGACGACCGATGGCGGCTCTGTCGCAGGCTGATGTGGACATCGGCCGCGGAAAAAGTTCGGAGGCGGTCTCTTCGGGCGGATCGATGAAGAAGTCGGAACCGGAGGGACAAGGCGTGGCGACGGCTCCCGGCGCCCCGGAAACGAATGCCCCGACCTTCGATACCGTGCGCGTCGAGCCGAACGGGGAACTCGTCGTCGCCGGACGAGCGACGCCGAACGGCACCGTGGAGGTCCTGGTCGACGGCAAGCCCACGGCCAGGGCAGTCGCCGATGCGAACGGCCAGTTCGCCATCGTTCCCCCGGCTCTTCCGGCCGGCAACAGCGAAGTCGGCCTTCGGGTGACCGATGGTAAGGGCATGGTTCGCCAATCGAGGGACATCGTGGCGGTGGCGGTGCCCGCTTCGCACAACGCCAGGCCCTTGGTCGCCTTGACCTCGCCCGACAAGCCGACGGTGGTGTTGTCGCAGCCGCGCTCGTCGCGGACGGTAACCCGCTCGGTTCCCGATGCGTCGTCCCCTCTACGGACGACGACGGGTACCGCTTCCCCGATCCATCCAGGCACCGGCGAGGTTGCTCCAAGCGATGGCGCTTCGAACGCAATCGCCGCCAATGATGCGGCCCGGTCCATCCGGATTGGGAACCGTGACAATCTCGACGCGGGGGTCGCGGATCGAGCCGTACCCAATACGCTAAGGTCCGGCTCCCTGGATATGCCACTGTCCCCGCCCTTGGAGGGCGCGGCCGCGGGAGGTGCGGGTGAGGCATCCACCAGGATCGTCAGCGTCGATGCGCAGGAGGGCGGTCGGCTGTTCGTCAGCGGTCAGGCTACCGCCGGTACGACCGTACGGCTCTACCTCAACGACACCCTGATCGCCCCCGCCAGGGTCGGTCGCGACGGCACAGTCACCTTCACCATCGGCGGAGGCGTCAAGCCGGGGAGCTACACGGTCCGGCTCGATCAGGTCGATGCCGCGTCGGGTAAGGTCCGCAGCCGCGTCGAGGTGCCGTTCTCCGTTCCGGAAGCCGCTCGGATCGCGAGGACGGACCGGCCGGTCGCGGCTCCGTTGGAGGCAGCTCCGAAAAAGAACGGCGGCGAGAAAGCGGCGTCGAACGCCTCGCAGCCGATAGCATCGTCGCCGGAAACCGTTTCGGGACATGCCCAGGCGGCGAACGCCTCGGACGGGCCGCAGGATTCCATTTCCACGAGACCGGCTACGCCGGCATCCTCGGAAGCCGGGAGCGATCCGCTCAGGCTCGAGGCGAACCCCGCCGCCGTCTTCGTGCCGGAGGTCGAGACTGCTCGGATCGAGCGTGGCGACAGTCTCTGGGCGATCAGCCGGCGGATCTACGGCGAGGGCGACCGGTACACGGCGATCTACGACGCCAACCAGGACCAGATCCGCGACCCTGACCTGATCTATCCCGGCCAGGTCTTCGTGCTGCCGAGCGGGCATGCCGCAGAGGCAGGGTGGAATGACAAGCGCAACTGAGGATTTTTGACAATGACCAAGTTTACCAAAGCTATCACTTACGTCACCGCTGCCGCAGCACTCGCTACGCTGATCATCGTTGTCCTTCAATCGACAAGTCTGCTGGCAGGCTCGTAGCGCCGTTAAGCGCCACAACCCACCCGACGAACGTTCCGCCAATTCAGACACTTGATCGCTAGGTGTCGTTGCTATGGAG
>NZ_BPQT01000068.1 GCF_022179405.1 Methylobacterium marchantiae
CAGGGTGTTGAAGAAGTCCGTGGCGTGAGGGGGCTTGGCATGATTCACTCCGTTCCGGCAGCGGACGGGGAAGTCAGATGCGAGGCTTGGATCAACGTTCGGGGGCGTTGTTCTCGTATGTGGACCTTGAGGCTCGGGTCCGGGCGGATCATCCCCTGCGGAGCATCCGGCAACTGACGGACGAGGCTCTGGCGGCCCTGAGCGGGTCGTTCTCGGCGCTCTATGCGGCTCGGATGGGTCGTCCGTCGATCCCGCCCGAGATGCTGCTGCGGGCCCTGCTCCTGC
Organism: Methylobacterium marchantiae; assembly: GCF_022179405.1. Lineage (GTDB taxonomy): Bacteria > Pseudomonadota > Alphaproteobacteria > Rhizobiales > Beijerinckiaceae > Methylobacterium > Methylobacterium marchantiae. The sequence continues at coordinate 286 of NZ_BPQT01000068.1, forward strand.
AAGCGTTCTACTCGATCCGCTCGGAGCGGCAGCTGATGGAGCGGCTGGAGTTCGACCTGTTGTTCCGCTGGTTCGTAGGACTGGGCATCGACGATCAGGCCTGGGATCATTCGAGCTTCACCCGGAACCGGGACCGGCTTCTGGCCGGCGAGATCGCGGCCCAGTTCCTGGCCGCCGTGCTGGCTCAACCCCGCGTGAAGCGGCTTCTGTCCAGCGACCATTTTAGCGTCGACGGGACGCTGATCGAGGCATGGGCCTCGATTAAGAGCTTCAAGCCCAAGGATCAGGGCGGCACCCATCAAGAGGAAGACCCGCCGCCCTCCGCCGGCGGGCGTAATGCCGAGGTCGACTTCAGGGGGCAGACGCGCTCGAACGAGACCCACGCGAGCACCACGGACCCGCAAGCCCGCCTCTACCGCAAGGGTCCGGGAATGGAGGCCAAGCTCTGCTTCATCGGCCACACCCTGATGGAGAACCGCTCGGGCCTGATCGTGGACACCCGCCTGACCTCGGCGAACGGTCACGCCGAGCGGATCGCGGCTTTGTCGATGATTGAGCCGAGGGCGGATCGGCCAAAGGCGATCTCGGTGGGTGCCGACAAGGCCTATGACGCCGAAGACTTCGTCAACGAGCTCAGGTCGATGAACGTGCGCGCGCACGTTGCCCGGAACACTAACGGCCGCCGCTCCTCCATCGACGGACGAACCACCCGCCACGCCGGCTACGGTCGGAGCCAGAAGATCCGCAAGCGCATCGAGGAGGGCTTTGGCTGGATCAAGACCGTCGGCGGACTGCGCAAGACCCGCTTCGTAGGCCGCGACAAGGTCGGATGGGCCTTCACTCTGACGGCAGCGGCCTACAACCTGGTCCGTCTGCCAAAGCTGCTTGGAGCTCTGGCGTGAGCGTCCTGGGCAAGTGGCGGATCGTCGAGCTGCCCGGCTACGAGGACGACTATGCCGACATGGTCGAGCCAGCCTACATCCTGTTCGAGAACGGCCGCGGCGAGTTCGCTTTCGGGTGTGTCACCGGGGCTTTCGCTGGCGGAGCCGGCCACGGGAGTGATCGTGCCGCCGTTGCGTTCGACTGGAACGGCAATGACGAGATGGACCCGGTCTGCGGCGCTGGATCGGCTGAGCTCCAGGCTGACGGATCGCTTCGAGGCGAAATCCGCGCCCACCGCGGCGACGAAATACCCTTCATCGCCCGCCGTTGGCCGGCTTCTTCAACACCCTG
>NZ_BPQT01000069.1 GCF_022179405.1 Methylobacterium marchantiae
GGAAAACCCGGCGCGGTTCAGTCCTCTTCAAGACGATGGGTTTGATTGTACGACTGGCACCCCTCGGTGTACTCGGCGCCGTTGCCTATACGGTGGACCGTTACGGCGTCGGCTCGCTACAGCAACTCGTGTCGCTCGTCGCGCCGTTCTAAGTGGCAGTTTTCTTTTTCGTCGTGGTGGTACTCAACGATGTCATGGCGCTGGCCGGGCTCAACATTTTCAAAATCCTGGGCTACCTACGCGAGGAACTCACCATCGTCCTGGTGACCGCATCTCCCTCATCACGTCTAAAGGCGTGCATGGGGTGCCAGGCTCGGCTATCGTGATCTTGGCGGTGACTTTCAACGCAGTGCTTGGCATTCCTGCCATTGGTCTTGTCCTGGTCCTCTCGGTGGATTGGTTCGTCGGCATGGTCCACGCTGTTGGCAACCTCGTCGGCAGTTGTGTAGCGACCGTCGCGGTGACGGCCTGGGAGGGCGATCTCGACCGCGAATGGGCTCATCGGGTGCTGAACGGGGGGCAATCCAGCGACACAGCGTCCAACTGAAGCCGAGCAAACTCCTGCCTTGCGACGGTCCAGAGCCGTGTCGGCCTATATAGCAACCGGATTTAAAATAGGTGGGTGCTGCAAACCTGTCATGGCGTTACACGGCATCGTGGACGGCATTGTAAGGTTTCGTTAAGTTCGCGCGACCGCCTGCCACCGATTGCCGGGCGGCGAGTGCAGAGGCAGATCGGCGACACGCATCCGATCTCTCGGCATCAGCCTGGAGAGGGTCGATGACAGTTCAGAATTGTCGGTTTTCCGCAATCGTCTCGACGTTCGGCACGTTAGCGCTTGGCGCCGTGCTAATCAGCAGCATCGCTTCCGCCCAGGATGCGATGACCGCTCCAACCGGTCGGCCGTGGACTGATCCGCCCGACCGCCGGGCTCCATCCTCGCCCGTCGCCGGGCGTCACGAGAAAAAAGCGGAAGCTGCTCGAAGGGCTGATACGCCTGTGAATCTGGGGCAGGCCGCTCCGATCCAACGCGAAGCATCCACACCGGGCCGGTCCACGACGGTGAAACGGCCCGTGATAAGAAAGACAGTCGTACGCACGGTCGCCCAACGTGTCTCCCCGACGGAACGCCATGGCGTTCGTGCCCTCGCGGTCGCGTCATATCCCGTTCGGATCGCAAAGAACCGAAACTGGACAGTCCGCGCCTATCGGCCGACCTATTTCGAAACGCCTGGCTTTCGCTACGGCTATACCTCAGACGAAATTACAGCCTACCCTCGCCGGGACGATCGGTTCATAGATGCCCGGGCCGCTCGCTTACGTCAGGCGCGAGAGGCAGGTTATCTGGTCGTCCGCGCCGGTGATCTGCACCGCTTGCGCGGACGTTCTTTGGAAACCATCCATGATCCCGAAGATCAGGATGATGTCGAAGATTGATCACCCACGCCCGGTGGAGAGAACTCCTCAGGCATGTGTTAGCCCTTATCCGGCATTCGGCTGACAATGACTTAATATTGCAAAAAGCCTCCCCGGAAAGAACCGGCGAGGCTTGATATCACAGTGGTGAACTGAAGCTGAAAGCTAAATGGTGCATCCAGCATGATGCACAAGATCTTCGCATTGCAGCATCTTACGTACGAGACACAAAACCTGCTGTTCAGGACAAGGCTTCAGCGAAGACGGCCGGGACGAGCCGGCTCGAAAACGATGCGACGATGAAAGGCGCACCAGCTTTTGCCATCCGGCGCCGGAGCGCCGCAGCAAACAGCACGATCATTCGGCTCGCCTATAATGAACTTGCATACGAAAGCCCCCGACTGAGCGAAAGGGACGCGCAATTCAGCTGACGGCTCGGCAATAGCATCTGCCTCGCCGATCTGTGACAGGCGAACGAGTTGATTCATGTAAAACGTACTCGCAGGATCTACGTCTCTGGCGGGCAGCGCGCCCGATGGGACCTTGGATGGGTTTCGTCGTAGTACACGGTTCTTCAGACCCGAGCCTGAGCGATGTCGCCTCGGTTTCTCCCGATCCGTTCCGCAGCTTTTGAGGGCTTTGGTACGACGTTGTCTTGATGCCGTTGTATCTAGGGATATCTCAGCCTTAAACAAGTCCGAGTGCGCAAGCGTGCTGCAGCGCACAGAATTTGCCGCCTTTCATGCACGATGAGGGCAAAGCCCTCCTTTAAAGGCTAAAATCTTTCTTTTTAAGAAAGGCCAGCAAATCGAATCACTCTCTCCTGTGAGCGTGGTCGGCGGTGATTCGGGGCTGATGATCCTCGCCGATTCCGGCGACACTGCACAGGTTTGGAGGATTTGTAGCATGGCGCTCGCATGAGTGCTGACGCTGCCAGTCGCAATCGCTTTGCAAGAGGGGTGTTCTTCCCTCCGCTCCACATCTTTTCAGTTCGATGTCGGCTGTTTCGCCTTAAGTCACCGCCGTCATCTCGATCCACGATAAAAACAGCCCCCAAGCGCTCGCTCGCGCATGGGGGCTTGATCGTCTCTGGAAAACTCGGGTCGCATTCTCGAAGCGAATGCGACCGTGCATGTTTACTTGAGCAGCTTGACCAGGGCCTTACCGGCGGCGGTCTTCAACTCGGCAGCATCGAGAGTGCCATCGTTGTCCGGATCGGCTGCCTTGAAGCGGGATTCGACGAGAGCAAGGTACTCTTTCTTGTCGAGGGTGCCGTCCTTATCGGGATCCGCCTCCAAGATCGCCTTCTTGCCGCCACGACCCTTCAGCTCTTTGGCGTCGAGGGTGCCGTCCTTGTCACCTTCGAGCGCGTCGAACTTGGCACTCGCGACAGCCTGGACTTCCTTCAGATCGATCGTGCCGTCATTGTCGGTATCGATCATCGAGATCACCTTGTTCCCCTTTGCAGAGGCCGGCGAGGTGATGGCTACGGGAATGGCCAGGGCAGCGATGGCAAGGAAAAGAGGTAGTTTGGACCGGTCGATCATGCGTAAACCTCCTAGATTTAGTCAGCGAGGCGGATCTACCACAGGATTTTGCAGATGCGAAGGTGTCGTATTGCAGGACGGTACCCCATCGCCAGCCATACTGTGGATGACACGGCGCCTTGTGTGAGTTGGCCGCGTCCGTATGCACGCCTCCTGAGTATTTCGAACGACGCGTCTCTCCTGTGTGAAAGTGCAGTCTCGTAATGAGCGCAAGAGGAACCTACCTATCGACATGTTTCGTCCAGCAATCGACGCTTGCTTCCGCTTTCTGAAACGCTTCCGCTCATGGAGCCTCTGGAGACGCCGGAGCTCCTTGTTCATGGAATGCCAAACGGCTTTCGGAAGGTCGGACTGGCAGACAATTCTCACTCGGGCTCGCGATCCAGATCGTGTGAAGAACAGTCCTCCCCTCATGGCGATGTTTGTTCGTGCCGCGGGCGAGATGCGAGATGCCGAAGCGCTGAGATGGGCTGAAACTCATTGCCTGGCGGCTGGATGGCCCAACCGGGATCGCCATGCCGTAAGCCGCAAATTCCTACTGCTTGGCGAAAGCGCCGCGGCCTGGAGGATATTCACCGCCGATCCGTCGGTGAAGGCGGAACCAGGATTTGCACGTCAGGCCAGATCATTCCTCCCGCATACCAAAGATGTCGCCCTGCGATCGGAGATCATGGCGGCCCTGTCCAAGGCCGGCTACGTGTCCTCCGGTCCTGCCTCTGAGGCGATCACGACGATCACATTTCCGTGCCCGGAGTCGGGGCGGCGAGCACAGGGATCTGTCGAGATTCGGTCGAGCGAGCGCACGCCACCTCGTCATTCCGACGCGGTCATCCTCGACATCGAGAGCTTTGGAGGAAGAGCCGCACGTGCGAAACCACCCGAGGTCATCGAGTACCGTGACGTATTCGTGGATCGGAACGGTCAGATATGGCGTGAAGACGGCAGCGTCGTTGTCTCTAAGGGATTGCCTATCTCTGACCTGTCACGGGAAAAAACACCTGACATTGCCACCGGCTTCTTCGCCATCAAGGGCACTCGTGGCATCTATCACTGGTTGGTGGATCGCCTGCCGCTCTTCTCTTGGATGCTGGGAGACGGAGCGCCGGATGCGGCAATCCTTCTCAGCGACCAAGCCTCCTCTTTCGAGAAGGAGACGCTCCGGTTGGCCGGCCTACCTCATTTGGTCGTGGACGTCGGCGATGCGGTCTTCGTTCAGAGGCTATTGCTCGCCCGAAGCGGCATGCATGGCTTCGCCTACTGGGACCGTGTGGCGCCGGTCATCGAAAGGGTAAAGCAATCCGTGCGCATCATCGCCTTGCGGGAGAACGCGCTGGCACCTGAATCCCTCTATATCTCTCGCCGCGACTCCGACCGCCGCACTATGAGAAACGAGGCTGAGATCGAGGCGAAGATCATGGAGAAAGGGTATGGGAGCGCGATGCTCGGGAAGATGCCGCTGTGGCAGCAGATATTCACCGTATCGTCGGCTACACAGATCGTGGCTCCGCATGGCGCGGGTTTGGCACATATCGTGTTCGCTGAACCAGGAACACGTGTTACGGAAATTATACCAATCCAGGATGGGACATACCGTCTGCGTCTCAACTTTGCCCGTCTCAGCCTTGTGATGGGGCACCGCTATCGGGCCTGGCTGGAGCCTCATGTCGGCGCCATGAACAGTTGGGAGGTCGATGGTCCGGCCTTCCTCAATTTCCTCGACGAGAGAGCGAGCGACGCCTGCGATCGATCGCGGACGCCACGATAGGGCCCATTTCCCGCTACAGGTCGAGTCGATCACGTGTACCCTAAATGCCCGCGCCGCAGGCGCCTCGTCCTTCAGTCACTCCGAGACAGTGGGCCTTTAGTGAAGGCGCTCGGCAACGGCTGCGACGTCGGACCTTGCAGACGGGTTTGGGAGATGGGATATCGGCGTTGGCTCTTCGGTTAAGCCCTTGTCGATGCGTAGCTTCTCGATGCTAGTTATTGCCTCGTGACGTGGCGTCACATTGGATTCGAGCTGGGAGATCGGCATTGCAGGCTCGACCTGAAACACGCGCGGCGCGGCGTCGTGTCCCGGTCTCTGGGCGAGATGTTTCATGCTGATCATGGAGAACGTCTGGGTCAGATCACTACAGTCTCGGTCGCATGCCGTCCTGTGCGGCCTCACGGCGGTCCTGCCGACGAACCGGCGGCTCGGCGTATTGTGTGCCTCGAAGATTGAGCGCCGTGCCTTCAGTGACCTTCTATCGGGCGTACGACAGCCTGCCATCGGCAGATTGCGGCGTGAAGCGAATATCTCGAGTCCCGTCGGCCGCATGGCGGGAATCGTGTCGCATCATACGCTGAGACGTAACTGCGTGTTCGCTGCCAAGATGCATCAGATCGACCCGACCAGCCTGATCAAGTTCGTAGCGTTCGTCGCCAACATCGACGCTTTCATGGACGTTGAGTATCGGCATGTCCCGGCCGATATCGCGGTGGCTTTTCGATATGCGCTGTCCTACGGGTTGCCATACGATACCTATTTGGTCGACGGAGAAGTTGTTCCGCATACGGCCGAATTCGCCGATCGGTTCACCAGCGTGATCAAGCAACGCTTGATCAGGAGCGGGTTCATTGTCATATCGACCAACATCAACACTGTGCGAGAGTTTTGCGACGTAGTCGCGGTCGTTCAGAATGACAAGATTGTGCTTTACTCTAATGTCGATCGGGCTATTTACGAGTACAGGCGGCAGATCGATCAGAGCAAGCCTGACGTCGATGCTGCCGAAACATTGTTGATGCAGATTCGGCGTGCTCTGAAGATCGAAGATTGGCCGATGATTGCGGCCATCGCCACGTCCGAGATGCAAGACAACCCGGATAGCCCAACGGCGATCTGGCTTCATGGCGAACTCGCCCTGTCGCGAGGGGATCGCCGACGCGGCATCGAACTGATCATCCGCGCCTGCCAGTCGAAGCCGTCCTTCGACGAACCCTGGAAGGCATTGGCCCGCGTCGCCGAGGACGAGCAGGACGAGGAGAGACTCAAGCTTCTGGCATCGGTGCTAATGACCAATGGGCAGTGCCGGATCATGCGGATGGCTGCAAAGGTCATCGAGCAGACCGGTACAGACGAAGCGAGCATCGAAGCTTGGCGTCAGGTCGCCGCCGCGGCCCAATCGGATACGAATATCCTGATCGAGGCCGCCGACCGCCTGCTTCGCGCCGGTGCGGCCCGCGACGCTGCCCAGATCTTCGCGACCGCCTATGCGGCGGATCCGACGAATGGCCGCCTCCTGATATTGCTCTACCGCAGTGAGTTGGCCTTCGCCGACAATGAGCGATTGGCCGAGTTGACGGCTCTCATCGCGATCGTCTGCCCCGAAGAGAGCGACCGGGCTGTTCGCCTCGCGCAGCGCGCGCGTCGTACGGAACTGAGGCTGCTCGAAGAGGGTGGTTCGCGAGCCCTCCTCGACTCTGCGACGGAAGATACGGTCCCGGCCCAGATCCAGCGCGCGTTGAAGCTGCAGGATTTCGCTGCTCTGGGCAAAATTGCCGAGGCTGAACTTCAGCGTGAACCGGACAGTGCGACCGGCATCTGGCTCTTCGGTGAGGTCGCCCTCGCTGAGGGGGATCGTCAGCGCGGCGGGGAATTGATCCTGCGGGCATGTCAAGCGGGTGCCGAAATGGAGGAGCCCTGGAGGGCCCTCGGTCGTCTCGCTGAAGAAGAGAAGGATGAGGAACGGCTTAGCCATTACGTTTCCGTCCTGATGACGAATGGCCAGGGTCGTATCCGGCGCCTGGCGGCCAAGGCGATCGAGCCGACCGGCGATGAAGAATCGATCGTGGCGGCCTGGCGTGCCGTCGCCCATGTGGCCGACTCGGATGTCAGCTTGATGCTGGAGGCCGGAGAGCGACTTTTCCGCTACGGAGCCGCAAGTGAGGCGTCTCAGATCTTCGCGCACGCATTCCGTGCCGATCCCGGAAACGGACGCATCCTGATGTGGATTTATCGCAGCGAGCTAGTCTTCGCCGACGACGAGCGCATGCTGGCGCTGGCACGCCAGCTCAATGAGATATACCCGCAGGAGAACGATCGCGTGATCCGTCTCGCCATGCGTGCACGCAGGATCAGCCTTGGAAAGCAGATCAAGGACCAGGTGACGAACACTGCTGCACGCGGTGTGAGCGCCTGATGAAAGAAGCCGACCGCATTCTTTAGATGCAGCGATTATCTCTTCCTCTTGCGGAGACTCAGGCTTCTCTCACCCCGGGCTTGCTCCCCGGATTGAAGGTGAAGACTGCACCTGCCTGTTCCAAGACCTGACGGACCGCTTTCACCGTGTCTTGTCGTGGACGGATCCTGGCTTCTGGATCTTCCATTCGCACGATTGTCGACACCGATACGCTCGCGCGTCGCGCCAACTCGTCCTTCGACAGACCGGTCATCCCGCGCGCGGCCCGGACCTGGGCGGAGGTGAGGTCCTCGCCTCCGTCCGCGATGTCGCTCGCTGGCCCGCGTGTCTCGGTGCTCGACGAAGCCGCCTGAAAACGGCTCTGCCCCGGCACGCTCAGGCAAACGCCGACCCACTCTCTGACAGAACCGTCCCGGTTCATGATGGGGACGCCACGGGCGTTGAACCAGCGATAGATCCCGTCCACGCACAGGACGCGATAATCCGTGTTGTAGGCGGTGTCGTGGCTGAGCGCCGTGCGCCAGGCGAAGTTCGTGCGCTCCCTGTCGTCGGGATGCAACGCATTGATCCAGCCGACCCCTTGAAATTGCTCGCTACTCTGCCCGGTGAGGTCTTGCCAGAGCGGCATGTCGATCGACTTCCCATCGGGACTGACGATCCAGACCACTGCCGCCGTGGCCGAGAGCAGAGCCTTGAAGCGGTCGTGTCTTTGCTCCATCGAATGCTTGGCCTCGTAGCGGGCCGTGACATCCTCGACGATGCCGATCGCGTGGCCGGGAAGTCCGCCGGGTCCGAGGAGCACCTCTGCATGACTGGCGATCCAGCGCAGCGTCCGGTCGGGCCGGATGATGCGGAATTCCCGCTTGAGAGGTTTGCCCTCCCGCAGGAGCATGAGCATGTCCGTATGGGCGGCACGGTCGTCGGGATGCATCATCGCCTCGACGAAACCGAAGCTGAGCTCGATCGAGGGGGCGATGCCCAGGATCCGATGAAGCCCGTTCGATCCGTTGATCCCGAGCCCCTGCAGATCGGCCGACCAGAAGCCGACCTCCGCGGTGTCTTCCACGAGCTTGAGGAGGCGGCGAGACGGCAACCGGCGCGATGCGCCATCCGACCGTCCGGATGGAGACATCTGCGACCGTGTCGGCATGGCTCGGTTCTCCTCGGCTGCTACGCCGCCTAACATGAACGATTTTGATGCAGAATGTTCCGTATCAAAATGTCGGTGCGTGCTTTTCTGCGGCACTACAACCCGTTGGAATCCGGAAAGCGATACTTTCGGCAGCCATCCCGTTCAAAGTCCGCTGTGATGCCGTAAATTGCCGGCGTCGTGCCGTCTTTCTTGACCGTACCCGGCGTTCCGGCCGACTCATGTGGTCGGCAGGGGCCGATCCTGGCGATCGCCGCAACGGCGTTCTCTCCGTCCGGTTCACTGCCGGAAGCAATGCCGGCCGACATGGCGTGCAGGCGAACCTCGCGCCGGTGAGCCTCACCGACCCTGGATGGCCTCCGCTCGGTCGGTCTTCGATGGCGCGTCGGCCAGGGTGAGAAGTGTCTGGAGCAGGACGTCGGCGCCGGCAGTGCAGTCGCTCTGGGTCGCTGATTCCGCCTCGTTGTGACTGATCCCGTCACGGCAGGGCACGAAAATCATGGCGGTGGGAGCGAGAGCCGCGATGTTGCAGGCATCGTGGCCTGCGCCCGAGACCATGCGGCGGTGGCTGAGGCTCAATCCCCTGGTCGCCGCCTCGACCGCGCCGACCACCGCGGCGTCGAACGGCACCGGCTCTTTGCGCCAGATCCGGGTGAGGTCGATATCGAGTTTGCGCCGCTGGGCGATGCCGTCGATCTCTGCACGCAACTCGCTCTCGATGGCGTCGAGGGTCTCGCCCTTCGGGTCGCGCACGTCGAGGGTGAAGCGGATGCGACCGGGAATGACGTTGCGGGACGGCGCGCCGATCACCGCCTCGCCGATGGTCGCCACCGCAGTGGGACCGTGGGCATGAGCGATCCGCTCGACGGCCAGCGCGATCTCGGCGAGGCCGTTGAGGGCGTCGCGCCGGCGCGGCATCGGCGTCGTGCCGGCATGGCTCTCGAAGCCGGTCACCGCGCCGTCGAACCAGGCGATGCCCTGCCCGCCCTCGACCACGCCGATGGTAGTCTGCTCAGCCTCCAGGATCGGGCCCTGCTCGATATGCAGCTCGACGAAGGCGCCGATCCGTCTCTGTCCCACCGGCTCGGTCCCGAGATAGCCGATCCTCTCGAGCGCCTGTGCCACGCTGATGCCGGCGGCGTCTTCACGGGAATGGATGTCCGCCAGCGTGAACTCGCCGGCATAGGCGGCGGAGGCCATCATCGCGGGGGCGTAGCGCGAGCCTTCCTCATTGGTCCAGTTGACGAGGAGCAGCGGCGCATCGGTCTCGATGCCGGCATCGTTCAGGGCACGCATGGCCTCCAGCCCCGCGAGGGTTCCGAGGATGCCGTCGAACTTGCCTCCTGTCGGCTGCGTATCGAGATGCGACCCACACGCGATGGGCGCGCGGCTCATGTCGCGCCCGCGCCGAAGGGCGAACTGGGTGCCGAGCGCGTCCACGCTCACCTCAAGTCCTGCCGCCTCGCAGGCATCCCGGAACCAGTCCCGAACCTGCCTGTCCTCCTCCGACAGGGTCAGCCGGTTGATCCCGCCGGCCGGGGTCGCGCCGAACTTCGCGGTTTCCATGATCGTGGACCACAGGCGCGATCCGTCGACGCGGAGATTGTGGGTCGTGCTCATGGGCGTGTCCGTTGCTTCATCGGTCCGGAGTCACCCCCCTCTCGCGGCACCGTCCGCGGCGGAGGTGATTCGAGAATCCGGCGGGGGAATGAGAGATCGATTTTCGATGTTCCAGATCTTCGGGTTCGTTCGCCGGCATCGACGTCGAACGAACCCGTACGGGCCGCAGTCTTTTCGAGGAGGAAAGCAGCGCACATACCTTCACCCCCGCGCGCAAAAATGCGCCGGGGGCATGGCCCAAGAAACCCGACCCGAGAAACTCGACCCAAGTAGCAGCACCAGAGGGGGACGCGGGACGCCGCGGAACCCATTGAGCGCTAGAATTGTTTGCCAGTCCCCCGGCGTCCCGTCAGG
>NZ_BPQT01000070.1 GCF_022179405.1 Methylobacterium marchantiae
GACTTCTTCAACACCCTGCTAGAGCGGTATCAGACCATCATCTGGCGGAACAGGCCATGCGCCTCATGCCGCTAAGACGGCGGCTTTTCTTTGGACGGATGACATGGCGCGAAAACCTGATCCAATTCTCCGGCCAATGCGCGACGGAGAGTCGGCGTCATCTTCTTGGATACGACATCCAGCGTGACGGTCGAGGGACAATGTCCGCTCGGAATGAAGTTGGTCGCACTTTCCGGAATTTCCATATCCGGAAGACCCGGCACGTTCCGAAGAGCGTCCCAGGATCATTGTCAAGTCAGGTCGTTCGATCCGATCGTCGGTCTATTCGAGGCCAACCATCAAACCGATGTTCTGCACCGCTGCACCGGACGCACCTTTCCCGAGATTGTCGAGACGAGCGACAAGGAGAGCTTGAGAGTGATCAGAATTTCCATAGACGCGCAGTTCCATTAGATCGGTATCGTTGAGTGCCTCGGCGTCCGGCTTGTCGTTTGGACCAGTCGGAATGACCTTCACCAGGTCCTGTCCAGCGTAATGAGCGGACAAAGCCGCTTCCAATGCAGCCGGGTCTGGATGTCCCGGTAGAGTGTCAAGGTGGAGAGGAATGCTGACCAGCATACCTTGGCGGAAATTGCCCACCGAGGGCATGAAGATCGGCCGCCGGCTCAGGCCGCCGTAGACCTGCAGTTCCGGCAGGTGCTTATGAGCGAAGCCAAGGCCGTAGAGTTGAAATGCCGGAGCTTCGCCGGCCTCGTAGGCTTCGATCATGCTCTTGCCGCCGCCGCTATAGCCGCTGACTGCATTGACGCTGATCGCTGTGTTGGGCGGAATCAATCCGGCATCGACCAAGGGCCGCAAGAGCGCGATCGCTCCGGTAGGATAGCAACCAGGATTGGCGACTCGCCGTGCCTTACGGATCTCCTGCGCCTGATCCGCATTCAGTTCAGCAAAGCCGTAAGCCCAACCGGCACTGACGCGATGGGCCGTACTGGCGTCCAAGATGCGAGGGCCGCCATTGGGAAGGCTATCGGCCAGTGCGACCGTTTCCTTTGCAGCCTCATCAGGCAAACACAGTACCACGAGATCCACATCCGCGAGAAGCGCACGCTTGACCTTTACGTCTTTGCGGCTCTCGTGCGGGATACTCATAAGAGAAACGCGTCCTTCGCGCTCCAGGCGTTCGCGAATGCCGAGCCCGGTGGTGCCGGCTTCGCCATCGATGAAAACCGTGGGTTTCGCCGCGCCGTTCTCGCTCATTCGAAATGTCCCGTTTATCATGCTGCGCGGAAAACTGCCGCGCGCTTTTGCGACGTGGAGGCTGCAACTTCTCAAGTCAATGTCGCAAATCTCGACACTTTATGGCCGAGTGTCCTGTATCGCCGTATTTGCACACGGGTTGATGACACATCCGTCCCTCGGAACCGGCTTTTCGTCCTCGGGTTGATCGCACGAAAAAAGCAAGGGCTTGAGCAATGGCAGCTAGCGCAGAGAAGACCGATCCTAAACTGTGGGAGAGGGTGAAGTCCGAGGTGACCGCCTCGGATAAGGGCGGCAAGGCCGGTCAATGGTCCGCCCGCAAGGCTCAGGCGGCGACGAAGGCCTACAAGGAGGCCGGTGGCGGCTACAAGGGCGAGAAGTCCGACGAGAACAGCCTCGCGCAGTGGTCGAGCGAGGAATGGGACACGAAGTCCGGCAAGCCCAGCGGCGAAACCGGAGAGCGCTATCTACCGAAGAAGGCCCGCGCCTCTCTATCGAAAGAGGAGTACGATCGTTCGACGCGAAAGAAGCGGGCGGACACAAAGCGCGGCAAACAGTTTTCAAGCCAACCAACGGATGTGGCCAAAAAGTCGGCTTCAGCGCGAAAGTCCGGATATACTGACAAGGTTGCCTCCCGCGCCGACAACGGGCCAACGAAGGAAGAACTCATGCGGCGAGCGAGATCCCAGAACCTCCGCGGTCGCTCGACCATGTCGAAGCGAGAGCTGGAAAAGGCACTTCACGCCGCGTCGTGACGCGCTCGTTTCCCGGCTCGGGAACTGCCTCCATCGTTTGAACGGAACCGAACGGTGCAGCGTTCAGACCCTATAAGGCTCGCAGTTCAGGATCCCTCATGACGATCGCCAGACCCTTCCTTCTCGCCTCCAGCCTTCTCGTATTGCTGATCGGAAACGTATCGGCGCAAGCCATAGATGCACCAGCCGGTATTAGAACGGCTCTTCCAACAGCCTCCGATACGTCGGCTTCGATCGGTGGACGCGCCCCGTCGACGGCGCCTAGTTGTGGAGCATCAAC
>NZ_BPQT01000071.1 GCF_022179405.1 Methylobacterium marchantiae
GATCTCGTCGGTCATCGGGGGGCTCTCGGGTTCGGGGTTGGTCGTCGCAACCCGACCCTACCCGGCAACCGCCGACGACCACCCCTCAGCTACACCACTGCCTGGGATACGACCAACGGCCGGATCGTACGAGAACTCCCTCACCCATTTGCGAAGGAGGTTCTCGTGAACGTCCAGATCACGGGAAGCTTGCGCGACCGAAACGTCTCGCTGCTTCACCAGCCGAACCGCCTCGACCTTGAACTCACGACTAAACTTGCGACGCTGCATCCCACACCTCCGGTTCCATCATGACACCCAGACTGGGTGTCCACGGAACCGGCAGCAGGCCAACACCCTGACCGAACGGGATGGTTCGGCCAGGGTGTGTCGCGCGGCTCAGGCCACCAGGAAGTCGAGGTGGGTGAGCGTTTCCTTCGTGCTGATGACGGCGAACTGGATCGCGGTGCTGGCCGCGCCGCTGCCGTCGGCGTCGTAGGAGAGCGCGCCCGTGTTGTGGTTGTAGAGAATGCGGTCGTTCGCATCCACCACCGCACCGAGATTGCCGAGATCCTTGAACGCGGCCTCCCCGAGCTGTTCCGCGGCGAGGCCGTTGAACACCGCCCGAGCCAGCTGGATCGTGTCGTCCGCCGCCGAGAAGTCGGCGAGGCGATCGACGTTGTTCGGGCCGAGGGCGGACGAGAACACGAAGGTGTCGCTGCCGCCCCTGCCGTAGAGGAAGTCGGCGCCCGCTCCACCGTCGAGGATGTTGGCCCCGGCATTGCCGACGAGCCTGTTGGCGAGCTCGTTGCCGGTGAGGTCGATCGTCTGGATTCCGGCCTCGCTCACGGTCCTGAGTGTCTCGATTTCCTGGCCTGCCGTCAGCATGTAGCTCACGCTGGTCTGGACCGTGTCGGCACCGTCTCCGGCAGCCTCGAACACGCGGTCGCCAGCATTGTCGACGATGTAGGTGTCGGCGCCGGCCCTGCCGTAGAGCTGGTCGGCCCCCCCGCCGCCGTTGAGTACGTTGGCGCCGTCATTGCCCACCAGCTTGTTGACGAAGTTGTTGCCGGTGAGGTTGATGGCCGCGGTGCCGGCATTGTTCGTGGTCCTCAGCGTCTCGATCTCCTGGCCCGGCAGAAGCGCGTAGCTCACGCTGGTCAGCACCGTGTCGATACCGCCGTCGACCGCCTCGACCACGCGGTCGCCGGCATGGTCGATGATGTAGCTGTCGTTGCCGCCTCGCCCGTAGAGCGTGTCGGCTCCGGCTCCGCCATCGAGGACGTTGGCGCCGTCATTGCCGACCAGCTTGTTGACGAGATCGTTGCCGGTGAGATCGATCGCCTGGGTCCCGCCGTCGTTCGTGGTCCTCAGCGTCTCGATCTCCTGGCCCGGCAGAAGCGCATAGCTCACGCTGGTCAGCACCCTGTCGCTGCCGCCGTTCGTCGCCTCGATCACGCGGTCGCCGACATTGTCGACGATGTAGCTGTCGTCGCCGCCCCTGCCGTAGAGGAGGTCGGCTCCGGCTCCACCGTTGAGCGTGTTGGCGCCGGCATTGCCGACGAGCTTGTTAACGAACTCGTTGCCGCTGAGGTCGATCACCTCGGTCCCGACTTCGTTCACGGTCCTCAGCGTCTCGATCTCCTGGCCTGCCAGGAGCGCGTAGGTCAGGCTGGTCACCACCGTGTCGGCGCCGCCGCGGGCGGCTTCGAACACGCGATCGCCAATGTTGTCGACGACGTAGATGTCGTCGCCGTCCCTGCCGTAGAGCTGATCGGCGCCCGCGCCGCCGTTGAGCGTGTTGGCGCCGGCATTGCCGACCAGGGTGTTGGCGATCTCGTTGCCGGTGAGGTTGATCGCGGCGGTCCCCGTGTCGTTGGTGGTCCTCAGCGTCTCGATCTCCTGGCCCGCCGCCAGCGTGTAGCTGACGCTCGTCAGCACCGTGTCGCTGCCGGCGCCCGCCGCCTCGACCACGCGGTCGTGGACGTTGTCGACGTAGTAGCTGTCGGCGCCGTCATAGCCGGAGGCGCTCGTCCCGGGGCCGGTCAGCAGGAAGATGTTGTCGCCCGCATCGCCCTGGCCCGAGCCGGTGACGGTCACCCGCAGATGCGCGGACCTGTCGACGCCCTGGCCGTCCGTCAGCGTATAGAGGAAGTCGTCGACGGCGCTGGATCCCACCGCGATCCGGCCCTCGACATCGGCGTCGTAGGTGTAGCGGCCGTCTGCCTGCAGGATGAACGTGCCGTAGCGACCGGCGATCACGGTGGCGCCGTCGACGGCCGTCGTGGTCGCACCGCTGGTCACCGCCCGGATCGAAATGACGCTCAACGTGCCACCATCGGGGTTGAGGTCGTTTCCGAGCACATCGCCCGCCACCGAGCTTCGCTGGACCAGCGCGATCGCGTCGTCGGTGCCGACAGGCGCATCGTTCACCGCCGCGAGCGTCAGCGTCCGGCTCGTGGACGTGACGGCCGTGCCGTCGCTGACGCCGTAGCGCAGCGTTACCGGGCCGGCATAGTCCTTGTCCGGCGTGAGCGTGAAGGTCCCGCCACGGATCGTCACCGTGCCGTGGTCGGCGCTCAGACCCGTCACCGCGAGCGTATCGCCCTCAATGTCGGTGAAGCCCGCCAGCAGGTCGGAGAGCTGGCCAGTGTAGAGGGTGTCCTCCGTGCCGGCAGCCAGCGTCACCTGCGTGCCGGAGAGCTCCGGCGCGTCGTTGACGGCAGCGAGGGCAAAGTTGCTCGTGGCCTGGGCCGTCTTGAGCCCGTCGCTGACGCTGTAGCTCAGCGTGACCGGGCCGGCGTAGTCCTTGTCCGGCGTGAGCGTGAAGGTCCCGCCACGGATCGTCACCGTGCCGTGGTCGGCGCTCAGATCCGTCACTGAGAGCGTGTCGCCGTCGATGTCGGTGAAGCCGGCTAGCAGGTCGGAGAGCTGGCCGGTATAGACGGTGTCCTCCATGCCGGCAGCCAGCGTCGCCTGCGTGCCGGAGAGGTCCGGCGCGTCATTGACGGCGTCGAGCGTGAAGTCGCGGGTGGCCTGGGCCGTGTTGAGCCCGTCGCTGACGCCGTAGCTCAGCGTCACCGGGCCGTTGGCGTCCGCCGCGGGGGTGATGGTGTAGGTGCCGTCGAGATTGTCCGTCACCGTGCCACTGGATGCGGTCAGGCCCGACACGCTCAGGATGGCGGAGCCCGCATCGCTCCAGCCGTCGAGCAGCTGAGCGTTGGTCACGGTATAGGCAGTGTCCTCGGTGCCGTCGGTGAGCGACGCCCGCGGGTCGGTCAGGACCGGCGCGGTGGCATCGATGGCGACGTTGGTCGTGGCACCGGGCGTGGCGCCGGAGACGCTGGTCGGGTCGAAGCCAATCCCCGCGACCGGCTTGTTCAGCACCACCGAGACGCTGCTGGCGCCGTTGTTGGCAGTCAGGATGTCGGGCCGGCCGTCGCCGTTCACGTCGGCGAGGGTCATGCCCCATACCTGGCTGCCGACGGGCAGCTCGGTCGTGCCGTTAAAGCCGCCCTTGCCGTCGCCCAGGCGCACCGACACACTGCTGCTGCCGTAGTTGGCGGTCAGGATGTCGAGATGGCTGTCGCCATTGATATCGGCGAGGGCCACGCTGGTCGGACTGAAGCCGACGGGCACCTCGGTCGTGCCGTTAAAGCCGCCCTTGCTGTCGCCCAGACGCACCGAGACGCTGTTGGTGTTGTAATTGGCGGCCACGAGATCGAGATCGCCGTCGCCGTCCACATCGGCGAGGGCCACGCCGTACGGAGTGCCGCCGACGGACACGGGCACCTCGGTCGTGCCGTTAAAGCCGCCCTTGCCGTCGCCCAGGCGCACCGACACGCTGTTGCCGCCGGCGTTGGCGGCCACGAGATCAAGCTTGCCGTCGCCGTTCACGTCGGCGAGGGCCACGTCGAACGGAGTGCTGCCGACGGGCACATCGGCCGTGCCGCTGAACTTGCCCGTTCCGTCGCCGAGGCGCACCGACACGCTGTTGCTGCCGGAGTTGGAGGCCACGAGATCGAGCCGGCCGTCGCCGTTCACGTCGGCGAGGGTCACGTCGTACGGCCTGCTGCCGACGGGCAGCTCGGTCCCGCCGTTAAAGCCGCCCTTGCCGTCGCCCAGGCGCACCGAGACGGAGCCGCTGCTGTAGTTGGCGACCAGGATGTCGAGATTGCTGTCGCCGTTGATATCGGCGAGGGCCACGCCGATCGGATTGCTGCCGACGGGCACCTCAGTCGTGCCACTGAAGCCGCCCTTGCCGTCGCCCAGGCACACCGAGACGGTGTTGCTGCTGAAGTTGGAAGCCACGAGATCGAGATCGCCGTCGCCGTCCAGGTCGGCGGGGGCCACGCTGAACGAAATGCTGCCGATGGGCACGCTCGTCGCCGGCGCGAAGCCGAGCTTCGCCGGACCGTTCAGCGAGCCATCGTCGAGGTTGACGCCGATGACGGTGAGGTCCGTCGTATCCTGCCCGGTCGCGACCGTGTAGGTGAAGGTGGCTTTGCTGGCGGCGTCGAGCCCGGAAAAGCGCGCGCTGGCGCCGTTGCTTAAGGTGAGTCGGGGCGTGCCCGTGGCGGTCAGGAGCAGCTCGGTGGTCAGCGTGAAGGTGACGGTGTCGCCCGCGCTGAGCGTGCCGGCGCGGCTCGCGGTGGCGGTGATCGCGGTCACGTCGATCAGCGGCGTGACCGCGATCGTGGTGAGCCCGGTGACGGTCTGTGCGCCCGCGCCGCCCTCCGAGAAGGTCCAGCCGAGCGCCACCGAGGCCGGCGGCGTGTCGGAGGTGTTGGCGTAGGTGACGGCGCGCGCCACCGCGTCGGCCAGCGCCGAGGTCGCCACGCCCGTGCCGGTGAAGCTGACGACGAGCGTGCCGTTCGCGTTCGTGAAGCTGGCGAAGGTGTTGCCGTGGGCGTCGAGCAGGCTGTGGCCCGAGACGGTGAAGCCGGTGGGCTGGAAGCCGAACGCGTCCTGTGCGCTGGCCCCGCCCTGCCGGGCGAGCGTCAGGCTGGCGCCGGCATAGTCACCGAGCCCGCCGTTGAGCGCGTCGAGTTCGACGTCGGAGAGCGCGACGTCGGTGTCGAGCCGGACGGCCGCGCCGTTCTCGGTGTAGGCCGCCGTGCCGCCGAGCGTGCTCGGTGCGTTGAACGTGGTGTCGCGACTGCCGTCGGCGTTGTAGCGCACCACCGCGAAGTCCTGTCCGCGGTTGCCCGTGGCCTGGCCGACCACGACGATCTTGCCGTCCGCCTGCACCGTGACGCTGCGGCCCTCATCGTACGACGCGCCGACTCCGACCGGGGTGAGGACCTTGCCGGTCCCGTTCGGGCCGAAACCGGTGTCGAGGCGGCCATCGGCGGTGTAGCGCACCAGCGCGAAGTCGCTGCTGCCGTCGGCACCTTGGCCGGAGCCCACGACGACGATCTTGCCGTCCGCCTGCACCGTGACGCTGTAGCCGAAATCCTGCGACGCACCGGCGCCGACCGGAGTGAGGATCGTGCCGGTTCCGTCCGGCCCGAACGTGGTGTCGAGGCTGCCGTCGACGGTGTAGCGTACCACCGCGAAATCGCGAGCGAAGCCGCTGCCGACGCTGGTGCCGGCGACGACGATCTTGCCGTCCGCCTGCACGGTGACGCTTTGGGCTGTGCCGCCGATGGCGCTGACCACTTTGCCGGTGCCGTTGAAGCCCGTGTCGAGGCTGCCGTCGGCGTTGTAGCGCACCACCGCGAAGACGTTGCCGCGAGAGTCGCCGGCGGTGCCCGCGGCCACGATCTTGCCGTCGGCTTGCACCGTGATGCTGTAGGCGGCGTCTAGCAAGGAGTCGGCGCCGACCGGGGTGAGCACCTTGCCGCCGGTGCCGAAGGTGGTGTCGAGGCTGCCGTCACTGTTGTAGCGCACGACCCCGAAGTCGTTGTCGCGAGCGCCGATGCCGTTGCCCGCGACGAGGATCTTGCCGTCCGCCTGCACCGTGGCGCTGTAGGCGTAGTCGTTCGACGCACCGGTCCCGACCGGGGTCGCGATCGTGCCGGTCTTGCCCGGGCCGAAGCTCGTATCGAGGCTGCCGTCCGCGTTGTAGCGTACCACCGCGAAATCGGCGCTGCTGCCGTTGCCCACGCTGTAGCCCGCGACCACGATCTTGCCGTCCGCCTGCACCGTGACGCTGTAGCTCAGGTCGTTCGAAGCACCGGGGCCGACCGGGGTGAGCACCTTGCCGCCGGTGCCGAACGCGGTGTCGAGGCTGCCGTCGATGTTGTAGCGCACCACCGTGAAATCGGCGCCGCTGCCGCTGCCGCTGGCGGAGTCGGTACCCGCGACGAGGATCTTGCCGTCCGCCTGCACCGTGACGCTTTGACCGACGGCACCGCCCGTGCCGACCGGGGTGAGCACCACGCCGGTGCCGGTGCCGATCGCGTTGAACGAGGGCGCGTCGTCGACGGCCGTGAGCGTCAGGGTGCGAGAGGCGGGCGTACTCGCCGTGCCGTCGCCCACGGTGTAGCTCAGGGTGACCGGGCCGTTGTGATCCTGAGCCGGCGTGAGCGTGAAGGTGCCGCCGTTGATAGTCACCGTGCCGTGGTCGGCGCTGAGGCCGCTGACTGAGAGCGTTTCGCCGTCGAAATCGGTGAACCCCACCAGCAGGTCGGAGAGTTGGCCGGTATAGACGGTGTCCTCCATGCCGACAGCCAGCGTCGCCTGCGTACCGGAGAGCTCCGGCGCGTCGTTGACGGCAGCGAGCGTGAAGCCGCGGGTGGCCTGAGCCGTGTTGAGCCCGTCGCTGACGCCGTAGCTCAGCGTCACCGGGCCGCTGGCATTGGCAGCCGGAGTGATGGTGTAGGAACCATCTGGGTTGGCCACGACCGTGCCGCTGGAGGACATGAGCCCCGTCACCGACAATTCCTTGCCGTCGGGATCGGACCAGCCGGCGAGCAACTGTGCCTTGGTGACGGTGTAAGCCGTATCCTCGGTGCCCGAGACGAGGTCGTTAGAAACCATCGTCGGATCGTAAACGGCCATGACGTATCCCCTCGGCTCCCCGCATCGCGAGGCCGCGCTTCGTACTGATTGTCTGGAAGGCCCGGCGCTGCGAACCTCTTGGAGCGATTTTCCGGAGCGGCGGCGCGACCGACGCGCCTTGCTCGCGGACCTCTCTCTACCGGGAGCAGCAAGGTTCCGTTAGAGTCTGTCCGGCATCAT
>NZ_BPQT01000072.1 GCF_022179405.1 Methylobacterium marchantiae
TTGCGCGTGCGGGCGCGATCCTCGTCGAAGGCGGTGTCGAGGACCCAATGAAGGCTGTTCTCGATGTGCCAATGCGCTCTCACGGCGCTGGCGAAGCGTTCGGGGGTGAGGCGAGCCGAGGACAGACAATAGCGGGTCGCCGTGGTGGTCTGTCCGTCGCGCTCGACCGTGTTTGTGACCATGGCGAGGCTGGCCAGTCCCGGCATGGCGGGCTCCCCGGCGTAGCGGCGGTCGGAGAAGAGCCAGTCGACGCTGTGGGTGACGGCGTGGCGGCGGATCTCGATCCGACCGTGATCGGCATCGCTGGTCTCGTGCCAGGCCAGGCTGTCGGCGGGCGGATCGGCAAAGAACGCCTTCACGTCCGCGTGCAGGGCCGGGCGATTGCCCTTGAGCGCGAACAGGTAGTCGCCACCCCGCGCCAACACGGTCCGGGCGGTCTCGCTCTGGCAATGGATCGCGTCCGCCGTGACGAGCGCGCCGTTCAGGCTGAGCAGTTCGAGAAGCGCCCGGCCGGTGACGATCTCGTTGCTGCCGGCGGCGACCGCCTTCTGGCCGATCACCAGCTTGGCATCTGCCGCAAACGCGGTGACCACGTGAAGGGCGCTGGTGCCCGCGGCCCGGTCGAAGGAGCGGCGCAGGGTCTTGCCGTCGATGGCGACAACACCGCTCCCTTCCGACCCCAACACGTCCAGGAAGTGGCCGAACGCCGAGCACAGGGCGTGCGGATCGAGGAGACGGAACAGGCGCGAGAAGGTGTCGTGGCTCGGCAGTCCGTGCTCCAGGCGCAGGAACTCCCGGAACAACGCTTCGCGGTCCTCGGCAAAGTCGGCCATGTCCACGCAGGTCTGGCAG
This sequence comes from Methylobacterium marchantiae, assembly GCF_022179405.1. Lineage (GTDB taxonomy): Bacteria > Pseudomonadota > Alphaproteobacteria > Rhizobiales > Beijerinckiaceae > Methylobacterium > Methylobacterium marchantiae. Next base: position 853 of record NZ_BPQT01000072.1, read on the forward strand.
CCGCAGATCGACGCCACCAGCGCAATCGTCACAACATCCAGAAGGTCGTGACGTTGTGCGTTGCCGGTGCGGGGATCGGGGATCGTCCCGAGGATCGTGATCAGGCTCCGCATGCGATGCCCTCCAAAAGCCTCGCAGAAGCCCAATTCCCAAACCGGCGCTACATCAAATCCTCAAATGCGATTCC
>NZ_BPQT01000073.1 GCF_022179405.1 Methylobacterium marchantiae
CGCCGATGAACAGGCTTCTAGGGATAACCAGACCAAGCGTCAATCGGAAAATCACAGAGCAGGCCAAATTTCCGAGCCGGCTCGTCAGCTGTCGGACCGCCCTCGCTCAGCGGCGACCCGCGAACCGGCGCCGGGCCCAATCCCGGAGAAGTTCGCGCTCATAGGGAAAGCTGCTGGACTGGGCGGACCGTGCGCCGAGCAGGAAATTGACATCGGTCAGTCGCTCCTCGCCTGCGGCGACGCGCTGTCCTCGGCTCGTCGTCAGCGTGTAACGGAAGCGGAAGGACGGCGGCGTTGCATCCGTGACCACACGCAGGCCGTAGGGGAAATTCGCACCCGGATTGGGGAAGCCCGCGAGATCCACATCCAGCACGTCGACGACGAGACGCTCGTCCGGAGCGAGCAGGGGTGAGGCCGCCTGATCGATCAGGCGGCGAAGCTCGGCCAGCGTCGCCTTCGGACCGATGCCGGACTCGAAGCGGTTGTTGGCATCGCTGTAACGGTCGGGCTCGATGAAGCGCACCTCGACCGATCCGACGGGGGCCGCCATCGCGGAGCCGGCAAAAGCAAACAGACCGAGGGTCAGCAGCAGGCTCCGTGCACGCACGGCTCAGTACCCCCTCTTCACATCCGCCAGGGCGCGGGTCAGACCGTCGGCGATCCGCTCGCGAACGGGGGGAGACGCGTCGCGCGCCACCACCACGTATTCCCGGCGCGACACCAGGGTCAGGGTCTGGAGACCGTATTCCTCGTCCTCCACCCTGGTGAGTTTCGTCCAGAGCGGATTGAAGCGCCATTCGCGGCGCTCGCCCCGATGGGTCACGCGCGCCAGCATCACCTCGATCGGCGAGATCATCACCTCCTCGAAGGAACGTCCGCGCTTGAGACTCGTCTTCAGCGCCACATAGAGCGCGATCATATCGAGGCCGAAGAACCCGGCCACCGGCCAGAACCCGGCCTGCACGCAGGCGACGGAGGTCACCAGCGAGACCGCGCCGCATCCGATCATCACGTTCCGGAAGCCGTCATGGCTCAGGGATTGATGCGGACGGATGGTGGCCTGAAAGACCGGGACATCGATGCTGTTGGGGTCGAGCCCGTCGGGATGGGACTGTATCGTGTCGCTCACCATGTTGCCGCTCTCCATGGGACACATATAACCTACCCATGAAGAGCCGACAGTCGAACCCTCCAAAGAAGTCCGCGACGTCGACGACATCCCGGACACCGAAGACCGCCAAAATCACGAAGGCGAACGCGGCTCTGACGACGCCGATCATCGCGCGGGTGGAGACGGTGCCCTCCCCCGTCGATGCCGCGACGGTGGCCGAGATCTTCTCGCGGCTGAGTGCCGCCGACCCGGATCCGTGGACGGAACTCGCCTATCTCAACCCGTTCACGCTCCTCGTCGCCGTGGTGCTGTCGGCCCAGGCGACCGACCGGAGCGTGAACCTCGCCACAGCCCCCCTCTTCGCCATCGCCGACACGCCGGCGGCGATGCTGGCTCTCGGGGAGGAACGGGTGCGCGATTTCATCCGCACCATCGGCCTGTTCAACACCAAAGCGAAGAACGTCATCGCCCTGTCGCGCATCCTCGTCGAGGAGCATGGCGGCCAGGTCCCGGCCTCGCGGGAGCATCTCGAGATCCTGCCCGGCGTCGGAACCAAGACCGCGAGCGTGGTGATGAACGTCGCCTTCGGTGTCCCGACCATCGCCGTCGACACCCACATCTTCCGGGTCTCGAACCGCATCCCGCTCGTGGTGGCGCCGACCACCGACAAGGTCCAGGCGGGGCTGGAGGCGATCGTGCCCGAGCCTCTCCGCCTCAACGCCCATCATTGGCTGATCCTGTTCGGCCGCTACGTCTGCAAGGCGCGGCGGCCGGAATGTCCCACCTGTCGCATCGCCGATCTCTGCCGCTATCCGAGCAAGACCGTCGCGGCCTGACAGGCTTTCCGGCGACGGAGTGCCGGGAGCCCGGCGGACAATCATTCACTCCCGCCATTCCTGCATTCACTCCCGCCATTCCTGTCCGGCCATGCACATCCGCGTCGCCCTGCAAGGCCGGGCTGCGGGCGGATGCGTTGTACTGCAAACCCGCTTCGGGTAGTTTGCGCCACGGTCGTCGAGGCTTTCGACAAACGATGTGTTCTCGCGGCCCGGTCTCATCGAGGCCGCCACGCCGCGGATTCCGCACATCGACTGTCCGAAGGAGTCACGGCCCATGGACTTCCTCAAACCACGGTATACGCCTATGAACCGCCGCCGTCGCATCTACGAGGGCAAGGCGAAGGTCCTGTACGAGGGACCCGAGCCGGGGACGCTCATCCAGCACTTCAAGGATGATGCCACCGCCTTCAACGCGCAGAAGCACGAGGTCATCGACGGCAAGGGTGTGCTGAACAACCGGATCTCCGAGTTCGTCTTCCAGCACCTCAACGATATCGGCGTGCCGACCCACTTCATCCGCCGCCTCAACATGCGCGAGCAGTTGATCCGCGAAGTCGAGATCATCCCACTCGAAGTGGTGGTGCGCAACGTCGCCGCCGGCTCTCTCGCCACCCGCCTCGGCCTCGAGGAAGGCACGCAGCTGCCGCGCTCGATCATCGAGTTCTACTATAAGAACGATGCGCTCAACGACCCGATGGTGTCGGAGGAGCACATCACCGCTTTCGGCTGGGCGACGCCCCAGGAGATCGACGACATCATGGCGCTCGCCATCCGCGTCAACGATTTCCTGTCGGGCCTCTTCCTCGGCGTCGGCATCCGTCTGGTCGATTTCAAGATCGAGACCGGCCGCCTCTGGGAAGGCGACCTGATGCGCATCGTCGTGGCCGACGAGATCTCCCCGGATTCGTGCCGGCTGTGGGACATCAAGAGCCAGGACAAGCTCGACAAGGACCGCTTCCGCAAGGATCTCGGTGGCCTGATCGAGGCCTATACGGAGGTGGCCAAGCGTCTCGGCATCATGTCCGAGAACGAGAAGGTCCAGTCCGGCGGTCCGCGCTTGGTACAGTAGACGCTGCAGCGAAGAAGACGAAACGAAGAAGGGGCCCCACGCCGAGCGGAGGCCCCTTCTTCGTGTCTGGACGATGATGCTCGCCTTACTGAGACGCCTCGGGGGCCGACTCCGCCGGCGCCGCGGAGGCGGCAGGGGCGGTCTTGCGCCGGCGCGTCGTCGCGGCCTTTCCGGGCGCTCCGTGAAGCGAGACGCCGATCTCGTAGCTCTCGCTCAAGGGGCGCGGGATGACGAAATTCTCCTCGATGACCGAGAACAGTCCCTGCGCTTCGCCGGACGCGATCGAGACCGGCACCTTCCGCGCCCGCGACACGATGATCTGGTCGCCGGCCTTGATGGTGAAATAGACCGGGGCCTCGAACCGTCCCGGCCGGCCCTGCGGCCCGAGCAGGACCTGCCCCTCGACGCCGACCTTCACGCTGACCGAGCCGTCTCCCAGGCGCACGCATTCGCGGGCGAGACGACCCAGGGTGATCTGACTGCGCAGGCTGGCATTGTCATCCGCGCGGCCCCCATAGCTGCGCAGGGCGGCGCCGTTCTCACCGACATCCACGGTCGGGCAATAGACCTCTCCGAGATCCTGCGGCTGCGACGGCGGCACCGTGGTCCCGCCGTACTTCAGCATGTTGCTGAACCAGTTGCCGTCCTCAGCCAAGGCCGCCCGGGGCATCATGGCTGCCCAGGGCAGACAGACCGCGACCAGGGCCAGCCCGACCGTCTTCGTGCGTGTCCTCATCGTCCGATCCCGCTGAAACGCCGGCGTGATGAGCCGGGACAGGCCTATTTCAGGCTGGCGAACCCATCGCCAAAGCCCTTCATCGAGAGGGGGATGCCAACCCCCTCTTCCGGGGTCTGGAACACGATGAACGTGGCCTGGGCCCCGGCGCTGAACTGCTTGATGAGATTGTCGTCCATCACCACCTCGGCGACACATCCCGTAGTCAGGCAGCGCACGAACCCTGCCCTGCCGACATCGGTCTTGTCGATCTTCAGACCGAGGCCCGAAGGCAGCAGCACGCCGAGCGGCGCCACCACGCGCAGCAGGTATCCGCGATTGTCGGCGGTCTTGAGGACGATGACGACCAGGGTGAGGTTGGGCCGGTCCTCGGCGGCGAGATACTGGACCATGGCGCATTGTTCGGCCTTGGCTCCGGCCGGCGTCTCGCAGCGGAGCTGCCAGTCACCGAAGGTGTTGCGGACCATGCCCTGCGCCTCGGCACGGTCGCCTCCGCTGGCGATCGCTCCGGCCAGGCCAGCGAGGCCGACCCGCGCGAGGCGCCCGAGACCGGTCGT
>NZ_BPQT01000074.1 GCF_022179405.1 Methylobacterium marchantiae
ATTATGAGTTCACGACCTAGGCCGGACGCGAACGTCTTGAGGGCCGGGATTTCACTGAGACGCGCCGCGTCGAGCCAGAGGTCAAGTTCGCCGGCGGGATCAGAGGGCCGGCTGCCATCGGCACAGCAACTTCGCACCAGGGCGGCGAAGCGCTGCGCCAGTGCACTGAGCCGGGCCACCTCCGGGTCCTGCTCGATCCGGATGATGGCGGCGGTTGCATGAGGCGGAAGGTCCTCAATGGGCTGGATCAGGAACCAGGCGAGTTGCTTGGGAGATGGAAGAGAGATCGCGTCAGTGATCGGCGCTGCATTTCGTGCCAGCCATTTGTGGGCGGTGCGCCGCGCCGGCTTCGTGCGATGCTCGGCGGCGAAGCGGTGAACCTGCCGGTGCGAGCCGGCAAAGCCCCGCTCGCGGAGTTCGCGCCAGAGCTCCATCGCGTTCTCGGATTCGTTCCGGCGGTAGGCTCGCAGACGTTGTCCCGGTTGCCGCCCGTCTCCGACCGCGATGTCCGGCAGACATCTCAGGCGTCCATGGACGTGAGCGAGCCAGCGCTCCACAGCCTGGCGGAGATTGAGGAGAATATGCCAGCGGTCGGCCACCGGGAGTGCTACGGGAGCGCCCATGGTGGCTGCGCGCGCGTATTCGGACGAGCGGTCACGCGTGATGACCGCGATACCAGGATGGCGACGTAGCCACGCCGCGACAGTCGTGCTGGATCGGTCCGGCAACAGGTCGATGGGACGTCGCCGGTCGAGATCGACGACGAGCGTGCCGTAGGTCTGGCCCTTGCGGATGGCCCAGTCGTCGATGCCGACCGCTCGCAGCGGACCGATCGGCGGCAGCTTCATGCCGTGCACGAGACGCAGCACGGTATCGGGGCTTGTGGCCATCGCCAGATGCCCGGCGAGGCGAGCGCCGGCCTCGCCACCGAGCGCGAGGCCCACTCGAGCCTGTGCATGGGCGAGACGACAGGTGCGTCGTGCGCGTGGCGGGAGAAGCCGCGGCAGCGGTTCGACGAATGTCCGCCGTCGGCAGGCAGGATGATGGCAGTAGAAGCGGCGAACCTGAAGCCGCAGCGTCACCGCCTCGCCGAAGCTTGGAAGATCGGCGGGATGCCGGACGTATCGGCTGTGAACGGCAGAGCTTGGCGCGCCGCAGTCGGGACAGCGCCCACGATCCCGGCGAACATGGGCGACGATGATGAGATGACCGGAGCGGCGGATGACTTGGTCGACGACGCAGCCCGGCAGGGATGAAGACAGAATCATCCCTGCCGTGAATCAGCCCATCGACACAGCGTCGCCGTGACCTTTCCACGCAAACTGCGGGAGAACCGATTCCACGGACACCGAGAACGCTTTCGCGTGAGGTGTTTGTCCACTGCCGAAGATCCGGCCCCCTTACCCGATCGAGTTCCGCCGACAGATGATCGAGTTGGCCCGTGTCGACATCCTGAAGGAGTAGCAGATGGGGCTGCCGGTCGCTGAGATTTGCCGCAGCCATGGCATTAGCGATGCTACCCTCTACACGTGGCGTTCGCTTTACGGCGGCATGGAGGTCTCGGACGCGCGTCGCCTGAAGGCGCTCGACGAGGAAAACCGTAAGCTCAAGAAGCTCCTGGCCGAGACGATGCTCGACGTGGCGACGCTGCGCGAGGCTGTGGGAAAAACTTCTGACGCCAGGCGCACGGCCGTGAGTTGGGCCATTGAGGAGAAGGGGTATTCGCAGCATCGTGCCTGCAGGCTGATCGGCCTGGAGCCGAGGACGTAACGCTAGGCCTCGGCCCGCATTGACGATGCGGCTGCGCGGGGACGTTTGCGCAGCTTGGCCGGCGAACGCCGCCGCTTCGGCTATCGGCGCTTACTCATCCTGCTGCGGCTGGAAAGGCCTCACGCTGAACCACAAGAGCTCCTCAGCTCTCAAACTGCTTGCCGAAACGCAAGCCTACAGGTACCTCAAAGGGGCGTTTCTGTAGCGGTCTCTGTAGCCAACTGGCGCCAAGCTCGATAGTCTCTGCTTTAAGTCGTTGAAAATTAGCGTCTTGGGCCTGTAGCTCAATGGTTAGAGCCGACCGCTCATAACGGTCTGGTTGCAGGTTCGAGTCCTGCCGGGCCCACCACTTCATTCTTAACTATCTGAAATCGTTGGTATTTTCGTCATGCTTCCCGCACCTTGATTGTCGGTGCGGGATTTCTGCGTGCTTCGCGGGCCAGCTTTGCGCGGTTGGCGGTCCTTGTGTAGGTGGCGCTTTCCCGGCTGCCGTCGGCCCATCCGAAGAGAGCGTTGAGCTGGGCTTCGCTGGCACCGCCTTCGGCAGCACGCCGTGCTCCGGCCTTGCGTAGACCATGAGCGGATCCAGGGCATTCGGCGGCACGACAGGCCTTCCCGAACCAGTTGCCGAACGACTCCTTCCCGAATGGCATTCCGCGTTCGGTCGCCAGGAAGGTCAGTTCGCCGGTGCGGGTCGCGGCGATCGATGCGGCGAGCGGCGGCAGGATCGGGGCGATCACGACCATGCCGGTCTTCTCGGTTCGCATTGTGAACTCGCCATCGCGGACGTGCGGCCGTCCCAGGCGCACGGCATCGCCGCGGCGCAGGCCCGTGTAGAGTAGTAGGTCGAAGGCTAAGCGCTGACGGGTGCCGAGGGGCCAATGGGCCTCGAAGCGTTCAAGTTCTTCTTCCGACCAGGAATGGAAGCCGTCATCGTTGTTGCCGGCGAGCGGTTTGATGCCGAGGGTTGGATCGACGGTCATGTACCCGGCATTGACCGCCCATCCGAAGAGGCCACGCAGTGCCTTCAGGAAGTTGTTCGCTGCGTAGGGGCGGTCACGCCTACGATCCCGGCCAGCCAGCACGGCGCGTCGGTCGATTGCCTTCAGAGGCTCATTACCGGCCGTCTTCTCCATGGTTCGGTAGAAGCCATGGCGCTGCTTGCGGGTGGCGGGTCGCAACCCGGACCATTCGGCCGTCGTCAGGTGCTTAGCGATGAGCCAGGACAGCGTCCCGGACGCTGGGCCCTTGGTTTCCACCGGCTTGCCTTCCAGGGCCGAGCGATAGTCGCGCCAGAACGCCTCCGTGCCGTAGGGCTCCGTCATCCGCGTGCGCTTGCCCTGCCCTACTCGGACGTACCAGACGACCCGATCGTGCCGGGTGGTCTCTCGGACAAGATGGGGCGGACGCGGACGAGGCATGATGTCGGTCATAGGACCACCACGGGGCCTTCCCTGTCCATATCGGGCTCGACCTCATCGCGCTCTTGCAGCTCGTTCGCTCGAACTGTCTCGACCACAACGCCGTCGGCCTTCACCACCACGCGCATCACCGGAAGGCCGGCAGCCTGGACGGCGCGGATAGCGCGAGCGATGTCGGCTTGGGTGACGATGGCGGCCCGGCGTCCCATTACCCCACTGCCTTCAGCGTGCACTCAACCCATGCCGGGTGCGCCCCGTTAGGTCCGAGCAGATCGGGCAGCGCGGCCGTTACGGTGCGGTGGATCTCGTTGAGGCGATCGTTCTCACGGTCGCCGGCGAGGTCCCGAGCGTCATGGTCGGACAGAGCCTGATCCTCTTCAGGGACCAGATCGCCGTACAGGAATCCTTGGAAGACAAGGTCGACCGCAAGCAGGCCGATCTCGTCTCGCTTCTCGGCCGGCAGGCGCATCCAGGCCGCGCGGACATCGTCGAGGGTCGGCACCGTCATGGCACGCCACCGTTTAGGAGCATCGTGAGTTCAGCGGCGCGAGCCTGCGCGATGGCGTATGCGGGCTGATAGTCCGCCGCAGACTCTGCCTCATCGGCGAGCCACCATTGCAGGTGCGAGCGGAGTGCCAAGGCATCGGGGCGGCTGACGCATGGGGTGGTCAGCATTTCGATCAGTGCGGTCTGCATCGCGGATTGCGCGTCGAGGGCCGCATCGAGATCGACGTTCTCGTCGGGCGCGACCTGGAAAGCGTCATATGCGGCTCGGTGCGCCGAAATCGCCTCGAAAACGCTCGGTCGATTCGCGCTGACAACTTGTTCATGCAGCTCGGCTTTTCCGCCCTGAAGGGCCGAGAAATGCAATGTGGATTCGCACCCCTCCAGAACCGCGGCGATGAGCTCGAAGCCTTCGGTGTATTCCTGGTACCGAACGTAGTGTGCGACGAGCGCCTGCAGGCCGCCCATCGTGACCGGGCTCATGTCGTTCATGGCTCGGCGGGCGGCGAGGCAGCGGTCCGCCGCCCGATTGTGGGCACGCATTGCCTCCTCGTCATCCTCGTCGAGGTTTTCGAGGATGAGGGTCAGTGCGTCGTCGGCTGCTCGATGATCGGCGATCACCGCCAGGATCGGATCCGCTACTGCATCCATCGGAAGCACCCCGCGGTTTCGCACTGGCCGTGTAGGTGGCCGTTGAAGCTGTCACGTACCCAGACCAGACGGCCGGCGCAGGTGGGACAAGGGAGGACCCCAGATGAGGCGGGGTCCTCGGCGATCATCTTGAAGATTCGGATCAGCGGGTTGGGCGGATCGAGGAAGGCAGCCTTGGCGCCCTCAGCGAGACCCTGAAGCGCGGCCACAGCGGCTCGCTGGCGGACATCACCAGCATCGGCTCGAACCTCGAGAGTGATCGCCGCAATGAGGGCCATATCGACCATGGCGCGTACTCCGGCCTTGAAGGCTTCGGCATGGGAAAGGTCGGTCGCGCTCATGCTTCCGGCCTCTTCCGTTTGGATGCGTCCCTGGCCTGATGGCAGCGAGCGACAACGGTCTCCACCCATGATGCCTGGGCGTTAGTCGGCCAGAGCTCTTGGTGAAGGAACTGCTTGAGGAGATCGATCTCGAACGGTCGGAGAAACCGTCCGCCATCTCGCTTCGGCAGGGTCCTGTTGAGACGCAGGCATTCCTTCGCGACCTCCCACCAGGGGAGCATTTCGTCCGGATGCCAGAGCGGCAGGCCAAAGCGTCGCGAGCGAGCCGCCGGGTGAAGGTCATCACCTCCATCCCGAGCGCCTGGCGATAGACGTCCGCGTAGTTGAACGCCCCGCCAGCAGGACGCGGCGGGATCACCACCCGCGCCTTCACCAGCGAATCCGTGAGATCATGGAAGTCGACGCCGGCCGCGGAAAGCGTCCGCCCGATCGCCCGAACTGTCGACACCACCTCGCCATCGATCTCACTGGCGAGGAGCGGAAGAAGCTTGATCAGCTTCGGCTGGATCGAGTGGGGGATCATGACGATCCCCCTTCCGTGAACAGCGCGGGCTGCTTCTCTTGAGCCAGGGCCCAGACCTCGACGCAGGTTTCATGGCCGAGGAGTTCGTAGGCCGCATGGACGAAGGCCTGCCGCTTCGCATCGACCTTCGACGTCGCGTTGGCGTGGGTGTCCTTGATCGCCAACGCCTTCTCGGCGCGCCGTAGCTCGCCGATGCGGGCCTGAAGCGCCGGGCGGCTCCGTCGCTTCCTCTTGAGAGCGATCTCGGCCCGGACCTTCCACGACGGATCGTCGCTTTGGAATCCGAGGGCGATCTGGTCCTCGATGGCGAGGATCGCGCCATCGATCTCGTCAAGGATGGCCCGACCCTGCTCGGAGGACTGGATGTCCTCCAGCCGGATCTCGGAGCCGTCGCGGAGCAGGATGGTGTTCACGCCGCGGATGTCGATGGTGGGGAAGGTGCGAGCCTCGACCATAATCAGGCCACCGACGCCTGGAGGTCGCGGGCTAAGGCCGCTGTCTGAGCGGGATCACCATTCTCAATTACTGCTCGAGCGAGGATGCACAGCCGCTCATCCGCTTCGGATAGTGTCGCGGGCTTGCGCCGGTTGGCCTCTGCCTCGCAGGCTCCCATCAGCCGGACGCACTGATCCAGGACTTGTCCGGCAAAGGCTCCGGCAGGCGTGTCTCCCATCCTATCGTCATGGCACCGTGGCTGGCACTTCAGCGCGTGGCAAAGTTCGTGAAGCAGATCGGCGATGTCATAGAGCCCGCGCAATTCTCGCAGCGAGATCGCCGCCACGTCGGGCAGGGGTATTGCCTCGACCGCGGCAGGGGTGTCGCCAGCTACTGACGCCTGAGCCGCGTCGTGAATGTCGAAGCAGAGGCGGCCGTCGATCCCGTAGCTATCGCGGGGCCTGCTACGCTCCCAAAGGGAGACGTATTCGAGCCAGCATTGCGCGATGGCCTTCGCCGCAGCGTTTTCGCGGGTAGCCGGCAGATCGGCTGCTCTGTCGATCAGATCATCCCGAATGTCGGAATTGCGCTTCCACGCCTCCTCGTCATCCGAGTTTGACCCGTCACTGCACGTCTTGGCCCATTCGCCCCAAGCGTCCAGTATTTCGCCGACCAGAACCGCGCCGGCGTCCGGCTCGGCTTCGCTACCCGGCATTAGGGAAAGAACCGCATCGCAGACGGAACCGAGGGCTTGCACCCCCTCTGCATCGGCGTCGTCACACCCATTATTGATGACGGCTTGCGGCAGATACGCAGCCAATGCCGCGAGACCCGCGAGGCTGGAGGGGCGCGCAGTCAAAAGCGCGTCATAGGCGGCACGCTCGCGTTCTCCGGGCTCTTTTGCATCGGCGAAGATCCGCTCACGGGCGGGGTCTCCGCCCGTGACATTGCCCGTCGCCTCCTCGTGCGGCAGCCAGTCCGCATAGGTCTGGCGATGGCGCTCCATCAGCGCGAACACCGGATCGGCATGCCCGCCGGCAAGCGGTGAGAGCGCGCCGGTGGGCACCCCCCTCCAATCGACGCCCGCAGCAGCGCAGCACGCTTCGACCATGTGACGCACCGCCTCTTTGTCCATGTCTTCGTCGGGTGCGAGCGCAGCGTCTTTTTCAAAGCTGCCGGTAGGCCAGACGTGCGGAACGAGCGCGCGGGCAAGGACGGCAAGGCCGGCGACCGACGTCGGCCGGTGCTTCAGGATCTCGAGCCCGATGTCGCCGACGATCCCGAAGGCATCTTCGTCTGCCTTGTACCCCTCCTTGTAACCAGGGATCTTCTCGCCTTCGATGATGACAGCCATGGTAGGGCCGCCACGGGCCTTGGCCGCCTCAATAAACGCCGTGTGCTGCTCGTCGGGGCCGCGATAGGCCTCGACGGCTCGGCGCCAGACGGCGTGTGCCTCATCATGCTTCCGGCCGAGTTCGAGAACGTCCGCGTCAGCGTTAAGACCAGCTTCTACGGCAGCAACCCTCTGCGCCGCGGCCACTGAAAGTACAGCCGCAGGCCTCGTCAACAGCTTTGTCGCAGCAGCATCAATGTCTCGATCAGTAAGTGCACCTGTCGCAAACGCCTGGACTTTAGATACAGGGGTGCGATCAACGCAATGGCGCTGTTCCATGATTTCATCTCCGTGGGTTGGGTGAAGGCCCTCGCCGGCTATTCAGACCTGCGTGGGCCGGTTGAAACGGACGCCTCGGTGAGCGCGTCCGTGACCTCTTAAATCTCGGGTTCGTCGGGCACGCTCTCGTGGTCGTCGTGCATGCACAGCGTGAGCGTGACCGAAGGTGTGAGCAGCGTGTGCGCGGCCAGGGTGACGGTGCCGGTCTCCACGTCGTAGGTGTTCGACGTGTAGAGGCCACTGCGGACCATGAGGAATAGGGTGGTGTTGATCTCGCCGCCGCACTCTTCCTCGGACAGGCCGAGCCAGTCCTGAAGGTGCTTGAACAAGGCGAAGGGGCTGATCGGGCCGGCGAGGTGGGCCGTGTGCCGGACGGCCTCTGCAAATGGGGCGCTACGCCACTCGGGCTCGCCGATCTGGGAGCAAGGGAAGTTGACCACGTTCGACATGGTCAGGCCTGCCAATCATAGGCAGCGTTTCCGATCGCCCATGTGATGGCGAAGAGGCTTATCGGGATGAAGGGGAGGAAATCGGAAAGCATGGCATAGCCCGTCGTTTAGCGATGCCATTCTATTCGGACGTTTCCGAGTGTCAATCCGAATTCGGAAGTTTCCTAGAACATGCGGCGGATGCGCGGCTCGGCATATGCGAAAATGACCACAGCAAAGGGTTTATGTTCATCGGTCGACATATCTTCGACGCTCGCAATGGCGTCTTCACCCAATGGAGTAACCTTCTCGGATTTGACTGGCGTCCGCCAAGCCTGGGTTTCGCTTCGAATGTCGCTATCAGTGCGATATTCAATGTACTTTTCATTGCCGAAAATTCGCCACGCCGCGCGCTCTCTCAGGTCGCCTTTAAATCTATCTACAACGATTAAATCTCCTGGACGAATAAGCTCGGGCCAGTGGTCAATCAAAACGCACCGCAATATATACCCACTAGGCGCAAATCTATTTATGCTATTTCCTCTTATGAAGAGGTCGACTTGCCCTTCAGCTGGAAATCTTGTGTCTGGAGGGAGTGTCGGCATATCGGGAGCAAATCTCTGGTATTTTGAGCCAGAGCTCTTGTCTACATAGACGCCTACGGCGGCTTCTCCAATAATATATACAGGGGGTCTATCAAAATCTACGATATTGTCGACAATACTTATGTAATTTTGCTGACCCTCAAGATACCCGTGGTCACAATCGAGCGCGAGGGCAAGTTTATATATGTTATCTGATCGGACAGATTTTTTCCTGTCATTGAGCAGGTCGTAAATAAAATCTTTGGGGAGCTTTCCCCGCCTGGTCGCCTCGGCGACAGTCATCCCAAGGTCGTCCAGCCTTGCTTGAACTCGCTGCTTTAAGACGGATATGTCGTGCTGGGGCATTCGGTCTTATCCGAGAAATTTTCGGCTACCGCTACTCGGATGTTTCCGTTGCATTCTCGGATTTTTCCGAGTACGACCAGGTTATGGATGAGCTGCTTCGAGACAATCTGAGAGCCTGCCTCAGTGCATTCCTGCGCGCCAGTGGCGGTAAGGAGTCAACTGTTGCTCAGCGCGCCGCCGGCGATTGGCGATTCTTTCGTCGGCTTAGCGATCCTAGCCTCACGTTCACAGTGAAGAAATACGAGACGGTTGTTTCGTGGTTCGATGCGAACTGGCCGCCCCAAGCGGATTGGCCTCAATTCGTACCTCGCCCCGGGGACGCTTTCATATTGACGCCTGCCCCGCGGTTCGGCGCTGGGGCAATAGCGTAATGATGACCTCCCAAGCCCGCTTGCCTCAACGGAACGCTCTTCTAGCCGAGCCGGATCACACCCAGTGTGCTGTTGGCCATCCGACTTCGGTCGGTGGGACGGCTGCAAGGATCCCAAGGCTCGTCCAGCCGATTATCGACCATGAGGCCGTGGCTGTTTCGAGTGCCCGAGTATTAGCCCTTCACGACCAAACTCTCACGATGATCAGCAGTCCCACTGGGACGACGAACATCAGGCCGATCGCCCACTGGATCTCGTTCCGCGCCCGCTTCAGTTCGCTTTCCAATACGGAGATGCGAGCTTCCAAGGCACTAAACCTCGCCTCATCCATTCCTGTCTCCATTGGTCCGTTTCGCACCAAGAGGGTGAAGTCGCGTGAGCAAGGTGTCCATCAGGATACTTGGTCTATGTGCGATCAGTTACCCTCAGAATTCCATCCGCATCGTGGACAGGCTTACCTGCCTAGGCCTGTACTGCCCATCAGCGCCGTCAGCTCACCCGCAAGTCGTGAGCGCCTACCAATAAGCGCAGATACACGGACTTTCCTCGGTTCAATCCGGCGAATTCGCGGCTTTGCGGTTCTCGATCTCCCGAGGGAGCGAGATGGCGTAGCGGAGCACCGCATCAGTGAACTCACGCATGGCGCTCAGGTCCTCCCGGCTGATCCCATCCCCTTCATGCGCGGCTTCGTTGCCGAGGGCTCGTACGTGGTCGGCCCATTCGCCGATCGCGGCGAGGAGGTGGCCCTTAGCTACAAGAGCCTTGAGCTTAGGGAAGAGCATGCCTGGGACATCCGGGAAGGCAATGTCCAGAGCGACCTCAAGAGCCCGTCGGTACATCATGCCAGCGGCCTCTTCATTGCCAGCTATCTCAAAGTTCGACTCGGCCTGAAGAAGTGCCTTTTCGACTCTGGCATCAAGATGATCTGGAATGCGGGGCGGTGTTCCCCGCGGCCACACCTGAGATATAACGAAGCCCTTAGAGTCTGTCCGGCAT
>NZ_BPQT01000075.1 GCF_022179405.1 Methylobacterium marchantiae
TCCTCAAATGCGATTCCTCTGAATCAAGGAAGCAATCGAGGCTGGTATGGCCCGCTGCAAGCTCATGGCGACCTTGGGCTGCCTTCCGCTGGCAGACGTCATTCTACCCTACGCTGGCGAGCCCATTGTGGATTGCGCGCCTTGGGCCACAGGCGAGCTCATGGTCCGCTACCTTGCGCAAGACAAAAACGGCCCCATGCTGCCCATGTGACGGGCAGGCCCTGAAAAGCAGCGAATGTCATCCTCGTCGTCGAGGACGATGGCGTCGTACGCTTGTACGCCGTCGAGACAGTCGAAGGCGCAGAATTCGCCATGGTCAAGGCGCACCGTGCGGACGTGGTTTGGTCGGTCCTGCATCGGCGGTCAGAAATTGGCATGCCTTCCTGCGTGAGCTCTGCGACGCCCTCTCAGAACGCGGCGTCCGGGCAAGATCATCGCCCAACGACGCGCGCCGCCGGGATCGACGACCGGGTAGAGGCTATCCTCGTGGCAGTACTTGCCCGGCGCGCTCGCACGACCGACCGTCAGCGCGTTAAGTTTGTTAACCGTCCGAGCCATGTGTCCGCCCAGCCCCCAGCATGTGCGGGGGTTTCAGGTGGGATTGAGCGAAACCGCGTCGATCGCCTCATCCAGAAAAGCGGAGTGATTACAAAGGCTAAAAGTCTGGGGAAGCTGCCTCGGACAGGCTAATTGGCGGAGAGGGGGGGACTCTCCCGCACCATCCAAATAAACCAGTTATCACAATAGCTTAGACGTCTCACCAGGAAATCGTGTGTACCACCCAAATGCACCAAAACACGCCTTGCTGCAAGGATTGTTTAGGCCATTCACACGGGGGGAGGATGGCGGTTTGGGCCGACCGATATCCCCGCCATCACCAAGGGCGTGTCTTCCGGGGACCAACAGCACGTCCGAGGGCGCTATCGATGGTGGGGGGACGCTGCCAGGCCGCCATCGAATGGCCCCCATAGTTAAACTGCCCTGGAAAGTGCATCGATGGCCGATGATGGGAAATGGACACCTTCGAGCGTGGGGTTCACGTCCTTTCGTTCCATCCCGCCACATCATGGCGACTTATGGTTTGCTTCCGCCCTTCAGCAACGGGCGGTAACTTCGGGTGCCCCGCCATCCGTCGTCGCTTCAGCGGAAATGCGAAGGGCTGTGCTCTCCTCACGCCTGTCATGGAGAAGGCGAGAGCAGGGAATGTGACAGAGAAGGATAATGCCCTGATCTGAGGATCCACGCCCGGTTCAGCCGGTATCTACCTTCCGGCATCCTCCCACCAACCCAATCCACCAAACTTGGCGAAGAGCCACTTTTAACGGGGCAGGCCAGCGAGCAATGTCTGAAGTGTCGAATCCATCCTGGCCGCATGGCCCTTCCGCTCCAACCGAGTCTCGCGGCGGTCTGGGACCGACTGAGGCGGTTCGACGAGCCTCGGGCGCAGATACCGCCTTGGTGTGATCGTGCGACATGGAATAGAGTGCCGCGAAGAGAACGAAGCAAGCCGAAGTTCGGAAGGCTGCGAGGCGGAGCAGTACCTGCGTGGCCGGGAAAAATCGGATCGCAACGCCATGGCTGATCCTGTGCGGAACATTGACGGCATTGGGCGTTGCAGACGGGATCACGACGCTCGCCGTGGCGCAGCTCGGCGGTCCCGCCCAGGCTCGCACTGCTCAATCCGACCTGCGTGCGCTGGGTTTCGAGCCCGGCGTCATCGATGGTCAATGGGGGCGCCAGTCGCTGGAGGCTCTTCGGCGGTTCCAACGTCACGAGGGCCTTGCTGAAACCGGGCGCACCAATCCTGAGACGGTCGCACGGCTCAGGGACAGAAGGCAGTCCCTCGTGGCGGCAGACCCTTCAGCGATCCAAACGGCATCGACCCCGATGCCCAGGTTCGTCTCCAATACGATTAGCGCATCCACGGCTCCGGTGCTCATACCCGTGATCTTCGTGCCGGTAGCCTATCCGAATGCTCGGCCCGGCTTTCCTTCGTCGCACCCTGTATGGATATCCCCGGCCGGCAGCGAGGAGCGACCGAAGCCCGTCATCCCCGTAGATTCCTCACGGTCGCCCGGCCAGCAACCAGCATCCGCAAGCACAGTCGTACCGGCTCCCGAAATTTCAACCGACGTACGGGCTGTCGCGGTCGCCGGCACCGACGACGTCGCGGTCGTCCCACCCATGGGAAGTTCGCCGTTGCCCTGGATCGCAGCCTCGGTCCTTGGAGGCATCCTGGCGGTGTGGGGCCTGCTGCGTAGGCGGCGGAAGCAACCGGATGATGCCACGCCTGGCGCTACCTCGAACGCCGCTTATGAAACGGTGCCGAACAGCGTCGAAGGCCCGGGCAGGCTCCTCCAGGCCACCTCCCCCATCGGCTCACCCCTCCCGACACCGGCCCTCCCTGAACCTCCGCGGGCCCCCGCCACGGCGAGGGCCCTACCCGATCCTCCGGTGCCAGTCGTAACCACCGAGGGCGTTCCGGTGCAGGGTGCAACTCCCGTTGCCCGGATCACGTTCGGAACACGGACGACCGCCTTACGGATCCCGGCGAGCGATCCCCCGACGTTCCCCGCGGCAGTAGGCGGCGCCAGGCCAGCAAACATTCCCCGCTCGCCCGAGCCAAAGGCCGTCCTATCCCCGTATCGGCTGGCGGGCGACCGCGTGTGGGTCCCTGCGGGCGCAAAGGCGACCGTGGCCGGCTTCAGCCTTCCGGGGCTCGTCTATGTCGGCCGGGTACTACCGCGCATGGATGGTTACGGGCGCAACGATAATTGCCTGATCGATCCGGGAATGACCGTAGCCAAGAGCAACGGCGACACCAGCGGCCAGCACATGGATTACTGGCCGGCCTACGAGAGCATGCGCCCCTCGTCCCGACGCGCGTTCCTCGAATGGCTGTCGGGCAGCCGCTCGGACCCAAGCGCGCACATCGGATATGTCTTCGTCCACCTCTACGGCCTGGAACGGCGAGGTGTGTTGGAGAGGTCCCAGGAGGATCGGCCTGCCATCCGGGCGGAGGTCGAACGGCTGCTTTCGGTCTACGGTCACCACGGCTCGTTCCACCGCTACGCGACGGACCTCCTGTCAGCCCTCGAAATCCTCGACCTCACGCCGGGGCAGGATCCGGCCCCGGTCTTCGTCCCGAGTGGCGGTGATGTCTCCCCCTCGGTCCGCCTAGCGGTCGGGTCCCGCATCCGGGACGGCCGGCCGATCGAAGCCGATTGGCTTCTGGCATGGACCATGTCGCATCCGGAGACACGGGTCCGCACTCCGGCACGTCGCGCCTTCGATCATCTCAGAACAGAGTTCGCCGCGGAGTTCGCCCAGCGCCACCCGTCGGGCGGCTTGCTCCTGAAGGCCCGCAAAGGCAAAGGCGCATCCATCCCCTATCGGGCCGCAAGCGGGAGCTTCACCGTCGGTCTGGAGCCAGACGGCGTGGAAACACTGCCGGACCTGTCGCGGTATCCCGAGGCACTCACGGCCGGACGCGAGTTGTTGGAGATCTGCACCAACAGGCTGGATGCTTACAGCAGGCGTCTCGGGAAGGCTTCCGCGACGGCGAGCGCCACGACGCTCCAGGCTTTCGCCCTGCTACCGCCGGCTCGGCGCGAGGAGGCGTTGGAACCGACCGCCGCCGAGGATCTGGCTTGGGTCAGGATGCACGCCGCGTCCGGCACATCCGTCCCATACATGGAATTGAGCCAACGGGTTCTCGGGCAGCCGGGTGAAAAGCCGACACCGACGAAATTGCGGGATCTCGCGGACACTCTCTGCCGCTTCGGAGTGGGAATGATACCGGACCCACGCTTCCCCGCGCGTCTACCGGCATCCCTGACCGTCATGCCGTTCCGGTTGGACGCCCCGTGCGAGACTGTCGCTGTCCCATCAGACGCCTATAGGGCAGCGTTCCTGGCCCTTTCGGTGGGCATGTTGGTGGCCAAGGCGGATGGCGAAGTCTCCGACGACGAGCGCGCCGTTCTGCGCGAGATGGCTTCCGCATCGCCTGGCCTCAGCATCGATGAACGTCACCGTCTCGCCGCTGACGCGACTTGGTTGGAGGTTAACCCGGCGGAACTCCCGTCGCTGCGTACCCGCCTCGCCGAACTCGGCGTCGAGCACAGGCAGAGCATCGGCGCTAGCCTGGTTCGTGTGGCTTCCAGCGACGGTAGCCATCATCGAGCCGAGATTTCCCTGCTCGAAAAGGCTTTCCGTCACATGGGTCTCGACCAACGCCAGCTATACGCGGCGCTGCACCAGGCAGGACCGGATCCCGAGGCATCTAAGGAGACTCCCGCGGGTGGGTACGACTTGGTCCGCGTCACGCTCGGCGCCGATCACGAGAGGACTTACGCCATCCCCGGCGCGCCGCTCGTCAAAAGCGTTCCGCTCGCGCAAGAATCGCCCGTCCAGGGTCGCGTGACGGTCGGATCGGCGGGGCGGGTCGACAGCGACCTCCTGGCGGCTATCCGCGCCGAGACAGTGGCGGTGAGTTCAGTCCTCTCCAGCGTCTTCGAGCTTGACGCGGATCCCGTGACGCCGGACGGCGAAGCCGCCACGGGCGTCGATGCACAGGACAAGGGGACGGATGCGGAAGACGTCCTCGCCGGCCTGGACCTGCGACACGCCCAGCTCCTCCGCGAGCTCGTCGTGCGGTCCGATTGGCCCCGAACGGAATTCGATCGCCTGGCGCGTGAGTTCGGCCTCCTGCCAGGCGCCGCCATGGAAAACCTGAACGATTGGGCTTTCGACCGCTTCGAGGACGCCCTCGTCGAGGAGGGCGACCCCGTCCACATCAACCTACACCTGATCCCGGAACCGCTGTTGGAAGCCGTATGACCACCGTCGGAACGAAGTCGCCGCCATCCATCAAGCCCCGAGATAGGGACACCGTCATCAATGCCCTGCGAGCCGGTGTTGTCCCGCGCCTCGGCCTCCAGCACATCCAGGTCGGTCGGAGACGCGAGATCGAGGCCTTGATCGCCGATGTCACCCGCGTCGCCGACGGCGGTGCCGCGATGCGTTTCGTCGTCGGGGAATACGGGGCGGGCAAGACCTTCTTCCTGTTCCTGGTGCGGCAGCTCGCACTCGCCAAGAACCTCGTCGTGCTGCAGGCCGACCTGGCGCCGGACCGCCGTCTCCACGCGACGGGAGGTCAGGCGCGCCTGCTCTACGCGGAACTCGCGCGAAATCTCGCTACCCGCACCGCGCCGGACGGGGGCGCCCTCCGCAACGTCCTAGAACGCTTCGTCGCCCAGGCCATGGAGGACGGCAAACGGGAAGGTCGGGGCACCGAGGCCCAGATCCGGACCCGCCTCGTCGACCTGCAGGAACAGGTCGGGGGGTACGACTTCGCCACGGTCGTGGCGGCCTACGCGACGGCGCACGAGGATGGCGACGAGACCAAGCAGGCGAACGCCCTGCGTTGGCTTCGCGCCGAGTACACCACGAAGACCGAGGCGCGCCAGGACCTCGGGGTGCGCAGCATCATCGACGACGCGAACTTCTACGACTGTTTGAAACTGCTTGCGCGGTTTGTGCGCCTCGCCGGCTACGGAGGGTTGCTCGTCTGCCTCGACGAGTTGGTCAACCTCTACAAGCTCCAGAGCGCCCAGGCGCGTAACCAGAACTACGAGCAGATCCTACGCATCCTCAACGACGTCCTGCAGGGCACGGTAGAGGGGCTGGGACTGGTGCTTGGCGGAACGCCCGAGTTCATGCTGGATACGCGACGCGGCCTGTATTCCTACGAGGCGCTTCAATCCCGCCTCGCCGGCAACAGCTTCGCCACCGACGGACTCGTCGACCTCTCGGGACCCGTGGTCCGGCTCCAGAACCTGACACCCGAGGAGATGTTCGTACTGCTGGAACGCCTCAGGACTGTCTTCGCTGGCGGGAACCCCACACGCCATCTCGTGCCGGACGAGGCCTTGCACGCCTTCCTCGATCACTGCCGGGCCCGGGTGGGCGACGCGTACTTCCGGACGCCACGCAACACGGTGAAGGCCTTCGTGGACCTTCTCGCCGTACTCGAACAGAATCCCGGGACGGACTGGCGCGAGCGGTTGGGCGTCCTGGACGTGGCCGCGGATCGCGGCGGCGTCGATGAGATGGCGGTCGCGGGCGGCACCGATGGTGACGGTGGGCCCCGAAACGCGGACGACGAACTTACCCAGTTGCGCCTGTGAGTGGCACGGGGCCGGCGGTCTCCGAGGACGGTGCCTCGCGGGCGTTCGAACTGCTCGCCGAGCCGGTCCGTCGCTGGATCTGGCAGCAGGGGTGGTCCGAGCTGCGGGACGTGCAGGAGCAGGCCATTCCCGCCATCCTGGCCGGTGGCGACGTGATCCTCGCGGCGCGCACCGCCGCGGGGAAGACGGAGGCCGCCTTCCTGCCGCTGCTCTCGCGGATTCTTCCGAAACTGGACGGTGGGCGGCCCGGCTTCACCGTCCTCTATGTCAGCCCCCTCAAGGCCCTCATCAACGATCAGTTCAGACGCCTTGAGAGCCTCCTCGAAGCCTGCGACCTACCACTCCACCGCTGGCACGGCGATGTCTCGGCGGAGGCCAAGCGAAAGGCCCGGGAGCGCCCGCAAGGCGTGGTGCTCATCACACCGGAGTCGCTGGAGGCGACGCTCGTACGACGCGGTGCCGACGCGGGACGCCTGTTCGGAAGCCTCGATGCCGTCGTGATCGACGAGCTGCATGCGTTCATCGGGACGGAGCGGGGCCGCCAGCTCCAATCCATCCTCTCCCGCATCGAGGCCGGGACGGGACGGGATCGGATCGACCGGATCGGGCTGTCCGCGACGCTCGGCGACATGCATCTCGCCCGTGAGGCGCTGCGTCCTGGCGATGCCACCTCGGTCGAACTCGTCGAGAGCACGGAAGGAGGCGCCGACCTTCTGCTGCAGATCCGCGGCTACGAACGCCCGTCTCGCCCGGAAACCCCGCAGGGTCTACTTCCACCGCCGTCGAGCGCCGGACCCGTGGCAGACCGGAGCAAAATCTCCCTCATGTCGGTTCGCGAAGCGGACGCCGACCCGGGGCCGTCGATCGCGGTCGAGGCCGTCGCCCGTCACCTGTTCGAGGTGCTGCGCGGCCGAAGAAACCTGTTGTTCGCGGGCTCTCGGCAGAACGTGGAGGTCTACACCGATCGGCTGCGCCTACTCTCCGAGGAGGCGCGACTTCCGAACGAGTTCTTCGCCCATCACGGCAACCTTGCCCGAGCCGAACGAGAGGCGGTCGAGACCCGCCTGCGGGAGGACGGCCGTCCGACAACGGCGGTGGCGACGACGACGCTCGAACTCGGCATCGACATCGGCGACGTCGAGAGCGTGGCGCAGATCGGTCCCGGGTGGTCGGTATCCTCGCTACGCCAGCGGTTGGGACGGTCCGGCCGACGGAAGGGAAAACCGTCGATCCTGCGGGTCTACGTCCCGGAGATCGCTTTCGGCCCGACACTCCATCCCGCCGATCGCCTCAGGCTCAATCTCATGCAGGCCGTGGCGATGGTCGAGCTCCTGCTCCGGCGATGGTGCGAGCCGCCGCGGGTGGAGGGTCTCCACCTCTCCACCCTCATCCACCAGACGCTCGCGCTGATCGCCCAGACCGGTGGCCTCCGTCCGGATACGGCCTGGCAGGTGCTCTGCCAGCGCGGCCCCTTCCGGAACATCGATCGGGCGTCGTTCGTCAAAGTGCTGCGGGCCATCGCACGACCGGAGGCGGCATTGATCGAGATGTCGCCGGATGGCCTATTGATGCTCGGCCGCGTCGGCGAACGCCTCGTCGCCGGATACGAGTTCTACGCCGTGTTCCAGACCCCCGAGGAATACCGGGTGGTGGTCGTGGGTGGGAAGCCCCTCGGCACGATGCCGTTGAACGCGACGCTCGCCCCTGGTCAAACGATCATCTTCAACGGGCGTCGTTGGCGCCTCGAAACCATCGACGCACGCGCCAAGGTCCTCCTGGTGAGACCGACGACCGCCGCGCTGCCGCCACGGTTCGGCGGCGAAGGAGCCGGCGTCCATGACGAGGTCGTGGCCGTGATGCGGCAATGCCTGGCAGGGACGCACACCCCGACATTCCTCGATCCGGGGGCCCGTGCGCTCCTCGAACAGGCTAGGGGCGCGTTCCAAGGCTATGGCCTGGATGGAACGTCCATTGTCACGGTCGGGCGGGACTGCTTGATCTTTCCCTGGGTCGGGGGCCCGAAACTGGAGACGCTCGCGCTCGCGCTGCTGATGCGGCATTTCCAGGCGTCGCCGACCTGGCACATGATCGAGGTGAAGGATTGCTCGGCCGAGAATCTGCGGGCGGTCTTATCGGAGATGGCGAGTTCGCCACCTCCCGACGGCGAGGAACTTGCGTTGGCTGCAACGAAGCAGCTGCGTGAGAAGTATGATCAGTACCTTACCGAGCCCCTGCTTGCGAAAGTCGTGGCAGTCGAGCGCTTGGAGGCGCATGCAATCCCAGCCATCGCGCGATCGATTTTCGAACCGTTGTGAATGATCGTAACGAACGTGTCGGCCTCGGCTGACCGTCTCAGCCACAGCCGGGGCAACGGCGCCCCGAGCTGAATCCCTTGCGGCGGTCGTTCATGCGGAATTCGGTCTCCCGGACATATCAGTCGATCTAGACGCTTGATGCCGCCGCCCATTCCGCGATGCGAGCGGTCTGACGATCCGGGGCCTTGATCTGATCGTGGGATGCAAGATCCAAGCATTTGATGGAGCGGGTTCGACCCGAAGCGGCCTGCATTGGCGGATCGTGCCTTGCAGATGGCCTCATAGGGTGTCGACCTACATCGAGTGGATGGCGGGCCTGGGCCTGGGCTCGAATGCGCGATACTGGGAACCCATGAGCACGAACCGATCCCTCTGGGGTAACCTGGCAGGCCCCCCCGTCCGATACTCCCCCATGGTGAGTGGGGAACAAGGAAATACGTTTCGCGGCTGGATCAAGCTCCGCCTGTGCCACTCCCGCGGCCGGTCCTATCTTCTACCGGACATCCTCATAGGCTTCGGAGGTACACGTTTTTTCGTCCCGAGCTTCTTCGGGCCACCGTGCCTTACCTTCAACATACCGGTTGGATCCGGCTCAGGCGATCGGATCCACGAGGCGAAACTCAGCCTGGATGTCGCGGCGCCACGGGGCGAGACCGCAACGCGCCTGCAGGTAACCTTCCGGTCGGACGAGCATGTGCGGTCCTATGAGGATGGAGCGCAGCTTTATCGCTGCACCTACACCGGCCCGGCAGACACGCGCCTCGCGCCGCTCGTCTCCGGACGATGCGCTCGCCTCCCGGAAGGCGATTTCGCCATCGAGGTGTTTCACCACACCGTCGAACCGACGGTGGAAAAGATCCTGGCCAGCGGCGAGCTGTGGTCCGGTCCGTATAACATTGCTGGCACGGCCGAGCTCGACAACGTCTCACACATCTATTTCACGACGTTGCCGAAGATCATCGACGAAGCCGACCTGCGCCGGATCGCGATGAGCTCCGGTGGCCAGATCGCGTTCCAGACCACGTCGGACAGGCCACGCGAGGACGCATTGGACCTTCCGGTCTATCGCAGCTTCACGGCCGACCGTACCGCCACATTGCCGTTTCAGGTGCCATGCGAGATCGTGGCCCCCGCCCACCTCCTCTTCCATCCCTATGTGCCCCCGAATCCCGCATATTATGAGATCGTCGGGTCCGAGATCGTCCGGGTGGCGATGAGCCCGGGCGCGACGCTGAAGTTCGTCGACCTGAGCATCTCGCCCATACAATCCGCCCTGAAGCGGTTCGACTACATCGTGGAGGGTGACGCCTCCACGGTCGCGGGGCTGGAAGCACCGATGCGTGAGGACGGAACCACGCAGGTGGCCCACCTCGAAAGGCTCGATCAGGGACTGGACCTGTTCGACTTCTGGCGTAGGCATCAGAACAGCGACCAGCATTCCGGCCGGTCATTCGAGGAGAGGCGGATCCGGCCAAGGGCCTGATGTCCGCCGCGAGACATGAGCAGACCAACCTTTCCGGGGGCTGATTTGACGGCCGGGCCACGCCTTCGGTCGGTTCCGGTGAGGGCTGGAAGAATCGAACGCCGGGTTGTCGGTCGAAACGCCCTAATCCCTGGATACTTGCCCGACGAACTTCTCAAGGAGCATCCTTCACCTGCCGCACCATCCAATCCAGCGCTGAGATCAGCTTGGCCGACCCGTCCAGGTCGGCGGCGACCCGCGCCAATGGCACTGCCGCCCAACCGGTCAGCGATGTTTCCTTGAGGTCCGTGCCGTCGACCCTAGCAAAACGCCGCAGCAACTCGCGTCGCAGCTCCATGTCGCCGAACACAGGCTTGCCTTCCAACGACTTGAACTGGAGCCAGATCTTGCCCTCCGTCGAAAGATACGCCGGGTTGATCGCCACGCCCTGAGGCTTCAGGAGTGGGTACGCCGATCCATTTTCGCGACCGGTGCCGAAGACGATCGGAAGGCCGGTGCCCTTCATCCAATCCATCACCGCAGCTGCGACCGAGCATACCTCCGGAGGGAACTTGTCCTCGAAGGCTGCCATCAGGCGCTCCTCGGTCCAGCGGCTTCCCCTGACCGCCTGCTTGCGGCCGACTGCTTCCCGGGTTTGCCCGAATACGACGGGCACGATGGTTCGAAGTCCCTGACCGGCGAACTGTCGAAGCTCCAGGGCCAGCACCTCGGCCGGGCTCATCTGCTCGTTCAGGAACTCAACGATGCGGCGCAACTCCGAGGGAACGTGGTCGGCCACGAACATCAGCCTCAGCTTACCCGCACGGATGTTCGTGTCCACGGCAGTCCAGAACCATTCGGATGTCACTTCGGGGCCGAGGAACTCGGCGAGCACCGCGTCGCCCTCCGTTCCTGCCTGGCTGCAAGCGGCCTCGAAGGCCGATGCGATTCTCTCCGCACTCCAGAAGGACTGAAAGTTTGCGGCATAGTCGAGCATCTGACCGACTACCTCGCGACGTAAGCGGCTGTCCGTCTGCCGCTTGACCTCCACGAGGGTCGGTACTCCGTCTTGATCCAGGAAGAGGTGGTCAACGGACCAGCGAGCAGTCTCCTGCTCGTGACCGATGGAAAGCTCCGGCTTTACCAGAATAAAGCGCCTCGGGTTTTCAGGGTCGATCTGGTCGCCGACCAGCAAGGATGGAAACCTTGATAGCAATCTCTGGAAGTCGACCTCGGCTTCAAACTGCGCCGGCAGCATGGGGACGAGCGCTTCGTCGCCCTTCAATACGAACACCCCAGATTGTGACATGATCGGTCCTTATCCCGGAAAGCCGGAGACCTTTCTAGGTCCAAGGTTCTTTCCCATGCCCGGAGGTAGGAAAGCCAGGGCTCTCCAAGCCGATCCCTGTCCTATCCCGTCCAGTCTCTGGCATCTCGCCGAAATCCACTGGGAGCACCGGGGGACGAGCCAATCGCGCCCAGCCGGGTACCGGCATCCGCATCGGGCGAGCAAGAACCATCCTGACGGTTCAGGATGGACGAGAGGAGGACGGGCCATCACCTAAGTCGTCCGCTCCGGCGTAGTGGTAACCATCGATGTACGCACCAACCGTGGTCGGCTCGCCGTCGTCGTCCTGGATCTCGTGGTTCCAATGTTTGCGGAGCAGCTTGACCGCATGGAGGGGATTCTCAAACGGATCCGTCAGGCGTACGCCGAGCGCCGCGCTCACTCTTCGGTAGATCAGCGAGACGCTCCTCCGCTTCATGTCTTCCATGCGAAGCTGCCGCGCGAAGCTCTCGACAAAGGCGTTCCAAGCGCGTGTGTCGACGCGGAAACGCGGTACGTCGATGATCTCGACGCCGTCGATGAACCGGGTTCGGAATTCTTCGTCGGCGGCTCGCGTCAAATCATAATCGACCCGCTGCTCGAACAGCCTTCCATACCGCTCCAAGTCGACCCGGCCTCCGTTCGAGGACAGATAGGTTTTCGCGTCCGGGCCCAACGCGGTCCAAAGGCCTTCGATACGGTCCAGGTATCGTGCCCGGGTTCGATTGCGTCGTGAGGGGTCCTTAAGCCCATTCAGCAGGGCGAGGGTACGGGCCCGTCCTACGTGGCCGGCCTTCCGAAATTGATGCTTGCGTTCGGCGTGGCAGGCCGCGGAGCACCAATCGCCCAGATGGGTCAGGGCGAAGTAGCGGCTGCGCCAATGCCCGTGACCCTCCGTACCGCCGTCGAGGAGCCCCCCGGTCCGTAGGTACGGTATGCCGAGCCGTCGGGTCCGCTGCGTCTCGAAGCCGAGGTCGAGCACGGTCTGTTCCAACGTCCCGGGCGGAAGATCCGAGTGCAGGTTTATGTGCACGCGCAGGAAGGACGGATCGGGACGGAAAGCCGCAGCCAGGCGGCCCCTCTGCAGCCAAAGGTCGAAGTTGCCGGCCTTTGTCGTTGCGTCCTTGACCACGATGGTCGGCAGCCGCACGACGATGCCGTCCGCCAGCGCGACATCCCGCACCCCTTCGACCCTGGCGTCCCCATCCGCGATGGACGCCACCGCATCCCGTACGGCTCGCGTCCACTGCAGAATAGGTCGATGGTGGACGGCGGTCAGCCGGGCTCTGCACATCAACTCGGCGTTGATATCGCCTTCGAAAGCCTGTCGCGTCGCATTTCCGGAGCCGTAGACGAGGGAGTGCGCGCTCCTCCCGCCGGGCGTTTCCCATTCGACGTGGAACACCTTCGCATGCATGAGGCCCGTCGCGCCGCCAAGCGCCACCTGGATCTGCTGGCCCTTGGAGCGCAGCGCCTGGATCATCCTTATGTCCTCTGGGCGGCAGCCATCGTCGATGACGACGGTCAACATTCCCGGGGCCAGATCCCTGACGAGGCGCCGAAAGAACTTGCCCTCGACGTAGGGCGTCACGACAAGCACCGATCTCGCCCTCCAGTCCGGTCGGGCA
>NZ_BPQT01000076.1 GCF_022179405.1 Methylobacterium marchantiae
TCTGACCTTGCCCCCTGTTTGCCCCCGCTCATAACCAGAGTCCGTTCTGGTTCTGGTCCTGTCGGGACCGGGTTGCAAACGCGTTCGGGGTGAGCCCGCCGAGGCTCGTATGAGGGCGACAGGTGTTGTAGTCGACCCGCCACGTCTCGATGATGGTCCGGGCCGCCGGCAGGCTCCGGAACAGATGCTCGTTCAGGCACTCGTCGCGCAAGCGCCCGTTGAGGCTCTCGACGAAGCCGTTCTGTTGCGGCTTGCCGGGCGCGATGTAGTGCCATTCGACTACACGCTCTTCCTGCCAGCGCAGGATGGCGTGCGAGGTCAACTCGGTCCCGTTGTCCGAGACGATCATCAGCGGCTTGCCCCGGCCCGCGATGATCTGGTCGAGTTCACGCGCGACCCGCCGCCCGGACAGCGAGGTGTCGACCACCAGCGCCAGGCACTCCCGCGTGCAGTCATCGACTACGACGAGGATGCGGAAGCTCCGCCCATCGTCGAGCGTATCGGAAACGAAGTCGAGGCTCCAGCGCTGGTTCGGCTCTTGGGGCACGGCGGCCGGCGCTCGTGTGCCAAGGGCCCGCTTGCGACCTCCGCGCCTGCGCACCGACAGCCGCTCCTCCCGATAAAGCCGAAACAGCTTCTTGTGATTGAGCGTGAGGCCCTCCCGCCGCAGCAGGATCAGGAGACGCCGGTAGCCGAAGCGACGGCGCTCGCCGGCCAGGCTGCGCAGGCGTACCCGCACGGCCGCATCGTCACCGCAGGTCGAGGCGTAGCGGTACGTCTTCGGCTCCAACCCGATCAGCCCGCAGGCACGACGCTGCGAGTAGCCCTTCTCCTCAATGGCCCAGCTCACGACCGTTCTCCGTGCGCTGGGCGTCAGAAGTTTTTTCCTAGCGCCTCGCGCAGCGTGGCCACGTCGAGCATCGCCTCGGCCAGGAGCTTCTTGAGCTTACGGTTCTCCTCGTCGAGCGCCTTCAGACGGCGCGCGTCCGAGACTTCCATGCCGCCGAAGCGCGAGCGCCACGTGTAAAACGTCGCGTCGCTGATGCCGTGGCGGCGGCAGATCTCAGCGACCGGCAAACCAGCCTGCTGCTCCTTCAGGATGCCGATGATCTGCTCTTCACTGAACCGGCTCTTCTTCATCGTCCGTCTCCTGATCGACGGACCCTAGCTTCAGAACGAGGGCAATCCAGGGGGCAAGGTCA
>NZ_BPQT01000077.1 GCF_022179405.1 Methylobacterium marchantiae
CTCCTTGGAAACGACATCTAGTGGTCTGAGTGAAAGTTTGGCTGCAGATGACGAGTTTGTACTTATACCCAGTCTCAGCGAGCTCATGTTCATCGCATGGCTGCAGCTGATTTTTCCCGAGAGCGAGTTTCAGACTCTCATACTCGCTCATCCGCCGCGTAAGCCGCCAGAACCTCGTCCGGCGCTCCGTCCATCATCAGCGTGCCGCCCTTCATCCAGAGTGTCCGGTTGCAGAAGCGCTTGATCGAGGCGTTGTCGTGCGAGGCGAGGAACATGATGCTCGCCTTCTGAATCATGCCGTGCAGACGCTGCTCGGCGCGTTCCGCGAAGGCGGCGTCGCCGACACCGATCACTTCGTCGAGAATCAGGATGTCGGGATGGACGGCCGTGCTGACGGCGAAGGCCAGCCTCAGCATCATGCCGCTGGAATAGGTACGGATCGGAAGGGACAGGAACTCGCCGAGCTGGCTGAATTCCTCGACGTCGGGGACGATCGCCTGGGCCTGCTTGTGGTTGAGCCCGAGCATGATACTGCGCATCTCGATATTGTCGTAGCCCGTGGCATCGCCGTCCATGCCCATGGAGAGGTCGATCAGGGACGAGATGCGCCCGTCGATCGAGACCAGGCCCGATGTCGGCGGATAGACGCGGCTGAGCACCCTGAGAAGCGTCGTCTTGCCGGCGCCGTTGCCGCCTACGAGCCCGATCCGGTCGCCGTTATGCGCTACGAAACTGACCTCGTTCAGCGCCTTGACCACTTGGATGCTGCTGTCGCGGTCGTTCTGCAGGCCGCCGCCGACCGTGCGCCGCAGGATCTCGCTCTTCAGGGCACGGCCGCGGGAATTGTAGACAGCGAGTTCGACGCTCGCCTTGTCCAGGACGATATGAGCCATGGTGCCCTCAGAGCCAATACACGACGCGGTGAGAGTATTTTCCTGAAAACGCCAGGGCGACGAGCCACCCGACGACCAGCAGGCCGAGCAGGATGAGATAGGACGTCGCGCTCGGCAGATGACCGAGCAAGGGCTCGCGCATCACGTCCAGCATGCTGGCGAAGGGGTTCAGGATGAGCACGGGATGGTCGACCCGCAATTGCGACGGCTTGAACACGACCGGCGAGACGAAGAACGCGACCTGCACGATGCTCGCGACGATCTGCGGAATGTCGCGGAACCGCGCCGAAAGGATCGCGAGAAGGTAGCCGATCCAGGCAAGATTCAAGAGCACGAGCAGCAGCCCGGGCACGAACAGCAGGATATGCCAGTCTATCGGCGAGCCGGTGACAAGGAACAGGATCGGCAGAATGATCAAGTTATGGGCGAAAACGAAAAGATTTCGAGCGATGGTGCGCAGCAGATAGGTAAAGCGCGGCAGCGCGACTTGGCGAATGATGCTGTCATTCTCCGTGAAACTCGAGCAGCTTTCGATGATCGTCTGGGAAATCAGGCCCCAGAGCACGAGGCCGGTACCGAGATGCGGCAGATAGTTGGCCATGGACGTGCCGAACAGCGACGCATAGATCGCGCCCATGCCGAAGATCATCACCGCCATGCTGAGGGTCAGCCACAACTGGCCGACGCGCGACCGCCGGTACCGACGGATCACGTCGTTCTTGGCCAGCATCCACCACATGCGCCACGCGCCGAAGCCTCCGAGGACGTCGGCTGCCCCTCCTGCTACCAAACCCATGCGGTCTCTTTCCCGGAGCCCCGCCCCTGTGGAGCGGCTCATGATGGCCACCCCAAAGCATGCGCCCGCGCGCATTGGCAAGTTTTTGATCACCGGGGGCAGGATATCCGCTCCCGAAGCGGTGTCGGCCGGGTGAATATCGAGGCGCCTCAGGCCGCCTGCACTTCATCGTCGGCAAGGGCGAGAAGCGTCTGGCGCAGCCAGCGGTGGGCCGGGTCGTCGTCGTAGGAGGCGTGCCACAGCATCGAGATCGCCACCTCGTCGAGGGCGACCGGCGCCGGGCTGACGGCGAGGCCGAGGGTTCCGGCAAACAGGGTGGCGAGACGCTCCTGCATGGTAGTCAGCACGGGTGCGCTGCGCACCAGGAAGGGCACGGCGAGGAAGCGCGGCGTCGTCACCGCCAGGTCGCGTCGCAGACCGAGGAGGGCGAGCGCATCGTCCACCACCCCATGCGCCGTCTCCTTCAGGCTCGTGAGCACGTGGGGAAAGCGCAGGTAATCCTCGAGTGAGATCGGCGGCGTCACGCCGATGAGGTCGGCGTTGAACAGGCAGACGTAGCGGTCGCGGTAGAGCAGACGCTGCTTGTGATGGGTCTGGCCGTGGCTGAACGTGCCGATGCCGAGATCGACCCGGTCGGCGTCGAGCTCCTGCAGGATGCGGATCCGGTCGATGGAGCGCAGGAGCAGGCTGATCCCCGGCGCGTGCCGGCGCAGATAGGCGAGAAGGCGCGGCCCGAGCAGGACCTCGGTGGAATCGGGCAGGCCGATGGTGAAGGTCCGCGTCACGCTGCGCGGATCGAAGGCCTCATCGCGCCGGACCAGGGACTGGATCTGGCGCAAAAGGGTGCGGACGGGTTCGGTCAGCGCCAGGGCACGGGGCGTGGCGCGCATCCCCTCGGGCGCACGGGTGAGGAGTTCGTCGCCGAAGGTGGCGCGCAACCGCGCGAGGCTGCTGCTCATGGCCGATTGGCCGATCCCGATCCGGGCGGCGGCACGGGTGACGCTGCGTTCCGCCAGCAAGGCGTCGAGGGCCACGAGGAGATTCAGATCGATACGCGCAAGATCGACATGATCAATAGTCATTATCGATTACATCTGTTTGATCCATGATGCATCGCACAGCATATTCGCTTCAGAAGCAAGGGCGACACGGTCCTTGCACACCAAGCGAGACCTGACATCATGACCGTCCGTTCCTTCATCACCGCTGCGGCCCTCACCGTCGTCACCCTTACGGGCACGGCCTCGGCCGAGACGATCAAGCCCCTCGACGGCGGCAGCGTCAGCCTCGGCGAACTCTCAGGCGTGGCCTATTACACCGCCGAGCCCAAGGGCTACCGGGTCGTCGTGACCCTGGCCCGCACCGAGAGGGGCCGCGCCGTGCGGTTCGAGACCGTCCTGGCCTCCGGCCAGAGCGTCACGCTCTCGACCCCGCAGGAGTTCGGCGCGACGGCCGATGCCATCGAGATCACCCGCACGGGCGATACCGTCGCCGTCAACCGGCCTCGCCCGGTGACCACTCGCGAAGCGGCGGCCCTCGACTGAAGCGGAGCCCGGCATGGCCGGGCCCGCCGACACCGCGAAAGTCAAAGCCGGCTTCGGCACCCATCCCGTCATTCCGGATCGCCGAAGTCATGTCCGGAATGACGGGGTAACGACCCGCGTTCCCCCGTGTTCGAAGCCCCTCGCAGTCGCCACCTCACCGACAGATGCGGTAAGAACCGTGTGCAATCGCGCATCGCCGGGGATGCCGCTCAAGGTAGACGGGACACATGGCAGGCCTCAAGGACAAGCGCGGTTTCATCGACAAGGACAGGCTCGACCTGTCCGAACGGAAGGCCGTCGAGCATTGGATGAAGCGCTGGGGCGTCACCCGCGATCAATTGATCTCCGCCCACCGCAAGGCGGGCCATATGGTCAAGGACATCGCGGCCGAACTCGGCAAGAAGCGCTGAAGAAGCGCTGAAGCGGCAATAAACCTCGAGGCGACGAGAAACGCCGAGACCACGAGGCGCGTTGTGACGCGGCGGCGAGCGAAAGCGGGAGGCGGGCGGGTGCCATTCGAAAGACACGGGCTGCTCCCCTGGGGCCGCATGCTGAACGACCGCCGCTACGCCGTCTCCGATTCCGCCCGTTGCGCCGATCTTCGCGCCCTGAGCGCCCCCGACCGCAGCCGCTTCCGCAAGATCGTGAGCTGGAACCTGCTCCGACGCACGGGCGCCAAGGTCGACAGCATCGTCGAACTGATCGAGCGCGAGCAGCCCGATCTCCTGCTCATGCAGGAGGCGACGAAAGAGATCGCGTCGATCGAGGACCGTCTCGGCGGTCACTATGCCTGGGCTCCCCTGCCCGGACGCATCCACGGTCTGGCCATGTGGAGCCCGCATCCCTGGGCGGCTCCCCCGAGCGTCATCACGCTCCCCTCGGGTGCTCTGGTCGACCGGGTCTGTCAGATCCTCGACATGGGTGATTTCGGCGTCGCCAACGTCCATCTCTCGCATGGTCAGGTGCTCAACCGGCGCCAGTTGCGGCGGATCGAGCAGAGCCTGCCGGCACGTGCGGCGGTGATCGGCGATTACAACCTCGTCGGCCCGGCCTTGCTGCCGGGCTTTCGCGATGCCGGGCCGCGCATCCCGACCCATGCCATGGTCGATCTGGTGCCCCTGCGGATCGATCGCTGCCTCGTACGCGGCCTCGCCTGCCTCGGCCGCACGGTGCTGCCGCGTGGTGCCTCGGACCATCGTCCGATCGTCGTGCACCTCGCCCCCGCCCCGGTTCGAACGACCGGGCGCGACGTCAGAGGTATGGCAGCATTAGTCGCACGGCTGCGTCGCGCAGCCGGACGGGAAGGGGCCGCCGCGCCAGATCTTCGGACGTGAGGCGCGCCTCCATCTTGGTCCGCATGAAGGCGTCGAGCCTGGCCGCGAAGGCGGAATCGTAGACCTCGACGTTGAGTTCGAAGTTCAGGCGAAAGCTGCGCATGTCCCAGTTGGCGCTGCCGACGAAGCTCCATTCGCCATCGACGACGAGCAGCTTCGAATGATCAAAGGGCGGCTCGTCGAGCCAGATCCGCACGCCGCTCTCGAGCAGGGGTGCCACATGCGCCCGCGTCGCCCAGTCCACGTAGCTGTGGTTGCTCGCCCGCGGGATGATGACGTCCACGCGAACGCCTCGCGTCGCGGCGAGCGCCAGCGTCGTGGACAGGATCTCGCTCGGCAGGAAATAGGGCGTGACGAGGCGGATGCTGTGCTGCGCGCAGGTGATCGCCGACATCACCGCGAACTCGATCTTCTCGATATCCGCATCCGGCCCGGAAGTGACGACGCGGGCCTCGATCTCCCCGGCAGCGTTGAGCTGCGGGAACCAGCGCTCGCCGTCGAGCTCCTCGCCCATCACGAAGGCCCAGTCGCTGGCGAAGGCCTGGGACAGCTGCTCCACCACCGGCCCCTCGATGCGGAAATGGCTGTCGCGCACGGGGTCGGGCGGCGAGGTCGCCACGAGGTTCTCGTCGGCGATGTTGATGCCGCCGGTGAAGGCGATCCGCCCGTCGACGATGAGGATCTTCTTGTGGGTGCGGAGATTCAGAAAGGGCATGCGCCAGGGCAGGGCGGAATGCATGAACAGCCCTACCGGAACCCCGGCCCGGCGCAGGCGCCGCGCCATCGCCGGAAAGAAGTAGCCGCTGCCGATCCCGTCGATGAGCACCCTCACCTCGACGCCTCGGGTCTTGGCGGCGAGAATCGCCTCGAAGAAGCGCGTCCCGGTGGTGTCGTTGCGGAAGATGTAGCTCGACAGGGCGACGCTGCTTCGCGCGCCCGCGATCGCCGCCAGCATCGCCGGATAGGCCTCGTCGCCATTGCGCAATGTGCCGATCGCGTTCCCGCCGAGGAGGACGAGTTGCGTGATCCGCCGGACGGCGCGGTCCAGGGGCCGGAGATCCTCCGGAACGGTGGCGTCCGGGATGATGGGGGAGCCCGGCTGTTGCGACGGCCGCACCCGCAGCTGCCGGGCCCGGCGGGAGACGCGATTCACGCCGAAGATCGCATAGAGGATCGTCCCGAAGATCGGCGACAGCCAGGCGAGGCCGATCCAGCCGATGGCGGTGCCGATCTCGCGCTTGCGCAGCAGGACATGGACCGTGACGAGAAGGGCGAGAGCGATGCCGAGCAGAGCCAGCACATCGGCCCGGATCGACCCGGTCGCCTGAAGCCAGCGGTGGAGGAGGTCTTCCAAGGATCGGTCCAGCCTGAGAACGGAAGCGCGAGACGCCCGCACTCTTTAGCCCCTAGCCCGAGGAAAAACCTAGCGTCCGGCCGTCCCGGCGAGAGGTTCGGGCGTAGCAGGCCGCACGTCCTCGCGCACCGGCGAGGGCCGCAGCGTCTCGGTCAGCAATTCGACCTGGGTGACGAGACGGACGAGACTGTCGGGGCGAGGCAGGTCGGGATGGGCGGGGAGGGCGCTGCCGTCCTCGGCGAGGCTGGCGAGGGTGGCGGTGATCCATGAGATCCAGGCGCGGCACGCCTCGGCCCCGTCACCGGCATCACTCTCGAGCACAGTCCCGGCAGCGCTCCTGGGCTCGGCGGCATAGCGCAGGGCCGACAGGCGCGCGCCGATCCGGCGCAGGGTCGCATCGGCGACCATGGCGGTCTCGACCTGCGGGTGGCGTCCGGCGCGGGGCTGCTGGAGTGCTCGCGAGAGGGCGGCCTCCAGGGTGTTGAGGGCGAGGCCACTGGCTCGCGCCGCCTGTTCTGCGGCCCCGCTCCGCTCGGCTTCCGCCCAATTCGAGAGCACGGTGCGGGCGAAATCGGCATGTGCCTTCACCGCCTTCCCGAGTTCGAGGCGGACCTGATCCGGCTCCCAGACCGGCCACAGCAACAGACTGCTCGCGACCGCGATGAGGCCGCCGAGGAGCGTGAAGAGCGCGCGCATGCCCGCCACTTCCCACGAGGCATGGCCGGGCTCCATCACCTCCACCAGCAGCACCACGAGGGGTGTCAGGCAAGCGATGAAGAAGCCGTAGCTCACCTGCCGCGCGGCGAAGCCGATGATGCTCAGGGGAAAGATCAGGGCCGCCAGCGCCAGGGTCGTGGTGGCGACACTGGCGAGCAGGGCGCCGATCAGGCCGCCGAGCACCGTGCCGCCGATCCGCTCCAGGGCCCGCTGCCAGGTAGCGGCGTAGAAGGGCTGCATCGTCAGCACCACCGTGATGGTGAGCCAGTGAGTGAACGGTCCCGGCCAGAGCAGGGTGACGCCGAGGACCGGCGCGGTAACGACGCTCGCGCGGATCGCGTGCCGCAGGTTCGGCGAGGCGAGGGTGAAATTCGCCCTCAAGGGGCCGAGCAGCCGCTGGCGCAGAGGCAGGCTGGCACTCCCCAGCAGGGTTCCGCCGGGACGATATCCTTCCGGCGTCGAGAGCTTGGCCCCGATGCGCACGCGGTCGAGGATGCGTTCGGCCAAGGCCCTGAGCGCCGGGTCGGAGGAGAAGCCGCGTCCGGCCCGCTCGATCGAGCGCTCGATGCGCGGGAGGTCGAGGGCCGTGTCGTCACGGATCGCCCGTGCGACGACGAGGAGGAGCGGCCTCAGGCGCCGCAGCAACCGCCGCGTCCGGACCTGGCGGTTGGGGTTGCGGTCGGCCTCGATCCGGTCGGACAGGGCGATGAGCGCGGCGAAGGCCTGCTCGGCGGTCTCCAGCCGGATCAGGGCCTGGGCGGTGCGGTCGGAGACACGCTCGCGGCTGCGGGCGAGGTCGACGATCAGGCTGCGGGCGAGTTCGATCGCCTCGCGCACGCCGCGCCGATGGGCGCGGGCATGATCGTCGAACCCGGCCGCATCGGCCCCGTCCGAGGCCGCGAGGTCTTCGAGATCGCCGCTGAGCAGCGCGAGCCGGCGCCAGACTTCCGCCACGGCCCTCTGCGTCGGGCGGTAGGGGTTGAGCCGCCATAGGGCGAGCGCCAGCACCGTCGCCCAGAGGCCGCCGGCCAGCACCATCAGCCCCGCGACGGCGGCCTCGCCGCCGGTGAGCGGACGGTCGAGG
Organism: Methylobacterium marchantiae; assembly: GCF_022179405.1. Classification (GTDB taxonomy): domain Bacteria; phylum Pseudomonadota; class Alphaproteobacteria; order Rhizobiales; family Beijerinckiaceae; genus Methylobacterium; species Methylobacterium marchantiae. Next base: position 7,723 of record NZ_BPQT01000077.1, read on the forward strand.
GCAAAGGCCAGGACGAGGACGAGGACGTTCCCGGCGGTCTGCTCCTGAACGCCCCAGACCCGGGCATAGGTGCAGCAGAAGATGACGGAGGTGGCGACCGGGACGACAAGGGCCGGGCCGTATGGCTGAAGCAGGCCGAACAGGCTCCAGAGCACGCCGCCGAGCACCGAGAACACCGCGAGCACCATGAGGCGCGAGCGCATCGGGCCGCCGATATCGGCAAAGCAGGTGAGGTTGGCGGCGAGCGCCATGATCAGGAGCGGCGGCCAGGCCACGAATTCATGGAGGAGGATGACGGTGCCGAAGGCGCAGGCTGCCCGGATTCCCTCCACGATGCTCAGCCCGCGCGGATCGAGGGCGATCGGCAGACGCGCGAGATTCGATCCCGGCGCGGAGAGGGAACCACGCCCCATCAGGAAGCCGGCCACGCGCCCGCGCCGGAGGCCGTCGGATGTGACACTGCCCATTCGGGTCGGGGGGAGGGGCATCGCGACGCGATCCGCCGGGCGGCATGCCCGGAGACACGCGGTTTAAGGCGGTTCGCCAGAGCATGGAACCCGTGGCCCGCGCGCATCGCGCAGCGTCGGCATGCAGTCACCGACGAGGATCGGCCTCCGGGCGAGCCGAGGGGGGATCGCAGCCGATTCTTGCCGGACGCGGCGCCGGATCACGACGTTTGGCCGGCGCCTTGCATACCAGATTCGCCGCCCGCAATCGGCCGGCCGCGGTGACAATCGAGGAAAAGCGCAACACGATGAGAGGCTTGGCAGAACATCTTCGCGTGGGGCTCGTAGCCGCGGCGCTGGTCACCGGCAGCATGGTACCGGCGGCCTGGGCGCAAGGAACGCTGCGGATCGGAATGACCGCGTCGGACATCCCGCTCACCACCGGTCAGGCCGACAATGGCGGCGAGGGCATGCGCTTCATGGGCTACACGGTCTATGACGGGCTCATCAACTGGGACCTGTCGAGCGCGACCAAGCCCTCCGACCTCTCCCCCGGTCTCGCCACCTCCTGGGAGGTCGATGCCAACGACAAGACCAAGTGGATCTTCAAGCTCCGGCCGGGCGTGACCTTCCATGACGGTTCTCCCTTCACCGCCGAGGCGGTGGTGTGGAACCTCGACAAGCTCCTCAAGAACGACGCCCCGCAATTCGACCCGCGCCAATCGGCGCAGGGACGCTCGCGCATCCCCGGCGTGGCGAGCTACCGCGTGATCGATCCGATGACGGTCGAGATCACCACCAAGGCGGCGGACGCGACGCTGCCCTATCAGATCGCCTGGATCATGATCTCCTCGCCGGCCCAATGGGAGAAGGTCGGCAAGAGCTGGGACGCCTTCGCCAAGACCCCGTCGGGAACCGGCCCGTGGAAGCTGACCCTGTTCGCCCCGCGCGAGCGCGCCGAGCTGGCGCCCAACGCCGAGTACTGGGACAAGGCGCGGGTGCCCAAGCTCGACAAGCTGGTGCTGGTGCCGCTGCCCGAAGCCAATGCGCGCGTCGCCGCCCTGCGCTCCGGCCAGGTCGACTGGATCGAAGCGCCCCCGCCGGACGCCGTCGCGTCGCTCAAGGGGGCGGGCTTCTCCATCGTCACCAATGCCTATCCGCACAACTGGACCTGGCACCTGTCGCGGATCGAGGGCTCGCCCTGGAACGACATCCGCATCCGCAAGGCCGCCAACCTCGCCGTCGACCGCGAGGGCATGAAGGAGCTGCTCGGCGGCCTGATGATCCCGGCGCAGGGCTTCATGCCGCCCGGCCACCAATGGTTCGGCCACCCGACCTTCAAGCCGACCTACGATCCCGAAGCGGCCAAGAAGCTTCTCGCCGAGGCGGGATACGGCCCGAACAAGCCCCTCGTGACCAAGATCCTGATCTCGCCCTCGGGCTCGGGCCAGATGCAGCCCCTACCGATGAACGAGTTCATTCAGCAGAACCTCGCCGAAGTCGGCATCAAGATCGATTTCGAGGTGGTGGAATGGAACACGCTCATCAACCTGTGGCGAGGCGGCGCCAAGGCGGAATCGGCGCGCAAGGCCACCGGCCTGAACTTCTCCTACTTCATCCAGGATCCGTTCACGGGCTTCGTCCGGCACGCGCAGTGTAACCTCGCCGCGCCGAACGGCACCAATTGGGGCGCCTATTGCGACCCGGAGATGGACAAGCTGTTCGACGAGGCGCGCAATGCCTTCGACAAGACCGAACAGACCAAGGTGCTGGAGAAGATCCACGAGAAATACGTCAACGAGGCGCTGTTCCTCATGGTCGCCCACGACACCAACCCGCGTGCCATGAGCACCAAGGTGAAGGGCTTCGTCCAGGCACAGAACTGGTTCCAGGACTTCTCGCCCATCACGGTCGGCAAGTGATGGAAAACCGGGTCGCAGAGTGCACAGTCCCTCCCCCCTCTGCGGGGGGAGGGTACCTCCGGCGGGCAGCACCATGCTGAGTTTCATCCTCCAACGCCTGCTCACCGTCACCCCCGTGGCGCTGGGCGTGAGCATCGTCTGCTTCCTGCTGGTGCATCTGGCGCCCGGCGACCCCCTGAGCGCCGTCCTGCCCGTGGACGCGACCCAGGAGACCATCGACGCCATGCGGACGACCTACGGCTACGACAAGCCGATGCCGGTCCAGTACCTGATCTGGCTCTGGAAGGTGCTGCACGGCGATCTCGGCACCTCCATAGCCACCGGCCGGCCGGTCCTCAGCGAGGTCGGGCGCGCCGTGGTCAACAGCCTGATCCTGGCCTCCGTCGCGACCCTGATCGGCTTCACCTTCGGCTGCCTGTTCGGCTTCGTCGCCGGCTACTTCCGCGATTCCGTTCTCGACCGGGCGGCGTCCGCGGTCTCGGTCTTCGGGGTCAGCGTGCCGCATTACTGGCTCGGCATGGTCCTGGTGATCGTGTTCTCGGCGCAGCTCGGCTGGCTGCCCTCCACCGGAGCCGGCCCCGACGGCTCCGGCAACTGGCGGCCGGACCTCGAGCACCTGCGCTACATCATCCTGCCCGCCATCACGATGTCGGTGATCCCGATGGGCGTCATCGCGCGGACCGTCCGGGCGCTGGTGGGCGACATCCTCTCCCAGGATTTCGTCGGTGCGCTCAGGGCGAAAGGCCTCTCCGAATTCGGCGTGTTCAAACACGTGGTGAAGAACGCGGCCCCCACCGCTCTCGCCATCATGGGCCTGCAGCTCGGCTACCTGCTCGGCGGCTCGATCCTGATCGAGACGGTGTTCGCCTGGCCCGGCACCGGCTTCCTGCTCAACGCCGCGATCTTCCAACGCGACCTGCCGCTGCTGCAGGGCGCCATCCTCGTTCTGGCGATGTTCTTCGTCGCTCTCAACCTCATCGTCGACGTCGTGCAGACGGCGCTCGACCCGCGCATCGAGAGGGGCTGATGGCGCTCGGAACCAGCCCGGCCGCATCGGCCATCGACATCGCCGGGGGGGCGCCACCGGTCTCCGCCGCGCCGGACGCCTTCGTCGCCTCGCGGGGATTCTGGGGCAACGTTCTCGCCAAGCTCCTGCGCGATCCCGTGGCGATGACGGCCGCCTTCGTGATCCTCGCCATCGTCGCCATCGCGCTGCTGTCGCCCTGGATCACGCCGATGGACCCGTATCGCGGATCGATGCTGCGGCGCCTGAAGCCGGTGGGCGACGCCACCTACATCCTCGGCTCGGACGAACTCGGCCGCGACATGCTGAGCCGCCTGATGGTGGGTGGGCGCCTGTCCCTGTTCATCGGCGTCACGCCGGTCATCCTCGCCTTCGTCCTCGGCTCGGGCATCGGCATCCTCGCCGGCTATGTCGGCGGCTGGGTCAACACCGTGCTCATGCGCACGATCGACGTGTTCTTCGCCTTCCCCTCGGTGCTCCTGGCGATCGCGCTCTCGGGCGCGCTGGGGGCCGGCGTGTTCAACTCCATCGTCTCGCTGACCTGCGTGTTCACGCCTCAGATCGCCCGTGTGGCCGAAAGCGTGACGACGCAGATCCGCTCGCGCGATTATGTCGACGCCGCCCGGCTCTCGGGGGCGTCGACCCTGACGATCCTGCGCGCGCAGGTGCTCGGCAACGTGCTGGGTCCGATCTTCGTCTATTCCACCAGCCTCATCAGCGTGTCGATGATCCTCGCATCGGGCCTGTCCTTCCTCGGCCTCGGGGTGAAGCCGCCCGAGCCCGAATGGGGCCTGATGCTCAACACCCTGCGTACCGCGATCTACGTGAACCCGATGGTGGCGGCGCTTCCGGGGCTCGCGATCTTCATCGTCTCGATCTCGTTCAATCTGTTCTCGGACGGCCTGCGCTCGGCCATGGAAGTGAAGGCATGATCGAGAAGCCCGTACCCAGGTTCGAGGATCGCGGCGGCCCCGGACAGCCGCTCCTCACCGTGAGCGGCCTCGTCAAGCACTTCCCGGTCAAGAAGGGCCTGGGCGGCAAGAAGGCGGTGGTCCGTGCCGTCGACGGCGTCGATCTCGATATCCGCAAGGGCGAGACGCTGGGGGTCGTCGGCGAATCCGGCTGCGGAAAGTCCAGCACCGCCCGCCTCATCATGGGCCTGACCCAGCACGACAAGGGTGAGATGCTGTTCGACGGCGAGCGCATCGGGAGCCGGGCGCTCCCGTTGCGCGAGTTCCGCGCCCAGGCTCAGATGGTGTTTCAGGACAGCTATTCGTCGCTCAATCCGCGCATGAGCATCGAAGGCTCCATCGCCTTCGGACCTCGGGTCCATGGCGTGCCGAAGCGCGAGGCCATCGAGCGGGCGCGAAGCCTGCTCGCCCGCGTCGGCCTGGAACCGGCGCGCTTCGCCGCCCGCTATCCGCACGAACTCTCGGGCGGGCAGCGCCAGCGCGTCAACATCGCCCGCGCCCTGGCCCTGGAGCCGCGCCTCGTCGTCCTCGACGAGGCCGTCTCGGCTCTGGACAAGTCGGTGGAGGCGCAGGTGCTGAACCTGCTCATGGACCTGAAGCAGGAGTTCAACCTCACCTACCTGTTCATCAGCCACGACCTCAACGTGGTGCGTTTCATCTGCGACCGGGTGGCGGTGATGTATCTCGGCCAGGTGGTGGAGATCGGCCCCGCCGATACCGTTCTCGCCTCGCCAGCCCACCCTTATACCAAGGCGCTGCTCTCCTCGATGCCTTCGATGGATCCGGACAATCGCACGACGGTGGCGCCCTTGGCCGGCGATCCGCCCAACCCCATCGATCCGCCGCCGGGCTGCCGTTTCAACCCGCGTTGCGGGCTCGTGGAGGATGTCTGCCGGGAGACCGTGCCGCCACTCTACGGCTTCGCCGAGGGGCACCGTGTGGCCTGCCTCGCGCGCCAGCCGGGCTCGGGCCATTCGGCAGCACCTGCAGCATCGGCCGGGCAGGCGGTGGCGGCATGACCGACACGATGACGCCCGTCCCCGAACCCGCCGTCGCCATCCAAGGGCTTTCCGTCACCTTCGGCGGCAAGGTCCGCGCGGTCGATCGCGTCGATCTCACCCTCGGCCGCGGCCAGGCCATCGCGCTCATCGGCGAGTCGGGCTCGGGCAAGAGCGTGACCCTGCGCGCGATCATGCGCCTCAACCCAGAGCGCAAGACCGCGATCGAAGGCCGCATCGTCGTCGCCGGCCGCGACGTCATGGCGATGGGCAAGCGCGAATTGACGACTCTGCGCGGCCGCGAAGTGGCGATGATCTTCCAAGAGCCGCTCCTGGCCCTCGACCCGGTCTATACGGTGGGCCGCCAGATCACCGAGGCGATCCGCCAGCACGAGAAGATCGGAGCCACCGAGGCGCGCGCCCGCGCGCTCGAACAGTTCGAGCGCGTGCGCATCCCGAGCCCGGAGCGGCGGCTCGACGCCTATCCGCACGAGATGTCGGGGGGCATGCGCCAGCGCGCGATGATCGCGCTGGCGCTCGCCTGCAACCCGAAGGTCCTCCTCGCCGACGAACCGACCACGGCCCTCGATGCCACCGTGCAGATCCAGATCCTGCTGCTCCTGCGCGACCTGCAGGCGGAATTGGGGCTGTCGACGATCTTCGTCACCCACGATCTCGGTGCCGCCGTCGAGGTCGCCGACCGGATCGCGGTGATGTATGCCGGCCGCATCGTGGAAGAGGGTTCGGCCCGGCAGGTGGTGCTGAACCCGCATCATCCCTACACGATCGGCCTCCTCCGCAGCCGCGCCGATGGGGCGCTCGCCAAGGGCTCGCGGCTCCAGACCATCCCCGGCAGCCCGCCCGATCTGGCCAACCGCCCGCCGGGCTGCCCGTTCGCCCCCCGCTGCTTCCTCGCCGAGGATCGCTGCCGTGTGGGCGATCCACCGGTGGTCGAGGCCGGCCCCGGCCATCGCGCCGCCTGCTGGAAGAGCGACGAGGCGGCGGGTGGTTTCCGGGAACAGCGATCGGAACTCGAAGTGACATGAGGACGAGACACGTCATCGACCGGCCCGACTGTCGAGATAGATCTTGATAAAATTCCTATTTCATGCCTATATCCCCACACCTGCCGCCCAGCGAAGGGGGCTCGCCCGGTGACCGACCGGGTGGGCCGGAGGGGCGGTGGGGCGGTGCCC
>NZ_BPQT01000078.1 GCF_022179405.1 Methylobacterium marchantiae
GGCGCTGCCGGGACAGAAGGCACGTACTGGCGCCAAGCTCGTGAGCATCGGCAAGAGCCAGCGCTGATTGGCCCGTGCCGAGCGGGAAGCGGACAATACCCTGCCGCTCTTCCGCTCGTCGTGGCATCCTCCAATGGTCGACCGCGTCCTCGTCGCGGCCGTTCTATGAGGACGCGATGCCTGACTACTTGATGACCGCGCAGCCGATGCGCGGCCCTGCCCCACCAATGGGCTGGCTGGTATGGTCGTCCTCGTTCGCGTGGATTAGGAAGGCCGAACCATCGGCATCCTTCAGGCCGCCCTCGCCCGTGAGTGGCGTCTCGCTCGACACTTCCGCGTTCACCGATCCATCGGCATTGGCATAGACGTTCGGCAGGTCGCCCTCGTCCGGGCCTTCCGGGTTGAGCAGGCCGTGCTTACTTTGGTCGTGGTTCACGTGAGACTTCGACTTCTCGAACTTCTCTGTGTCCGAGCAATCCGCCACCGCGTGGAAGTGGATGCCGTGCCAGCCCGGTGGAAGCCCACCCGGCTGGATCGCGAGACGCAGCACCAGCGCGCTTGCTCCGTCACGGATGGTGATGGTTCCAATCGTCTCACCCTTCCCGTTGACGACCTTGCTCTCGTAGGTTTGCGGTGCGGAGGGCTGTGGGGTCGCAGGGGCTGGCGCCTGCGCGATCGCAGGGGCGACACCGCCCAGCAGGGCAATGACCGACAGGAATCGTCTCATGGTGTCTCTCCTCTCCACGCCGGGGCGATTGTGGAGCTCTTCAGGGAATCCCGGCCACCAACATTGCCGACGAAGACCGCCTGGGCGAGGCTCCCTTCGCCGTCGGGTCGGTTGCCATGTGTGTCGGCTAGGCTCGCACGGCAACCGGTTTCAGTAGGCACGACCCTTGCTGTCGCGTTCGATCTCGTGCGTGGACCGAACCGATGTCGACTGCCGCTCTATTGATCCCCGTTCCTGCAACGCGCAAGCTGCCCTGCAAATCGCTGTTCTTCCAAGTGGCCGTGACGCTGCTTCTCGGTATCGTCCTCGGCATGGCCGCGCCAAGCTTCGCACAAGGGCTGAAGGTCTTCAGCGACGGCTTCCTCAAGCTGATCTCGATGATCGTGGCGCCCATCGTCTTTTGCGTGGTCGCCCATGGTATCGCCGGAGCAGGCGATCTCAAGAAGGTTGGCTGGGTCGAGGCCAAGGCACTGATCTAATTCGAGGTCATGACCACAGTGGCCCTGGCCGTCGGACTGATCCTTGCCTAGCTGTTCGGCCCCGCCCTGAACATCGACACCGTGACCCTCGATCCCAGGGCACTCAACACCTACGCCGAGAATGCGCACAAACTCCAGGGCGGCGGCTTCTCCGGCTTCATCCTCAGGACCTCGTTCGACGCATTGGCGCGCAACGAAGTGCTCCAGGTGCTGTTTTTCGCGATCGTTTTCGGAATTCGCCTGGCTCTGGTCGGCAGTGAGGCTGGCGCCTGCGTCACTAGGCTGATCGAAGCTCTGTCCACGGTCTGAACCGCGCCGGGTTTTC
>NZ_BPQT01000079.1 GCF_022179405.1 Methylobacterium marchantiae
CGCCACGGCTTCAGGACGGCGATGGCGAGGAGGGATGCGAGGACGTTGGCGCCGGCTGCGACGAGGAAGACGCCGTCCCAGCTTCCGGTGCTCTGCTGGAGGTAGTTGGCCACCGGCACGAGGAGGGCCGCGGTGCCTTTTGCGGTGTAGAGCAGTCCGGCGTTGGTGGCGGCGAACTTGGTGCCGAACGTGTCGGTGCAGGTGGAGGGGAAGAGGGAGTAGATCTCGCCCCAGGCGAAGAACACGAAGCCCGAGAGCAGCACGAACCACAGCGGGTCGTGGCCCCAGAGGTAGAGCATGTAGATGCCGAAGCCTTCCATGGCGAAGGCGATGAACATGGTGTTCTCGCGGCCGATCTTGTCGGAGACCCATCCGAAGAACGGGCGGGTCAGGCCGTTGAGGACGCGGTCGATGGTGGCCGCGAAGGTGATCGCCACCATGGTGATGCCCATGATCGTGACGGGGACCTTGTCGACGCCGATATCGGAGGCGATGGGCTTGAGGTTGGCGGTGATCATCAGGCCGCCGGCGCCGACGATGACGAACATGAAGTACATCAGCCAGAAGATCGGCTGGCGGGCGACCTCGCCGGGCGTGTAGTTGCGCCGGGTCTGGATGATGTTGGCGTTGGCCACGACCTCCGGCACCTGGCCCTTCTTGGGCGAGGTGAAGAAGAAGGCCAGCGCGCAGACGACGAGGCCCTGGCCGATGCCGAAGTTGAAGAAGGCGGCCTGGAAGCCGTGATCGGCGATCATCCACTGGATCGGGGCGACGGTGAGCGCCGAGCCGGCGCCGAAGCCGGCGGCGATGATGCCGGCGGCGAGGCCGCGCTTGTCGGGGAACCATTTCAGGGCCGAGCCGACGCAGGTGCCGTAGACGGCGCCGGCGCCGATGCCGGCCACGACCTGGCCGAGATAGAACATGTTGAGCGAGGCGGCGTAGGAGTTGATGACCCAGCCGATGCCGCAGAGCAGGCCGCCGAACAGGACCACGACCCGCGGGCCGTACTTGTCCACGAACCAGCCCTCCACCGGGACCAGCCAGGTCTCGAACAGCACGAACAGGGTGAAGGCCCACTGGATCGCGGCCCGGTCGAAGCCGAACTTCTTCTGGATGTCGGGGACGAAGAACGTCCAGCCGTATTGCAGGTTGGCGATCATCACCATGCAGATCACGCCGATCACAAGCTGACCCCAGCGGTATCCGTCGGATACGCGCTCGGTCGTCGGTTCC
>NZ_BPQT01000080.1 GCF_022179405.1 Methylobacterium marchantiae
GGCTGGAACAGACAAGATCTATGCGAGCAGCGATTTCACCCTGGGCGCTGGTGAATCAATCGAGAATCTCGTCGCCAAGATCGGCAATCTCAGCCTCACCGGCAACGAGCTCGCCAACACGCTCTTCGGGAGTAGCGGCTCCGATCGTCTGAATGGCGGCCTCGGGAACGACACGCTGAAGGGAGGCGCCGGAAACGACACCTTCGTGTTCACATCCGGGTTCGGATCGGATCGGATCGTCGGCTTCGACGCGGACCCGGCCGGTGGCCAGGATATCATCGAGCTGTCGGGCCTCGGCATCACGGGAGCCAACTTTGCCAGCGAGGTCTCGATCACTCAGGCCGGCGCCAACACCACCGTGATGATCGGAGCCGACACGATCCTGCTCCTCGGCGTCAATGCCACCACCGTTACGCAGACCGACTTCCACCTGCTGTAGACGCAGCTGGTCGAGCCCAGCACGTACAGGACCAGTATCGGTCGCTTTTTTGGACTGATGGGCGCTGACGAAAGTCGGCGAACACCTTCGGCTACCCAATCGATATGGAGTGTTCCGATGACGATTTCGCTTCGATCACAAGACCTGTCCTTCCTCGACGTGTTGTTCGACGAGGGCGACTTCAGGGCAGTGAATGGCGAGGGCAACAACGTCGCGCACCCGCTATGGGGCAACGCGGACCAGCCCTTCGTTCGATTGACGCAAGCCCATTACGAACAGGGAACCGTCAACGGCGTTCGTGTGACCGGGGCCAGTGGAACCCTGCTTCCCAACGAGCGGGTCATCAGCAACGTCGTCTCCGAAACCATCGATCAGAACGGCCATTCCGTCGAAATGCCGAATACCTACGGCACTAACCTATTATTGATGTCGTTCGGGCAGTTCTTCGATCACGGCCTCGACTTTTACGACCGTGGAGGCGGATCCCAATTCGTCGATATGAGCGGCGTGAACACAAAGCTCGAGCAGATCGCGGCCAACAATCCGGGCCTGAACATAGACACCACGGATAACATCATCGCTCAGGGCGTTCCGCCTCAGCTGCAGTTCCTCATCGGCGGTCGCGCGGCTCGTTACACGATCGACACCAACGGCAACGCCGTCTTGGACAACGTGAATGGAACGGAGCATCTCAACAAGGTTTCGCCTTTCGTCGACCAGAACCAAACCTATGGGTCGGAACCCGGCATGACCTGGCTTCTCCGCGAGACCGCGCGGGATGCGGACGGTAATGTCGTCCGAGATGCGAGCGGCTATCTCGTCAAGACGCAGCACCTTCTGGACGGCGTATCGGAGATCGGACCGGACGGAGTCAGTCGCGGGGCCCTCGCAACCTATAAGGATGTTCTGCTCAATAACGGCGTGAGCGAAGCGGACATGGCGCATGCCTTGAACCTCGCAAGCACCGCCGGAGGAGACTTTACCGCCTGGAATTACCTCAAGGCCTCAACGAACTTCGTCGACTTCGCCGATATCGGCGACGGCAAGCATACGATCCTGATCGGCGACAAAAACGATTTCGACACCTCGCCACTCGATCGGAGCGGTAATCCAGATCCGAACTTCAGCCTGGAAAAGCTGCTCTCCTACTACATTGCCGGGGATCACCGGGCGAACGAGAACGTGGCTCTCACCTCCGTACATACCGTGTTCCATCGGGAGCACAATTATCAGGCCGACCAGATTAGTGCCCTGCATCCCGAATGGAGCGCGGAGCAAGTCTTCCAAGCTGCGAAGATCATCACCTCGGCGGAGTATCAGAGAATTGTCTTCGACGAGTTCGCCACCGCGATGTCCGGCGAGATTCCTGGCAATGGCGACCACGGGTTCAGCGGCTATCGCGCGAACGTGAATGCTGCGATCTCGGAGGAGTTCGCGGGGGCGATGTACCGCGTCGGTCACTCGATGATCAACGAAACGATCCCCTATGTCGATGCCGATGGTGTTCTGAAGGAGGTTCCTCTCATCCAGGCCTTCCTGAACCCGGCAATGTTCGCCGGCCAGGACCCAGCGCATCCCGGCGTGACGGGAGGAACGGCGGCGTTTCTGGCCGGGACGATGCAGGTGGCGCACGACCAGATCGACGAGAAGCTCGTGGAGGCCGTTCGTTCACAGCTTCTCGGTCTTCCGCTCGATCTCGGCGCGGCCAACATCATGCGCGGACGCGAACTCGGACTATCCTCTCTGAATGAGTTCAGGGCCGAGGTGAGCGCCACGGGCACGAGCCTGGACAGCCTCGGCCAAGCGTCCGATTACGCTGGTGGCCAGGGTGTACCCAGTCTGACGGCTTACCGGAACTGGGAGGATTTTGGAGCCCACCTTCGCGGTAACGCCGCGCAAAGGGCCGAAATCCTGGCGCTGTTCAAGGCCGTCTACGGCGAGGATGTGATCGATCCCGCCACGGGCAAGATCAACGGCACCGGCATCAGCCACGTGAACGATGTCGATCTATGGATCGGCGGCTTGGCCGAAGCTCCGAGCGGCGGCAGCCAGATGGGCTCGACCTTCACATGGATCTTTCAGGAACAGTTGGACCGACTGCAGGAAGGCGACCGCTTTTACTATCTGGAACAACTCGACGGCACGATGCTCGTCAATGATATCAACGCGCAGCATTTTTCTGATCTGATCGCCCGGAACTCCGGCATCTCAAATGGTCATTGGGACACGTTCAAGGTTTCGGAACAGCGACATCTCGCATCGAACGAAGTCAATCACGACTATACTGGAGCGCGCGGGTCGGCGGGTGCTGCCCTCGTACTCGTCGGCAACGATCTCGACAACACGATCACCGGAACATCGGGCGACAACACCCTCTATGGGGGCATCGGGAACGACATCCTGAACGGAGGTACGGGTGGCAGCGATGCGCTTCACGGTGAGGATGGAAACGATACGTTGAATGCAGGGCCCGATGCGAGAGACGACTACTTGTACGGCGGCGACGGAGACGACACGCTGAACGGCGGTCGCGGCGACGACGCATTGGATGGCGGTACGGGCGCCGACACGCTCCGCGGCGGTGCCGGCAAGGACTTCCTCAAAGGCGGCGCCGGGGATGACTGGCTGATTCCGGGAGCGGACCGCGATGCGGTGGATGGCGGCGAGGGCATCGACACGGTGGATTACCGTGGATCTGCCCGCGGGGTCAGCATCGACCTTCGCGTTCGCGATGGACGGTTGCTGCCGGATGAGGCGTCGGGCGGCGACGCCGAACGGGATGTGATCGTCAATGTCGAGAACGTGGTCGGCTCCGACTCCGCGGACCAGATCACCGGCGACGATGTCGCCAACGTGATGGAAGGCGGCGGCGGCGGCGATATTCTGAGAGGCGGCGGTGGTAGCGATACCCTGAGCTACGCGCATTCCACGGCCGGCGTCACCGCCAATCTCCTCACCCTTGCGGTGAGCGGCGGCCATGCGCAGGGCGACCAGATCCAGGGCTTCGAGAACCTCGTCGGCAGTGACCATGCCGACCGGCTCACGGGAACCAATACGGCCAACATCATCATGGCGGGCCTGGGCAACGACATCGTCGACGGTCTGGGCGGAGCGGATACGCTGTCCGGAGGATTGGGGAACGATATCTATTATGTCGACAACTTGGCCGATCTCGTGCGCGAGGCGGCCGGTGGCGGGACCGATAAAGTCTATGCCAGCACCAGCTTCGCGTTGGGGGCCGGGGAATCGGTCGAATCCCTCGTGGCCAAGGCGGGAAATGCTGGCATTGACCTCACGGGTAACGAATTCGCCAACAGGCTTTACAGCGGGGCGGGTGCGGACAGTCTCAGCGGCGGCGGCGGGAACGACGTCTACTACGTCAACGGTCCGGGCGACACCGTTCACGAACTGGCCTCGTCCGGGACCGACACGGTCTATGCCACCAAGAGCTTCGTGCTGGGATCGGGTGAAGCCATCGAATACGTGCGGGCCAATGCCGGGAATGTGGGCATCAGCCTCACGGGAAATGAGTTCGCCAACAAGCTCTTCAGCGGGGCGGGCGCGGACAGTCTCAGCGGCGGCGGCGGCAACGACGCCTACTACGTCGACGGTCCAGGCGACACTGTGCACGAGACGCCTGGGGGCGGAACCGACAAGGTTTATGCGAGCGGTAATTTCGCGCTCGGAGCTGGCGAATCTGTCGAGTATCTCATCGCCAAGGCCGGTAATTCGGGCATCGCCCTCACCGGCAACGAACTCGCCAACACGCTCCTGGGCGGCAGCGGCGCGGATCGTCTGAACGGTGGCCTCGGAAACGATACCCTGAAAGGGGGCGCCGGCAGCGACACCTTCGTGTTCACATCCGGTTTCGGCAAGGACCGGATCATCGATTTCGACCATGATCCTCTCGGCGGTCAGGACCTCATCGACTTGTCAGGCCTCGGAATTACGGCGGCCACCTTCGCCAGCCAAGTCGCGATCCATCAGATCGGGGCCAATACGGTGGTATGGGTGGGGTCGGACACGATCTTGCTCAGCGCGCTCGCCGCAAACACGATCGATCAGACCGACTTCTTCCTGTTGTAGCGAAATAGCCTCCTCGCGCCGGTGGGCGTGAGGAGGCGCGAGGTTGCGGAAGTCACCCAGCATGGGCGAGGGCTAAATGGCGTAGATACTGGGAAGGTCTCTGCAACCCTGTCACGATAAGGCCGGAAGCTCGATCGCATGCGCCAGGGATGCCACCGCCGTCACCCGGTTATGCGCGCCCAACGATCGGAACAACGCGTTGACGTGAACCTTGATGGTCCCCTCGGCTAGACCGAGTTTTCGAGCGATCTCCTTGTTGGAACAGCCCTTGGCCATCAAGGAGAGCACCTCCTTCTGACGGGGCGAGAGTTTCGCGTCTTTCGCTCCGGTCGCTGCTCCGGGCTCGAACCCACCGCGCATCGCAATAGGTTCTTCAGCGATCGGCATAGATAAGACGGGCGGAACATAGATCTGTCCTCCCATGACCCTCCGCAGGGCGGTCTTTATCTCCAAAATGCCAAGTGCTTTCGGAATGAAACCATGAACACCCGCCTGCAGCAGGTGCAGAATGTCGTCTCTCTTGTCAGATGCGGTGATCACGCAGATCTGGATCGACGGATAAGCACACCGTAATTCATGCACAGTGGAAGCTCCCAGCATACCAGGCATAGCCAAATCGAGCGTCATGAAAGTCACTCCGGAAATTTCTTCCAAAACGGTGACAATTTCCTCGATGGAAGAGCACTCGACTACACGTTCGAAATGTAGATCGCGCCGCAGAATTTCTGCCAAGCCAGCACGAAACAACTCATGATCGTCAGCTACGATTGCTGCCGTGCCAGTTTTTTTGAACATCGCGAGCCCCTCGAAAAGCGGGATGTTCAAATACCATGCCGGCCCGGTATTGACATTTCTATTTCTAGACTACTGCTTCAATGTTATCTCCATGCTCACGCCACCATTTAGGGGTGATTTTGGGCTAATCCTTTCAGGCTAGCCGATACGCCCGAGGAGTTCTTCCCTGAGATCTCTCGCCTGCGACACGGATCGCACGATCAGCGGACGGATCTGCCCAGCCACCAGCGCCAAATCCGTCCCCCCCTCACAAGCGACTTCCAGGTTTCTACAGCTCTCGGCGAGCTCCGTCATTTCGAGCATGCACGCCGTCGAGATTACGGCGTGTGCCGAACGCGCCGTACGTTTCCTGTTCGGTTCGTCGAAGGCTTCGGGCATGCTCAGCGCGTCGAGGTCGTTGCAGAGGACATCGAGTGCGGCGACCACGCGGGCCGGCCCCAGCAGCGTGACGACGTCGAGATCCGAGCGAGCACCCATCTTGGCTCGCGACCGTGAGATCTTCTCGCCCTGCACCGGCGATCCTAGAACGCGCTCGATGGTTTCATAGAGCTCAATCTGCCGCAAAGGTTTGCGCAGGTAGGCATTCATGCCGACATCTTGCAGCGCGGCCTCACGCGAGGCGAACACATTCGCCGTGCACGCCACGATCGGCATTCTTTGCGCATCGATTCCCGCTTCGCGGATGAGCCGCGTCGCGGTCAGGCCGTCCATCTCGGGCATGGAGAGATCCATGAGGATCAGGTCGTACATGCCGGTTTTGGCCGCGGCGACAGCTTCGATGCCGTTATCGACGATATCGACGATGTGTCCTGCAATCTCGAGAAGTTCTCGAGCAAGCTCCTGGTTCATGACTACGTCCTCGACCACGAGGATATGCCTGTTCTCGGACCGTGCGGCATCGGACCGGGCTGTGACGGACGTCAGTCTATCCGATTGCGGCGCCACCGCCGCTCTGAGAGGAGTTTCGAACCAGAAAGTGGAGCCGGCCCCGAAGCTGCTCATCATGCCAATTCGGCCGCCGAGGTGTTCGACGAGCCGTTTCGAGATGGCAAGTCCGAGCCCCGCACCCTCGAACCGGCGGTTCATCGACGGATCGACCTGATGGAATCGCTGGAACAGATATTTCTGGTCGGAGGGCGCAATTCCAATGCCGGTATCGGCCACCGCGACATGAAGGATGTGACGGTCGTCCTCGCCGAGACGTTGTCGAACCAGCAGCGTTACCCCTCCGACTTTTGTAAATTTTATGGCGTTGCTGAGCAGATTGAGCAGGACCTGTCGCAGGCGATCCTGATCACCGAGAAAGCAGGCGTTCGGCTGACAGTGCAATTCGAAATCAAGTCGCAGATTTTTCGCATCCGCCATCGGTCGCACGATCGACAAAGCGGAATTGAGAAGGCTTTCCAAAACGAAGGGTTCGCTGCGGACGTCGATCACCCCCGCCTCGATCCGACCGAGGTCGAGGATGTCGTCGATGAGACTCAGAAGTGCCGTTCCGGCCCCCTGAATACGTTCGGCATAACGGCGAACAGCGAAGCTCAACTTTCCTTCTTGGGAAAGCAGATCCGAGTAGCCGATCATCGCATTGAGCGGTGTCCGCATCTCGTGGCTGATGGTCGCGAGGAAGTCTCCCTTCGCGCGACTGGCCTGCTCGGCGGCGTTCTTGGCCTCTTCGAGTTCCTGTTCGTGTCGCGCGCGTTTGGTGATGTCCGTCACGGTTCTGACGAACCCGCCGCCACGCTTCACCTCCACCGTATTGATCTGCAGAATGGTACCGTTGGCGCGCTCGTATTCGAAGACGGATTGGCCATCGCCGGGCCGTGGCTTCAGACTCGCACGAACCGTGTCGGAAAGCCTTGCATGCTCGTCCCGTGCGTCCTGAAAGTCGAGGACCGTGTCCAAGGCCGGGGCGGCGTCCATGAGCGATGCGGGCAGGTCCAACAATTTGCGGGCCTGAGCACTGCAGATCGGTACGCGCCCGTCGAGGCTGATCACGATGAGGCCCTGTTCCATCGTGTCGAGGGTGGTCTGGAGGAGCGATGTCTTGGATTCGAGCTCTCGCGTCCGAGAGATGACGCGCTGTTCCAGATCCTGATTCGTCTGCCACAGGGCGCTCGCATGCCCTCCAAGGGTTCGGGAAGCCTCGACGAGAGCGTTGCCGACGATGTTGGCTTCCGTCCAAGGGGTCACGAAAGACGTGACGAGCTGACCCTGTCCGATGACCTTCGCCGCTCCGACGAGCGCACCCTGGGCACGCGTCAGCCGCCTGCCGATCCAATAGGCGCATGTGGTCGCGAATAGCGCCAGGCAAAAGCCGACGGAGGCCAGCAGCTTGAGGCTGTCCTCGAGCGGCGCGGCCAGGGCATCACGCTCCACCGCCGCGGCGATAATCCAGCCCGAAAAGCTGGAGCGTCGACAATAGGCGAAGATTGGAACGCCCTCGGAATTGGCCATGGAAAGCCCTCCTTTGGAGCCGGAGCACCCGTCCGACAGGGCTTTCAGCGGCTTTCCGACGACTTCGCCGTGATCCGCCGTGGTCGCGACGACAACTCCCTTACGGTCCAGGACCGTCGCATAGAAGGGGCCACCCGGAATGCCCTCGCGCAGGATTTCGGCGAGTCGCGCGGGATGCAGAATGGCACTGAGGGTGCCGATGAGTTTTTCCTGACGCCGAATTGGTATGGAGACCTGAAGCAGATAGGCACCCGTGATCGAACCTACGAAGAGGTTCGACACATGGATGTCCGCCGTCAGAAAAGCCTCGTGATAAAGTTCGCGGTTACCCGTCCTGGGCAGGGAGACCCCGGACGTCATGTTGGTGTTGATGATCTGCTGACCTGAGGGATCGATCATAATGAACTGCAGACGCTTGACGCGAGCGAGTTCGCGAAGCTGTTCCTCGAAAGCCGCCAAGTCGCCGTTGCGCAGGGACGGAGCGGTCGCCAAAGCCTGGAGAAGCGCCCCCCGCATCGTAATTTCCTGATTGATCAGGAGAACGGTTTCCTGATTGGCGCTGTCGGCCAGGGCTTCGAGCCGTGCACGCTCGGCGGCCGAAAATTTGTAGATTCCGATTCCTGCAAGTGCCAGCAGTGGAAGAATCAGCGCGATCGCAAACGCTCCCAGGCAAGCCAGCAGACTGTAAGAGCGACGCATGACACTGCTTTCACGTGCGCGAAAACTCGGTCAGATCATAATCGCCCATGAGCCCGAAACCAGACATTAATCTTGATGCAAAGGGATTAGTTTTCAGATCTGACGGCATGCGCAATTGATGAAAGAGAATTATTTTTGCTACGATCACTCGTCTTATTAATATTAGAAACAAAAAATTCTTTGACCACAATTGCGATATGGTACTCGATCGAAATCGCGCTGGCTTTTAGCGAGACCCTGGCCTCGAATCTCGACTCGCGCTTTCATGCAAGCCACAACGCAGCATTGAGCCCAGAGCAACGGATCGACGAACTCCGCTCGGCGGAACGTCGAAGTCCTGGCCGCCGTGGGCATGCGTAACTTTGCGCGATGCGGTGAGCGGCGAAAAGCGGAGATTGCCAGTCTGAAGCGGGCAACGCCAACGGCGCCGAAAAGGAATGACGGACGCATCACGCTCCGCTACCTGCTACTGGCGATTGCCATGCCCCCAAGGCGCGCTATGTCGATCCTTTGAGAGCGAGGCTTAGCGTAGAGAGAATAGGCTCTGGTCGGGCCAAGCTCAGCCCGTTGGGTATGTGAACAAACGAGCAGAAGCATGAGCGGGCGAAATGACAGGAGTCTTCTGCTTCTCGTTGGTGACGCCATCAGTGAAACCCAGTTACTTATCTCCAAGCAGATCGTGCTGTTTCAGGCGGAGATCGGAGGAGCAGTCAGACAGATCACTCTTCCACTCTTCTCATTTCTGATGTCGGCGCTGTTCATCCTGGCAGGGTTGCTCATGCTGCTTGCGGCGATCGTCAAAGGAATGGCGCTTCTCCTCGGCTCGGATCTGAACGCTTCCCTCATCGTCGGTGGTGCATTCGCCACCGTGACGCTCGTTCTCTTCGTCGCTGGGTATCGCATGATGTCGCTCTCGAATCTGGAGCCGATGCGGACACAGCGCCGATTCGCACGGGATCGCGACGCCATCAGAGCGAATTGACATCAGTCAATGATACGATCTTATGAAATATTCACTCTGTCTTATCTGTGATTTTGACGATGATCGACTGTTTCGCGATCACTTTCCCCTGATCGTCAAAGTGGTAGGCTTGCATCTGAGCGGTCGCGAGATGAACTTCTGCCACCTCGTCCGCGCCGATCTGGTCGAGATACATGATCAGCGCCCGCAATGAATTTCCATGCGCGACGAGAAGTACGCGCTTGCCGTCTCGGAGTTGCGGTTCGATCTCGTCTCGATAATACGGGATCAGCCGGTCGGCGGTCATCGCGAGGCTCTCACCTCCCGGAGGTACGGCATCGAAGGATTTGCGCCAGATCCGGACCTGTTCGCTCCCCCAGCGATCCTGGGATTCTCGCTTGTTCAGCCCAGCGAGCTCACCGTAATCACGCTCGTTCAGCGCAGAACTCCGTCGAATGCCGAGGGCCGATTGTCCGAGTGCCGACAGAATGAGGTTTGTCGTACGACGTGCCCGCAACAGCTCGCTGGTGAAGGCGAGATCGAAGGAGAAGCCGAGCTCCCTCAACCGATTCCCTGCAATCTCCGCCTCCTCGACGCCGCGTGCGGTCAGATCGGGATCTCGGATGCCCGAGAAGAGATCGCGCTCATTGTCCAGGCTCTGACCATGACGGACAATGACGAGGGTTCGGTCCAGAAGGCGCATTCGAGTCACGGTATCCAAGTATAGGGTATAGAAATCTTGTCATCCGGGGGATGCAGCGTTACGAATTAGCGTAAGCCACTTTTCCGGCTGGTCAGCGTTTCCGGCTGCCGCGCGGCCCGCTCAAGACCGGTGTGTTGGCCCGATTTTCGTCGAGGAGCTTGCGCCAGCGTGTCAGGCGCTCGGGATCGAGGGTTCCGTCCATGACGGCTGCCTGTACCGCGCAGCCGGGTTCGTGAGCATGAGTGCAGTCCCGAAACCGGCACGATGGAGCTAGCTCGACGATCTCGGCGAACAATGTGTCGATGCCATCTGCGGCGTCGCTGACATGCAGCGTGCGCATCCCTGGCGTATCGATGATCCAGCCGCCCTCCGCGATGGCGTGAAGCGAACGCGCTGTCGTGGTGTGGCGCCCCTTGGCGTCGTGTTCGCGGATCATCCCCGTTTCCTGCGGCGATTCCTGGTCCGGGCCGGCGAGCGTGTTGACCAAAGTCGATTTTCCCACCCCAGAAGAGCCGACGACTGCGACGGTCAGGCCCTGGCCGCACCAAGGGGCCAGGGTCGCCACGGTATCTCGGAGGCGCGGATTGACCATCACGACGGCAAGCCCGCGCTGCAGACGGCGTGCCCTTTGCCGGTAGATCTCTGCATCGGGCGCCATATCGGCCTTGGTGAGGACGAGAACCGGATTGGTTCCGCCCTGATTGGCGAGAGCCAGATACCTTTCCAGCCGGGCGATGTTGAAATCCCCGTTGCATGAGGTGACGACGAACAGGGTGTCGACATTGGCGGCAGCCAGTTGCAGCGGTCCTCCCCCTTCATTGCGCCGTTGCAATACGCTCTTGCGCGAGAGCCGCCGGCGCATCGTTCTGGTTTCAGGCTCGACCAGTACCCAGTCACCCACCGCGAAATCGCTGGTCTGGATATGGACCGGGAGCTCAAGGCCGACAGGTCCAGCGAGTGAAACAGCCGTCAGGCGAGAGCGATGGACCGTCGCGATCCGCATCGGCTCCAGACAAATCTCGGCTTGTTCGCGCTGCTCCTCAAAGAAATCGGACCAGCCGAGACGGGAGAGTCGTGCGGGATGAATGGGGCTGAGATCATGGGTCACTTGTCATGCCATGACAGGGCATTGCGGGAATGACCAGCACATGTGCCTTAAGAGCCGCCATTAAGAGCGTCTAACAGAACGGCACCGTAAGCGTGAACGTGCGTTGGCATGGCATTGGCCCGCGCCCCTCTTCCCGACGATCTCTGGCGTGAGATCGCGCCGCTGCTTCCGCCTCTCCGGCCGCGTCCGAAGGGTGGCCGACGACCCATCGAGAACCGGGCGGTGCTCACCGGTGGGATTGGGATTGCCGCGGTTTGGCAGTTCTCCCGCAGTTTGCGTGGATTAGGCAGTGAGCAGGACGCGGCGTCGGAGCAGGGGGAAGCCGGCGCGTCCGTACATGGTCCGCTTGAGCATTTCCAGCCGGCTGATCTGTCCCTCCGCCTGACCATTGCTCCACGAGGTCGTCAATGCGGCGCGCACCGCCGTTCCGTCTCGCTCTAGGTCGTAGACTCATAAGA
>NZ_BPQT01000081.1 GCF_022179405.1 Methylobacterium marchantiae
TCATCGTTTGCCGGTGGCTTTGTCGACCAGGGCGGACACGCCGTCCTTGGCCTCGCCGACGGTGCGTTGCGCCTCGCCCTTGAGTTCCTGGGCCTTGCCCTCGGCGACGAGCTTGTCGTTACCGGTGACCTTGCCGACACCTTCCTTGAGGTTGCCGACGGCCTCGTTGGCGAGGCCCTTGAGCTTGTCCGTGGTGCTGCTCATGACACGTCTCCTGGATCGAGGGAGGGATCTCGGCCGGTCGGTGCGACCGGCCGAGATGATGGCTCAGGCGCGGCGATCGTCGTAGCGGTCGGTCAGGGTCGCGAGCGACGGCGCGCCGAGACGGCCGCCGAAGAAGCCGGCGAGCGCACCGAGGATCAGCGCGAGAGCGCCGTAGAACGCGCCCTGGGTGGCGGCGGACTTGGCGGCGACGGCTGCGGCTTCGGCCTTCACCTTGGCGGTGGCGACGGCCTCCTCGTACTGCTTCTTGTAGTCCTGGATCTGCGTCTTGGCCTGGTCGACCGGGATGCCCTGGGCCTTGGCGAGGGCGTCGGCGGCACGGTTCTCGGCCTGGGCCTTCTGGGCCGGGTCACCGGTGAACAGAGCGCGGATCGCGGCGACGGCGGCGTCCTTGGCGGCCTGGGGATCCTGGCCGGCGGCCTGCTGGCGGACCGACTGCTCGATGCCGTCGAGCGGGTTCGTGATCTTGGACAGCGACGGTGCCGCGGCCTGTGCGGCGGTCTGCACGGTGCCGCCGACCAGGGAGCCTGCCCCGCCGAGCGTGCTGGTCACGCCCGAGAAGGCGCCGCCGATGAGACCGCCGGCGGCCGAGGTGAGCAGGTACAGGACGACGAGGGTGGTGACCGCCCAGGACACGAGACCATGCAGGCCGGCGGCACCCGTGACGGGCTTGCCGGAGAGGCGGCCAGCGATGAAGCCGCCCGCGAGTGCGGCGACGATGCCGGAGGCGACGAACCAGATGCCGGCGCTCAGCGAGAGGGTCGAGGCGGCCGGGTTGTCGGCGGGAACGCCGACCATGTTGAGGATGACCTGGGTCACCAGCGCCGTCACGGCACCGGCGAAGATGGCACCCCACGAGACCTGGTTGAGAAGGACGGTGCGGG
>NZ_BPQT01000082.1 GCF_022179405.1 Methylobacterium marchantiae
TCATGATGCCGGACAGACTCTCACAGTTGACGGGTTTCGATCTGGCCGCTGGACGTCAACGTATCGATCGGATCACTCCCTCAGAGGGCGCGCCTGTAAGATTGCGGCGAGAACGAAGGGACGCTTCATTAGTGGGCCAGCATTCCCCCGATTGACGAAGTCATCTGCGCCAGGGTGTCGACGCACCGCTTTCCCGAGATCAAGCCGGTAACCTTCTTTGAAGACGAAGTGGGGCGCCAGCGGATTGGCGAGGAAGGCTTCGACTGCCGCCCCTACTTCTTCTTCAGAAATGAGCTTTAGGTCGCGCAGGGCAGCTATCGTCAGCTTTTCGGTCATTCGAAGACCGATAGGGCTGCAAGCTTCGTCCTGCAACCCGATCCTTGACGCGGCCCGAAGACCCTGCGGGCGAAAGCGACGAAGATCCCGATACCTGAACCAGTATCGGGATCTCGTTCAGCGGTCGCGACGATCGCGAACGGTACGACGCTCCTCACGGCGCTCCATGCGGTCATCGCGACGATCCGGATCCACGCCGAGCACGCCACCGACTGTTCCGGTCGCGGCGCCAACCGCACCGCCAACCACACCACCGACGGGACCGGCTGCACGATTACCGTCCTCGATGCCCCGTTCGGCACCGCGGACCGTTCCCTGCGCCTGGGCCGATGCTGACAGGGCTAAAGGGGAAAGAACCAGCGTCGTTGCAATCAGAACATGCTTCATAGAGGTCTCCTCAATTTCGCGACCGGACAGGCTGCTCGAGACGAGCGAGCCCCGCATCACGGATCAACGGCCGAGCGGCGGAAAGGTCGCAATGATGGTAGGGGACGGCGTACCGGAGTCTCAAAGGCCGGACGCGGTGGACTTGTCTGCCTCGAGTTCCCGCCGCAACGAGTTCGCCCGGCTCACGTCAGGCTCCTCACGCCAAGTCATTCACGCCGAGTTGCTGATGCGCCTCGGCCGGTGTCATCAGCCGGATCGAAGCGTCGGTGAAACCGAGTTCACGAAGCTTCATGCGCTGACGCTGCGTGATCATCAGCGAAAGAGAGGCAGGCTGCGAAGCCGAAGCAGGATCTAGGTGTCGTTGCTATGGAG